>NZ_JBHVMS010000004.1:0-773808 GCF_042796855.1 Streptomyces sp. NPDC057877
AAACGCCCGGTTACATTCCGAACCCGGAAGCTAAGCCTTACAGCGCCGATGGTACTGCAGGGGGGACCCTGTGGGAGAGTAGGACGCCGCCGAACAAATTTTGAGGAAACCCCGCATCTTCGGATGCGGGGTTTTCTGCGTTTAGGGGTGTGCCCCCTGGCCTGTCTTCCTTACAGGCGTCCCGTTGTTTTCAGGGTCAGGTAGGCGTCCGCCAGTGCGGGTGCCAGTTCGTCCGGTGTCGCGTCGACGACCGTGACGCCGTGGCGGCGGAGTTGTTCTGCCGTGCGGTGGCGTTCGGACTGGGCCTGGGCGGCGGCTGCGGCCTCGTAGACGGCTTCGGTGGTTCCTCGGGACTGCGCCATGCGGGTGATATGGGGGTCCGCGACGGAGGCCAGGAGGACCGTGTGGCGCTGGGTGAGCTGCGCGAGGACGGGGAGGAGGCCTTCTTCGACCGGGGCCGCGTCGAGGGCGGTGAGCAGGACGATCAGGGAGCGGCGGGGGGCCGTACGCAGAGCGGTGGCGGTGAGGCCTCTGGCGTCTGTCTCGACGAGTTCGGGTTCGAGGGTGGCCATGGCGTTGACCAGGGAGGGGAGGACGTCGCCTGCGGTGCGGCCCTGGACGATGGCGCGGACGTGGCGGTCGTAGGCGAGGAGGTCGACTCGGTCGCCCGCGCGGGATGCCAGGGCCGCGAGGAGGAGGGCGGCGTCCATGGAGGCGTCCAGACGAGGGGCGTCGCCTACGCGGCCCGCGGACGTGCGGCCCGTATCGAGGACCAGGAGGATGTGCCGGTCGCGTTCGGGGCGCCAGGTGCGGACCGCGACGGTGGACTGGCGGGCGGTGGCGCGCCAGTCGATGGAGCGGGTGTCGTCGCCGGGGACGTATTCGCGGAGGCTGTCGAATTCCGTGCCCTCGCCGCGTTGCAGGACGCTGGTGCGGCCGTCGAGTTCGCGTAGGCGGGCGAGTTTCGAGGGCAGGTGCTTGCGGCTGGTGAAGGGGGGCAGGACGCGCACGGTCCAGGGGGCGCGGTGGGTGCCCTGGCGGGCGAGCAGGCCGAGGGGACCGTAGGAGCGGATGGTGACGCGGTCGGCTTGGCGGTCGCCGCGGCGGGTGGGGCGTAGGCGGGTGGTGACGCGGCGGCGTTCGCCTGGGGGGACTGTGAGGCGGTGGCGGGAGGAGTCGACCTCGGTGCCTGGCTGCCAGCTGCTGGGGGGCCAGGCGTCGCGGAGATGGGCGCGCAGGGGGCGGCCGGAGGGGTTGGTGATCGTGAGGGTGACGTCCGCCGGTTCGCCGAGGCGTGCGGAGGTGTCGCCGGAGCGGGTCAGGCGCAGGCGTCGTACGGGGCCCGCGAGGGCGAAGTCGCAGGCGCAGGCCAGGGCCAGGGGGGCGTTGACGGCGAGGATGCCCGTCCAGCTGGGGTCCCAGATGCCGACGGGGAGGGAGCCGAGGGCCGCGAGGAGCGCGGCGCGTCCGGTGAGGGCCATCAGCGGGGGACGGGGACGTGGGCGAGGACGGCGTTGATGACGGAGTCGGCTGTGACGCCTTCCATCTCGGCCTCGGGGCGGAGCTGGACGCGGTGGCGGAGGGTGGGCAGGGCGAGGGCCTTCACGTCGTCGGGGGTGACGTAGTCGCGGCCGGTGAGCCAGGCCCAGGCGCGGGAGGTCGCGAGGAGGGCGGTGGCGCCGCGTGGGGAGACGCCGAGGGTGAGGGACGGGGATTCGCGGGTGGCTCGGCAGATGTCGACGACGTAGGCGGTGATCTCGGGGGAGACGGTCGTCTTGGCGACCGCGGTGCGGGCCGCTTCCAGGATCGCGGGGCCCGCTACGGGGCGTACGCCCGCGGCGCGCAGGTCGCGTGGGTTGAAGCCTCCGGCGTGGCGGGTGAGGACGTCGATCTCGTCCTGGCGGGAGGGCAGGGGGATGGTGAGTTTGAGGAGGAAGCGGTCCAGCTGGGCTTCGGGGAGGGGGTAGGTGCCCTCGTACTCGACCGGGTTCTGGGTGGCGGCGACCAGGAAGGGTTCCGGGAGGGGGCGGGGGGTGCCGTCGACGGTGACCTGGCGTTCCTCCATGGCTTCGAGGAGGGACGACTGGGTCTTGGGTGGGGTGCGGTTGATTTCGTCGGCGAGGAGGAGGTTGGTGAAGACCGGGCCGGGCTGGAAGGAGAACTCGGCGCTGCGGGTGTCGTAGACGAGGGAGCCGGTGATGTCGCTCGGCATGAGGTCCGGCGTGAACTGGACGCGCTTGGTGTCGATGTCGAGGGCGGCGGCGAGGGCGCGGACGAGGAGGGTCTTGGCGACGCCGGGGACGCCTTCGAGGAGGACGTGGCCGCGGCACAGGAGGGCGACGACGAGGCCGGTGACGGCGGGGTCCTGGCCGACCACGGCCTTGGCGATCTCGGCGCGCAGGGCTTCGAGGGCGGCTCGGGCGTCGCCCGGGTCGCCGCTCTGCCCGGCGTTGTCAGTGGTCGGGTCCATCATGGACGGCGTACCTCTCTTTCGAGGGCGTCGAGTTGGTCGGTGAGTGCGATGAGGGCTGTGTCGTCGCCGGGCGGCGGGCCGAAGAGGAGGGTGTGCAGGGGCTGTCCGTCGCCGTTCGCGCGGAGATGGGCGCCAAGGGCGGGAAGCAGGGCCTCGGGCGTGTGCGCCTGGGTGACGGGGATGCCTACGAGGGGGGCGAGGCGGGTGCGGGTGGTGGAGCGGAGAGCGGTGGCGGCGCGGTCTCGGGCGTTCGCCTTGCGGTAGAGGCGGGCGCGGCCTTCGACGGTTTCGGAGGCGCGGATCGCGACGGGGAGTCTTTCGGGCACCAGGGGGCCGAGTCGGCGTGCCCGCCAGAGGGCGGCCAGGGCTGCGGCGATGAGGAGTTGCAGGGTGCCCCAGAGCCAGCCGGAGGGGAGCAGGTCGAAGAGGCCGCTGTCTTCTTCGGGGGTGGTGGCGGAGGCGTCGGACAGTGAGGGGAGGTACCAGACCAGATGGGGGCGCGAGCCGAGGAGTTGGAGCGCGAGCGAGGCGTTGCCCTGCTCGTCGAGGTGGTCGTTGACGAGGATGTCGGGCGCGCCGAGGACGATGGTGTCGCCGTCCCCGGACTGGTCCGGGAGCTGTACGAGGGTGGCGAGGCGGTCGCTGGGGTAGCAGCGGACGGCGTCGGGGTGGGTGGTGATGTAGCGGTGGCCGCCGGTGTCGGCGGTGCCCGCGCGCCGGGCGGCGGGCAGGTCGCAGTCGGGGGCGAGTGCCGATTCGAGGCTGGTGGCGGGGTCGGCGGTGACGCCGGGGGCGAGGCGTTCGACGGAGGGGCCGCCGGGGGCGACGAGGACGGTACGGGTGCCGGTGTCGGCCACGGAGGAGCGCAGCAGCGTCTGTTGGCGGTGGGTCAGCAGGTCGGGGGCGGCGACCAGGAGGGTGGCGTCCGGGGCGGCCGCGGAGCGGGCCTCGTCGAGGGTGGTGACCACGCGCGTGGACACGCCGCGGTCGGCGAGGAGTTCGGCGACGGCGCGGCTGCCCTGCGGGTCGGCGGAGCGTGGGTCGAGGGCGCCGTGCTTGGCGTCGGAGCGGATCACGGCGATGACGACGGCGCCCGCGAGGAGGACGACGAAGGCGAGGGCGATGCCTCGCGCGCGGGTCCACACCTGGCGGGCGGTGGGCGAGGCGGAGGTGGTCGGGGGCGTGGCCTCGGTGGTGGGGGGGAGCGTTGCCTCGGTGGTCATCCGGCGGCTCCCGGGCGGGTGTGGTCCGCGCTGTGGGCGTTGGTGCTGCTGGTGGCGAGCTGGGGTTTGGCGCGTTCCAGGTCGCGGTCGAGTGCGGTGAGGCGGCGGTATGCCTGCTCGGTGGCGGTTCGGCCGCCGTATGTGACGTCGTCGAAGTCGCGGGCGGCGGTGCGCAGCCGGTCGGCGTGGGCGGGCAGGGCGCGGCCCGCTTCGGCGGCTGCCTCGTCGGCGGTGCGGCCGGGGCGGGTGTCGAGGAGGGCGCGTTCCTCGAGGGCGCGGACGACGGCGCGCATGCGTTCCTGGAGGGCCTGGTTCCAGTGCCGTTGGGCGGCGTGGGCCTCGGCGGCGGCGCGGTGGTCGGCGGCGTTGCGGGGGCGGTCGTCGAAGAGGGCGGCGGAGGTGGCGGGTTGGCGTTGCGGGGTGCCCAGGCGCCACCACAGGGCGGCCAGTACGGCGATCACCGCGAGGATGATGACGATGAGGCCGACGGTGCCGCCCGGGGTCGCGGACGCCGCGCTGCTGAGGAGTTCCTCGACCCAGTCCCAGAAGGCGTCGAGGGCGCGCTGGAACAGGCCGGGGTCGTCCTCGTGGTACATCCGCTTGGACAGTTCGCGCCGGGCTGCTTCCCGCGCGGGGTCGCGCGGGGTCGTCAGCGGCGGCTCGTCGTCGGCGGACAGCAGGGACACGGGGTGCACGGCTGTGGCGTGGGCGCGCGGCAGGGATCGTACGGCCGTGTCGACGGCGCCCGGCAGGGCTGCGGGTGCCGTCGTGAGGACTCCCCCGGCGAGGATCACCGCATCAGCTCCCGGGGGTGGTGCCGGGGGTGGGGTCCTGGACGCCCGCGGCGCGGGCGAGTTCGAGGTCGAGGGCCTCACGGCGGATGCGCTGGTCGATGTAGAGCAGGACCGCGACACCGGCCGTGATCGGGAAGGTGACCATGGAGCCGATCACCGCGCCGACGCCGCTGATGATGAGGAAGGTCCAGCCGAAGTCGCCGGTGCCGTTGAGGAAGCCGCCGACGCCGTCGCCGCTGAGTGCGGCGGCGAGGAAGGTGAAGGGGATGACGACGATCGCCGCGACGATGTTCGCGATGATCGTGGCGAGCAGTTGGATGCCGAAGACCCGCCACCAGGAGCCGCGCACCAGCTTCGTGGAGCGGCTGAGCGCCTTCTTGATGCCCTGCTTCTCCAGCATCAGCGCGGGCGAGGCGAGGGAGAAGCGGATCATCAGCCACAGGGCGACGATCCCGCCGGCGAGGGCGCCGAGGACGGCGAGTGCGGCGCCCGCGGCGCCACCGCCCGCGAGGACGATCAGCAGGCCGGGCACCGCGCCCGCGAAGGCCACGCCGAGGGCGATGAACAGCAGCAGGGTGATCAGGCCGAACAGCTTGGGGACCTGGGGGCGGGCGTCGCGCCAGGCCTCGCCGGTGGTGACCGGCCTGCCGAGGACGGCGCGGCTGGTGACGGTGGTGAGCAGGGCGGTGGCCACGACGGTGCCGACCAGGGAGATCACGAAGAGGATGCCGGAGCCGAGCATGGCGCTGCCCATGGCGCTGGTGAGTTCGCTCAGGGTGGCGCTGGGGTCTTCGAGGGCCTCGGTGTCGGCGTAGTCGTTCAGGAAGAGGCCCTGGACGAGGATGACGATGATCTCGGTGACGACGGCGACGGTCAGGGAGATGCCCAGCACGGTGCGCCAGTAGGTGCGCATGGTGGAGACCGCGCCGTCGAGGATCTCGCCGACGCCGAGCGGGCGCAGCGGGATCACGCCGGGCTTGGCCGCGGGCGGGGGGCCGCCCCAGGCGCCGCCGCCCCAGCCGCCGTATCCACCGCCGTAGCCGCCGCCGTATCCACCGGGGCCTCCCCAGCCGCCCTGGCCGCCGCTGTGGCCGCCGGGGGGCTGGGTGCCCCAGCCGGGGCCCGGGGGTGGCGGCGGGGGAGCCTGGCCGGGGCTCTGCGGGCCTGTGGGGGCGGACCACTGCGCGGGTGGGGGCTGCTCCTTGGACCACTTCGAGCCGGGGCCCTGTGGGTCCGTGCCCGGCTGCTCCGTGGGTGCCGCGGGCTGCTGCGCGGGATCGGGGCGGTCGGCCGGACCGGCGGCGCCGGGGGTGCCCGGCTGCTGCCCGTCCGACGGGGCGGATCCGGGCGAGGCCCAGCCCGGAGTGTCGTTCATCGTCGCTCCTTCACGGTGCCCGTCCGCGGGTGCGGCGGCAGGTTGGCCAACATCGTGCCATGGTGCGGTCGGGGAGGGACCGGCCGCGGTAGGGGCTGTGCACCTTCAATTGTCCGCCCGGTAGCGGGCAGACTGACGGCATGGCTGATCAGCGCGCGCAATCCGGCGAAGACAAGCGGCCGCCCGGCATCCCGGTGCTCCGTTGGGAAGAACCACCCGAAGGCCCCGTTCTGGTCCTCCTCGACCAGACGCGGTTGCCGGCCGAGGAGGTCGAACTGGTCTGCACGGACGCGCTCGTGCTGGTGGAGGCGATCCGGTCGCTCGCCGTGCGCGGGGCGCCGGTGCTCGGTATCGCGGGGGCGTACGGGGTCGCGCTCGCCGCCGTCCGCGGTTTCGACGTGGACGAGGCGGCGGTGGCGCTGGCGGGTGCCCGGCCCACCGCGGTGAACCTCTCCGTGGGGGTGCGCAGGGCGCAGGACGCCTATCACGCGGTGCTCGCGCGCGGTGGTGACGCCGACGAAGCGGCCCGGGCGGCGCTGGCGGCGGCGCGGCGGCTGCACCAGGAGGACGCCGAGGCCAGCGCCAGGATGGCGGCGCACGGGCTGGCGCTGCTGGACGAGCTGCTGCCGAGTGGTGGGCACCGTATTCTCACGCACTGCAACACCGGGGCGCTGGTGTCGGGCGGTGAGGGGACGGCGTTCGCGGTGGCGCTCGCGGCGCACCGGCGGGGGCGGCTGCGGCGGCTGTGGGTGGACGAAACGCGTCCGTTGCTGCAAGGTGCTCGCCTGACGGCGTACGAGGCGGCGCGCAACGACATGGCGTACACCTTGCTCACCGACAACGCGGCGGGTTCGCTGTTCGCGGCCGGGGAGGTGGACGCGGTGCTGATCGGTGCCGACCGGATCGCGGCCGACGGTTCGGTGGCGAACAAGGTGGGGAGCTATCCGCTCGCGGTGCTCGCGCGGTATCACCATGTGCCGTTCATCGTGGTGGCACCGGTGACGACGGTGGACGCGGACACGCCGGACGGGGCGTCCATCGAGGTGGAACAGCGTCCCGGATTCGAAGTGACCGAGGTCACAGCACCTCAGGTGCCGGTGGCTGGAGCGGGAGGCGGGATACCGGTGGCACCCCTGGGGACCCAGGCGTACAACCCGGCGTTCGACGTGACACCGCCCGAACTGGTGACGGCGATCGTCACCGAGGAAGGCGTCGTCTCGCCCGTGACGGGCGAGGCGCTTGCCGAGCTGTGTGCCAGGTCACGCCAGGTAACGATTAGCTAATGGGATGATGTCGTTTATGAAGGGAAGAGTCCTTGTCGTCGACGACGACACCGCACTGGCCGAGATGCTCGGCATCGTGTTGCGTGGTGAGGGTTTTGAGCCGTCTTTCGTAGCCGACGGTGACAAGGCGTTGGCCGCTTTCCGTGAGACCAAACCGGACCTCGTGCTGCTGGACCTGATGCTGCCGGGGCGTGACGGGATCGAGGTGTGCCGCCTGATCAGGGCGGAGTCCGGGGTTCCGATCGTGATGCTCACGGCCAAGAGCGACACCGTCGACGTGGTGGTGGGCCTGGAGTCCGGGGCCGACGACTACATCGTGAAGCCGTTCAAGCCGAAGGAACTGGTGGCCCGGATCCGGGCCAGGCTGAGGAGGTCCGAGGAACCGGCTCCGGAGCAGCTCGCCATCGGCGACCTGGTCATCGACGTGGCCGGGCACTCCGTGAAGCGGGACGGGCAGTCGATCGCGCTGACGCCCCTGGAGTTCGACCTGCTGGTGGCGCTCGCGCGCAAGCCCTGGCAGGTGTTCACGCGTGAGGTGCTCCTCGAGCAGGTCTGGGGCTACCGGCACGCGGCGGACACCCGGCTGGTCAATGTGCATGTGCAGCGGCTGCGCTCCAAGGTCGAGAAGGACCCGGAGCGGCCGGAGATCGTGGTGACTGTGCGTGGTGTCGGTTACAAGGCGGGGCCGAGCTGACATGTCCGGTG
Source organism: Streptomyces sp. NPDC057877 (assembly GCF_042796855.1). NCBI lineage: Bacteria > Bacillati > Actinomycetota > Actinomycetes > Kitasatosporales > Streptomycetaceae > Streptomyces > Streptomyces sp. NPDC057877. The sequence continues at coordinate 7,854 of NZ_JBHVMS010000004.1, forward strand.
ACAGCGCCGCTTCGGCGCCCGGCCGGTCCGGGGCCCGTGCGGGGCGGCCTGTCGGCCGGGACACGGCGCGTTCCCGCTGGGGCCGCCTGCTGGAGGGCGGGCTGCTGCACGGTGGCGTGCAGGGCAGCCCGGTCCTTCGGCTGTTCATGCGCTGGGTGCGCCGACCGCTGCTGCCCGTGATGCGGCTGTGGCGCCGCAACATCCAGCTCAAGGTCGTCGTCACCACGCTGCTGATGTCACTCGGCGTCGTACTGCTGCTGGGCTTCGTGGTCATCGGGCAGGTACGCAACGGCCTGCTGGACGCCAAGGTGAAGGCATCCCAGAGCCAGGCCACCGGCGGGTTCGCCGCGGCCAAGCAGCGGGCCGACGAGACGATGGGCGCGACGGGGGAGAAACCGGCCGCGGTGGACGGCCAGTCCTCCCAGAACGTCATCCAGTGGATGAGCGACCTCGTCTCCTCGCTCTCCAGCGGCGGCCAGGGCGCCTTCGACGTGGTGACCCTGCCGACCGGCGACGACAGCGGCGGCGGGCGCGGACCGCGCGCCTCCGGCGGTGTCGACCCCAACGAGAGCGTCCCCGCCGACCTGCGCGAGCGGGTCAACGGCAACACGGTCGCCGCCCAGAGCTACACCCGCATCGCCTACCTCGACGGCGACAAGGCCGCACAGCCCGCCCTCGTCATCGGCAAGCAGGTCAAGGACCCCAACGGCGACCCCTACGAGCTGTACTACCTCTTCCCGCTCACACAGGAGGAGAAGTCGCTCAGCCTGGTCAAGGGCACGCTGGCGACCGCCGGACTGTTCGTCGTCGTACTGCTCGGGGCGATCGCCTGGCTGGTGGTGCGGCAGGTCGTCACGCCGGTGCGGATGGCCGCGGGCATCGCCGAACGGCTGTCCGCCGGGCGGCTCCAGGAACGTATGAAGGTCACCGGCGAGGACGACATCGCACGCCTCGGTGAGGCCTTCAACAAGATGGCCCAGAATCTGCAGCTGAAGATCCAGCAACTCGAGGACCTGTCGCGGATGCAGCGGCGCTTCGTGTCCGACGTGTCGCACGAGCTGCGGACGCCGCTGACGACCGTGCGGATGGCCGCGGACGTCATCCACGAGGCGCGCGAGGACTTCGACCCCGTGACCGCGCGGTCCGCCGAACTGCTCGCCGACCAGCTGGACCGGTTCGAGTCACTGCTGTCGGACCTGCTGGAGATCAGCCGCTTCGACGCGGGCGCCGCCGCGCTGGAGGCCGAGCCGATAGACCTCAGGGAGGTCGTACGGCGCGTCGTCAGCGGCGCCGAGCCGCTCGCCGAGCGCAAGGGCAGCCGGATACGCATCGTCGGCGACCAGCAGCCCGTCGTCGCCGAGGCGGACGCCCGGCGGGTGGAGCGCGTGCTGCGCAACCTCGTCGTCAACGCCGTCGAGCACGGCGACGGCCGGGACGTCATGGTCAAGCTCGCCTCGGCGGGCGGCGCGGTCGCCGTCGCGGTCCGGGACTACGGCGTCGGCCTCAAGCCCGGCGAGGCCACCAGGGTCTTCAACCGCTTCTGGCGGGCCGACCCGGCACGCGCGCGTACCACCGGCGGTACCGGCCTCGGCCTGTCCATCGCCCTGGAGGACGCGCGGCTGCACGGCGGCTGGCTCCAGGCGTGGGGCGAACCGGGCGGCGGCTCGCAGTTCCGGCTGACCCTGCCGCGCACCGCGGACGAGCCGCTGCGGGGCTCGCCGATACCGCTGGAACCGAAGGACTCGCGCCGCAACCGCGGACTCACCGACGCCGGTGCGCCGAGCGGCGGCGAGAAGACCGCGATGGTGCCCGCGCAGAGCACCGGCAGCGGTCAGGTGCCGCCGCGCGACCCGATAGCGGCGGCCCGGCTCGCGGCCGTCGCCCCGTCCGCCGACCCGACGGCACTGCCCGGGAACGGCGCACGCGTGGTGGCCCGGCCGGGCAGCGCACCGTCGCCGCGTGGCGCGGCCCAGGACCGTCCCGCCGATCAGGGAGCCGACGCCGGGGCCGAGCAGCCCGGCGGACAAGGGGAGGCATTTCGTGGGCGCTGACCGCGCGGGAGGCACCCGCCGGGCATCGGGGCGCGCGGTGGCGTACGTCGCCTGTGGCGTCGTACTGCTGGCCGGGTGCGCGTCGATGCCGGACCGCGGGGATCTGCGGGACGTGGAGTCCACCCCACGGCAGGACACCCAGGTGCGGGTCTTCGCGATGCCGCCGCGGGAGGACGCGGAGCCCGCCGAGATCATGCAGGGCTTCCTGGAGGCGCTGACCAGCGATGATCCGCACTATGAGACGGCGAAGCAGTATCTGAGCGAGAACGCCGCGAAGAAGTGGCTGCCCGAACTGTCCACCACCGTGCTGGCCAACGGGCCCGACACCGCGACCGACCTCACGGGGAGCGGCGAGGAGGGCGAGGACTACTCGTTCACCCTGACCGGCACCAAGGTCGCCCTGCTGGACGTACAGCAGTCGTACGCGCCCGCCGACGGCCAGTACAGCAGGCAGGTGCACCTCGTCCGGGAGCGGAAGAGTGGGCAGTGGCGCATCGACGGGCTGCCGCAGGGCGTCGTCATCGGTGAGTCGGACTTCCAGCGCAACTACATGTCCGTCAACAAGTACTACTTCGCCTCCAACGCCGGGGACACCGAGGCGGGGACCGCGTCACAGCCCGCCGCCGTCGCCGACCCCGTGTACGTGCGCCGACGGGTGGACCCCATGACGCAGGTGGTGCACTCGCTGCTCAACGGGCCCACCAGCTGGCTCGGGCCCGTGGCCAGGTCGAGCTTCCCCACCGGTACGGCACTGCGCAAGGGCGTCAGGCTCACCCCCGACGAGCAGAACCGGCTGACCGTGCCGCTGAACGGCAAGGCCGCGCGGGTCGGTACCGCCAAGTGCGACGAGATGGCGGCCCAGCTGCTGTTCACGCTCCAGAGCCTCACCCCCGCGGTGGACGAGGTGGAACTCCGCGCGGGCGACCGGGAACTGTGCGACCTGCGCGAGGACCAGGCGCCCGCCGTCGCGGCCGTCGGCTCGGCGCACCAGGCCGAGAACCTGTACTTCCTCGACGACAAGCACCGGCTCGTACGCATCCCCGCCGACAGCCGCACGACGAGCGCCGAGCCCGTGCCGGGCGCGCTGGGCGAGGGCGCCACACCCCTGCGGTCCGCCGCGGTCTCCCGCGACGAGCACACCGCGGCCGGTGTCGGCCTCGACGGCAAGGCCCTCTACGTCGGCTCACTGGCCTCGGGCGGCTCGCTCGGGGACGCCGTGCTGCTCAGCGCGGGCAAGACGGAGGCCGACCGGCTGACGGCGCCCAGCTGGGACGCGCGCGGTGATCTGTGGGTCGCCGACCGCGACCCCGCCAACCCGCGGCTCCTGCTGCTGCGCGACGGCAAGGGCGAACCCCTCCAGGTGAGCACGCCCGGGCTGGACGGCCGTATCAAGTCCCTGCGGGTGGCCGCCGACGGGGTGCGCGTCGCGCTCGTCGTCGAGAAGGACGACGAGCAGTCGCTGCTCGTCGGGCGGATCGAGTGGGAGCGGGTCGGCGAGCAGTCGGCGGTGTCCATCCGCGAACTGCGGTCCGCGACACCCGAGCTGACGGAGGTCGCCGCCATGTCGTGGGCCGGTGACAGCCGCCTCGTGGTGGTCGGGCGCGAGAAGGACGGTGTGCAGCAGATGCGCTACGTCCAGATCGACGGCTCCACTCCGGAGGGGCCCGCGCCCGACGCGCTGACCGGCGTGCAGGAGATCGCCGCGTCCGAGGACGACCGGCTGCCGCTGGTGGCGCACTCGTCGGAGGACGGGATCGTGCGGCTGCCGTCCGGGACGCAGTGGCAGAAGGTGGTCAAGGAGGGGGCGGCGCCGGTTTATCCGGGGTGAGGTCTCCCGGCTCGGGTGGTGACTGACTGGGGCGTAGCTGGCTGGGTGCGGCTCTTTGGGCGGCAGCCGCTTGCGTGAGGGAACGGTCGTTTCGTCGGATGGTCCGGCGGGGCGGCCGTTTTTCGTTCGCTTGGGCGGTCGCGGGTGCGGTTTTCGCGCTTGTGCGGGGGCATTTCCACTGGCCGTCGAGTTATCCACAGCAGTTTTCCACAGGGGTGGCCGGATGGGGCGGGCGTTGGCAGAGTGGTGCACATGCGGGGGTGGTGGCAGGAACTCGCCGACCTGGTGCTGCCGGCCGACTGCGGAGGCTGTGGACGGCCGCGCACGGTGCTCTGCCCGGAGTGCCGTGCGGCCCTGAGCGGGGATGAGCCGCGCCGGGTGCGGCCGTTGCCGGAGCCACGCGGGTTGCCGGTGGTGCACGCGGCGGCGGGGTACTCGGACGAGGTGCGCGCGGTGTTGCTGGCCCACAAGGAGCGGGGTGCGCTGGCGCTCGCCCGGCCGCTCGGTGCGGCGCTGGCGGGCGCGGTGCGGGCCGGGCTTGTGGATGGATCGGAGGAGAGGGGTGCGAGGGCGTACGGCGGTAGGGGCGTCGTAGAGGAGGGGGTGCTGCTTGTGCCGGTGCCGTCGGCGCGGGCTGCCGTCCGGGCGCGGGGTCATGATCCGGTGCGGCGGATCGCCCTTGCCGCTGCGGGGGAGTTGCGGCGGACGGGGACGCCCGCGCGGGTGCTCGCCGTGCTGCGGCAGCGGCGGGGCGTGGTCGACCAGTCGGGTCTTGACTCCCGGCAGCGGTTGGACAACCTCGCGGGGGCGTTGGGGGTGGTGCCCGGTGGGGTGCGGTTGCTGCGGGGCGGGGCGGTGGTGCTGGTGGACGACCTGATGACGACGGGGGCGTCACTGGCGGAGGGGGCGCGGGCTGTGCGGGTGGCGGTGGCGGGGGGAGGGGTGGAGGGGGAGGGGAGGGGGCCCCAAGCGGACCAGCCGCACACCGGGGGACACCGCCCACCACACCACCAGGGAAACCCGCCGCCCCCCGACGGAACCCCATCGGTCACTGACGCGGGAGTGAATCCGGCTGTGTACACGGCGGCTGCTCGGGAAAGGACTGAGGCACGGATCGTGGAGGTGACGGAAGGGAGCGCGGAGTGGCGGTGTGCAGGGCGGCAATTGGCAGGCCCGGTCGGCCTCGACGCCGTGGTTTGTGCGGCCGTGGTCGCCGCGTCGCCTGATTCTCTCGAAATAAACCGGAACTGACTGCGAACTTGCATCGTTGCAGGTAATGAGAGGGTCAATTCACCGGAACGGAGGTACGCGGCAGTAGAGGGTGACGACATCCGGCCGGGCGAGATATGTTCGGTTGTGAGGGAAAGGCGCAGGCCACACCTCACTTATCCGAATGCCGTGCCGCGGGTTTTCTGCAATCACCCGGGCCGGTGGGGTGGAGATCTTGCCTGTGGGGGAGGAGGAGGTGGACGTCACCGAGTCCGAGGTTCCGGGGCCCACCGGGACCTGGTGCACAAGGGAGATGCTCCGCCAGTGGAGCGGAGCGATCCGGGAACGGAGTTCTGCGTGGACATCGTCGTCAAGGGCCGCAAGACCGAGGTGCCCGAGCGGTTCCGCAAGCACGTGGCCGAGAAGCTGAAGCTGGACAAGATCCAGAAGCTCGATGGCAAGGTGATCAGCCTCGACGTCGAGGTGTCCAAGGAGCCGAACCCCCGACAGGCAGACCGTTCGGACCGAGTGGAGATCACGCTTCGCTCGCGCGGTCCGGTCATCCGGGCGGAGGCGTCGGCCAGCGATCCGTACGCGGCGCTCGACCTGGCGGCGGACAAACTGGAGGCCCGGCTGCGCAAGCAGCACGACAAGCGGTACACGCGCCGAGGCGCGGGCCGACTGACCGCGGCCGAGGTCGCGGACCACGTCCCGGGCGTGGCCACGCTGAACGGCAACGGTGCCGCCGTCTCCGAGGAGGAGCCGGAGGCGGTGCCGACCAAGCGCATCGGCTCGCTGGAAGTGAAGGGCGAAGGCCCTCTCGTCGTCCGCGAGAAGACCCATGTCGCCGCCCCCATGACCCTGGACCAGGCTCTCTACGAGATGGAACTGGTGGGGCACGACTTCTATCTGTTCATCGACTCCGAGACCAAGGAACCCAGTGTCGTCTACCGGCGGCACGCTTACGACTACGGCGTCATCCACCTCAACACCGACCCGATGGTGGCTCAGGGCCAGCCGCCTGCCACGGGTGGTGCGCTCGGCGGCTGACCTCGCCGGGTGACAGCCGTTCCGGTGCCCCTGGAGTGCGTGTGCGCCCCCAGGGGCACCGGCGTGCGACCGGTTCGCCCACCGCCATGTCACCGCGGTGTCGTCCGGGCATGAAATCATGGCGGCAACGGCCCAACCGGTGGGCCGTTGCCTTGGGTTGGCGATGGCACGGGACCACAGGCCACAGCCTTCAGGGGGAGGAACGATGGCGGACACCTTCGGACCGATGCATCACGGGGACGCCGACGACGGCGCCGCGGGCATGGGCCCGGACGCGGGCTCTCCACGCACGGAGCCCATCCGTGTCCTGGTCGTGGACGACCATGCCCTCTTCCGGCGCGGCCTGGAGATCGTGCTGGCGGCCGAGGAGGACATCCAGGTCGTCGGCGAGGCGGGCGACGGGGCCGAGGCGGTGGAGAAGGCCGCGGATCTGCTGCCCGACATCGTCCTGATGGACGTACGGATGCCGAAGCGGGGCGGGATCGAGGCGTGCACCTCGATCAAGGAGGTCGCTCCCAGCGCCAAGATCATCATGTTGACGATCAGCGACGAGGAAGCCGATCTCTATGACGCGATCAAGGCGGGCGCGACCGGCTATCTCCTGAAGGAGATCTCGACGGACGAGGTGGCCACGGCGATCCGCGCGGTGGCCGACGGGCAGTCGCAGATCAGCCCGTCCATGGCGTCGAAACTGCTCACCGAGTTCAAGTCGATGATCCAGCGGACCGACGAGCGCCGTCTCGTTCCGGCGCCGCGGCTGACGGACCGGGAGCTGGAGGTCCTCAAGCTGGTCGCCACGGGGATGAACAACCGGGATATCGCCAAGGAGTTGTTCATTTCCGAGAACACCGTGAAGAACCATGTGCGCAACATCCTGGAGAAGCTGCAGTTGCACTCCAGGATGGAGGCCGTGGTGTACGCGATGCGGGAGAAGATCCTCGAGATCCGGTGAGGTGAGAGGGCTCAGGCGAGGGCTCGGGTCAGCTCCCTGATGAGGGGTTCGCGCAGGTCGGGGTCGCTTACTCGCTCCACGCGTACGTCGGTGCAGTCGACCCAGGTCGCCGCCTCGACCAGCGCTTGCGCCACCGCCGGGGCCGCCTTCACGCCGTCCAGCGTGACCTGCTTGGCCACGAGGGTGCGGCCCTCGCGAGCCGGGTCCACTCGGCCTACCAGGTGGCCGCCCGCGAGGACGGGCATCGCGAAGTAGCCGTGTATCCGCTTCTGCTTGGGGACGTACGCCTCCAGGCGGTGGGTGAAGCCGAAGATCCGCTCGGTGCGTGCGCGCTCCCAGATGAGGGAGTCGAAGGGCGACAGCAGGGTCGTACGGTGGCGCCCGCGCGGGGGTGTCGCCAGGGCCGTCGGGTCCGCCCACGCGGGTTTGCCCCAGCCCTCGACCGTGACCGGGACCAGGCCGGAGTCGGCGATCACCGCGTCCACCTGTTCCGCCTTGAGGCGGTGGTAGTCGGCGATGTCCGCGCGCGTGCCGACGCCCAGGGACTCGCCTGCCAGTCGGACGAGGCGGCGCAGGCACTCCTTGTCGTCCAGGTCGTCGTGGAGGAAGGCGCTGGGGATGGCGCGCTCGGCGAGGTCGTAGACCCGCTTCCAGCCGCGGCGTTCCACGCAGACCACCTCGCCGTACATCAGTGCGCGTTCGACGGCGACCTTTGCGCCGGACCAGTCCCACCACTCGCTGGTGCGTTTGGCTCCGCCCAACTCGGTGGCGGTGAGGGGGCCTTCGGCGCGGAGTTGCTTGATGACCTGGTCGTAGGTGCCGTCGGGGAGGTCGTGGTGCCAGTGGGGGCGGTCGCGGTAGGCGCGGCGGCGGAAGGCGAAGTGGGGCCACTCCTCGATGGGGAGGACGCAGGCGGCGTGCGACCAGTACTCGAAGGCGTGGGTGTCCTTCCAGTAGGCGTGTTCGACGGTTTTGCGGCCTACGGCGCCGAGGCGGGCGTAGGGGACCAGCTCGTGGGAGCGGGCCAGGACCGAGATGGTGTCCAGCTGGACCGCGCCCAGGTGGCGCAGGACGCCGCGGACGCCTGCGCGGCGGTTGGGGGCGCCGAGGAAGCCCTGGGCTCGTAGGGCGACGCGGCGGGCGTCGGCTGCGGAGAGGGTGGTGGCGGGGCGCGGGGTGGTCATGGGTCGCACGATAGAGGGCGGCACTGACAACGGGGGGTTGCTGGGGGGTTGGGGGCCTGCGGGGTCTGCGGCCCGGCGTTCCGTGGTTGCCCGGCGTGGGTGCTGGCCGGGGGTGGGTCGCGCAGCCCGGCGCGGCGGGGTGCCGCTGCGCCCACCCGTGCCGCCCCAGCGGCACGACTGCCCGCAGCTATGGCGGGATGGCGGTGGCCCGCAGCCCGGAGGTGCGGCGCACGCGGCCACCGCCCGGGGCACGGTGCCCCTACCGTCGCCCGGCACCCCCCGGCCCCTACCGTCGCCCGGCGCCCCCCGGCCCCTACCGTCGCCCGGCGCCCCCCGGCCCCTACCGTCGCCCGGCCCCCCGGCCCCCCGGCCCCTACCCCCGCCCCGCCGCCGGAAGATACGGAGACGTCGACGGGAGGTTCAGGTCGGAGGGGAGGAGGGAGGCGAGCCAGCAGTCGCGGCGGGTGCCCTTGTTGTTGATGGCGGAGCGGAGGGTGCCCTCGAGGGTGAAGCCCGCGTGTTCGGCGACCGCGCGGGAGGCGTGGTTGCCCACCTCGGCGCGCCATTCCATGCGGTCGACGGCGAGGTGGGTGAAGGCCCACCGGGAGGCGGTGACGGTGGCCTCGGTGGTGTAGCCGTGGCCGCGGTGCTCCTTGGCGGCCCAGAAGCCGATCTCGGCGACGCCGAGGGAGCGCATGGTGATGCCGAGCATGCCCGCGAGGGCTCCCTGGGGGAGGAAGACGCCGAAGGTGCACATGGAGCCGTTCGCCCAGCCCTCGGGGACGAGTTGGTGGGTGAAGCTCTCGGCGTGCTCGTAGAGGTAGGGCGAGGGGATCGTCGTCCAGCGCTGGATGTCGGGGTCCTGGGCGGCGGCGTACACGGCGTCGGTGTCGTCGGAGTCCACCGTGCGGAGGACGAGGCGCGGGGTGGTGAGCCTGACGGGTTCCATCGGCCGATTCTGGTGGGGGTGGGGCGGGAGCGCCATGTGTTTGGCGCTCTGTGACCGTGTGCTTACTTTTCGCTGGAATCGTCGGTGCGGCGCGGCACCATCCGGGAGGCCCGGACGTTGTCCCCTTGGAAACAGCGCGCTGTCGTCGTCACGGCAGGCCTCCCGGCGTGGCCGGGTCCTCGCATACGATGGCCGTTGCTCAGTAAGTCAAAACGGAAACCGACCGTCCCAGGCCCGACCGGCAAGGAGACCAACCCCCGTGTCCGTCCTCTCGAAGATCATGCGTGCAGGCGAAGGCAAGATCCTGCGCAAGCTGCACCGCATCGCGGACCAGGTCAACTCCATCGAAGAGGACTTTGTCGACCTCTCCGACGCTGAGCTGCGGGCCCTCACGGACGAATACAAGCAGCGCTTCGCCGACGGCGAGAGCCTCGACGACCTGCTGCCGGAGGCGTTCGCCACGGTGCGTGAGGCCGCCAAGCGCGTCCTGGGCCAGCGGCACTACGACGTCCAGATGATGGGCGGCGCGGCCCTGCACATGGGCTACGTGGCGGAGATGAAGACCGGTGAGGGCAAGACCCTGGTCAGTACCCTGCCCGCGTACCTGAACGCGCTGTCGGGCGACGGCGTCCACATCGTCACGGTCAACGACTACCTGGCCGAGCGTGACTCGGAGATGATGGGCCGCGTCCACAGGTTCCTCGGTCTCGAGGTCGGCTGCATCCTGTCCAACATGACGCCGGCGCAGCGTCGCGAGCAGTACGCCTGCGACATCACCTACGGCACGAACAACGAGTTCGGCTTCGACTACCTCCGCGACAACATGGCGTGGTCGAAGGAGGAACTGGTCCAGCGCGGCCACAACTTCGCCATCGTCGACGAGGTCGACTCCATCCTCGTCGACGAGGCCCGTACGCCGCTGATCATCTCCGGCCCCGCCGACCAGGCCACGAAGTGGTACGGCGACTTCGCCAAGCTGGTCAAGCGCCTCAAGCGCGGTGACGCCGGGCAGCCCCTGAAGGGCATCGAGGAGACCGGCGACTACGACGTCGACGAGAAGAAGCGCACGGTCGCGATCCACGAGTCCGGTGTCAGCAAGGTCGAGGACTGGCTGGGCATCGACAACCTCTACGAGTCGGTCAACACGCCGCTGGTGGGGTACCTGAACAACGCCATCAAGGCCAAGGAACTCTTCAAGAAGGACAAGGACTACGTCGTCATCGACGACGAGGTCATGATCGTCGACGAGCACACCGGCCGTATCCTCGCCGGGCGCCGCTACAACGAGGGCATGCACCAGGCGATCGAGGCCAAGGAAGCCGTCCCGATCAAGGACGAGAACCAGACACTCGCCACGATCACCCTTCAGAACTTCTTCCGCCTCTACAACAAGCTCTGCGGCATGACCGGTACGGCGATGACCGAGGCGGCCGAGTTCCACCAGATCTACAAGCTCGGCGTGGTCCCGATCCCGACCAACCGGCCGATGATCCGCAAGGACCAGTCGGACCTGATCTACCGCACCGAGGTCGCCAAGTTCGACGCGGTCGTCGACGACATCGCCGAGAAGCACGAGAAGGGTCAGCCGATCCTCGTCGGCACCACCTCGGTCGAGAAGTCCGAGTACCTCTCGCAGCAGCTCAGCAAGCGCGGCATCCAGCACGAGGTGCTCAACGCCAAGCAGCACGACCGGGAGGCGACCATCGTCGCCCAGGCCGGTCGCAAGGGCGCCGTCACGGTCGCGACGAACATGGCCGGTCGTGGTACGGACATCAAGCTCGGCGGTAACCCCGAGGACCTCGCCGAGGCGGAGCTGCGCCAGCGCGGTCTGGACCCCGAGGAGCACATCGAGGAGTGGGCCGCGGCCCTGCCCGCCGCCCTGGAGCGCGCCGAGCAGGCGGTCAAGGCCGAGAAGGACGAGGTCGAGGACCTCGGCGGCCTGTATGTGCTCGGTACCGAGCGGCACGAGTCGCGGCGTATCGACAACCAGCTGCGCGGTCGTTCCGGCCGTCAGGGCGACCCGGGTGAGTCCCGCTTCTACCTCTCGCTCGGCGATGACCTGATGCGCCTGTTCAAGGCCCAGATGGTCGAGCGCGTGATGTCGATGGCGAACGTCCCCGACGACGTGCCGATCGAGAACAAGATGGTCACCCGCGCGATCGCGTCCGCCCAGTCGCAGGTCGAGCAGCAGAACTTCGAGACCCGTAAGAACGTCCTGAAGTACGACGAGGTCCTCAACCGCCAGCGTGAGGTCATCTACGGCGAGCGGCGCCGCGTCCTGGAGGGCGAGGACCTGCAGGAGCAGGTGCAGCACTTCATGGACGACACGATCGACGCCTATGTGGCCGCGGAGACCGCTGAGGGCTTCGCGGAGGAGTGGGACCTGGACCGGCTGTGGGGCGCGTTCAAGCAGCTCTACCCGGTGAAGATCACCATCGAGGAGCTGGAGGAGGCGGCCGGGGACCGCGCGGGCGTCACCGCCGAGTTCATCTCGGAGTCCATCAAGGACGACATCCACGAGCAGTACCAGGAGCGTGAGGCGCAGCTCGGCTCCGAGATCATGCGTGAGCTGGAGCGCCGGGTCGTGCTGTCGGTCCTGGACCGCAAGTGGCGCGAGCACCTCTACGAGATGGACTACCTCCAGGAGGGCATCGGCCTGCGCGCGATGGCGCAGAAGGACCCGCTGGTGGAGTACCAGCGCGAGGGCTTCGACATGTTCACCGCCATGATGGAGGGCATCAAGGAGGAGTCCGTCGGCTATCTGTTCAACCTGGAGGTCCAGGTCGAGCAGCAGGTCGAGGAGGTCCCGGTCGAGGACGCCAAGCCGTCCCTGGAGAAGCAGGAGGCGGTGCCCGCGCAGTCGGGTGGTCGTCCCGAGATCCGCGCCAAGGGCCTGGAGGCTCCGCAGCGTCGCGAGCGGCTGCACTTCTCCGCGCCGACGGTGGACGGTGAGGGCGGTGTCGTCGAGGGCGATCTGCCCAGCGACGACGAGCCGGTCCGTTCCCCGGCCGACGGTCTCACGCGCGCGGAGCGCCGCAAGCAGGCCAAGGGCGGGCGGCGCCGCAAGAAGTGACGTGATGTGACGTACGTCGACGCGTGGGCGCTCGGCGTACGGCGCTGAGTCCGACCGGTGGGCCGGGCATCCTGAGGGGTGCCCGGCCCTTCGGTTCTGCTGCATCGGCTCCGGCTCAGTCGTCGTGTCGCCGCGCCGGGCGGGGGCCGTCGAGTTCCACGGCCGTACAGCGCCAGCGCAGGTCGGTGCCCTGTTCCAGGCGGAAGGCCATCGCGCGCAGACGGCTGCCGGTGAGGATGCGGGCGAAGGCCTCCAGGGCGCCGGGGCGGGGTTCGAAGTAGCCGATGTCCCGGATGACGGGGTGGACGGCGCGGACGCCCGGACGGGGGCGCAGGGGGCCGTGTTCGGCGAGGTGGGCCAGTTCGTCGTAGGCGCGGCCCGCGGTGTGGCCGAGCATCCAGTGGACGGGGCGCCTGCCGCTGAGGACGGTCAGGAGGCGGTCGGCGAAGACGTCGGTGGGGCGGTCGGGCCTCGGAGGGGTGGGGCGCGGGGGCTCGGGGCGGGCGGCGGCGCGGCGTGGGGGAGTGGGCGGGCGGCTGTCGCTGGGGCGGGAGCGGGAGGGGCCGGAGGGGCGCCGGGTGTCACGGCGGCCCGGCGGGCGGGTGGCCGTGGGACGGCCGGTGGTGGAGCGTGCGGCGGAGGCGGTCCTCGTCGTGATCTTGTACATGGGTCCCCGTTTCGGCAGCCCGGCGAATACCGGGCAGTAACTTGCTGGTGGTGATCTTGTACGGGGGCAGGGGGTGCGGGGGCAAGGAAGCCCCGAGCCGTGCCGAGGGGTCGACGAGGTTCACCTATCTGGGTGATCGTGCGCCGGAAACCCGAGGTGGAGCGGGCGCCCCGGGTGAATTCCCGGGCCCGGAATGGACGCCTCCACGGCGGTGGGCAGGGACTCGAAAGGGGACACCCGCACGTATCCTGAAGGCTCTCCGACCCGACCACGAAAGCGGCCAGACATGCGCGTCTACGTCCCCCTGACCCTGACCGGTCTCGCCGAGGCGCACAGGACGGGCGAGCTGGGGTCCGGGCCGTTCACCGCGTACGCCGTCACGCCCGGGCTGCGTGAGTGGTACACCTCCGACGACATCGAGGAACTGGAGTACGCCGCGCTGAGCCGGGCCGCGCTCGCCTCGCTGCGGCTGCTCGCGGCGGATCCGGGGGCGGCGCGGCGCCGGGTCGTGGTCGCCGTGGACGTGTCCGACGGTGCCGCGACGGCCGACCCCGGCCGCGGGCTGGACCCGGACGCGCTCGGTGAGGTGCGGGTCAAGGGGGGCGTACCGCTGGCGAAGGCCGCCGCGGTGCATGTCGACGCGGACGACGCGGAGGCGGACGTGACCGCGGCGGCGGAGGCGCTTCAGGCCGCGGACGCCGGGGACGACGACGCCCAGTTGGTCGTGGACGGGGCCGAGGACCACGAGCTGCTGTGGTTCGCGACGCAGGAGATCGCGAACCTGGTCGGGCCTTCGTGACTGCCGGTCGCGCCTTCTTGATTGTCAGTGGTGCCGGGTACGTTCTTGGACATGGGGATGCAGAACAGCGCGCACATTGTGTGGGACTGGAACGGCACGCTGTTCCACGACAATGACGCGATCATCGGGGCGACGAACGCGGCCTTCGCCGAGCTGGGGCTGGAACCGATCACGATGGAGCAGTACCGGGCGCTGTACTGCGTGCCGGTGCCGAAGTTCTACGAGCGGCTGATGGGACGGCTGCCGACCGAGGCCGAGTGGGAGGTCATGGACGCGACCTTCCACCGCTACTACGCCGCGGAGCGGGCGCGGTGCGGGCTCACCGACGGGGTGGTGGAGCTGCTGGTGGAGTGGGGGTCGGCGGGGCGCAGTCAGTCGCTCCTGAGCATGTACGGGCATCAGGAGCTCGTGCCCCTGGTGCGGGGCTTCGGGATCGAGACCCATTTCATACGGGTGGACGGGCGGACCGGGCCGTCCGGCGGCAGCAAGGCCGAGCACATGGTGCGGCACCTGGCGGCGCTCGACGGCGTGGCGCCCGATCGGACGGTGGTGATCGGGGACGCCGCCGATGACGCGGTGGCGGCGCTGCACGTGGGGGCGCGGGCCGTGCTGTACACCGGGGGGTCGCACAGCCGGGCCAGCCTGGAGGCGGTGGGGGTGCCCGTGGTGGACACGCTGGCCGAAGCCGTGGTGGAGGCCGAGCGGCTGGCGGCATGAGCCGCGCGGCCACCCGGCGCCCCTGAACACCGGCCGCGTCCGGTCACGGTCACCGCAGCCCGAGCGCCGGGCCGCCGTGTCCGGTCACGGTCGCCGCCGCCCGACCACCGGGCCGCCGTGTCCGGTCACGGTCACCGCAGCCCGAGCGCCGGGCCGCCGTGTCCGGTCACGGTCGCCGCCGCCTGAACACCGGCCGCGTCCGCTCACGGTCGCCGCCGCCCGAGCACCGGGCAACCGCGTCCGGTCACGTCACCGGCGCCTTCGCCCGCAGCACCGTCAGGAACTCCCGCATCCACATCGGGTGGTCCGGCCAGGCGCGGGCCGACACCAGGGTGCCGTCCACCACCGTCTCGGCGTCCTGGAAGGTGGCGCCCGCGGACTGCATGTCGAGTTCCAGCGCGGGGTACGCCGTGACGCGGCGGCCCCGGAGGGTGTCGATCGCGGCGGTGAGGAGGGGACCGTGGCAGATCTGGGCGACGGGTTTGTCCGCGTCGAAGAACGACTTCAGGATCTTGCGGAGTTCCGGGTCGTTGCGGAGGTACTCCGGGGCCCGACCACCGGGGATGACCACGGCGGCGTACTGGCCGGGGTCCACCTCGGAGAAGGCGAGGTCCGCGGGCCAGGTGTAGCCGGGCTTCTCGGTGTAGGTGTCGAAGCCGGGTTCGAAGTCATGGACCACGAACTGCAGCTTCTTGCGGGTGGGGGCGGCGATGTGGACCTCGTAGCCCTCTTCCCGTAGGCGCTGGTAGGGGTAGAGAACTTCGAGGGATTCTGCCGCGTCGCCGGTGAGGATGAGGATCTTGGCGGTCATGGGGTCGCCTCCGGGGGCCGGTGCCTGGGTGCGGGGCCGGGTGGTGCTTCTGGCAACGTGCCTCGGGGGCGGGGGGTTGCCAAGGGGACGCGCCGGGGTGGGCGGTGTTCCGCACGGGGGTTCGGTCACCCACACCGACGGGGGTGCCCCTACGGCACCCGCTGGCCGATTTCGCCCTGTGCAGAACGTCAAAGTTCGGGGTCTGCTTTTGTACACATACGGCTCATGACGGGGGGCAGGTAGGGAGCGATAGCCTTGGTGGCGTGATCAGCGCGATAGTTCGCGGGGGCGATGACGCCCCTGCCCTGCGCCCGGAGTGTGCGGACCATGTCCGTGACCGGGCGGCGGTCGCTGGTCTTCGCGGGCGGGCCGAGGCCCGGGTGGCGTCGTGCACGAGACCGTCACCGGTGGTGCAGTGGCCGAGAATGGCCGATATTCCCCCGCTCTCCTCCCCTTGCGGCATAGCGTCGGTACGGACCGGAGACCCCGCGTCACGGCGTCGCGTCGGAAGGGCAGAGACCGTACTTCCTTCTACGTCACGCAACGGCGCGCGACAGGAGCCAGAGGACAATGCAGACCAAGCTGGACGAAGCCAAGGCCGAGCTGCTCGATCGGGCCGCCCGGGTAGCTGAGAACAGCCCGGTCGGGGGGTACCTACCGACTGGGACGACTGAGGACGGCATGCCGGACCCGGATGCCGTACTCGCGTTCCTCCAGCGCTACTACCTGCACACCGCACCCGAGGACCTCGGCGACCGCGACCCGGTCGACATCTTCGGGGCCGCCTACTCCCACTACCGACTGGCCGAGAACCGCCCCCAGGGCACGGCCAACGTACGCGTGCACACCCCGACCGTGGAGGAGAACGGCTGGACGTGCAGCCACTCCGTCGTCGAGGTGGTCACGGACGACATGCCCTTCCTCGTCGACTCGGTCACCAATGAGCTGACCCGGCAGGGACGCGGCATCCATGTCGTCATCCACCCCCAGGTCGTCGTCCGGCGCGATGTCACCGGGCGGCTGATCGAGGCGCTCACCACCGCCCCCACCGGCGCCGCCCTGCCGCTGGACGCGCACATCGAGTCATGGATCCATGTCGAGATCGACCGCGAGACCGACCGGGCCGACCTGAAGCAGATCACCGCCGATCTGCTGCGCGTCCTGTCGGACGTACGGGAGGCCGTGGAGGACTGGGGCAAGATGCGGGACGCCGCCGTGCGCCTCGCGGACGGGCTGCCCGAGGAGCCCGCGCCCGTCGACCTGCGCGCCCCGGAGGTGGAGGAGGCCCGCGAGCTGCTGCGCTGGCTCGCCGACGACCACTTCACCTTCCTCGGCTACCGCGAGTATCAGCTCCGGGACGACGACTCCCTGGCCGCCGTGCCGGGCACCGGCCTCGGCATCCTGCGTTCCGACCCGCACCACGCCGGTGACGACAGCCACCCCGTCAGCCACTCCTTCGAGCGGCTGCCCGCCGACGCCCGCGCCAAGGCGCGCGAGCACAAGCTGCTGGTGCTGACCAAGGCCAACAGCCGGGCCACCGTCCACCGGCCCTCGTATCTCGACTACGTCGGCGTGAAGAAGTTCGACGAGCAGGGGAACGTCGTCGGGGAGCGGCGCTTCCTCGGACTGTTCTCGTCGGCCGCCTACACCGAGTCGGTGCGCCGGGTTCCGGTCATCCGGCGGAAGGTCGAGGAGGTGCTGGAGCGCGCCGGGTTCTCGCCGCACAGCCACGACGGCCGTGACCTGCTCCAGATCCTGGAGACCTACCCGCGCGACGAGCTGTTCCAGACGCCCGTCGACGAACTCCAGTCGATCGTCACCTCCGTGCTGTACCTCCAGGAGCGGCGGCGGCTGCGCCTCTACCTGCGCCAGGACGAGTACGGGCGCTACTACTCCGCCCTCGTCTACCTCCCGCGCGACCGCTACACCACCGGCGTACGCCTGCGGATCATCGACATCCTCAAGGAGGAACTCGGCGGCATCAGCGTCGACTTCACCGCCTGGAACACCGAGTCGATCCTGTCCCGGCTGCACTTCGTGGTCCGGGTCCCGCAGGGCACCGAACTGCCGGAGCTGTCCGACGCCGACAAGGAGCGCATCGAGGCCCGCCTGGTGGAGGCCGCCCGCTCCTGGGCGGACGGGTTCGCGGAGGCGCTGAACGCCGAGTTCGGCGAGGAGCGCGCGGCGGAGCTGCTGCGCCGTTACGCGGGCGCCTTCGCCGAGGGCTACAAGGCCGACCACAGCCCGCGCTCCGCGGTCGCCGACCTCGGCCAGCTCGAACAGCTCGGCGACGGCGTCGACTTCGCGCTCAGCCTGTACGAGCCGGTGGGCGCCGCGCCCGAGGAACGCCGCTTCAAGATCTACCGCAAGGGCGAGGCGATCTCCCTGTCCGCCGTCCTGCCGGTCCTCAACCGGCTCGGCGTGGAGGTCGTCGACGAGCGCCCGTACGAACTGCGCTGCGCCGACCGCAGCAACGCCTGGATCTACGACTTCGGCCTGCGGCTTCCCAAGACCAAGAGCGGCGCGGTCACCGACTACCTCGCCGACGACGCCCGTGAGCGGTTCCAGGAGGCGTTCGCCGCCACCTGGACCGGCAAGGCGGAGAACGACGGCTTCAACGCCCTCGTGCTGAGCGCCGGGCTGACCTGGCGGCAGGCGGTGGTCCTGCGGGCGTACGCGAAGTACCTGCGGCAGGCGAACTCGACGTTCAGCCAGGACTACATGGAGGACACCCTCCGCAACAACGTCCACACCACCCGGCTGCTCGTCTCCCTCTTCGAGGCGCGGATGTCGCCGGACCGGCAGCGCGCCGGGCACGAGATCGTCGACGCGCTGCTCGAGGAACTCGACGCCGCGCTCGACCAGGTCGCCTCGCTCGACGAGGACCGCATCCTGCGCTCCTTCCTCACCGTCATCAAGGCGACCCTGCGCACCAACTTCTTCCAGGAGGCCAGCGGCGGCAAGCCGCACGACTACGTCTCCATGAAGTTCGACCCGCAGGCCATCCCCGATCTGCCCGCGCCGCGCCCGGCGTTCGAGATCTGGGTCTACTCGCCGCGCGTCGAGGGCGTGCACCTGCGCTTCGGCAAGGTCGCGCGCGGTGGTCTGCGCTGGTCCGACCGCCGGGAGGACTTCCGCACCGAGATCCTCGGCCTGGTCAAGGCGCAGATGGTGAAGAACACCGTCATCGTGCCGGTCGGCGCCAAGGGCGGCTTCGTCGCCAAGCACCTGCCGGACCCGGGCGTCGACCGGGACGCCTGGCTGGCGGAGGGCGTGGCGGCGTACCGGACGTTCATCTCGGCGCTGCTCGACATCACCGACAACATGGTGGCGGGCCAGGTCGTGCCGCCGCCGGACGTCGTCCGGCACGACGAGGACGACACCTACCTGGTGGTCGCCGCCGACAAGGGCACGGCGACGTTCTCGGACATCGCCAACGAGGTCGCGCAGGCGTACAACTTCTGGCTCGGCGACGCCTTCGCCTCCGGCGGCTCCGCGGGCTACGACCACAAGGGCATGGGCATCACCGCCCGCGGCGCCTGGGAGTCCGTCAAGCGGCACTTCCGTGAGCTGGACGTGGACACGCAGAGCGAGGACTTCACGGTCGTCGGCATCGGTGACATGTCCGGTGACGTCTTCGGCAACGGCATGCTGCTCAGCGAGCACATCCGGCTGGTCGCCGCCTTCGACCACCGGCACATCTTCATCGACCCCACCCCCGACGCGGCCACCTCCTACGCCGAGCGGCGCCGCGTCTTCGAACTCCAGCGCAGCTCCTGGGCCGACTACAACACCGACCTGATCTCCGCGGGCGGCGGTGTCTTCCCCCGCTCCGCCAAGGCGATCCCGGTCAACGCGCACATCCGCGAGGCCCTCGGCATCGAGCACGGCGTCACCAAGCTCACCCCGGCCGACCTGATGCGGGCGATCCTCAAGGCGCCGGTGGACCTGCTGTGGAACGGCGGCATCGGTACGTACGTCAAGGCGTCCACCGAGTCGCACGCCGACGTCGGCGACAAGGCCAACGACGCCATCCGCGTCGACGGCGCCGACCTGCGCGTCAAGGTCGTCGGCGAGGGCGGCAACCTCGGTCTGACCCAGCTCGGCCGGATCGAGTTCGCGCAGTCCGGCGGCAAGGTCAACACCGACGCCATCGACAACAGCGCGGGCGTGGACACCTCCGACCACGAGGTGAACATCAAGATCCTGCTCAACGGCCTGGTCACCGACGGCGACATGACCGTCAAGCAGCGCAACAAGCTGCTCGCCGAGATGACCGACGAGGTCGGCGCCCTCGTCCTGCGCAACAACTACGCGCAGAACACCGCCATCGCCAACGCCCTCGCCCAGTCCAAGGACATGCTCCACGCCCAGCAGCGCTTCCTGCGCCACCTGGTGCGCGAGGGCCACCTCGACCGGGCGCTGGAGTTCCTGCCCACCGACCGCCAGATCCGCGAGCGCCTCGGCACCGGGCAGGGCCTGACCGGACCGGAGACGGCGGTCCTGCTGGCGTACACCAAGATCACGGTCGCCGAGGAGCTGCTGCACACCTCGCTGCCCGACGACCCCTATCTGCGCGGCCTGCTCCACGCGTACTTCCCGACCGCGCTGCGCGAGCAGTTCGCCGAGCGGATCGACAGCCACCCGCTGCGCCGTGAGATCACCACGACCGTGCTGGTCAACGACACGGTCAACACCGGTGGTACGACGTATCTGCACCGGCTGCGCGAGGAGACCGGCGCCTCCCTGGAGGAGATCGTCCGGGCGCAGACCGCGGCGCGTACGATCTTCCGCTCGGCGGCGGTGTGGGACGAGGTGGAGGCCCTGGACACCCGGGTCGACGCCGATGTGCAGACCCGGATCCGGCTGCACTCGCGCCGCCTGGTGGAGCGCGGCACGCGCTGGCTGCTCAACAACCGGCCGCAGCCGCTGGAACTCGCCGAGACCGTCGAGTTCTTCGCCGACCGGGTCGCCCAGGTCTGGGCGCAGCTGCCCAAGCTGCTGCGCGGCGCGGACGCGGAGTGGTGGCAGAAGATCTACGACGAGCTGACCGGCGGCGGTGTCCCCGACGAACTGGCCACCCGGGTCGCCGGGTTCTCCTCCGCCTTCCCGGCGCTCGACATCGTCTCGGTGGCCGACCGCATGGACAAGGACCCGATGGACGTCGCCGACGTCTACTACGACCTCGCCGACCGCCTCGGCATCACCCAGCTGATGGACCGCATCATCGAGCTGCCCCGCGCGGACCGCTGGCAGTCCATGGCCCGCGCCGCCATCCGCGAGGACCTGTACGCCGCCCACGCGGCGGTCACCTCGGACGTCCTCGCCGTCGGCAACGGCACCTCGACGCCGGAGCAGCGGTTCAAGGTGTGGGAGCAGAAGAACGCCGCGATCCTCGGCCGGGCGCGCGCCACGCTGGAGGAGATCCAGGGCTCGGACGCGTTCGACCTGGCGAACCTGTCGGTGGCCATGCGCACGATGCGGACGCTGCTGCGCACGCACTCGTAGTCCGTACGTCGCTCCTGCGGTGATGAGGGCGCCCCGGGCCGTCACGGCTCGGGGCGCCCTCGCTCCCGTCGTGGCGTCAGCGTGCCGCCAGCTCCTTCTGCTGCCGGGGTTTGCTCGGCTTGTCGCTGGTGAAGGCCTCGTACTCCTTCAGGACCTCGTCGGTGGGGCCGTCCATGCGCAGTTCGCCGCGCTCCAGCCACAGCACGCGGTCGCAGGTGTCGCGGATGGACTTGTTGGTGTGGCTGACCAGGAAGACCGTGCCCGCCTCCTTGCGCAGCTCGCGGATGCGGGCCTCGGAGCGCTTGCGGAAGCGGCCGTCGCCGGTGGCCAGCGCCTCGTCGATGAGGAGGACGTCGTGGTCCTTGGCGGCGGCGATGGAGAACCGCAGCCGGGCGGCCATGCCGGAGGAGTAGGTGCGCATGGGGAGGGTGATGAAGTCGCCCTTCTCGTTGATGCCGGAGAAGTCGACGATGTCCTGGTAGCGCTCCCTGACCTGCTCGCGGGACATGCCCATCGCCAGGCCGCCGAGGTGGACGTTGCGCTCGCCGGTCAGGTCGTTCATCAGGGCGGCGTTGACGCCGAGGAGGGAGGGCTGGCCGCCGGTGTAGATACGGCCGCTCTCCACCGGGAGCAGGCCCGCGACCGCCTTCAGCAGGGTCGACTTGCCGGAGCCGTTGGTGCCGATCAGGCCGATCGCCTCGCCCTTGTACGCGACGAACGACACCTTCTTCACCGCGTGCACCTTGCGGACGCCCGCCGCCTTCTCGGTCTGCTTGCGGCGCAGCATGCGGTTGAGCGCGGCGGTCGCGGAGCCACGGCCGCCGCCGGTGCCGTTGACGCGGTAGACGATGTCCACGTTGTCGGCGATGACGGTGGGAATCTTGCCTTCGGGGGTCTCAGTCACGCTCTTGCCTTCGGTGGTCCCGGCCACGCTCTTGTCCTCGGTGGTGTCAGCCACGGCCGTACGTCTCCTCAGCCTTCCAGAAGTAGATGAAGCCGCCGACCCCGGCGAGCAGTGCCCAGCCGGTCGCGAGCAGCCAGACGTGGGACGGGAGCTGGCTCGCGGTGAAGCTGTCGATCAGCGCGAAGCGCATCAGGTCGATGTAGACGGCGGCCGGGTTGGCCTGGAGGAGCGGGCCCACCCAGGACGGCAGGTTGTCATGGCTGCTGAGCAGGTGGTCGATGCTCCACATCACCCCTGAGACATACATCCAGGTGCGCAGCACGAACGGCATCAGCTGGGCGATGTCCGGGGTCTTCGCCCCCACCCGGGCCATGATCATCGAGACGCCCGCGTTGAACGTGAACTGCAGCACCAGCGCCGGGACCGCCAGCAGCCAGGACGCGGCCACCGGGACGCCGAAGACCAGCAGGATGACCGCGAGCGCCGCCATCGAGAACATCAGCTGCTGGAGCTGCTGGAGGCAGAACGAGATCGGCAGCGCGGCACGCGGGAAGTGCAGGGCCCGTACGAGGCCGAGGTTGCCGGAGATGGCCCGGGTGCCCGCCAGGATCGAACTCTGCGAGAACGTCCAGATGAACACGCCCGTCACCAGGAACGGGACGTAGTCCGGGACACCCCGCTTGGTCTGGAGCAGCACGCCGAAGATGAAGTAGTACACCGCGGCGTTCAGCAGCGGGTTCATGACCTGCCACAGCTGGCCCAGCTTGGCCTGGCTGTACTGGGCGGTGAGCTTGGCCGTGGAGAACGCCGTGATGAAGTGGCGGCGCGCCCACAGCTGGCGGACGTACGCGGGCAGGGAGGGGCGGGCGCCGCTGACGGTGAGGCCGTGGCGGGCGGCGAGCGCCGCGAGGTCGTCGTCGGCGGCGGTGGCCGGGGCCGGGGTTCTGGGCGGTGCGTCGAGGACCTGGCTCACATCCGCTGCTTTCGGTCGGGGGTGGGGGGTCGCGACGGTCACTCCGCGGTTTCTACGTTGGGACGGGACCGTATCGTCGCAACGCGAGCGTAGGCCGTAGGAGCGTCAGAACGCAACCGTTTCGTCGTAACCGGACACGTGAGGACGGCACCGTATCGTCGTGACGCCATGGGCGTGAGGACGGCGCCGTATCGTCGTGACGCCGCTGGCGTGCGGACGGGACCGTATCGTCGCCACGCCGCCCGTCCCGGAGCGAGACCGCCCAGCGACAGGACGTAACCGTTTCGTCGCTACGCCCTATGCTGTCCCGCATGACGACCAACGCCGACGGGCCCCAGTCCCGACCGCGCCGCCGGACCCCCGCGGGTGCGGCCGTACTCCGCGAGGATGTGACGGAGGCGATCCGCGCGGCCGTCTTCGAGGAACTGGCGGCCGTGGGCTACGCGCGGATGTCGATCGAGGGCATCGCGCGCCGCGCGGGCGTCGGCAAGACCGCGGTGTACCGGCGCTGGCGGTCCAAGCAGCACCTGGTCCTGGACGTCGTCTCGGCGCTCGCCGTGCAGGGCCTGACCGTGCCGGACACCGGCACGCTGGAGGGCGATCTGCGGCTGCTGTTCGAGGTGACGTCGCGGGCGCTGCGGCACCCGGTGGCCTCGCAGATCATCCCGGACCTCCAGGCGGAGGCGGCCCGCAACCCCGACATCGCCGAGGCCGTGCAGAAGGCGCTGCGGGACGGGCAGGAGGGCGTGGCCAGCCGGATCGTCGCGGCGGCCGAGCGGCGCGGTGAGGTGCGCCCGGGCATGGACGAGGAGCTGGCGCTGGACCTGATCTCCGGCCCGCTGTACTGGCGCGCGGTGGTCATCCGCACCCGCAGGCTCCCCAAGGGCTATCTGCCCGCGCTCGCCCGGGCGACCGCGGAGGCGATCAAGGCGCTGTGAGCGCTCCGGGGGAGGAGTCCCCCGGCCCCGGGGCCGCCGCCTCGGGATGGAGTCGCAGCCACCCCGCCCAGGCCGACGTGATCATGTCGTGGACGTCGTGCCTGGCCTTCCAGCCCAGTGCGGCGGCGGCACGGTCGGCCGAGGCGACCACCCGCGCGGGGTCACCGGGGCGGCGCGCGGTGACGTCAGGGGCGCGGCGGTGCCCGGTGACGGCGCCGATGCGGTCGATCATCTCCCGCACGGAGACGCCCTCGCCCCGCCCGATGTTGAGGGTGAGGTCGCGCCCCGCGGCCGCGGCCAGGGCGCGGGCGGCGGCGACATGGGCCTCGGCCAGGTCGGATACGTGGATGTAGTCGCGGACGCAGGTGCCGTCCGGGGTGGGGTAGTCGTCGCCGAAGACACGCGGGGGCGCGCCCCGCGTCAGCCTCTCGAAGACCATGGGAACCAGGTTGAACACGCCCACGTCGGCCAGTTGCGGGGCGGCGGCGCCCGCCACGTTGAAGTAGCGCAGGCAGGCCGTGGACAGCCCCGTCGCCCGTCCCGTCGCCCGGACCAGCCACTCACCGGCCAGCTTGGTCTCGCCGTACGGGCTCATGGGCGCGCACGGCGTCTCCTCCGTGACCAGCTCGACGTCGGGCATGCCGTAGACGGCCGCCGACGAGGAGAACACGAGGGAGGGCACACCGGCCGCGGTGACCGCGTCCAGCAGGACGCGCAGGCCCTCGACGTTCTCCCGGTAGTAGTGCAGGGGCCGCGCGGCCGACTCGCCGACCTGCTTCTTCGCCGCCAGGTGGACGACGCCGGTGACGTCGTGGCCGAGCAGGGTGCGGTCGAGGAGTTCCGCGTCCAGCGTGGACCCGACGACGAGCGGCACGCCGTCCGGGACGCGCTCGGCGAGACCGGTGGACAGGTCGTCGTAGACCACGGCCCGCTCGCCCGCCCCGGTCATGGCGCGGACGACGTGGGCGCCGATGTATCCGGCGCCGCCGGTGATCATCCAGGTCATGTCAGGAGGCCTTCGTCCGCCGGGCTTCCGCCTCCGTGGCCGCGTCGAGTGCCGTGGTGAGCTGGTCGAGGCGGGCGCGCAGGTCGTGGATCTCGTCCATGCCGAACCCGGTCGCGGTGGCGATGCGGCGCGGCACCTCCAGCGCGCGTTCGCGCAGGGCGGCGCCCTCCCCGGTGAGCCGGACCTCCACCGAGCGCTCGTCGCGGGCGCTGCGCTCGCGACGCACCAGACCGGCCGTCTCCAGCCGCTTGAGCAGCGGGGAGAGGGTGCCGGAGTCGAGGCGCAGCCGCTCGCCCAGCTCCTTCACCGGCACCGGACGGTCGTCGTGCTCCCACAGCACGAGCATCACCAGGTACTGCGGATAAGTGAGCCCGAGGTCCTTGAGGATGACGCGGTAGACCCCGCCGAAGGCGCGCGAGGCGGCGTTCAGGGAGAAGCAGATCTGCCGGTCGAGGCGGAGCCATTCCGTGGTGGGCGTGGTCATGGGTCCAGGGTAGCTCTTACCCGCCATTTAGTTGTGCACAACTTAATTGTGTGCTTCACTTCTGGTTGTTCGGCTTCGTCTCTCCGAGAGGGAAGGTCTCTCCATGAACGCGCTCTACACCGCTGTCGCCACCGCCACCCACGGCCGCGAGGGCCGCGCCGTCTCCTCCGACGGCACGCTGGACCTCCAGCTCGGCATCCCGGTGGAGATGGGCGGCGGCGGCCAGGGCACCAACCCCGAGCAGCTGTTCGCCGCCGGTTACTCCGCCTGTTTCGCCAGCGCCCTCGGCCTCGTCGGCCGCCAGGCCAAGGTCGACGTCAGCGACGCCGCCGTCACCGCCGAGGTCGGCATAGGCAAGCAGGGCGAAGGCTTCGCCCTCGCGGTCACGCTCCGCGTCGAGCTGCCCGAGGGCGTGGACGAGGAGACCGGCCGCAAGCTGGTCGAGCAGGCCCACCAGGTCTGCCCCTACTCCAACGCCACCCGCGGCAACGTCCCCGTCGAGCTGGTCATCGAGTAACCGCCTCGGGCCGGGCGCCCCACCCCGGCACCGCCTCCCCCGGAACCCCGGCCGGGCCGCCCCGACGGCCGCCACACGGGCGGCCGGGTCGGGGTCGGCCGTGACGAACTGCGGTTCATGAGGACTCCACGCTCCCTCGGCGCGCCGGACTCAGCGGTTACCGGCCGGAGCCGGACGCGGCACCGTCGGCTGCGGCTGCCGGATCAGGGCGGTGGCCGCAGCCGACGGCACCGGGCGGCGCTCGTCCAGCGCGACGAGGCGCGGCAGCCCCGCCTCCTCGTCCCGCTGCCCCAGCGCGATGTGGCGCACCACCCGCTCGGCGGCGCGCCCGTCGTCGTACGGGCAGAAACGCGCCCGGAACGCCGACCGCAGCTGGGTGGAGCGGGAGCCGCGCCAGTGGCCGGTGGCGAAGATGTCGATCAGCTCGTCCTCGCTGCGCGCGACCGCGCCCGGCGGGCAGGAGCGCGGGTCGAAGTACAGGCCGCGGGCCGCCTCGTAGGCCTCCTGGTCCGCCAGGTGCAGCACGATCGGGCGGTCCAGGCCCGCGTAGTCGAACATGATCGACGAGTAGTCGGTGACCAGGGCGTCCGCGGCGAGGCAGAGGGACTCGACGCTCGGATGGCCGGTCACGTCGATGACCCTGCCCTCGGTGGTCCCGGTGAACGGGCCGCCGTGGCGGTGGTGGGCGCGGGCCAGGACGACGAACCGCGGGCCCAGGCGGCGTACCACGCGGTCGAGGTCCAGCGCGAGGTGCTGGGTGCGGCGGTGGTCGCGGTACGTGGGCGCGTACAGGATCGCCACGGCGCCCGCGGGGATGCCGAGCACCTCGCGCAGCCGCGCCACGTCCGCGTCGGTGGCCCGCTGGAAGACGTCGGCGCGCGGGGAGCCGTACTCCAGGGTGGTGTAGCGGCCGGGGTGGACGCGCTCCCAGGTCAGGGTGGAGTGGCGGTTGGCGGACACGACGTAGTCCCAGGTGCCGGTGTCCCGCAGGAGTTCCGCGAAGTCGGTGTCCCGGGCCGCGGCCGGGCGGTCCCGCAGGTCCAGGCCCATGTGCTTCAGGGGCGTGCCGTGCCGCGTCTGGATCAGGACCTGGCCGGGGCGCTTGACCAGGCGGGGGTCGAAGCCGGTGTGGTCGACGAGGTAGGTGGAGCGGGCCAGCGCCGTCCAGTACGCGGCCGTGCCGGGCGTCACCCGACGGGTCGCGGTCGGGACGGTGTGGTGCTGGCGGGGGTCGGCGATCCACGCCGTGCGGATGTGCGGGGCGTGCGTGCGGAACGCCGACTCCAGCGCCGCCGGATGGCAGCCGTACCCGCCGGACCCCGAGGACGCCGCGAACACCGCGCGGTCGGCCCGCAGCGGCAGCCACCGCTGGACGCGGTAGTGCAGCCGCAGGCCCGCGCGGCGCAGGGCGCGGGCCAGCCGCAGTACGCGCCGGGCGGTACGGCGGCGCAGGGCGGCGGCCAGCAGCAGCGCGCGGAACGTGCGGTGCGCGCCGAGGCGCACCAGGGTGTGCCGGAGCCAGGAGCGCCACGGGACCCGGGCCCCGGGGACACGGTGGCGTCGGCAGTGGGCGCGCGCCTGGCGCAGGAAGGCGGCGCGCGCGCCGCGCGGGAGGCGTACGGGGGCACTGCACAGCAGCGCCAGATGCTCGACCATCCTGCGGTACAACCCCGGCCTCCACTGCTCCAGTTCGGGCCGCGCGTCGACGAACGCGAAGACACGGTCGTACTGCTCGAAGACGTCCGGGTGCGGCGGGCCGTCCGGCTCGGTCGGCGCGGTGCCGTACCTGCGCTGCCGGGACAGCACCCACTCGCGGCCCAGCGTGGCGGTCGACCCGGCGGTGAGCAGCGCCGCGAGGGTCCAGGGGAGTTCCTCGTAGCGGCCGGAGGGGAAGGTGAGGCCCTCGCGCTCCACGAACTGGCGCCGGTACACCTTGTTCCGGGTGCTCCAGTCGCTCGCCTCGCCGTACACCAGCAGCTCCGGCTCGCCGGTCTCCCTCAGCCGGTCGGCGAGCGTGCGCAGGGCGTGCGGGGCGAGGGTGTCGTCGCCGTTCAGGAACAGCACGTAGTCGCCCCTCGCGCGGGCCAGCCCGGCGTTGCGGGCGGGGCCGGGGCCCAGGCGCTCGGGGAGGTGGACGGGGTGGACGCGCGCGTCGCGGGCCGCGCACTCGTCGACGAGATCGCCGCAGACATCGGGCGAGCGGTCGTCGACGGCGATCAGTTCGAGGTCGGCGTACGACTGGGAGAGCACCGACTCCAGACACTCGGTGAGGTACGCCTGAACCTGGTACGCGGGGACGATGACACTGAACCGGGGCACGGGACATCCATGGGTCGGCGCGGGCGTTCTGCCCGGGAACGCCTCGTCCCGCGACCGGGTTACGACGTGTGCGCCATACGGGGGAACGAGAAGGGGGCGGACCGGTGGGCCCGCCCCCCAACTCCCGTCCAAAACAGCCTATTTCACCGCGCCCGCCATCACGCCCGACACGAACTGCCGCTGGAACGCGAAGAACACCGCCAGCGGGATCACCATCGAGATGAACGCGCCGGGCGCCAGTACGTCGATGTTGTTGCCGAACTGCCGTACCTGCGTCTGCAGGGCGACCGTGATGGGCTGGCTGTCCGCGTCGGAGAAGACCAGCGCGACCAGCATGTCGTTCCACACCCACAGGAACTGGAAGATGCCCAGGCTCGCGATCGCCGGTCCGCCCAGCGGCATCACGACCCGCAGGAACAGCCGCAGCTCACCGGCGCCGTCCAGCCGGGCGGCCTCCAGCAGCTCGCGCGGGATCTCCGCGAAGAAGTTCCGCAGCAGGAACACCGCGAACGGCAGTCCGAAGCCGACGTGGAAGAGGATCACGCCCGTGATCGAGCCGAACAGGCCGAGGTTGCCGAAGAGTTCGGCGATCGGGATCAGCGCCACCTGCACCGGCACCACCAGCAGCCCGACCACGGCCAGGAACCACCAGTCCCGGCCGGGGAACTCCATCCACGCGAAGGCGTAGCCCGCGAGCGAGCCGATCACCACGACGAGGACGGTCGCCGGGACGGTGATCAGGACGGTGTTCACCAGGGAGTTGGTGATGTCGTCGTTCTCCAGCAGCGTCTGGTAGCTGTCGACGGTGAGCTGGGCGGGCTCCGAGAACACCTTCCACCAGCCGCTGGCGTTCATGTCCTCCGGGGTGCGCAGCGAGGACGCCAGCAGACCGATCGTCGGGACCAGCCAGAACAGTCCCACGACGATCAGGAACACCCGCACCAGCCCGCCGCTGACGCCCTGCGCGAGCCGCGACCCCAGCGACTCCCTGGGCGGGCGCCCGTTCTCCGGGGCGGCCTTCCTGACGTCCGGCGCGTCTGTCGTCGTCATCGCCTGACCTCCCGCCTGAGCCTGCGGATGTTGAACCACATCACCGGGATCACCAGGAGCAGCAGGAACACCGCGATGGCGCTGGCGATGCCCGGCTGGTCCTCGGAGAAGCCCTTGCGGTACAGCTCCAGCGCGAGCACGTTCGCATCGTCCTGGGAGGAGCCCGGGGCGATGATGTAGACCAGGTCGAAGATCTTCAGGACGTTGATCATCAGCGTGACGGTGACCACCGCGAGGACGGGCGCGAGCAGCGGCACCGTGACCCGTCTGAACACCTGCCACTCGTTGGCGCCGTCGACGCGCGCGGCCTCCAGCAGCTCCCGGGGCACGCCCGCGAGCCCGGCCGCGATCAGCACCATCGCGAAGCCCGCCCACATCCAGATGTACGACCCGATGATGGCCGGTGTCACCAGCGACGGGCCGAGCCAGTCCAGCCCGTTGTACGGCTCCTCGAAGTTGCTCGCGGGCAGCCGCAGCCGGGCCCCGTCCGCCTCGGCGGGCAGGGTGAACGTGCCGTCGTCGGCGGCCGTCGTCGAGGCGACCACCGCACCGTCCTTGACGGCCTCGATCCGCATCCCCGGATAGCCGAACTCCCCCGCGTCGGGCGCGCCGAGCGTGCCGACGCCCTTGCCGCGGGTGAAGTCCTGCCAGGTGGTGCCGGTGACCTTGCCCGGGTCGGTCCGCGCCTGCCGCGCGGGCCGCGCGTCGTCGGGCATCAGGTCGGGCGCGACGCCCACCAGCGGCAGGGCCACGGGCTCGCCCGCGCGGACCGGCTCCCTGGTGACGAAGGCGCCGCCGCCCCCGGCCTCCAGCGGCGACTCCCGGCCCGGGTGCGCCTTCGGGAACGCCGACGACTGGGCGAACGTGTCGTGCACGCCCACCCACACCGCGTTCGCGATGCCCTTGTCCGGGTCCTGGTCGTACACCAGCCGGAAGATGATCCCGGCGGCCAGCATGGAGATCGCCATCGGCATGAAGACGACCAGCTTGAACGCCGTTCCCCAGCGCACCCGTTCGGTCAGGACCGCGAAGATCAGACCGAGCGCGGTCGCGACGGTCGGCGCGAACACCACCCAGATGATGTTGTTCTGCAGCGCCGTACGGATGCCGTCATCCGTGAACAGCGCCTCGTAGTTGTCGAAACCGGCGAAGCCGTCGCCGGACTGGTCGAGGAAGCTGCGGAAGACCGAGTACCCGATCGGGTAGACCACGAGCGCGCCGAGCAGTACCAGCGCGGGCAGCAGGAACAGCGCCGCGACGGTCCGGCGGGTGCCGGTCACGCTCTTGTGTTTACGGGGAGGGGTCCCGGAGCGCTTCGGTTCCGGGACCCCCGCCGTCGGTGCCGCCGACGTCATCGCCGGCTCAGTTCCCGTACGCCGCCGCCGCGTCGGCCTCCAGCCGCTGCTGGGTGCCCGCGACGTCCTTGGGGTTCTTCAGGAAGTCCTGCAACGCCTTCCACTCGCCCTTGCCGGGGGTGCCGCCGAAGGCCTGCGGGGCCTGGTCGGACATGTCGAAGCGGAAGTCGTCACCGGCCGCGACCAGCGCCTCGGCCATCTTGCGCTGCACGTCGTTCGGGTACGCCGACGCGTCGACGTTCTTGTTCGGCGAGAGGTAGCCGCCCAGGCCCGCGTGGATGGTCGCCGCGTCCGGGGAGGCGAGGAAGGTCGCCAGCGCCTGCGCCGCCTTGGAGTCCTTCAGGATCACCGCCGCGTCACCGCCGGACACCACCGGCGCCTCGTCACCGACCGCCGGGAACGGGAACACCTTGGCGTCCGTCCCCACCTCGGCCTCGGTCTCACCGATGTTGACCTGCACGAAGTCGCCCTCGTAGACCATGCCCGCCTTCGGCTGGTCGCCGCCGGTGAAGGTCTGGGTGACGGAGGCCGGGAACTCGGTCTGGAGCGCGCCCTTCGCGCCGCCCGCCACATAGCCCGCCTGGCCCCAGATCTCCGCGAGGGTGGTGAGGGCCTGCTCGACCGACGGGTCCGTCCACTTGATCTCGTGGTTGGCGAGCTGGTCGTACTTCTCCGGGCCCGCCTGGGACAGATACACGTTCTCGAACCAGTCGGTCAGCGTCCAGCCGTCGGCGCCGCCGATGGAGAACGGGGTGACACCGGAGTCGTAGACCGTCCGCGCGGTGTTCAGCAACTCGTCCCAGGTCTTGGGCTCGGTGGCGCCCGCGTTCTCGAAGACCTGGTTGTTGTACCAGATCAGCGACTTGTTGGCGGCTTTGTAGTAGACGCCGTAGGGCTTGCCGTCGACCGAGCCGATGTCCTGCCAGCCCTGGGAGTAGTTCTTGCTGAGCTGTTCCTGCGCCTCGGCGCCGAGCGGCTTGGCCCAGCCCTTGTCCACGGCCTGCTTGATGGCGCCGGGCTGCGGGAGCATCGCGATGTCCGGGGGCTGACCGCCCGCGATCTTCGAACCGAGGAAGTTGATGATCGGGTCCTGCGCGGGCACGAAGGTGATCTTCGCCCCGGTGCGCTTCTCGAACTCCTGAAGGACCGTCTTGAAGTTCTTCTGCTCCGCGCCCGTCCAGACGGCGGCGACCGAGAGGCTCTCGCCGTCCAGCTTGGGGAGGGTGACGGTGCTGGCGGTGGGCTCGTCGCTGCCGGAGCCCCCGG
The DNA here is from genome assembly GCF_042796855.1 of Streptomyces sp. NPDC057877. Lineage (NCBI taxonomy): Bacteria > Bacillati > Actinomycetota > Actinomycetes > Kitasatosporales > Streptomycetaceae > Streptomyces > Streptomyces sp. NPDC057877. The sequence continues at coordinate 39,464 of NZ_JBHVMS010000004.1, forward strand.
TGCCGCCGTCGTCGTCATCGCCGCCGCAGGCGGTGAGCGAGAGCGCCAGGGCCCCCGCGGCGAGCGCGGCCGCGGCCCCGCGCGCTCGCTTTCTACGGTTGTCGTTGCTGGTACGGATGGTGCTGCTCGTGGTGCGCATCACTGCCCCGTTCTTCGTTCCTCGTCGAACGCCCGAACGTTGTCCCGTGCGCTCTGGTCTACGCCGGGTGCCCGAGGTCGGCAAGTGCGCCTACGGTGTCAACCGGGGGATCGTGACCGCGTCGTGACTCGGCGGGCCGGGGGCCTTGAGGTGTCCTGGAGCCGGTCTAGAGCAGCGAGGGCACCTCGGCCGCGGAGACCTCCCGCGCGGCCCGCTCCAGGGCGCTCGCCAACAGGGCCAGGTCCGTGGGTCCGTTGCCCAGCTCACGCACCGGGCGCCGGGCCGGGGGATCGCCCATGCGCTGCCACTCCAGCGGGACGACCGTGGGGCGCAGGGTCGCCGTGCGGGGGATGCGGCCCGTCACCCGGCCGCCCTGGAACGGGGTGCTCCGCCCGTCGGCCGCCAGCAGTCGGCCACGGCCCGGCGCCGGTTCGTCCGGGCCGGTCGAGGGCGGGTCGAGTATCGCGCGCAGGGTGGCCCGGCGCACCGGTTCGGTCTCCGCCGTACGGGCGCACGGCGCGGTCGCCGCGACCAGGTGCACGCCGAGCCGCTCACCCTCCCGGGCCACCGCCTCCAGCGCCCGCATCACCGACCCGGCCGCGGGGCGTCCCGGGGAGCCGAGGGCGGGTGAGACCAGCGCGTCCAGGTCGTCGACCACGACGACGAGCCGGGGGAGCGGGGGCGCGGCGGCCTCCGTGCGACGCCGGGCGGCGCCCGGGCGCAGGCGCAGGGTGGAGCTGGGCGGGGCCTCCAGGTCTCCGGCTCCGGCGGGGGCGGTGCTCGTGCCTGTGGCGCTCCTCGTGACGCCGCCCGGTGTGGCGCGGCCCGCCGCCGTGCGCTGCGCGACCATACGGCCGGACAGCTCGCGGCTGGCGTGCCACTCCGTGAAGTCCAGCCGCCCGAGCAACTCGGCGCGCCGCTTCAGCTCGGCGGTCAGGGACTGGGCGAACTCCCGCATCCGCACCGGGTCGTTGGCGGCGAGGTGGGTCGTCACATGCGGGACGTCCCCACAGACCCGCAGCCCGTCGCCCTGGCCGCCGCCCGTGCCCGTGCCGTCCCGGCCGTCGATCAGGACGACCCCGAGCCGGTCGGGGCGCTCGGCGGCGGCGAGCGCGGCGACGACCGCCCGCAGCAGCTCCGTACGGCCGCTGCCCGCCGGTCCCTCGACCAGCAGGTGCGGGCCCTCGCCGACGAGGTCCGCGCCGACCGGGCCGCGCGGTCCGGCGCCCAGCACGACCCGGGCCCGGCCGCCCAGCGCGTCGGTGTCGTCGGCGGCGTCCGCCCACCGGGCCATCAGGGACGCCGGGGTGGCGCGGGCCAGCCCCAACTCGTCCAGGAGCCGGGCCGTCTGGGGCAGCGGCACGGCCACGCGCGCGTGCCGCGCACCGGCCGCGCCGTCCGGCCGCAGCGGGGCGAGCGCCCGCGCGAACCGCTCGGCCCAGGCGGGGGACACGGCGTCGACCGTGCCGATGGTGCCGTGGCCGACGGGGGCGGGGGGCGTGCCGGGGGCCGTGCTCGCGCGGGGCACGCGCAGCAGCCGCAGCGCCGTCGCCACGTCGCCGCTGAGCAGGGCGACCGCGCCGCACTCCCGGAAGACGGGCGTCACCGCGCAGGCCGCCTCGTACGTCTCCGTCACCGGCGACGCCGGTGAGGTGGGCGGGGTCTCCGCGAGGCACACGACATGGATCCCGGCGCGCGGCCCCTCCACCGCGAGCCGCGCCACCGCCTCACGCAGATCGGCGCCCCCGGGGTCGCCGTCGACGACGACCACGCTGTACGGGCCGGGCGGGCCGTCGGGACCGGCCTCCTGGGCCCAGGAGGGGCGGGGCCGGGCGGAGCCGTCGGCCGGGTGGGGGGTCGTGCCCGCGGGCTGGTCGTCCAGGCGGCGCAGGAGTTCGTCCGTGCGGGCCGTGGCCTGTTCGCGGTCGTGGGCGAGCAGGAGGCGGCAGTCCTGGCCGTGGCCGGGGCGCAACTGCGGGAGCCAGCCGAGCCAGGACCACTCCGCGGTGCGCTCCGCCTCCGGGCGGGAGCGGTCCGCGCTGATCAGCACGATCTCCAGGGCGTCGGGGGAGTGCAGCGCGGCGAGCTGGGCCAGCACCGCGCGCGCCAGCCCGGCCAGCCGCGGCCGTGGCCCCGCGAGGCCCAGCGCACCGGCCTCGCGCAGATCCGCGGTCACCGGCACCGCGGGCAGCAGCCCCGCGCCGTCCGGTGCCGTCCGGTCGGCGGTGCCCAGCCGCACGGTCAGCGCCTCCGGATGCCCCGGCTCGCGCTCCCACAGCCGGGGCCCGGGGCCCAGGGCGGTCAGCAGCAGCGCCGCCGGGTCCGGCCAGGTCTCCGGGAGCTGGCCGACGACGGCCGCCGGGGCGGCGGGCACGCCGGTCGGCCCGTCGAGGTGCTCGGCGGGCCCGTCCTGCTCGCTCCCGCGCCCACCGGCCAGCCGCCGGGCCCAGGCCGAGAGCCCCCCGCGCCTGCGCACACCGGGTGGCACGTCGGTCCCGCGCAGGGGGGTGCCCTTGCGCCCGGTCGCGCCGGGCGCGGTGTCATCGGGCGGGGAGTCGGCGGGTACCGCCTGCTCAGGCGCGTACCCGACCAGGGGGCCGACGCCGAGGCGTCCGCCGTGGGTGTCGGCGCCGGAGGGCTGCCGCGGCACGGGGGACGGGCCCGTGCCGCCGTCGCCGTCCCGGCGGTTCTCGATCCCGGGGGCCCCGGCCTGCCCCGGGACCACCGGTGGCTCGACGGGGGCGTGCTCATGGGCGCCGGGCGCCGTGGCGGGGTCCCAGCCCGCCGGGCCGTGGCTGATCGGGGTGTCGTCCGGGGCGGGGAGCGGCGTACCGGCGTCGCCGTCAGGGCCCACGCGCGCGTGCCCCGCATCCGGGGACGCGTCCGCCGCCAGCGCCACCCGCACGAACCCCTCCCCGTCCGGCGTGGTCCCCACCCGCGCCCCCAGGCCCCCGGCCGGAGCCAGCCGCAGGGTCGACTCGCCGATCCTGAGCAGGGCGCCCGGCGTGAACCGCACCGCACGCGTGGTGACGCGGCTGCCGTCCAGGGTGGTGCCGTTGGTGGAGCCGAGGTCGGCGACGCTGACGCGGCCGTCGGCGGTGAGGGTCACGGCGCAGTGCAGCCGGGAGACGTCGGGGTCGTCCAGGGGCACGTCGGCGTCGGCGGAGCGGCCGACGCGGACCTCGCCGCCGTGCAGCAGATGGACCCCGCCCGCGTCCGGGCCCGCGACCACGTCGAGGCGCGCCGGGGCGTCGGCCATCTCGGGGTGCGGCTCGGGCTCGGCGGGGGCGCCGACCGACAGCACGGCACCGTCGACCAGTGGCGGCTCGCCCAGGGTGGCGCGCTGGGCGTCGAGCCGCTCCGCACCGGCGTACAGCACGGCGGGGCCGTCGGAGACCGTCGAGGCGAGTGCCGACGCCACGGCGGACAGGGCCGTCCCGGCGGGCGCGGTGACCAGCACATCGCAGCTGGCGGCACGGCCCCGGGCCTCGGGGGGCGGGCCCTGCGGATCTACGACGGTCAGCCGGATCTGCATCGCCGTCAGCGGTCCCTTCTGCGCGGGCGCGGGCACGCACTTCCCCCACCCCCGCACGAGCACATCGGCCAGTACTGCACGCATCCTCGCACCTGCCACTGACAGTCCGCCCGCCGCCCACCGACAAGTGATCTTGATTGGTCGGCTCTGCCCGCAAAAGTGCCTGCAAAGTGCTGGCACACCGCCATCCGGACGACCGCTTGAGATCGGTCACGTTCGGGTTGGGCAACCGCGGGACCGAGGAGAGCGTCTTTCCTTCGAACATGTACGGACGGCTGGGGGCGGACGTAAAGGCGAGCGGTGAAGGCGAGCGGTGAAGACGAGCCGTGAAGACGAGCGGTGCAGACCAACCGTGCAGACCAACCGTGCAGACCAACCGTGCAGACCAACCGTGCAGACCAACCGTGAAGACCAACCGTGAAGACGAGCCGTAAAGACGACAGGCCGGGAGCGGGGTCCACGCCACTACAGTGGGTCGGAACAACGACGCAAGCAGCAGGGAGCGCATGACGTGCGGCCGGTAGGCAGCAAGTACTTCCTAGAGGAGCCGCTCGGACGCGGGGCCACGGGAACCGTCTGGCGTGCCCGCCAGCGCGAGACCGCCGGTGCCGAGGCAGCCGTTCCTGGACAGCCGGGCGAGACCGTCGCGATCAAGGTCCTCAAGGAGGAACTGGCGAGCGACCCGGACATCGTGACGCGGTTCCTGCGCGAGCGGTCGGTGCTGCTCCGCCTGACCCACCCGAACATCGTGCGGGTCCGTGACCTGGTCGTCGAGGGCGATCTGCTGGCCCTGGTCATGGACCTCGTCGACGGGCCCGACCTGCACCGCTACCTCCGCGAGAACGGGCCCTTCACCCCCGTCGCCGCGGCCCTGCTGACCGCGCAGATCGCCGACGCGCTCGGCGCCAGCCACGCGGACGGCGTCGTGCACCGCGACCTGAAACCGGCCAACGTCCTGCTCCAGCAGAACGGCGGCCAGATGCACCCGATGCTGACCGACTTCGGCATCGCCCGCCTCGCCGACTCCCCGGGCCTGACCCGCACCCAGGAGTTCGTCGGCACGCCCGCGTACGTCGCTCCGGAGTCCGCCGAGGGCCGCCCGCAGACCTCCGCCGTCGACATCTACGGCGCCGGGATCCTGCTGTACGAGCTGGTCACCGGCCGTCCGCCGTTCTCCGGCGGCTCCGCGCTCGAAGTACTGCACCAGCACCTGAGCGCCGAGCCGCGCCGCCCCTCCACCGTTCCCGAGCCGCTGTGGACGGTCATAGAGCGCTGCCTGCGCAAGAACCCCGACGACCGGCCCAGCGCCGAGAACCTCGCGCGCGGGCTGCGTGTCGTCGCCGAGGGCGTCGGCGTGCACGCCAACTCCGCGCAGATCGCCGCGGCCGAGGGCGTCGGCGCGATCCTCGCCCCCGACCCGTCCCCGACGGCCGTGCCGGGCGCCGCCGACCCGACGCAGGTGCTGCCGCACGGCGCGGGCGCCTACGACCCCAACGCCGCGACCAGCGTCCTGCCGCACACCGGCGGCCCCGCGGGCGCCGCCGACCCCACCGCCGTACTGCCGAACACCCCGGGCGGCCCGAACGCCGACCCGACGCAGGTCCTCCCGCAGGGCCAGCAGCCCGATCAGCCGCACCCCTGGCAGACCCAGCTGCGCGCCGCGCGCGACCGCAACGAGCAGACGCAGGTCCAGTACCTCGACCCCAACGAGGACCCGCTGCGCCGCCGCCCCCAGCGGCAGGTCGCCCGCCCGCAGCAGCCGCCGCAGCGGCCCCAGCCGCAGCAGCGCCCGCAGCAGGGACCGCCGCCGGGCTACGGCTATCCGCCGCAGCACCAGCCGCAGCAGTACGCGCCTGTGCAGCCCCAGCAGCCGCGTCAGCCACAGCGGTACGCCCCGGCGCCCGCGCCTCAGCCGCAACAGCCCCAGCAGCCGCAGCGGCCGGTGCGGGAACCGCGGCAGCCGCGGCAGCGCGGCGCCAATCCGGTGCGGATCCCCGGGCTGGGCTGTCTGAAGGGGTGCCTGGTCACGATCGTCATCCTGTTCGTGGCGGGATGGCTGGTCTGGGAGCTGAGCCCGTTGCAGGACTGGATCGGCACCGGCAAGGGCTACTGGGAGCAGCTCACCGACTGGTTCGGCACGGTGACCGGCTGGCTCGAGGAACTGGGCGGCGGTTCGTCGTCGTAGAGGCGTGACGGTGGCTCGGTCAGTGGATTTGTCGACACCCAGTGGGTGATTTCCGACTCCGCGGTGAAGGTTGGTTCCTCGGACGCGTAGTTTTAGCGACAACACGCGTCTGTAGGAGCAGTCTTGGCACGGAAGATCGGCAGCCGGTACACCGCCAACCAGATCCTGGGGCGGGGCAGCGCGGGCACGGTGTGGCTGGGCGAGGGACCCGAGGGGCCCGTCGCCATCAAGATGCTGCGCGAGGACCTGGCCTCCGACCAGGAGCTGGTCGGACGCTTCGTGCAGGAGCGCACGGCACTGCTGGGCCTGGAGCACCCGAACGTCGTCTCGGTCCGTGACCTGGTGGTCGACGGCAACGACCTCGCCCTGGTCATGGACCTGGTCCGCGGTACGGATCTGCGCACCCGGCTGGAGCGGGAGCGGCGGCTCGCGCCCGAGGCGGCGGTGGCCATCGTGGCGGACGTGGCGGAGGGGCTGGCCGCGGCGCACGCGGCGGGGGTCGTGCACCGGGACGTCAAGCCGGAGAACATCCTGCTGGACATGCAGGGTCCGCTGGGCCCCGGCGGCTCGCACCGGGCCCTGCTCACGGACTTCGGCGTGGCGAAGCTGATCGACTCCCCGCGCCGGACCCGCGCTACGAAGATCATCGGTACGCCGGACTATCTCGCCCCGGAGATAGTCGAGGGCCTGCCGCCCCGGGCGTCCGTCGACATCTACGCGCTGGCGACCGTGCTGTACGAGCTGCTGGCCGGGTTCACGCCGTTCGGCGGCGGCCACCCCGGCGCGGTCCTGCGCCGCCACGTCACCGAGACGGTCGTCCCGCTGCCCGGCATCCCCGAGGAGCTGTGGCAACTGCTCGTCCAGTGCCTGGCCAAGGCGCCCGCGTCCCGCCTGCGCGCCTCCGAGCTGGCCGCCCGCCTGCGCGAGCAGCTCCCGCTGCTGGCCGGGATGCCCCCGCTGGACGTGGACGAGCCGGACACGGAGCCGCCCGCCGACGCCCCCACGGAGCCCACGGGCGAGCCCTCACCCCCCGCGGTGGCGCGGATACGGCGTGGAGCGGTCCCCTTGGTCCCCGGCGCCAAACCGGATTCCAACCGCGACACCCATACGTCGATGAGGGTCCCCGGCCCCGACGAGCTGGCCGGAGGCGCCCGCGGCACGGCCCGCGCCCCCCGCCCCACCGGCGCCCCCCGCCCCGGCTCGGCCCGCCACCGCACCACCACCCGTCGTCGCCGCCTCACCCTGGCCGTCGCCACAGTGGCCCTGCTCACAGCCGCCGCCCTCGGCACCTGGCTCTCCACCTCGGCCGACAGCACGACGATGCCGCCCCAGGAGCCCCGCCAGTCGGCCCCGGAGACGCCCTGACCCCCGGGCGGGAACCCCCGGCCCCGGGGGGCGCCCCCGCTCCGACGCCACGACCCCGCCCGGCGGGAGCCCCGGCACGCGACCCGGAGGACCCGTGACCCCACGCAACCCGTCCCCGCAGGCCCACGCCCCCGGCGGGCCCCCGCCCCGAGCCCCCCAGCCCCCACCCCCAGCGACCACCGAAGCCCCCTCCCCCTCCACCCGGCATGGCTCCCCCGGCGGAGCCGTTACGCTGGAGGCGTGGCAGTCGTCGATGTATCCGAAGAGCTGAAGTCCCTCTCCTCGACCATGGAGTCGATCGAGGCCGTTCTGGACCTGGACCGGATGAGGGCAGACATCGCCGTGCTCGAGGAGCAGGCGGCCGTGCCGTCCCTGTGGGACAACCCGGACGAGGCGCAGAAGATCACCAGCAAGCTGTCCCACCTCCAGGCGGAGGTGAGGAAGGCCGAGGCACTGCGTTCGCGGATCGACGATCTCTCCGTGCTGTTCGAGATGGCCGAGGAGGAGGACGACCCGGACACCCGCGCGGAGGCCGAGTCGGAGCTGACCGCCGTCCGCAAGGCGCTGGACGAGATGGAAGTCAGGACGCTGCTCAGCGGCGAGTACGACTCCCGTGAGGCGCTCGTCAACATCCGCGCGGAGGCCGGTGGCGTCGACGCCGCGGACTTCGCCGAGCGGCTCCAGCGCATGTACCTGCGGTGGGCCGAGCAGCGCGGCTACAAGACGGAGCTGATCGAGACCTCGTACGCGGAAGAGGCGGGCATCAAGTCCACCACCTTCGCCGTCCAGGCGCCCTACGCCTACGGCACCCTCTCCGTCGAGCAGGGCACGCACCGCCTCGTGCGGATCTCGCCCTTCGACAACCAGGGGCGCCGCCAGACCTCCTTCGCGGGCGTGGAAGTGCTCCCCGTCGTCGAGCAGTCCGACCACGTCGACATCGACGAGTCGGAGCTGCGCATCGACGTCTACCGGTCCTCCGGCCCCGGCGGTCAGGGCGTGAACACCACCGACTCCGCGGTGCGCATCACCCACCTCCCCACCGGCATCGTCGTCTCCTGCCAGAACGAGCGCTCGCAGATCCAGAACAAGGCGACCGCGATGAACGTCCTCCAGGCCAAGCTGCTGGAGCGGCGCCGCCAGGAGGAACAGGCCAAGATGGACGCCCTCAAGGGCGACGGCGGCAACTCCTGGGGCAACCAGATGCGTTCGTACGTCCTGCACCCGTACCAGATGGTCAAGGACCTGCGCACCGAGTTCGAGGTCGGCAACCCCGAGGCCGTCTTCAACGGCGAGATCGACGGCTTCCTGGAGGCCGGAATTCGCTGGCGCAAGCAGCAGGAGAAGTAGCCGTACCCATTTGTCGACTTGAGTCGACGTAAAACGCTCGCAACTGCCGCCTTCTGGGTGGCAGTTGCCGTTTACATCACACCCACACACTTCAACTCCCCGGCATACAGCACCAAGGCGGACATTGCGTACGCAACGGCCTTGACGCTTCTTTGAAAAATGGGAAGGGTAAAGCTCGGCATGCGTATCTGCGGGGCGCATGTGAACCGGGGGGCTTCACGACAGCTACCTCCGTCGATCACGGCCCCGAGCGCCGCCCAATTGACGATGAGCTACTGGGGGTAGCAGACAATGACCAAGAAGACGCGGATCCGGATCGCGCGCATCGCGGCCGGTGCCGTGATCGCCGCCGGTGCCTCGCTGACCGCCGCGGGCGCCGCATCCGCCGCCGAGGGCGAGACCGAGGACTGCATCCTCGGCGTCCTGTGCAGCGAGGACGAGTCGCCCAGCCCGAGCCCGAGCGAGCCGGACCCGGACCCCTCCACCTCGGAGCCGGACCCCGGTCCCAGCATCCCGGACACCCCGGACCCCTCCACCTCGGAGCCGGAGACCGAGGACCCGGAGCCCACCGAGCCCGAGGACCCGGTCGAGGAGGAGCCGAGCAACCCGGGCAACGGGAACGGCAACGGCGGCGGGAACGGCAACGGCGGCAACGGTGGCGGCAACAGCAACACCGACCCCGACGGCGGCTCCGGCGACTCCGCGCAGGGCGAGGGCTCCTCGGCGCTGACGGACACCGGCTCCGAGCCCTCCGTCGAGCCGTCCGCCCAGGGCGGTGGCGAGGAACTGGCCGAGACCGGTGCCGCGCAGACCACCTTCCTGCTGGTCGGCGCCGCGACGATGATCGCCGGTGGTATCGGCTTCCGCGTACTGCCGCGCCTCATGGGCGGCCGGGGCGGCGCCGCCGCCTGACGGTAGCCGAGCGCGTACACCGAGCGAGCCGCGCGTACCGACGTGGCGGGTCGCGCGTATACGCGAAGCGAGCCGCACACATACACACAGCGAAGGGCCGGAGCATCCAGCTCCGGCCCTTCGTGGGTCTTCTACGCGGTGACCGCGCTCACGCGGTCTGGTGGGCCGCCAGCAGCGCCACCGCCGCCACCAGGACCGCCAGCAGGGCGATCAGCGCCGCCGGGGTCAGGGCCGCGAAGGGGTTCTCCTGCTGGAGCCGCTCGCGGTTGGCCCGGCACACGGGGCAGCGGCCCTCACTCACGGGTGCGGCGCAGCTCGCGCACACCAGCCGGTCGTACGTCATGCGCTCGCCCTCCTCGTGCCGGTCACACCCTTACAACGCCCGCGGAAACGCGAACGTTCCCCTCCCACTGTGCCAGGTTCCCCCGGAAAGGGCGCGGGCGCTCGGAGAGGCGGTCGGGAACAAAAGCGCACAAGCCCCACACAACCGCTACCGGTGCCTGCGCTGGTGCACCCGGTTCGCGTATGGTCACGCTCATCTACCCCCGGCGACCCGTGGTGCATCCGTGATCCGATTCGACAATGTCTCCAAGGTCTACCCCAAGCAGACCCGCCCAGCCCTCAGGGATGTCTCCCTGGAGGTCGAGAAGGGCGAGTTCGTGTTCCTGGTGGGATCCTCCGGCTCCGGAAAGTCCACTTTCCTGCGGCTGATCCTCCGCGAGGAGCGGTGCAGCCACGGCCAGGTGCACGTCCTGGGCAAGGACCTCGCCCGTGTCTCCAACTGGAAGGTGCCGCAGATCCGGCGCCAGCTGGGGACGGTGTTCCAGGACTTCCGGCTGCTGCCGAACAAGACCGTCGCCGAGAACGTGGCCTTCGCCCAGGAGGTCATCGGCAAGTCGCGCGGTGAGATCCGCAAGTCCGTGCCGCAGGTGCTCGAACTCGTCGGGCTCGGCGGCAAGGAGGACCGGATGCCGGGCGAGCTGTCCGGTGGTGAGCAGCAGCGCGTCGCCATCGCGCGGGCCTTCGTCAACCGGCCCAAGCTGCTCATCTGCGACGAGCCCACCGGCAACCTCGACCCGCAGACCTCCGTCGGCATCATGAAGCTGCTCGACCGCATCAACCGGACGGGCACCACCGTGGTGATGGCGACGCACGACCAGAACATCGTGGACCAGATGCGCAAGCGCGTCATCGAGCTGGAGAAGGGCCGTCTCGTCCGCGACCAGGCGCGCGGCGTCTACGGCTACCAGCACTGACGACCGGCTCCACGGAAAGGCTTAACGAGACGCCATGCGCGCCCAGTTCGTACTGTCCGAGATCGGTGTCGGTCTCCGCCGCAACCTGACGATGACGTTCGCGGTCGTCGTCTCCGTCGCCCTGTCGCTCGCCCTGTTCGGCGGGTCGCTCCTGATGAGCGACCAGGTGAACACCATGAAGGGCTACTGGTACGACAAGGTCAACGTCTCGGTGTTCCTGTGCAACAAGAGCGACGCCGAGTCCGACCCCAACTGCGCCAAGGGCGCCGTCACCAAGGACCAGAAGGAACAGATCCAGACCGACCTGGAGAAGATGACGGTCGTCGACTCGGTGACGTACGAGTCGCAGGACGAGGCCTACAAGCACTACAAGGAACAGTTCGGGGACTCCCCGCTCGCCAGTTCGCTCACCCCGGACCAGATGCAGGAGTCGTACCGGATCAAGCTGAAGGACCCGGAGAAGTACCAGGTCATCGCGACCGCCTTCGACGGGCGTGACGGGGTGCAGTCCGTGCAGGACCAGAAGGGCATCCTGGACAACCTCTTCGGGCTGCTGAACGGCATGAACTGGGCGGCGCGCGCGATCATGGCGCTGATGCTCGTCGTCGCGCTGATGCTGATCGTCAACACGGTGCGCGTCTCGGCGTTCTCCCGTCGACGGGAGACCGGCATCATGCGCCTCGTGGGCGCCTCCGGCTTCTACATCCAGGCGCCGTTCATCATGGAGGCCGCGGTCGCCGGGCTCATCGGCGGCGGGCTCGCGTGCGGATTCCTGCTCGTCGGGCGGTACTTCATCATCGACAACGGCCTCGCGCTCTCCGAGAAGCTGAACCTCATCAACTTCATCGGCTGGGACGCGGTGCTGACGAAACTGCCGCTCATCCTGGCGACCAGTGTGCTGATGCCCGCGTTGGCAGCGTTCTTCGCGTTGCGCAAGTACCTGAAGGTGTGACGTAACCCAAGAGGGCCGTACGGTCAACGGGCCGTGCGGCCCTTCGCGTTGTCCTAGACTCACCGCCATGTCAGGCCGAGACCTGTTCTGTCCGCCCCGCCGCGTACGCCGCGGGGCCGCCCTGACATTGGTCTTCGCGAGCGTCCTGGTGGCCGGTGCCGCGACCGGCTCGCTGCCCGGCTCCGACCGCGAGCGGCGGCCCGACGCCGGGCGCACGGCCGCCGCCGCGAGCAGCCACCCCGAGGAGGTGGCGCGGGCCGCCGAGGAGGCCATGGAGTCCGGTCAGTCACCGGTGGAGGCCGCCCAGCGGGCCGTGAGCCGCAGCGGGGACCGGTGGGGCGCCGTGTACTCCAAGGGTGAGTACGAGGAGTTCGAGGACGCCCTCGACGGCGAGTACACCGGCGTCGGGCTGTGGGCGCGACGGGAGCGGGACGGCCGCATCCAGGTGATAAAGGTGCACTCCGGGTCACCGGCCGCCGCCGCCGGGATCCGCGTCGGGGACCGGCTGCGCAGCGTCGACGGGAAGAACGTCGACGGGCGGCCGGTCAGCGAGGTCGTCGCCCTGCTGCGCGGCGACGCCGAGGACACCGACGCGCCCGACGCCACCGCCGGATCCACCGTCCGGCTCGGTGTGGAACGCGGCACGCGCGCGTGGAGCCTCACCCTGCGACGCGCCCGGGTGTCCACCGACTCCGTCACCGTGCGGCGGCTCCCCGACGGCGCCACCGTGATCAAGGTCGCCGCCTTCACCAAGGGCTCCGGCGACGCCGTGCGCGAGGCGGTGCGCCGGGCCCCCGAGGGCGACGGCGTCGTCCTGGACCTGCGCGGCAACTCCGGCGGCCTGGTCAGCGAGGCCGTCACCGCCGCCTCCGCCTTCCTCGACGGCGGCCTGGTCGCCACCTACGACGTCGACGGCGAGCAGCAGGCCCTGCACGCCGAGCCCGGCGGCGACACCGCCAGGCCCCTGGTCACGCTCGTCGACGGGGGCACGATGAGCGCGGCCGAGCTGCTCACCGGCGCCCTCCAGGACCGCGGCCGGGCGGTGGTCGTCGGCTCGCGCACCTTCGGCAAGGGCTCCGTGCAGATGCCCAGCGAGCTGCCCGACGGCTCGGTGGCCGAGCTGACCGTCGGCCACTACCGCACCCCCGGGGGCCGGGGCGTGGACGGGCAGGGCATCACCCCCGACCTGGAGGCGGGGCAGGAGGCCCTCAGCCGCGCGGAGACGGTGCTCGACGGCCTCGGCCAGTAGCACCCGCGTAAACGGCTTCCCCCGCACCCCCTCCATGGTGCGAAAATGGCCACACTATGGCTAAGGAAAAAGGGCGCAAGCTGATCGCGCAGAACAAGAAGGCGCGGCACGACTACCTCATCATCGACACCTACGAGGCCGGGATGGTCCTCACCGGCACCGAGGTGAAGTCGCTGCGCCAGGGACGGGCCTCGCTCGCCGACGGGTTCGTGCAGCTCGACGGCCACGAGGCATGGCTGTACAACGTGCACGTGCCCGAGTACAGCCAGGGCACCTGGACCAACCACAGCGCCCGCCGCAAGCGGAAGCTGCTGCTGCACCGCGCGGAGATCGAGAAGCTGGAGTCCAAGTCCCAGGAGTCGGGGCACACCATCGTGCCGCTGGCGCTGTACTTCAAGGACGGCCGGGCGAAGGTCGAGATCGCGCTGGCGAAGGGCAAGAAGGAGTACGACAAGCGCCAGACCCTGCGCGAGAAGCAGGACCGCCGCGAGGCCGAGCGCGTGATGTCGGCGGTACGCCGCAAGCAGCGCGCCTGAGCCCTGGCCGGGGCGCCGGGAATACGCTGGCATCCGCCCGCGTTGTTCACGTACGATGGCACTCGACCCCACAGCGGGTCAGCGTGATTGAAAAATCAACATGGGGATGATCGGTTTCGACAGCGGCTGTCGAAGCAGGGGAAGCGTGTCGAGGAAGCGGCCATGATCTCGTAAACCACAGGCCGAAAAAAATAATCGCCAACACCAAGCGCGATTCCTCCCAGCAGGCCTTCGCCCTCGCTGCCTGATAGGCAGCGCGAGCGAGCCTCCTACTAAAGGGAGTGTCAGCCCGGGGCTGTTCCCGACCCGGATCCTGGCATCGACTAGGGGACTAAACCTCTAAACCCGGTCACGGGGTATAGAGGGAAACCAAACAGTGACTGAGCCCGTCGGAGACTTGTCCGCGTGATCTCCGGGGCTGAGAAAAGCGCAGCGGACTGCACACGGAGAAGCCCTGGTTCCGCACCGTTGGACGCGGGTTCGATTCCCGCCATCTCCACGAGGTCGAGGGCGACATGGCTCGCGGAAAGCGCGAGCCCATGTCGCCCTCGTCGTTTCTGCGCGGTTTCGCCCCGCGAGGCGCGGGCTTCGCCACCCGCACCCCCGTGCTGGGAGCGGGCCGGAGAGTTCGCGTTGCCGCCGGGAAGATCCACAGTTCCCAGTGATCACATACGACGAGGACCCAGTGGTGTACAGCCACCGGGTCCTCGTCGTGTTTGTGGGGCCCGACCCCATATCGAGGGATCGTTCACGCTTCTACGGTCCCTCCTCATGACACGAACCCCCACGACACAGACCAGAGCCGCGACCCTCCTCACCGCCCTGGCCGCCCTCCTCTCGGTGCTGCTCACCCCGACCCCGGCCGCCGCGGCCTCCCTCCAGGAGGTCACCGGCTTCGGCGGCAACCCCGGCGCGCTGAAGATGTACCGCTACGTCCCCGACGGACTGCCCGCCGGGCGACCGGTCGTCGTCGCCCTGCACGGCTGCACCCAGAACGCCCCCGGCTACGGCACCGGCAGCGGCTGGCTCCAGCTCGCCGACCGCCACGGCTTCTCCGTCGTCCTGCCGCAGCAGCAGAGCGCCAACAACCTCTCCAGCTGCTTCAACTGGTTCCAGAGCGGCGACATCACCCGAGGCCAGGGCGAGGCCGCCTCGATCGCCCAGATGATCGACCGGCAACTCGCCGACACCGGCGCCGATCCCTCCCGCGTCTATGTCACCGGGCTGTCCGCCGGGGGCGGCATGACCTCCGTGATGATGGCCACGTACCCGGAGAAGTTCGCCGCGGGCGGCGTCGTCGCCGGGCTGCCGTACGGCTGTGCGCAGGCCGCAGGATCGCCGTACGTGTGCATGTACGTCGGCGCCACCCAGACCCCGAAGCAGTGGGGCGACCGGGTGCGGGCCGCCCGCCCCGGCTACACCGGGCCGTGGCCGACGCTCACCGTCCTCCAGGGCACCGCCGACTACACCGTGAAGCCGGTCAACATGACCGACCTGACGCGCCAGTGGACCGATGTGCACGGCGCCGACCAGACCGCCGACGTCAGTGACACCGTCGCCGGATACCCGCACCAGGTCTTCCGGAACCCGGCCGGACGCGCGGTCGTCGAGACGTACTCCCTGACCGGCATGGGCCACGGCCAGCCCGTCGACCCCGGCGCCTCCGCCACCCAGTGCGGCACCGCCGGGGCCTACTTCCTGGACGTCAACCTGTGCGCTGCCCACCGCCTCGGCACGGCGTGGGGGCTCACCTCGGGCTGAACCGTCCGGGGTGGCGGGGCGGGGCCGTACGGACAGTGACCGTCACCCGAGACTCCGCCGTGCCGTACTCGCCCGCACCGTCAGCCGCGCGGCCAACAGCGTCGCCCCGTCCACGGGCGCCCCGTCCAGCTTCCGCATCAGCAGCTCCACGGCCCGCGTACCGATCTCCGCGGACGGCAGGGCGACGGAGGTCACGGGCACGCGCACCGACTCGGCCAGCTCGGGCGGGCAGATCGCGGTGACCGACAGATCGTCGGGCACCCGCAGCCCGAGCTGCTCGAAGGCGTCGATCAGCGGTTCGAGGACGGGCTCGTTGTGGACGACGACGCCGGTCAGCGCGGGCTGTTCGCGCAGCAGCCGTTCGGCGGCGGTGCGGGCGGCGGCGGGGGAGGCCTCGCAGGGGTGGACGACGGACGACAGCCGGTGCCGGTCCGCCGCCGCCGTGAACCCCTGCACCACGCGTTGCGCGAAGGCGGTGCGCCGCACGTACACCTCGGGCGGTGAGCCGACCGGCGCGACCGTCCGGTGCCCGAGGGACGCCAGATGCTCCACGCACAGCTCCCCGGCCGCCTTGAAGTCGAGGTCGATGCAGGTCAGCCCGGTGGCATCGGCCGGGAACCCGATCATCACGCTCGGCCGCTCCAGGGAGCGCAGCAACGGCAGCCGGGGGTCGTCGAGCTGGACGTCCATCAGGATCAGCGCGTCCACCAGCGCCGTGTCCGCGACCCGCCGCAGCCCTTCCTCGCCCTCCTCCTGGGTGAGCAGCAGGACGTCGTGGTCGTGGGCGCGGGCGGTGGTGACCACGGACACCGCGAACTGCATCACGACCGGGACGTGGATACCGGCGCGTAAGGGCACCACCAGCGCCAGCACGTTCGACTTGCTGCTGGCGAGGGCGCGGGCCCCGGCGTGCGGGCGGTAGCCGAGGGCGCGGATGGAGTCCTCGACGCGGCGCCGGGTCTCCTCGGAGATCGGGCGCTTGCCGCTGAGCGCGTAGGACACGGTGCTGGGGGAGACCCCGGCGTGCCGGGCCACATCGGTGATCTTCACCATCAGCCCAGCTCCAGGGTGAGGAACCCGCTCCCCGCCGCCGCCCGTGCCTGACGCTCCCCGGCGGCCAGCGCCCACGGGGCGGCCGGGTCACTGCACGAGGCCCGCAGCAGGTCCCCTTCGCGTACGACGGTGAAGGTGACGTCGCCGACGGGCACCGTCACCCGCGCGCCCCGCTGAAGGCCGTACGCCCGCAGCGTCACCCCGTCGGCGTGCGGATAGTCGGGCCGGTCGGCCACCGCGCCCACCGGGATCACCGCGCCCGGCCGCACCAGCAGCGGCACGCTGTCGAACCCGTGCCGCTCGCGCACCCAGCGCGGCCCGGTCACCGTCTCGCCGGTCACGAAGTGCGTCCAGGTGCCCTTGGGGACGTAGTACGTGACATCCCCCTCGTCGCTGAACACCGGCGCGACCAGCAGGTCCGGCCCGAGCATGTACTGCCGCTCCAGATGCGCGCACCCGGGGTCGTCCGGGAACTCCAGCACCATGGCGCGCATCACCGGCGTCCCCTCGGCGTGGGCGGTCCGGGCGGCCTCGTACAGGTAGGGCATGAGCCGCAGCTTCAGGGCCGTGAAGTGCCGCAGCACGTCCACCGACTCCTCGTCGAACAGCCACGGCACCCGGTAGGAGGAGCTGCCGTGCAACCGGCTGTGCGAGGACAGCATCCCGAAGGCCAGCCACCGCTTGAACAGGGCGGCTGTCGGGGTGCCCTCGAAGCCGCCGATGTCATGGCTCCAGTAGCCGAACCCGGAGAGGCCGAGCGAGAGCCCGCCGCGCAGCGACTCCGCCATGGACTCGTACGTCGCCTCGCAGTCGCCGCCCCAGTGCACCGGGAACTGCTGGCTCCCGGCGGTCGCCGACCGGGCGAACACGACCGCCTCGCCCTCGCCGCGGTGCTTGCGCAGCACGTCGAAGACGGTGCGGTTGTAGAGGTACGTGTAGTAGTTGTGCATCCGCTCCGGGTCGGAGCCGTCCGCCCACACCACGTCCGTGGGCACCCGCTCCCCGAAGTCGGTCTTGAAGCAGTCCACGCCCTGCGCCAGCACCGCCTCCAGCTTGGCCGCGTACCAGTCCCGGGCGGCCGGGCTGGTGAAGTCCACCAGCGCCATCCCCGGCTGCCACAGGTCCCACTGCCAGACACTCCCGTCCGGCCGCCTCAGCAGGTGTCCGAGCGCCTTGCCCTCCGCGAACAGCGGCGAGCGCTGGGCGATGTACGGGTTGATCCACACGGAGACGTGCAGCCCGCGCTCCTTCAGCCGGGCCAGCATGCCCTCCGGGTCCGGGAAGACCCGCGGGTCCCACTGGAAGTCGCACCAGTGGAACTCCCGCATCCAGAAGCAGTCGAAGTGGAAGACCGACAGCGGCAGTTCGCGCTCCCGCATGCCCTCGATGAAGGAGGTGACGGTCTCCTCGTCGTACGACGTGGTGAACGACGTCGACAGCCACAGCCCGAACGACCAGGCGGGCGGCAGCGCCGGACGGCCGGTGAGGGCCGTGTACTTGCGCAGGATCTCCTTCGGGCTCGGGCCGTGGATGACGTAGTACGTCAGCTCCTGCGCCTCCACGCTGAACTGCACCCGGGAGACCGTCTCCGAGCCGACCTCGAAGGACACCTTGCCCGGGTGGTCGACGAAGACGCCGTAGCCCGCGTCCGTCAGATAGAAGGGGACGTTCTTGTAGGCCTGTTCGGTCGCCGTGCCGCCGTCGGCGTTCCAGATGTCGACGACCTGGCCGTTCTTGACCAGCGGCCCGAAGCGCTCACCGAGGCCGTAGACGCAGGTGCCCACGCCCAGACCGAGCTGCTCGCGCAGGTAGTGGGCGCCGGTCGCGTCCCGCATGATGCCGATGCCCTTGGGGCCGCTGGTGGTGAGGGTGCGGCCGTGGGCGAGGAAGTCGACGTGCCAGGGGCCGCCGCGGGCGATGCGTACCGACAGGTCGCCGGAGGTGAGGGTGGCGTGTGCGTCGTCGTACGACAGCTGGGGCGTGAAGTCGGTGCGGGTCAGGTCGAACCGGGGGCCGCGCGGCTGCTCGCCCTCGAAGTGGGTGACGGTGACGCCGATGACGTCCGGCATCGGGGCGTGCGCGGTGATCGTCACGACCGGTCCCTTCAGCAGGTCGCCGCGGTGGCGGATGGGCTGGGTCGGCGCGTGGACCTCCAGGGCGCCGCCCTGGTCCGCGACATCGAGGACCTCGACCGGGTGGGCCGCGGTGACGCCGTCGCGGAGCAGCCAGTAGCCGTCGGTGAACTTCACGTGGGGGGTCCCCCTTCGGTTGAGGGTCGCTTGACCGCTGCGGGTTACTTGACCGCGCCCACGGCGATGCCGCGGGTGAGGGTCCGTTGGAAGACGAGGAAGAAGACGATCGCGGGGAGCACACCGAGCAGGGCGGCGGCGTTGGTCATGGTGGCGTCCATCAGACGCTGGCCCTGGAGGACACCGAGGGCCACCGACACCGTCTGGTTGTCGTTGGAGATCAGCATCACCAGCGGCAGCAGGAACTCGTTCCAGGTCCAGATGAAGAAGAACACCAGCAGCACCCCGAGGGTGGGGCGGCTGACGGGCACCACGATCCGCCACAGCACCTGCCACCTGCTGGCGCCGTCGATCCGGGCGGCCTCGATGATCTCGCGCGGGAACTGCCCGAGCACGGAGGCGAGCAGATACGTCCCGAACGCCGCCTGGATCACCGTGAACACGATGATCACGCTCAGCCTGGTGTCGTAGAGGCCGACCTCCTTGCTGAGGTAGTACACCGGGTAGACCAGCGCCTCCTGCGGCAGCATGTTCGCCAGCACGAAGAACGCCAGCACCCAGGTACGGCCCCGCACGCGCCCGATGCCGATCGCGTACGCGTTCAGCACCGACAGGACCACCGCGAGGACGGCGACCGAGCCGCTGATCAGCACGGAGTTGAACAGCTTCTGCCCGTAGTCCACGCGCTCCCAGAAGTCGCGCAGGCCGTCGAGGTACAGGCCCTCGGGCAGGCTCAGCGGGCCGTTCTGCGAGTACTCCGCCGGGGACTTCACGGCGTTCACGGCGACGATCAGAAACGGGACGATCATGAAGAGGGCGGCGATGGTCAGCGCGACCAGCACCGGGTAGCGGCGCAGGGCGGTGGTCATGTCCTCAGTCCCTCCTCGGCGTCCTCGGCACGGGTCTGGAGCTTCAGCCCGAGCAGGGAGAGCGCAAGAATGACGATCGTCAGCACCGTCGAGATCGCGGCGCCGTAGCCGACCTGGGTCTTCTCGAAGAACGTGGTGAAGGAGAAGTAGGACGGCACGTTCGTGGCCCCGCCGGGCCCGCCCTTCGTCAGCACGTACACCGCGCCGAACACCTTCAGGGCGGCGATCGAACACCACGTCAGCACGACGTACGTCTCCGGGCGGATCTGCGGCAGCGTGATGTGCCAGAACCGGCGCCACCAGCCCGCCCCGTCCAGCTCCGCCGCCTCGTACAGCTGCGGGTCGACGCGCTGCAGCCCCGCCATGAAGACCACCAGCGGGAAGCCGAGCTGCACCCACACCAGGATCGCCATCACGGTGTACAGCGCGAGATCGGGATCACCCAGCCAGTCCTGCTGCCAGGAGCCGAGGCCGACGGCCTTCAGCAGCTCGTTGAGGGAGCCGTTCTCCGGGGCGAGGATCCAGCTCCACACGATGCCCGCGACCGCGATCGGCAGCACCTGCGGCAGATAGAAGCAGGCCCGCAGCACGGCGACCGTCTTCGTACCGAAGTGCTTGCCGACGTAGTCGAACAGCGCCGCCGCCAGCACCAGCCCGACGACGGTCGGTACGGCCGCCATCGCCACCACCATGAACAGGCTGTGCCGGAACGACGCCCAGAACTCGCTGTCGTCCAGCAGCTCCCGGTAGTTCTCAAGACCCGTCCAGTCGTCGGCGCCCGGTGTGCCCACGCCCTGCCAGTCGGTGAAGCTGACGCCGGTGTTCATGGCGAACGGCAGCACGATCACGGCGAGGAAGGCGAGCGCGCCGGGCAGCAGGAAGAGGGCGTAGGAGTCGCGGCGGGGGCGGTTCCCGGTGACCTGCCGACGCGTCTTCGAGGCCGCCCCCCGCTTCTCGACGGTGACCGTCATCGCTTCGGTACGCCCTTGTCGTACGCCTCCTGCAACGCGTCCAGGTACTCGTCCGGGGACGCGCTGCCGGTGATCAGCTTCTGCGTCTCCGAGACCAGGACGTCGTAGTAGCCGGTGACCGGCCAGTCCGGGTAGAAGGCGAGTCCGTCGCGCCCGGAGAGGGTGTTGAAGTCCTCGATCAGCTTCTTCGACTGCGGGTCCGTGATCGCCTCCGCGTCGGCCGCGACGGGCACGCCGCCGTTGTTGCCGAGGAGGTTCTGGATGCGCTTGGTCAGGGTGATGTCGATGAAGTCGTAGGCGAGTTCCTTGTTCTCGGCGCTCTTGGGTACGACCCACAGATTGCCGCCGGAGCCCAGGGTGAGGTCGGAGCCCGGCCACAGGAAGGTGCCCCAGTCGAAGCCCGCCTCCTCCTGGAAGCGGCCGTACCACCAGGAGCCGGAGAACAGGATCGGCGCGTCGCCCTGGAGGAAGGAGACCCCGGCCGCCTCCGCCTTCGTCCCGCTGGACGTCTTGGCGATATAGCCCTTGTCGACCCAGTCGGCGAAGGTCTCGGCGGCGTACGTCCAGGCCGCGTCGTGGAAGTCGGTCTCGCCCTCGTACAGCTCGTAGGCGTCGACCCAGGCGCGGTCCGCCTGGGAGAGGGCGAGCTGGTAGAGGTACTGGTGGGCTATGTACTCGGCGCCCGCGTTGGCCAGCGGGGTGACGCCCGCGTCGACGAACTCGTCCATCGCGGCGGTGAGTTCGCCGAGGGTCGTGGGCTCCTCGATGCCGTGCTCCTCGAAGAGGTCCTTGTTGTAGAACACCATCGTGTACTCGGCGTAGTTCGGGACGCCGTACCACTTGCCGGAGCCCATGACGCCGTTCTCGTCGTACACGCTGGTCGTGCGGACGCCGTCGCTCAGCTTGTCGTCCCAGCCGCGTTTCCCGGCCTCCGCGGTGAGGTCGGTGAGCAGGCCCTGCTTGGAGAGCAGGCCCGCGGTCGCGTTGCCCTTGTTGTACTCCATGAGGTCGGGGGCGTCGGAGGAGTTCAGGACCATGGGCGCGGTCTTCTGGATCTGCTCGAAGCTTTTCTCCTCGAACTTCACCTTCACGCCCGGGTGCTTCGCCTCGAACTCCTTGATCGCCTCCGTCCAGGCGACGCCCATCGCGCTGTTCGGGGCCTCGTAGTGCCACAGGCGGAGCGTCTTTCCGTCGCCGCCGCCCGAGCCGCTGTCCGCATCGCCGCAGGAGGTCAGCAGCAGTGATCCGGCAAGGATCACCGCCGTCGCCACCACGCGCCGTCGTGCCGTCAACATCCTGTGCCTCCAGGGGAGCCGGATGGGAAGAGGGCATCGCTCGTCGAACGTGTTCGACGAGCGATGTCGAAGCGCTTCGACAGCTGAAGGTAGGAGTGGGGCGGGGTGGCGTCAATGGGTGGCACCGGGATTGGTGAAGCGGTTCGATCGAGCGGACGGGGTGGGAGTGGGTTCGCGGCGCGGGGTGGGGGTGGTCGGGTGCGGGGTCGGGCGAGGGGTCGAGAGGGGGGTTGGGCGGGCGTGGCGGGAGAGGTCAGGCGCGGGACCGGGCGAGGGCGGTGAGGGAAATCAGGCGCGGGACCGGGCGAGGGCGGTGAGGGAAATCAGGCGCGGGACCGGGCGAGGGCGGTGAGGGAAATCAGGCGCGGGACCGGGCGAGCGCGGCCAGCGAGATCAGCAGTGCCGTCGCCGCGGCCAGGACGGGCACCCCGTACCCCGCCGTCGGCGACCAGTGCTCGACCACCCAGCCGCCGCCCGCGCTGCCGCACGCGATGCCGCCCAGCAGCCCGGTCACCGCGAGCGTCATGCCCTCGTTCAGCCGCCCCTCGGGGGTGACGCGCTGGACCAGTGTCATGTTGGTGACCATGGTCGGGGCGGTCGCCATCCCCGCGATCAGCAGCGCGCCCCCGAGGAACACCAGCGAACCGGTGAGCGTGGCGGCCAGCAGCGGCAGCGTCAGCAGCGCGGTCATCGCGGCGATGCACCACGACAGCCGGGCCCGCACGGACCCCGACGGCTTCAGGGCGCCGTACGCCAGACCCGCCGCACACGAACCGGCCGCCTGGAGCGCGAGCACCACACCCGCCGCCGACTTCTGCCCCTGTGCGTCCGCGAACGCGATCGTGACGACCTCCATCGCCCCGAACACCGCCCCCGTCGCCAGGCATACGGCGAGCAGGGGCCGCATCCCGGGCGCGCGCAGCGGCGCCTTGCCCGCGGGGCGTGCGCCGGGAGTGACCGGCGGCTCGGTCGACCGCTGGGCCGCGAACAGCAGGACACCGCCGACCATCAGGACGACCCCGACGAGCGTGCCCGCCTCCGGGAAGAAGGTCCCGCACAGGAAGGCCGCGAGCACCGGCCCGAGCATGAAGCACAGCTCGTCGGCGGCCTGTTCGAAGGCGTTGGCGGTGTGCAGCCCCTTGGCGTCGCCGCGCAGCAGATGGGACCAGCGGGCGCGGGACATGCCGCCGGTGTTCGGGGTGGTGGCGGTGGCGGCGTAGGCGGCGAACAGGGTCCAGTCGGGCGCGTCGTAGTGCACGCACGCCACCAGCGCCAGGCTGCCCAGCGCCGCGCAGAGCGTCGCCGGTACGGCGATCCGCGCCTGCCCGTGCCGGTCGACGAGCCGCGCTGTCCAGGGGGCGACCAGCGCGGTCGCCGCGAGCCCGGTCGCGGTGACGGCACCGGCGAGGGCGTACGAGCCCCGGGAACCGGCGATCATCACGACCGCGCTGACGCTGAACATGCCCATCGGGAGGCGGGCTATCAGGTTCCCGACCGTGAACGCTCGGGCGCCGGGGATGGTGAAGAGACGGAGGTAGGGGTTGGAGGGCTGGCGGACAGGGGTGTCCTGCGCGGCGGGTGACTGCGGCATGCGCTCACCGTCGCGCGGATGTGATCAAGGGGTCCAACACCTGGTGAGTGCCGATTCACGCACGCCTGTTGTAAATTCCCCGGATGCCCGCCGATGTGGACCCCCGTCTCCTGCGCGCCTTCGTCACGGTCGCCGAGGAACTGCACTTCACCCGTGCCGCCGCCCGGCTGTTCATCGCCCAGCAGGCGCTCAGCAGGGACGTACGACGACTGGAGCGGGAACTGCGTGCCGAGCTGTTCGTGCGGACGACCCGGCAGGTGACGCTGACCGCCGACGGCGAGCGGCTGCTGCCGTACGCCCGCCGGGTGCTCCAGGCGCAGGACGACCTGCTGACCGCCTTCGGGCAGACCCGCCCGCTGCTGGTCGACCTGAACTCGCCCGGCCTGGACACGCATCGCCGGGTGCTGTACCTGGCCCGCGAACTCGCCCCGGACCTGGAGCTGATGGCCCGCTACGAGAGCGGCCTGACCGGGGCGGCGGGGGAGCTGGTCGCCGGGCGGCTGGACGCCTCCTTCGGCCGGTTCGCCGGTCTGGACCCGGCGCTGCGGGCACAACTGGACCATCAGCCGGTCCGTGTCGAACCGATGGCGATCATGCTGCCCGAGGGCCATCCGCTCGCCGCGCTGGAGGCGGTTCCGCTGACGGCGCTGGCGGGCGACTCGGTCTACGCGGGCGCGGGCAACCCCCGTACACCGGAGTGGACCGACCTCGCACGCCACCTGTTCGAGGGATGGGGGATCGAACTGGCGCCCCCCTTTCCGCTGGCCGTCGGCGAGGAGGAGTTCCAGCGGCTGATGACCAAGACCCGCACTCCGGTGCTCGCCGTGGTGGGCTTTCCGGCCATGCCTGGCTCGGTGGTGCGGCCCTTGGTCGAGCCGATACCTCTGTCACCGGTGTCATTGGTGTGGCGGAAGGGGCTGGTGCACCCTGGTCTCGAGGCCCTGCGCCGGGCGGCGACGCGGCTCTCGGCGCGGGAGGGGTGGCTGCGGATACCCGTGGATGGATGGATTCCAGCCATTGATGAAGATGTGATGGGCGTCCTTAAATGAGACGCGGCAAACAGGATCTTCTGGCGTGCGCTACATTCATGGCCTGAGCACGGTGTGGTAAACGGGGCGCTCGGGCCGGGTGGGGGCCTGGTTCGGTCGGCGGGTGCTCGGGGTCGTATGCGCATCCGTAACTGTCCCGTGGGGGGAAGTGCGCGCGTGAACAAGTGGCGAGAAGACGCCCAACCCGAGTGGCCCGAGGCGGCATCCCCTACGGGATCGATGCGGGCCGATGGTGCGAAGACCAGGGCGCTCCCGGAGACGTCCGGATTCGACGCGTTCGGCGTTCGTCGACGCGAGGGTCTTCGTGGTACGCCCGGGGCGGAGCGCGAGACGGCCGAAGCCGCGGAGACGGCGGTACTGCCCGCGGTCGCCGCGCCGGGAGGGCCGGACACCACCGTTCTGCGCGACCCCTGGGCGGAGCCCGCGACCGTCGACGGCGACGAGGGCGCGACCCACGATCCCCACGAGGTCACCGTCCAACTCGACGCCATACAGATAGGCAACGGTCGCCTGAGCGCGGTGGCGGGCGTTCCGGCCGCCGCCGACCAGGACGCCGCCGGTCCGGTCTTCGTCGACGAGACGGGCCGCCGCAGCCGCCGCTTCCGCCGCATAGGCATGCTCGTGGGCCTGGCCTGCGCGGTCTACGCCATGGTCATCGTCGCCACGCTCCTGTCCGGCAACTCCCACGCCCCCTGGCTGCCCGTGCCGGAACAGAAGGGCGACCAGCCCGCTGGCCAGGTCGACAGCCCGCTGCTGCCCACCGACTCGGCACGGCCCTCCGGCTCCGACAGCGCCGACCCCGGCGCCAGCCCCGACGCCAGCGGCGAGGCCTCGGTGTCGCCGGAGGTGTCGGGTGTCGCGCCCGGCACCTCGGACACGGAGGGGGAACCGGGCGCCACCGCCACCACCGACCCGGACCCGACGGCCACGAACCCCACCAGGCCGGGCACCGGAGTGACCGGGCCGGGCGGCGGTTCGACCGCCACCTCCGACCCGACGGCCACCGACGGCCCCACCGGCCCGGAGCCCACCGACACCGCGCCCGACCCCGACCCGACCGAGACCTCGGGCGAGGGCACGGGCGGCGGCGACACCACCGGCCTGGACACGGACAGCGTGGCGGTCGCCCCGGCGGACGGAACACAGGCCGCAGAGAACGAGAAGGCGACCCCGGCCGACTCGTCCGAAGCCTCGATCACCCTCGCGACCTCCCCGCTCTCCCCGCTCTCCGCTTTCTCCCCCTCCTCCCCGGAGTACGTCCTCTGATGGCAATCCGCACCACCCGCCGTCGAGGGGCCGCACGGTCAGGAGCGCCCGACGGCTCCCGCCGACGCGTGCCCCTGCGCTTTCTGCTGCCCTCGCTCGTCCTGGTCGCCCTGATGGCGATGCTCATGCTGCGCGGCTATGTGCACAGCGAGATCCTGGCCGACCACCGTGTCCGCCCGCCCGCCGCCAACGACAAGGTCCCGCAGGAGATCCTCAGGGGCGACCCGGTCCTGGACACCCGCGGCGGACGCACCGGCAGCCTGAGCGTGCCGGACCACCGCCTGGTCCTGACGTTCGACGACGGCCCGGACCCGCAGTGGACCCCGAAGGTCCTGGACGTGCTGAAGAAGTACGACGCGCACGCCGTCTTCTTCGTCACCGGCACCATGGCCTCCCGTCACCCGGACCTGGTCAAGCGGATGGTGGACGAGGGCCACGAGATAGGCCTGCACACCTTCAACCACCCCGACCTCTCCTACCAGTCCAAGCAGCGCATCGACTGGGAGCTGTCGCAGAACCAGCTGGCGATATCGGGCGCGGCGGGCATCCGCACATCGCTTTTCCGCCCGCCGTACTCCTCCTTCTCCGGCGCGATGGACAACAAGTCCTGGCCGGTGACCGAGTACATCGGCTCGCGCGGCTACATCACCGTCCTCAACAACACCGACAGCGAGGACTGGCGCAGGCCGGGCGTCGCGAAGATCATCGAGAAGGCCGCGCCCAAGGGCGGCGAGGGCGCGATCGTCCTGATGCACGACTCGGGCGGCGACCGCTCGCAGACCGTGGCGGCCCTTGACCGGATGCTGCCCGACCTGAAGGCCGAGGGCTACAGGTTCCAGAACCTCACCGAGGCCCTGAACGCCCCCAGCGCGCACACCCCGGTCACCGGCCTCGACCGCTGGAAGGGCGCGGCGTGGATCTTCCTGGTCCAGGCCTCGGAGAACATCACCAGCGGCCTGGTGGTGGGCCTGGCGGTCATCGGTTCGCTGGTGATCGGCCGCTTCGTGCTGATGCTCGTACTCTCGGCCGCGCACGCGCACAAGGTGCGCCGCAAGGGCTTCAGCTGGGGCCCGCGGGTCACGGAACCGGTATCGGTCCTGGTCCCGGCGTACAACGAGGCCAAGTGCATCGAGAACACGGTCCGTTCGCTCATGGCGAGCGAACACCCCATCGAGATCATCGTCATCGACGACGGTTCGACGGACGGCACGGCGCGGATCGTGGAGGCGATGGGGGTCCCCAACGTCCGGGTGGTCCGCCAGTTGAACGCGGGCAAACCGGCGGCCCTCAACCGCGGCCTGGCCAACGCCAGCCACGACATCGTCGTGATGATGGACGGCGACACCGTCTTCGAACCGGCCACCGTCCGCGAACTCGTCCAGCCCTTCGGCGACCCGCGCGTGGGCGCCGTCGCGGGCAACGCCAAGGTCGGCAACCGGGACACGCTCATCGGCGCCTGGCAGCACATCGAGTACGTGATGGGCTTCAACCTCGACCGCCGTATGTACGACGTCCTGCGCTGCATGCCGACGATCCCCGGCGCGGTCGGCGCCTTCCGCCGCTCGGCCCTGCAACGCGTCGGCGGCATGAGCGAGGACACCCTCGCCGAGGACACCGACGTCACCATGGCCCTCCACCGGGACGGCTGGCGCGTCGTCTACGCGGAGAACGCCCGCGCCTGGACCGAGGCCCCGGAGACCGTCCAACAGCTCTGGTCCCAGCGCTACCGCTGGTCCTACGGCACCATGCAGGCCATCTGGAAGCACCGCCGCGCCCTGATCGACCGGGGCCCCTCCGGCCGCTTCGGCCGCGTAGGCCTCCCGCTGGTCTCCCTCTTCATGGTCCTGGCCCCCCTCCTGGCCCCCCTGATCGACGTCTTCCTCCTCTACGGCCTCATCTTCGGCCCGACCCAGAAGACGATCATGGCGTGGCTCGGCGTCCTGCTCATCCAGGCGGTCTGCGCGGCGTACGCCTTCCGCCTGGACCGCGAGAAGATGACCCACCTGATCTCCCTCCCGCTCCAGCAGATCCTCTACCGCCAGCTGATGTACGTGGTCCTGCTGCAGTCCTGGATCACGGCCCTCACCGGCGGCCGTCTCCGTTGGCAGAAGCTCCGCCGGACGGGCGTGGTCGGCGCGCCGCCCCCGACGTCGGACGCCCGTGAACGCGCGCTCGACGGAAGGCCGGTCGCATGAGCACCCCCTGGACGGCCTCGCGGCAGAACACGGCCACTTCGTACGCCCTCACCAAACCGGACGACCTGGTTCAACCCGCTTCCGCCCCCCGGAGCGGCCCGGTCCGCGACCGCTACTTCGACTTCCTCCGCGCCCTGGCTCTCTTCCGCGTGGTCCTCTACCACCTCACGGGCTGGGCCTGGCTCCCCTTGGTGTTCCCCTCCATAGGCGTCATGTTCGCCTTGGCGGGCAGCCTGATGACCCGCTCCCTCAAACGCCCCGCCCTCCAGGTGGTCCGAGGCCGGATGCGCCGCCTGCTGCCCCCGCTGTGGCTGCTCGGCGCGATCGGCGTGACGGGCATGCTGCTCCAGGGCTGGGGCCCCGACGACGACGGACACCCCGGCTGGTGGTGGCTCCACCTCACCTTCTGGATCCTGCCGCTCAGCGACCCGCCGTACGCCGAAGGGCTGGCCGGGGTGCGCGGTGTCATCGGCGAGGACTGGGCCTCGGAACTCGCGGGCCCGCTGTGGTACATCCGCGCCTACCTCTGGCTGGTGCTGCTCTCCCCGTTCCTCCTGCGGGCCCTGCGCGCGCTGCCGTGGGCGACCCTCCTCTTCCCCCTCGCCCTGTCGTACGCCGTCAACCACGGCTACGTGGAACTGCCCGGGGAGCGGTTCCCCTCCGCGGTCGAGGACTTCAGCACCTTCGGCGCCTGCTGGATCCTCGGCATGGCCCACCGGGAAGGCATCCTGAAGCGCCTCCCCCGCTACGTCATCCCCTCCGTCGCCCCGCTGATCGCCCTCCTGGGCCTGTGGTACGCGGTGCGCCAGGGCTTCGAGACCGGCCACGACCTGGACTCCATCCCCCTCGCCCAGGCCATCTGGTCCTTCGGCACGGTCCTGCTCCTCCTGCACATCAGCCCGAGCTGGACCGACTGGCCAGGTTGGCTCCGCCGCTGGGACGGCTTCATCACCCTCCTCAACTCCCGCGCCGTCACCGTCTACCTCTGGCACAACATCTGCATCCTCACCGCCGCGACGATCCTGGACCACCTCTGGGAGTACGAGGTGCTGGAGACGAACGTTCCCTGGCTCCTCGAATCGCCCTGGCCCACCCTCGCCCTCACCTGGATCCTCGTCGGCGGCTGCATCGTCTGGTTCGGCTGGGCGGAGGACCTGGCCGCCAAGCGCAAGCCGCGACTGTGGCCGGACGGCTCGGGATCCGACCGTGCGAACAGCGCCGGTCGCGGGGCGGACGGACGGTCCCGGCGCCGGAAGGCCTGAGTCCCGTGGCACCGCGGTGCGGGGCCGGGGGACGGGTGGAGGTGACGGGGCCCGCCGCTCGCCAGGCGGGTCCCGGCCACGTCGTCGTTCCGCTCATCCGATCGCCAGCCGGGTCAACCAGTAGTCCTTGGGCTTGATGATCTCGGTCCCCGACCCGGAGAGAACGGTCCTGCTTCCCGCGTGGAACCGCACCGAGCCGTCGGACCGGATCGACCAGATGTCCG
Source organism: Streptomyces sp. NPDC057877 (assembly GCF_042796855.1). NCBI lineage: Bacteria > Bacillati > Actinomycetota > Actinomycetes > Kitasatosporales > Streptomycetaceae > Streptomyces > Streptomyces sp. NPDC057877. The sequence goes on from NZ_JBHVMS010000004.1 coordinate 68,725, forward strand.
GGATCCCGTCGTTGTTGGCGTCCGGAGTGCCCATGAGCATGGGGACGCTGGTCTTCGCCCAGACGGTGGCGTCGTACTCGTAGTCGACGCCACCGGCCGCGTTGGCCGCGGTGGCGAGCGAGTTCAGGTCGACCCCGCCTCCCGAGGCGGCGATGCCCTTGCGCAGCACCAGCCTGCCGGAGAGATCGGTCCGGAAGAGGAGGTCGGCGACGCCGTCACCGGAGATGTCCGAGACGCTCACGAGATCCCGGTCGACCCAGGCGGACGAGACGAAGAGGCGTACCGCCTGGTCCACCGTGGCACCGTGGTAGCCGGTGAAGGCCCACAGTTCGCTTCCGGCGGTGGCGAAGAAGTCGGTGCGGCCGTCGCCCGTGACGTCACCCGTGGCCAGGATCTGCGTCAGAGCAGCCGGATCGGGTGCCCCGGCGGGCAGGATGATCTCGCGGCGCCGATCGGTGTTGACCGCGCCGTAGCCGTCCCCGGGGTAGACCCAGAGCCTGCCCTCGACCCGGACGACGAGGTCCTGGAGGCCGTCGCCGCCGTAGATGTCGCCGTTGTGTGAGATGAGGGCACCCTTGAAGTGACCGCTCGGGGCCGACACATACGGTGGCAGGTCGTCCCCGTTGGGATCCTTGTCCGGGTTCGCCCGGTAGGCCCCCGGCATGGAGTAGTCCAGGTCGCCGGTGCCCTTGGTGACGTCGGGGTTGGCCTGTGAGGGGTAGAGCGCGAGGTTGCCCGCCGAGGTGACGGCCATGAGGTCGGGGAGCCCGTCGCCGGTGAAGTCGCCGGGCTTGTCCGCCTGGTCGCGGGGGGAGACGTAGAAGAAGTACCGCGCCGGTTCGGAGACGTTGCCCGCGCCGTCGACGACGCGCACGTAGAGGACGTTGGGTCCGGCGGCCGGGGGCTTGGCGTTGCTGATCGTCGCGGTGGTGGTCGTGGGGGTGCCCGCCGTCCTGCTCACGGAACCGGTGTAGGCCGGGGCGTTGAACGCGTACTCGTACCGCACGACGTCCGAGTTGCGGGCCTGCACGGTGAAGGAGCCGGGCGTGCCGAACTTCTTGGTGCTCCAGTTGGAGTCCTCGGCGTCGTTGCCGAAGCCGTTCTCCTTGATGTCGGCGTTCGGGAAGTCGGTGGAAGTGATCTTCGGTGGCCGTGGGGCGGCGGTGTCCAGGACGAAGCGGCACGGGTTCGTGGACGGCGCCCACTTCGACGTGGTGCCCGCGTCGTCGACGGCCCGGACACGCCAGGAATACGTGGTGCCGTTGGTGAGCCTGCTGGTGGAGAAGGCCGGGGTCGTCCTCAGCGCCGTGTCCGTGTCACCGCCTGCCGACACGAAGCCGGTCGAGCCCAGCAGGTCGCCGGTGGTGCCCAGCTTGCCTGTCGGCCAGAGGTCGAAGTTGAAGTAGTCGAGGTTCTTGTCCTTGTCCGTGGCCTTGGCGGTGAACGTCAGACTGCCCGCGCCCATGCGCGCGTACGGCTTCGAGGTCGTGCACTTGGCGTCGGGGCCCAGGTCCAGTGAGCCCGAGACGATGGAGGGCGCGCGGTTGTAGTACAACTCGAGAACGGGGCCGTGCTCACCGTTGGCCTGGAACTTCTTCCAGGCGTACTGCGACTTCTCGTCACGGGCGCGCAGACCGAAGGTGATCGTGCCGTTCCCCCGGTCGGCGGCCTTCTGCACACCGCTCTTGACGTCGAACGTCTCGTAGGCGTCCCGGCACCCCGACTTGTAGCCGTGCGCGAAGCTCTTGGTGGCCAGCCTGTTGCCGTCGTGGAGCTTGGGGGCGTTCTTCCAGTTGGTGTGGGAGTTGATACGACCGGTGAGGTGCACGCTCATCGAACGCGCGCTGCACGACCAGGAGTAGGTCTCCAGCATGCGCAGCTTCGCCTTGACGATCTTCGTTCCCTTGAGGGAGGAGTCGAAGTCGATGGTGAAGAAGGACCGCGAGGTGCCCCAGGTGTCGGACTCGAAGCCGACGCGGGCCTCGTGCGTGCCTCCCGGATTGAATCCCCGGCCGTTGTAGAACGTCGCGTTGGGGTGCCGGTTGTAGGCGGTGGTCCAGTTCTGGACGTGCTTCTTGACCGAGGGGTCGATGAAGACGGGGTAGGTCGTCGCGGGGTCCTGGAGGAACGCCTGGTCGGGAGTGAGGGTCCACTGTCCCGCCGCCAGTTCGGGCTCGACCAGTTCGCCGCGGGAGTCGGGGGAGGGGCCGTTGAGGGAGGGCAGCCCCAGGGTGCTCGAAGGCCCCGTCTGCGAGGGGGCGGGGGTCGGCTCGGGCGGCACGGAGGGCAACGGGGACTCGGAGAGCGAAGGCTCGGGGCCGTCGGTGGCCGAGGGCAGATCCTCCACGTCGGTGTCGCTCTGCTCGTCCGACTCGATCTCCTCGGCGGGACTGGGGCTCCCGCTGTCGCCGGGGGAGGGGCTGGGCGAGTCCGTGGGGCCCGGGGTTTCCGACGCCGTCGGCTGGGCCGTCGCCCCCACTCCGCCGTCGGTCACCGCTGGCACGCCGGTGCTGTCCCACATCAGCGGCGTGGGCGACATGGCCACCTCGTCGCCGTAGGCGTCCTCGGCGGTGACGATGCCGGAGACCGGGTCGAGGCGGAAGGTGAGCGTGGACGACTGGATGCCGTAGACGAGTTGCTGCACGCGCGGGTCGGAGGCCGCTTGGCGGTTCTTCAGCACGAGCAACTGCGCGAAACCGTCGTCGTCCGCTGTGAGCACCAGGTCCGCGCCGGGGAGGATCTCCGGGTACAGCGCGCGGTTGTCCTGGATGATCGGCGTGGGGACGGGGCCCGGCCAGGTGAGCTGGATCGCGTGCAGCCCGCCGTCGACGTAGAGCGTGACCAGAGGGCTTCCGCTGTCCTCCGCCGCCCCCTTCACCAGGGAGACCCGCCGCACCGTGCTCCGCGAGGCCCGCTGCTCGGCCCCGCCGCCGGATCCGGTCGAGAAGACCATGCGGGTGTTGGTGGCCCTCGGCTCCCATCCGGCCTTCGTACGCCGCAGACTCGGGTCGATCTTCTTCCACTCGCCGTCCACCTTGGCCCGGACCGGCGAGGCGTACAGCCGCTTCATCATCAGACCGTCGGGTCGGGCCCAGGTGGTGGAGTCCGCGGTGCGTGCGGCGGTCACCTCCACTGCCTTGCCCGTATGGGCGGCTCGGGTGATGGCGGCAGCCTCGGTGACGGGCCGGGTGGGCCGGCCGCGGGCGCTGTCCTCGCTTCCCGAACCTTCGTCGAGACGGAACCCGGCGTAGACGATGCCGGTCGCGGCGACCGCGGATGCGAGGAGCACCGCGGTGGCCCGACGGCCGGGTCCGCGGCGCCAGTTGCGCGTCATCGGGCGAGTTCCCCTTCCCCCCAGTGGACCGGCGACAGGGCTGCGTGGCCCATTGCCGAGGCCTTCGCCAGCCATGGCGAGGGCATGGCGAGGCGAGCTGATGATGGCCCATGAAGGAGCTGTCGTCATCCTGTGGGGTTTGCGTGAAGGCGGGGTGGAACGTGCCGCTCGGCCGCCCGGGGCATGGGTCGGCGGCCTGTGGGACGCGACGCCCGCCGGGCGGACCGGACGCCGAAACATGCTCAAATCGGCCCAAGTTGGGCTGCCTTGGCGATCACTGTGAGACGGATGACGCGGGTTTGTGTCCATAGCGTGAAAAGCGGCATGAGCGATCCTATTGGAGCGACTCCCAGCTTTCACAGCTTTCGCAGCGTAACGAGTCGTTACGTACCGTGACGCTGATCACAAGCTTTTGGCAGCTCTGGCGTTCCTTCACAGTCCCGTCACAGAATCTCCGGCATCTGATACATCGCCGCGCGTGGTCCGTCACCGGTCCCGCTCCGAGTGGTCCGGGGGGACCCCGCCGTGTTCGGCCGACTCTCGCATGTCCGTCGTAACGTCACGCGCGCAGCCGTGCCCGCCGCGGCCGCCGCACTGTTGGTGGGACTGCTTCCCACCCAGTCACTGGCCCTGCCACCCGACCCGGCTCAGGCGGAGGTCGGCCGGGAGACGCTGGCCCTTGAGGAACTGGTCCAGGAGAAGCCCATCGCGGGTGATGCGTTCAGCCAGGACCTGGAGTCCCTGCGCGCGGACGTCCCCGAGGATCTGGTGCAGGCGCCGTCGGGGACGGTGAACCCGCCGTCGAACGTGACGGGCACGGTCACCTTCGGATCCTCGGTGAGCACGGCCTCCCTGCGCAGCGGAGTCGCCACGGCCGCCACCCCGGTCGGCACCCTGCCTGTCAGCCTCGGCCAGGCACCCGACCAGCCCGCGCCGACGGGAACTTGGCAGGTCACCATCCCCGACCGCACCTCCACGGTCAGTCAGGGTGTCGACGGCGCCGTCATGGTGGTGCAGGGTCCGGACACTGGCTCGGTACCGGTCTCGGTCAGGCTGGACTACTCCAAGTTCAAGAGCCTCTACGGCGCCGACTGGGCCTCCCGCCTACGGCTGGTCCAGTTCCCCGACTGCTACCTGGACACGCCGGACGACGAGGCCTGCCAGACGTACGAGGAACTGGAGACGGCCAACGACGCCGCATCCGCGTCCGTCACCGCGACGGTGGACCCGGCGGCGCAGGGCGGTGTGACCCCGGCCGCGTCGGCGTCGACGGCTGACCGCGGCTCCGGTGTGGTCCAGGCGTCGTACCGGACGTCAACGGCGGCGCCTGCCGCGGCCTCCGGCTCCAAGGCCGTCGTCGGCGCCGTCGACTCGGGCGGTGGCGCGGGCGGCACCTTCAAGGCGACGCCGCTCGCCTCGGACGGAAAGTGGGAGGCGGGCGGCTCGTCCGGCGCCTTCACCTGGTCGTACCCCCTCGTCGTCCCACCCCCGCCCGCGGGCCCCGCCCCGGCGATCACCTTCGGCTACAGCTCCCAGACCGTGGACGGCCGCACCGGCGTCGCCTCCCCGCAGGCGTCCTGGATCGGTGAGGGCTGGAACTACGACCCCGGATACATCGAGCGCCGCTACCGCCCCTGCCAGGACGACCGCAAGACACTCAGCTCCGGTACGCCCAACAACACCGCCAAGGCGGACAAGACCTCCGACTTCTGCTGGGTGTCGGCCAATGCCGTGATGTCCCTGAATGGCAAGACCACGGAGCTGGTTCGGGTGCCCGGCGCGGACGGCAACCCCGAGACGGCGACGGAGGTCTACCGCCCTCAGCAGGACGACGGCACGCGCGTCGAGCACCGCACGGGCGGCACCAACGCGGACAACAACGGCGAGTACTGGATTGTCACGACACGGGACGGCATCAAGTACTACTACGGCCAGAACAGCGTGGGCGGCGGTCACGCCAACACGAACTCCGTCTCCACCGTCCCCGTCTTCGGCAACCACCCGGGCGAGCCCTGCCACGCCAGCACCTTCGCCGCCTCCCGCTGCGGCACCGGTCAGCAGCAGGCCTGGCGCTGGGGCCTGGACAAGGTCGTCGACGTCCACGGCAACGCGATGGTCGTCAACTGGAAGCAGGAGACGAACTACTACGCCGTGCGCAAGAAGTTCAAGTCGCCCGAGCAGTACGACCGCTATGCCTACCCGACGTCCATCGAGTACGGCATGCGGTCCGCGGACCTCACCACCCCGTCCGCGACCGTCACCTTCAACGTCAAGCAGCGCTGCCTCAAGTCGGAGACCGCCTGCGACGCCGCCAACTTCGCCAAGACCGACGACCCGGGCGCCTACCGGCCCTGGTGGGACACCCCCGGCAACCTCAACTGCAAGGCCACGTCCAAGCTCTGCCCGGCCTTCCCGTCCTTCTGGACGCAGATGCGCCTGGACACGGTGACGACGAGAGCAGCACGCGCAGGCCAGACCGGCCTGGGCCTGGTCGACAAGTACACGCTGCGCCAGTCCTTCCCGGCGGACTGGTACGACACCTCCCCCGGACTCTGGCTGAACTCCGTCACCCGCACCGGCTACGCCCCGGGCGACACCACGGGCACCCTCCAGTCCAAGGACGGCATCAGCTTCGCCCCGTACACGGTGGGCTCCGGCTCACCGCTGCGGGCCCGCCTGAAGGACCACCAACTGCCCAACCTGGTGACCACCGGCGCCGGTGACCAACGGCCCGGCTTCACCCGCCCCCGTATCGGCACCGTCTCCACGGAGACGGGCGGCGACATAGAGGTGCAGTACGGGGGCGGCTGCGCGACTGAGCCCGCTACGGACAAGGGCAAGAACAACGGCACCTGCTACCCGGTCCGCTGGTCACCGGACGGGGACGAGCGGACACCCGCGAAGGCCTGGTTCAACAAGTACGTCGTCACCTCGGTGACGGAGACCGACAAGGTCACCTCGCACGGCAAGCCGGTCATCACGAAGTACGAGCACGAGGGAGCCGCCTGGGCCAAGAGCGACGACGAGTTCACCCGCCCCGCGCTGCGGACGTACAGCGACTGGCGCGGCTACCGGGAGGTCTCCGCCTACAAGGGCAGCAAGATCGTGCCGCAGCCGGGGCAGCTTCAATCCCAGTCTCTCTCCGTGACCCGGTACTTCCTGGGGACCGGCGGCGTGGTGAAGGACTCCACCAACACGCACACCCTGGCGGCGGACGACGCGCCGCAGTACGCGGGCATGACGGCGGAGACCATCACCTACCGCGACTCCGACCGCACCGTCCATGAGCGGACACTGAACTTCCCGTGGTCCAAGCAGACTGCCTCCCGTTCACGCGAGAACGAGGACGGGACGGCCGCCGATCCCCTTCTCGGGCACCGCGTCGGCATAGAGCGGACGGACCGCATTCAGAAGGACGGCACCAGTTGGCGCGCCGTGCGCACGCGCACAGAGGTCGACGACACCTACGGCCTGCCGGTCCAGGAGGAGACGGCGGTCGTCAAGCCCAGCGGCACGGGGGAGGCCCTGTCCGACCGGACGTGCACGAAGACGACGTATGTGCACAACACCTCGGCCTGGCTGATCGGCCTGCCGAAGGAACAGCGCACGACCGGCACGTCCTGCGCCAACCACGACACTGCTGACCCGGCGACCCAGCTGAAGTCGGCCGTCCGCAACTCCTACGATGGCCTGGCACACGGGGCGACGCCGACCAAGGGCCTTCTCACCTCCCAGGCCCAGATCGACGGCGCGGGAACGTCGTACTCCCTCGTCACCACGACGACCTACGACCCGTTCGGCCGTACCCGCAAGGTCACGGCTCCGGGCGTCGGCACCACGGAGACCCAGTACACGCCGGGTGACACCGGTGGCCCGGTCACATCCGTCAAGGCGATCAACGCCCTGGGCCACGCCACCACGACGACATACGACCCCGGCCGCGCCCTGGCCCTCACGGTGACGGACCCCAACACCCGCGTGGCGCGCCTCGAGTACGACGCACTCGGCCGCCTGGTGAAGGCATGGTCCCCGTCCCGCTCCGGCGGGGCCTCCCCCAACGTGAAGTTCACGTACCACTCGGCGGTCGCCACCAGCAGCACGAACCGCCCGGCCGCGGTGACCACCGAGACCATCAAGGACGACGGCGGTTACTCCCGTCAGGTCGTCGTCTACGACGGCCTGGGCCGCGAGGTCCAGACCCAGGCCGAGGCCCACGGCCCGGGCAGGATCGTCGTGGACACCCGCTACAACGACCACGGCCTGGTCTACGAGAAGACCGGCGCGTACCTCGCGAAGGGCGAGCCGACCCAGGAACTCTTCGCCCCCAAGTCGAAGACGCTGATCCCCACCTGGACCAAGCACCGCTACGACGGCTTGGAGCGCGAGTACCGGGCGTCGGTCTACCAAGGCGGTCACTACAAGTACGCCACGTACACCAACCACGGCGACACCGGCACGTGGGTCAACCCGCCCGGTTCCACGATCCCGACAACGTGGACGGAGTACGACGCGCTGGGACGGGTCACCTCACTCAAGCACTACACCAAGGAAGCGCCGTCGGCGCCGGAGGGGCGGAGGACGAGGTACGAGTACGACGCCCGCGGCAACCTGGCCAAGGTCTCCGACCCGGCGGGCAACGCGTGGACGTACACCTACGACGCCCGCGGCCGGGTCACCTCGACCACGGACCCCGATGTGGGCCGAACGGAGACGGGGTACGACGAGGCCGACCGCCCGGACCGTGTGAAGAACGCCCGTGAGCAGGAGACGTTCACCGAATACGACCTGCTGGGCCGCGTCCTGAAGGTGCGGCGGGGATCGACGACCGCGACCCCCGAGAAGGAGTACACCTACGACACGGCGCCCGGCGGCATCGGCAAGCCCGTCGCCTCCATCCGGCACACGGCCACGGGCGACTACATCAACCGCGTCACGGGCTACGACTCCGAGTACCGGGTCACGGCAGGCGAGACGGTGATCCCCGCGAACTCGATGACGGCGGGCCTGTCCGGCACGTACGCCTCCACGTACACGTACACCCCCACCGGAAAGCCGCAGTCGGTCACCCTGCCCGCGAAGGGCGGCCTGGCGAGCGAGAAGGTCGTCACCCGCTACAACGGCGACGGCCTTCCGGAGTCGACCTCCGGCGCGAACTGGTACACCACCGACGTCACCTACTCGCCGTACGGCGAGGTACTGCGCACGGTCTCCGCCCCCCAGCCGTACCGCGTCTGGACGACCAACTTCATCGACCCCTACACGGGCCGCCTCCAGCGCACGGTGTCGGACCGCGAGACCGCCGGCCCTCACCGCATCACCGACAGCCACTACTCCTACGACGTCTCCGGCACGATCACCTCCAACGCCCGCCAGTTCGGTGACAACACCTGGGACAACCAGTGCTTCACCTACGACGTGATGGGCGAGTTGGTACACGCCTGGACGTCGAACATCACCCCGACCGGCAACGGCACGGGCTGCAAATCGGCAAACGGCACGACATGGGGCCCCACCACCAGCTACGCACCCTCGTCCGGCCCGGTCGCCGAAGCCCCGGACGCGGAGACGGACCACACGAGCCCCGACGCCACCCTGACCTCAACACTCGCGGCGGCGGCCCCGGACGCGGCGACGGTGTCCACCAGCGCCACGGCATACCGCCAGTCCTTCACCTTCGACTGGCTCGCCAACCGGGCCAAGATGACGGACCACGACCTGGCGGACCCGACGAAGACCACCACGTTCACCTACGGCTACGGCAAGACGGCCACCGGCAACGGCACCACGCCGTCATACATGACCCAGCCGCACACGAACACGTGGATCAGCTCGTCCCCGTCCGGCAAGGGAAGCGCGTACACGTACGACGTCACCGGCAACACGACGGTCCGCGACCTGTACAACACCACGCAGACCCTCGACTGGTCCCCCGACAACAAACTCGCCTCCATCACGGACGACGGCGTCAAGACGACCTACGTCTACGACGCCGACGGCAACCGCCTCCTGGAGCACTCCCCCTCCGGCTCGACCCTCTACCTGGGCGAGACGGAACTGACGACGAACGCGACGGGCACGATCACGGAGGCGTCCCGCTCCTACGCCCACGCCGGAGCGCCGACAGTGGTCCGCAAGACCACCAACGGCGCCACCACCGGCCACAAGCTGAGCGTCCTGATCGCCGACCACCTGGGCACGGCCAACACGTCGGTGGACGTGGCGAGCGGCCAGCTCATCACGCGTCGAGCCTTCAAGCCGTATGGCGAGGTGCGGGGCACGAAGCCCACCGCCTGGCCAAACAGCCGCACATACCTTGGCGTTGGCATCGATGACGAGGCCACCGGCCTGACCCATATAGGTGCCCGGGAGTACGACCAGAGTTCGGGGCGCTTCCTGTCGGCTGACCCGGTCATTGACATCAAAGACCCGCTTCAGATGAACGGGTACGCCTACAGCAACAGTAGTCCCGTCAGTCATTCCGACCCCTCGGGATTGTTCTGCGATGGCTGCAGCGCGAACAACCCGGACACAGCTTGGACCCCGGATAACGGGCCTGGCTGCACCACTGAGAATTGCTATGACCGCGATGGGCAGGTTCTCTACGCAACGACCGTTCATGGCGGTTCGGAAAGTCCGGCAGTAGCTGCAGACTCGACGGCCGACGCAAAAAGGTCGCAGACTAAGAAGCCCACCCCGACGTACGTACATCAGGCTCCGAACGGAGTCTGCGTCTACGCCGCGGCCAGTTCCTGCGGAACAGTGCACCAGCAGCCGGTGGCAGAGAGCATTCCCGACCTCCCTTGTGCCTTCGGAGAGTCAGAATGGCTTTGCAACGTTCGGAATAACCTTTACAAGTTTGGGATGCTGACCGGTACGACCGGTGGGTCTCTCGGCTTCTTCGGCTTGCGGCTAAGTAAGGGCATGAAGGCAGTCGGGTGCACGAAGTGCTTCCTCGCTGGTACAGCCGTTCTCATGGCCGACCGAAGTACGAAGAACATTGAGGACGTCGAAGTCGGCGACAAGGTGCTGGCGACAGACCCAGAAACCGGCGAAACCGGCCCTCGTGTCGTCACACAGCTCATCATCACCGAGCACGACAAGCACTTCAACAAGCTGTCCATAGCAACGGACGACGGCATCGAGGTGCTGACGGCCACCTTCGAGCACCCCTTCTGGTCCCCGTCGGAACAGGCATGGGTCGAGGCAGCAGATCTCCAGCCGGGGATGACTCTGCTGACTGACCAGGGCGACACCGTGATCGTCACGGGGAACCGCCCGTTCAGCAAGCATGCTCGAACCTACAACCTGACTGTGGATGACCTGCACACGTACTATGTGCTGGCGGGTGAGACTCCGGTACTGGTTCATAACTCCAGCGGCTGCCTCACAATTTCCTCTGCTATTAGCGAGGACTCGGCGCTGGTGAAGGCCGCACAGCAGGCGGGGAAGAATCAGAAGGTTCAGGCTGACCTGGACAGCTTGTTCCAGCAGCTGTCGCGCGGAAATATGAATCCGGGCCTCGGGAGTAAGGCGTTGTCCGGAACGGATGTCACCTACGCGCGAGGAAGGAACGGCGGCCGCCTGTTCTTCCGGAACGTCGATGGCGGGATTCAGATCGTTGGCAAATCTGACAAGGCGAACGAGTCCAAGGTGATTGCGAGGTTGAACCAGCTCTATGGCCAGTGACCCTCTCTACCGCGTAGAGAACCAGCAGTTCAGTGCGCTCTTCATGCTGGGCGCGGAGGACGACAAGGAAACCGTCGAGAATGTCGACGCAGAACTCTGCCTGTCGGACGGGACGCGATGGAGCGCCACATTCATGACGCTGCGCGCAATCGAGCAGGTGATGAATCGCTGGCGGGAGACTGGAGAATGTTCCGGAGGGGCATATTTTCAGTGCCCCGATCTCGTGATCATTCCGAAGGGTGGCGTGGCGGCGATGCTGGATTCCTTCAAGGGCATCATCGAATCAGGTGGGCCTGAAGGGGTTTTGCAATTCCTGGACGAAAGCTAACTCGCCCATAGGTACGCTCGTAGAGCGAAACAGGATGCCCCTTTCCCGGGTGACGGCGAAAGGGGCATCCTGGCGTTTGACGGCAACGATGACGGCAACGTCAGCGGACGACGGCTGCGGTTGGTGAGTCGTCGGGGGTGTCGGTCGGGCCGAGGGCATTGCCGAGGGTGTCGATGGCCTGGCGCTGGAGGCGGAGGCGTACGTGGGCGTACACGCCGGCAGTCACGCCGATGTGGGCGTGTCCCAGCAGCTCCTTGATCACGACGAGGTCGACGCCCTGTTCCAGGAGCAGGGTGGCGGTCGAGTGCCGCAGGTCGTGGAGGCGGATGGTCCGGAGTCCTGAGTTGTGGAGGAGGCGGCGGAAGCGGCGGGTGAGGTTGGTGGGGTCGAGCGGTTTGCCCTGCGGGGTGGTGAAGACGAGGTCGTTGTCCGTCCAGCCCTTTCCGGCGGTCTGGCGCTCTTCCTGCTGCCGTTCCTGGTGGATCTTGAGGGAGCTGATGCACTCGGTGGGGAGGGCGATACGGCGTTCGGAGGCGAGGGTCTTGGTGTTCAGGACGGTCAGGCCCTGGCTGCGGGTGCGCTGGAGGGAGCGGTGGATGGTGGCGGTTCCGCCGTTGAGATCGAGGTCTTCCCAGTGAAGGCCGAGGAGTTCGCCTTTGCGGAGTCCGGTGCGCAGGGCGAGTTCGTACAGGGCGTGGAGCCGGTCTTTGCTGGCTCGGTGGAGGAACTGTCGGGCTTCGGCGGTGGTGAAGGGCTGGAAGCGTCGCGGCCGGGGCGTGGCGGTCTTGACGTTCCGGGCGACGTTGCGCGGCAGTTCGTCCTCGCGGACGGCGTGTTCCAGAGCGGACTTGAGTACGGCGTGGACGTACGTCACGGTCAGGGGCGACAGTCGCTTTTCGCAGCATTGGCCGATCGCGCAGCAACGCTGTCGCTTCATGTCCTGTTGTTGGGCGCAGCACTGGCAGGTGGTGCGGAGTCCGTCGAGGAGGGTCCGGACGTCGCGGGTGGTGAGCCGGGCGAGCTTCCTGGCGCCGAGGCCGGGGTTGATGTGGAGGCGGATGGCTGCGGCGTAGCGGGTGTAGGTGTTCTCCCGCAGGTGGTGGATGGCGACACCGTCGAGCCAGTAGGTGAGGTAGGCGCTGACGGTGCTGTCGGCCGCCGCGACGGGGAGGCCGCGGTTGCTGGCGGCGATCTTCTCCGTGAGCTTGGCCATCGCGTCCTTGCGGGTGGTGCCGTAGACGCGGACCCGCTTGCGGGTGTTGCCGGGCGCGAGGACGTATCCGGCGGCCTCCCACCTTCCGTCCTTGCGCTGGTAGACGGTCCCGTCTCCGTTCGCACGGGTGCGGGAGCGGCGGGACGAAGCGAGGCGAGGCGTGGTCATCAGGCGGTGTCCTGTTCGAGGCGGGTGCGGATGAAGTTGGTGAGGGCGTGGGTGGGGATGCGGCGGGCGCGGCCGAGGGTGATCGAGGCGAGTTGGCCGCTGCGGAGCAGGTCGTAGACAGCGGAGCGGCCGAGCTGGAGGCGGTCCATGACCTGGGGCACCGTGAGCAGATCCAGCACCGGTGCCGCCTCCGCGTGGAGGACGGTGGGCGGGGGCGAGGCCATCAGCAGCCCCCTTCGGCCGCGAACTGCCGTTCCAGTTCCTTGCGATGCCAAATGCCAGCGGCGAGGAGGGCCGCGCCGGGGCTGTAGCCCGAGCCGAGGTAGTCCCAGCGGCCGACGACGAGCGTGGTCGCCGGGTCGGACTTGGGCAGGCCGGCGTGGGCGCGGGCCTGTTCGGTGCGCCAGGAACGGCGGGCTTCGCGCAGCGCGCCCAGGGTGGTGGAGTAGTTGCGGGATTTGGTGGAGAAGTGGCCCCGGAAGCCGAGCATGTGGGCCCACTTCCAGAGCTTGAGATCGGCGAACTCCGGCAGTCGGCCGAGCTCCCAGCAGGTGCGGATCATTTGCCGGACGTGGCGGGCGACGGCGAGGCGGGGCAGCGGCCGGGCCTGTCCGGTGCCGTCGCAGGTAGTGCACGGGAGCGGGGTGCCGTGGGGCAGGAGGGTGGCGCCGCGACCGTGGCAGGGGCGGCAGTACAGGGCGTGGTCGAGGGTGCCGGAGGCGTCGGCGGATTTGGTGGCGTATTTGGCCACGTAGGCGGCGACTGCCTGGTCGGTGAGTTCGCTGTCGGTGTCGAAGGCGGCGATCTCGCGTACGTCGAGCTGTTGGCCCCAGGTGAGTTCGCGTTCCCCGATCGCGTCCGAGGTGACGGAGATGCGGGCGCGGGGTGCGGCGGCGCGGATGGCGTCGGTGAGCACGGCGACGGTGGCGTACGACGGCGGGGGCTGCGTGCTGCCGTCCGGGCCGTCGAGGCGGATCACTGCGTGGAAGTGGACCAGGCCGCGCTTCTGATACTCGGCGACCTTGGCGAAGGACACCCGCAGCACGGCGCGGGCGGCCTTCTGGGTGAGGCCGAGCCGGGTGGCGAGCTCCCGGCGCAGGTAGGTGGTGAAGCGGGCCCACAAGGCTCCGGCGTGGGCGTTGAAGAGGACGGCTCCCGTGTAGTCGTACGTCGCCGGGTTGAGCGGCGTGCCGAGCAGCGGGTCCGTGGGCTCGTGATGGGTGCCGCAGCGGCAGGGCCGGGCGTCGGGGCGGTTGTGGACGGGGCCGAAGGAGGGGGCGGTGAGGGTGGCGAAGACGCGGGGGTGGGTGCGGACGGTGTCGGGGACGGTCTTGCCGCCGGAGAGGCCGGCGCGGATGAGGTGGTAGGTGTCGGCGGCGTAGAGGCGGGAGCAGGCCGGGCAGCGGGAGGCGCGGCGGTTCCCGCACCCGGTGAGCAGGCTTCCCGTGGGCTCCTCGGAAGAGGCGTAGGAGCGCAGTACCTCACCGGTCGCGGTATCAACGGTGGTCGTCTGGCCGGTCAGGCGGACGGGTTCGGTGCAGCCGCCGAGTCGTTCGATCTGCTGCTGTGCGCGGTCGAAGTCGGGCTGGTTGACGAGGTGGAGCAGGTCCCGTACGGCGGGGCTTGCCACGTGGCGCAGGTCCAGGGTGACCATTCGGGGCGTGTCCCTTCTGTCGGGTGGGCGGCCCCGGGCAGCAACCAGCCAGGAGGGAAGGCGTGTTGGTGCTGCTCGGGGGCATGACGAACCGGGCTCAGGGGCGGGCGAGGTTGAGTGAGAGGTGATGCGGTCGGTGGGCCCGGGGCTCAGAGTTGAGCGAGGGCGGCGGTGGCGACCGGCAGGGCGACGCCCATGCGCTGGCCCAACTGGGCTGCGGTGATGGGTGCGTCGTGTTCGGTGCGGTGGGTGTCCGCGATGCGCCGGGCCGCGTTCAGCAGGGCGGCAGGAAGGGCCGGGCCGGAAGCGGGTCGAGCCGTCTTGGCGACGACCGGCGGAGCGGCGGTTGGAGCCGGAGCGGGCTGCGGTTCCAGGGCGGGGGAGACGACGACGACCGGGGTGGGCGTCGGGGGCTCGGATGCGGGTGCTTCGTCGGGCACCGGTTCGGAGACGGGGGTGGCGGCCTCCGGGGTCTCGGTGGGGTGGGGAGGGTGTGGAACTGGGTGAGGAAGGCGGGGCCGACGTGGCCCCAGCCGAGAAGCAGGAGCGGGGCGACCGTGTCCAGGCAGGCGCGGCCGTAGCGGCCGGCAAGCAGGGGTTCGGCGGTGTTCAGGGCGAGGGTGAGCAGGCCGCACAGGTGCAGCAGCCGGGTACCGGCCCGCAACTCCGCCTTCGGTACGCCGCGCAGGGCGAGGAAGCGCAGGGCGATCAGGAGTCCGACGACGGACAGGTCGACCATGGGTGCGATCAGTGGGGCGATCGGGTGGGGGACGCCGAGGCGCAGGGCGAGTGCCCAGACGTTGCCGAAGGAGAAGACGAAGGCCAGGGCCGCGATGACCGCCATGACCACGGTCACGGTGCGCCGGGTGAACCGTTCCTCCGCCATGGGTTCAACCTCTCTTCCAGTACAGGGCGTTCACGGCTGCTTGGTGAGCGGGGGCAGAGGTGTAGTCGTGTGGAGCAGGGCGTCCAGGAGGAGGGCCGGGTCGGCGGTCAGGTGTGAGGTGTTTTCGGCGACGCGGGCGGCGTCGGCGTCGGAGACGTAGGGGGTGCGAATGCGGGTGTAGCCGGGGCGGCCCTGCATCGCCATCACCGCAACGCCGACGTAGGCGGGGTCCTGCAAGGTGACCGGGCTGGCGTCGGGCCAGTTGCGGATGTCCTCCCCCAGCGCGGCCACCGCGGCTTCCACGGTCTTCTGCGCGAAGGACAGCCCGATGGGGCATACGTCGCGGATGAAGGTGGGAATCGCGTCGCCGGTGGTCTTCTGGCTGATCAGGATCACCAGGATGCCGACGCTGCGGCCCTTCTTGACCAGGTCCTCCACCAGCCGGGCGTTCTCCGCCGTCAACGCGGCCAGCCGTTTCGTGGTGGCGTCGCTGCCCTTGTACTCGCGGAAGTACGTGTGCGCCTCATCGATGATCAGGACCGTGAGCGGCCACTCCGGTGACGGGCCGAGGTGCCACATGTTCTTCACGCCCAGCACGTCACGGATGACCGCAGAGCGCCGCCTGCGCAGTTCCACCAGCCGCTTGAACAACGCGTTCGCTTCGTTCAGGTCGTCACCGCAGAATGCGAACATCCGCTTGACGAGGTCGGCGTAGTCGCCCTCCGAGGCCCGCGACACCTTGCCGTCCGCCGTCACGATCTGCACGGCCGCCGACGGTGCGAAGTCGCAGACGAACTTGTTGACCCCGGAGGTCTTGCCCGCACCCGGGACGCCGGCCACCGTGACCCCGGGCACGTTGGCCAGGGACACGCACACCTTCGCGGCGTACTCGTCGATGCCCAGCTCCCAGCGCGTCAGGTCCACGGGCGGGAGGCCGGTGGGCCGGTGCGTGGTCGGCGTGGTCAGGGGGTCGAAACGCACGCCCCGGATCACCACCCTGCCGGGGCCGTCCGGCAGCACGGACACCCGCGTGCACCGCCAGGCGTCCGCCAGGAACCGCGCCGACTTCTGGTACTCCTCCACCCCGACCTGCGGCAGCGTCCGGGCCTGCACGATCACACCGAACCGGTCCGGCTTCACCTTGATCTTCGGCGTCAGGACTCGGGGCGCGGGGGCGGGGCCGTCCTTCTGCGCGGTGATCTGGGCGAGCAGGCCCGGGGTCTTGTCGGTGACCGTCAGCCCGGCCATCCGCGCGAGCCGTACCCAGCCCCCCGCACCCGCACGGCCTGCCGCATGCTCACCCGCGTGCCCCGGTCGGCCCGTACGTAGCGCACCACCGTCACCAGCAGCCACACACCGACCAGGACGGCCACGGCCAGCAGCGCGTCCGGCACGTATTCCGGCACGGAATTTTCGAAGCGGATCACCGGGCCGCCTCCACCGTCACCAGCTCCAGGCGGGCGGCCCGGTAGGCGACGCCGTCGGAGAGCTGACCGTTGAAGATCCGCGCCCACGGGGTCGCGAACAGCTCCACGGGCCGCACCATCGCGCCCGGCTTGAGCCCGGCGGCCAGGCCGGTTTCCGGGACGGTGATCTTCAGACCTCGGCCCGGCCGTCCTCCATGAGCATCACGGTCACCGTGTACAGCGACGCCCCGGTCTCTCGATCGGTGGCGACCTCTCCGGTCTGCTGGTCCTTGATCTTCAGCGTCGGGTCGGTGCCCGCAATGCACACCGCCGACGGCAGCAGGGCAACACGGATTCGAGTCATGGCCATGCCATCACGTACGCCGCACTCGCCCAGCAGGTCGAGGTCGACCCCAAGTCGGTCGAGCGCTGGGTGAACCTCGGGCGTATCCCACGTCGTGCCACCGCCCTCCAGGCGGCCAAAGCCCTGGGAGAAGACGTGCACGCACTCTGGCCGGCGCTCCGCCAGGCCCGCCCCGCCCGCGCCATCAGCCCCGAACTGGTCGCGCTCTACGAACAGCGGGCCGACCTCCCCGTCTCGACGTTCACCGACCTGATGGCCCAAGCCCGGGAACGGATCGACATCCTCGTCTACGCGGCAGTCTTCCTCCACGAGGCCTACCCGCGGCTGAACGAACTCCTCACCGAACGCGCCGCCGAAGGCTGCACCATCCGCATCGCGATCGGGGACGCCGACAGCGACACCGTCCAAGCCCGCGGCCAGGAAGAGCGGTTCGGACACGGCATCGAATCCCGCTGCCGCCTCGCGCTCATGCACTACAGGCCACTCGCCGACACCCCCGGCATCGAAGTCCGCACCCACGAAACCACGCTCTACAACTCCCTCTACCGGGCCGACGACCAGCAGTTCGTCAACGCACACGTCTGGGGCGTCAACGCCTACGCAGCCCCCGTGTGGCACCTTCGCCGACACCAGGAGAGCGGCATGTTCGACACCTACGCCGACAGCTTCGACGCCGTGTGGGCGACCGCAACCCCCGTACGAGAGGAAGACTGACCGTGGCCCGCACCGAGTACTACGACGACCCCAACGCGCCCAAGCCGAACAGCATGGTCGTCGCCGCCTCCGCCGTCGTCACCGACGACCACGGGCGCATCCTCCTCCAGCGCCGCCGCGACAACGACCTATGGACCCTGCCCGGAGGCGGAATGGACCTCACCGACTCCCTGCCAGGCACAGCCGTCCGCGAGGTCAAGGAAGAGACTGGCCTCGACGTCGAGATCACCGGCCTGGTCGGCACCTACACCGACCCGAAACACATCATCGCCTACACCGACGGCGAGGTCCGGCGACAGTGCAACGTCTGCTTCACCGCCCGCATCACCGGCGGCCGGCTGGAGATTTCCGACGAGTCCACCGAGCTCCGGTTCGTGCCGCCGGAAGAGATCGAGCAGCTGCCGATGCACCACACCCAACAGCTCAGGCTCCAGCACTTCCTGGAACAGCGCGAGAAGCCGTACCTGGGCTGAACTGGCTGACGGCAGTAGCTGACGGCAACAACCCCGCACAACCACGGACACCCACGCACGTCACCGGACCAGCAAATCGCGCTTGACCTGCATAAAAGCAGGTACAGGCGTCCGCGTAGCACACGTACTATGTGCTGGCGGGTGAGACTCCGGTGCTCGTTCACAATTGTGGAGGCAGCACCGCAGGTCACTCGACTGCTTGTGCTTGCGCCACTGGGGCCCAACCAAGGTTGGCGAATGGACAGATGGGTCCCAGTCTCAACCCGCGGTCGAAGCCGGTTCCATCCACTCACGGGAACTCGCGCAACAGTACCGCGACGAGCTACCTGTACGTTTTGGAGGATGCAAAGGGGCGTTACCTCAAGACCGGCATCACCCAAGATCCGGCAGGTCGGTATTCGGCGAGAGCTATGGCTGCAATGGGCGCAGATCGCATGCGTGTGCTAACTAGTGGCTCGCGCTCGGATATGCTTGATCTGGAGAAGTGGATTGTGCAGCGTTGGCCTGGCCCGTTCAATAAGGAATCGCATGCAGGGAAAATGGATCTGGGGTCGTGATGTCGGAAATTGATGGAGACGCGAGCGTATCCCTCGCTCCCCTGTCTCTCAAGTCAGTCATTGGTGGAGGACTTGAGGATAGGCGGTGGACCTCCGCACTGGACTCCCTGCGGGGGGCGCCGCAGGGAGTCCGTGGGCCGTCTGGTGTTCCGTTCAACCTGACGGTTACCTACTTCGTTCCAGGGGAAATCTACGGTCCGAAATTTTCTGGCATCAGGATCGGATCATTTTTGGAAGAATTTCAATCGCTGGTTGTTCAGGTAGCACTTCCAAGACATCCCGAGAGGGATGCGCGAGCAGAATTACTTGACCTTCTTGACGAGGCCATCTCTAGGGCGGAGGGATGGGGAAAGCGAAAGAAGTTGCTCTCTGGCCCGCTGGAGGCGGCTAGGAGGGCGGCATCTGACCTTCGGGAAAAAACGGCCTGATCAGAGGATCGCCCCGGGGTTCGCCGCTGAGGGCGTCGTGAACTAACCTGCGCGTTTCACCGGGGGGCGTGTCCGGATCATGAGCGGCAAAGCGAAAATGCCTTCTGACCTGGGACGATAGGGCTTGTCTAAGGCTTCTGTCGTCTCGCCGGGGAAGGCACTTTCTGCGTGCACACTAACGGGTCACGTCCTCGACTTGTCGTCTCGGCCGACGGTCGCAGGGTGGGCAGCCATGCCGGATCTCGTCTACTGGTCGATCTGGCCGAAGTCACCGGGCTGACCAGCGCCTTCACCACCGCGTTGCGTCGGCTGCGGCCGCGTGGCACGGGGCACGACCCGGGCCGGGTGGCGGTCGACCTGGCCGTGATGCTCGCCAACGGCGGCGAGACCATCAATCGCTTCCTGGAGGTGTGGGCCAAGAGCGTCGTGAGTATCGGTGGCGCCGCGGTCGGCTTCACCGTGACGGCCAACAACTACGCGAAGGCCGAGGCGGCCAATGACCCCACCGGTGCCACGACGGCGGTCACCCAGCCACTGCCGCAGGTCATCGACACGGCTCCGGCCTACGGCCCCGTACCCAGCAGAGCAACAGCGAATGGCACGACGCCATGCGGAAGTTCTGCAGCGCGCTATGGGGAACGACGGCGTGGGGCACCAGCCGCGAGGGCTATGAGTGGAAGCACGACTCGGCCTCCTCCCAGACGGCCTCACACCCCGTGATGACGGTGCTCTTCGACACCGCGCAGAAGATCAGCGACCTGCTCTACGAGTTCGCCGAGGCCGCCGTCTACATCAACCGCGAAGTCTGGGACGTCTACGTCGACGCCATCAGGGAAGCCATCCCCAAGGTGGAGGTGAACCTCAAGGACGGCGTCGGGATGGACGACGTCAAAGGCCTCATCAAGGGCGTGGTGAAAGGCGTCGCCAAGGGCGCGAGTCAACTCGGCGCGGGCATCGTCCTGAACCTCGACACCGCGAGACTCAACGCGATCGTCAACGAATACAACCGACGGGTCAACGCTCTGGTCCCCCAGCTCGACGCCCTGATGGGGCCGCTGGACGAGGCGCATCGCAGCGCGCCGTCCTTCCACGCGGAGGAAGCGCGAGCGGAAGCCTTCGGTGCGCGGGCGCTGAACGAGTTCAAGACCGAGCACAAGTACACGGTCCCGGGTGAGGATCCCAACAACCACTTCTACCCCTTGGACCTGGCGGGCCAAGAGGGCATCCACGGCAGCCACGGCGTCGACAAGCACATCGGGCTCACCGACGAGCAACTCGTTCAGCGGCTCCGCGATCAGGGAAACGCCCCCTCCGCCTCCGCCTACAAAGACCTTGCCTCCGGGCAGCGCCTCACACAGGCGGCACTCGACGACATCGACAACGCCCAACGCGTCGAGGACTGGGTCAAGCGGGTGGAGCGGCGGATGGCCAACAACCCGAATTGGAATCCCGACAACTCCAGTATCAGTCCGCCCCTCACCCTTACGGTCAACGAGGTCACCGGCCGCACCGTGGAGCGCGGCGACTACGCGGCGAACGGTATGAACGCCACGGCGAGTGACGTGCATTCCGTCCAGGTGGCACTGAAGTACAAGAAGGGCCTCGACCCGCCCTTCGTCGTCATCACGTCGTACCCTGTCAGTCCTTAGCAGACCGTAAGTTCTTTCGTGGATTCGTGTTCGTGACGACGAGGACGGTTACAGCTTGATTGTGCACACCGAGCGTCTCTTCATCGACGGCCCGATGAGGAGGGTCCTGGAACGCGCCGCCGCGGTGCGGGACTCCGGAGGAGCCCTGCCGCTCGATGCCGAGCTGCGGCGTTTCATCCGCACCACGCGCGCCACCGCCGCGTCGGACTGGATGTGCCCGCTCGTCACCGTGACCGCGCTGCTCGACCATGTCGCCACTCTCTGCGCGAAAGACACAAAAGCGGTGCCGCAGGAGTTCTGGCGGCTCATGGAGCGAGCCGGTGCCGGTAAAACGGACGCCGCCGAATACCTGCACTCTCTGGCGGAGAAGCTGCGGGCCCTGGGGCGGGACCCACAGGACGACTACGACGGACTTCCGCTGTCCCGATGGGAGATCGAGGTCAGATTCCCTTTGCTTTCGGGGTTCGGGGTCAACTGGGTGTACGAGGGTGAATACGCGACCCTCGAGGACTCTCTCCAGGCCGCGATCGATTCCGAGCACCCCTTCTGCGGCGAGTTCCTGGCCCCGCTCGCCGCCGAGGCCCAGTCCGCCCTCGTGCTCTTCCCAGTGGAGCGGGCGATGGAGGCCAGCCTGGCCCCTGTCGTCGGCTGGGCGTCCCCTCAGGCACTGCGTCACCTGCTGCGGACCGTAGACGAGCACATGCAGCGGGAGCACGTCGACGTGTCATGACCCCACACTCCTCAGAGGCGCCTTCAGCCATGCCATCCCGGAACCGGTCTGCCACCTACCCCGACCGTGAGACCGCCCAGTGGGCCACCCAGCAAGTGGTCAACGCCAACGAGCAGCTCATCCACCGCTGGCTCGCGCAGGGCACCCGCACGCGCCTCACCATCGAGGCGGCCTGGCCGTCGCGTCCCGAAGCGGTGGGCAGGGTACTGCTGGACGCCATGCTGCTCGCCGGGCGAGGGCCTGTGGAGGTGCGCGCCGCACGCGTGATTCTGAAGCGGGACACGTCGGCCCCGCACGGCTTCGTCGTCCACGCATCGGTTCCTGTCTACCTGTGACCCATTCACCGCCGATCCCCCGCAAAGGCCCACCCCCGTGCCCCTGAGCCCTCTCGAACACGACCGCCGCTACGGCGAACTGGACCAGGTGATCCGCGCGTACGTCGGACAGTTGGCCGATGACACCCCCGACGAGCCCAGTGAAGCCCTGACGGCGTATCTCCGTCACACCTGGCATACCCGTCCATGGGCCCTGGCGGTCGCCGAACGGCAACTGCGGGAGTACGCCGAGCACCCGCCTGGACGGCTTCGGCTGAAGTTGGGAGAGTTCTACGTCATCCCTGACATCGGGCTGCCCGAAGAAGACGTCCAGCGGTGGCTTCACACGCTCGCCGATCACATCCGGAGCAGCGTTGAGGAGGGGCGCGTACCGCCCCCCGCTCCGCCCAGTACCCACTGGGAATGGCATGCCCGCTTCCCGGAGCTGGGCCAGTTCCTCGGCGGATGGTTCTCCCAGGACATGCCCGACGAATTCGCGGATCACCACCAGGCTGTGGCCGACTACCGCTCCGCCACAGATCCGCAGGTCGTCGCTCACCTCGTCGGCGAAGTGCACGAACTACTGGCCCTGGACCTCGACGAGTCCGGCTACGCCTCGGCCGTCGCCGAACTGGGCATGGAAGTCGACGCCCCCGCGCCGTACACCCCGGGCGCCTGGCTTTCCCATGTAGCTGACCTCCTCGCCCAACCGTTGGCCGAGTACGGGCCGCCGCGGGCTGAGCAGGAGTGACCAGGCCGTACCAGGGCCCACCGGACAGGACGAGCGAATGGGCGATGACGAGACCCTGGACTCCACGCTGCCCCGGGGAGCGACAGGCTTCTGTCGGCCGAACGACGGCCCGCTGCCCGAGACCGACCTTCGAGCCTTCCGCACCGCGCTCTTCGCAGCCGCCCGCGCCGCCGGAGGCGAGGTGGGTGAGCTGGAGGAACAGGAATACCCTCGTACGTTCCACACGGCGGCGATCACCGACGACACAGGTGAGCGCGTCATCCTCTGCCACGGCCATTACCCCTGGATCGCCTTCGCCGCGGAACGCCGGGAGTGGTACACCGAGGAGTTCTTCGCCTCACCGCCACCATGGGCCGACGTCTTCACCCAATCCGGCTTCGTAGTACTGCCCGACGCTCAACTAACGATGCCCGTTTCAGACTTGCATGCCTCGGCGCTGACCAAGACCGAGTGGCGACAAGTCCGCTACTACGGCATCACCACGCTGGGCGGGGTGCTCTTCAACGCGTGGGACTGAGCCGCCTTCAGCAGCCGGGAAGCGGGCGGCCCTCGGGGTCACATCGCCGGCTGGCGGTTGGTCGCCTACCTGGGCGCTAGTAGGTCACTGGTCACGTACTGGATGAAGGGGGTCCAGGTGGTGCGGGTGATGCCGAGGTGCGGTCCCTGGGGGTGCTTTGAGTCGCGGATGTGGATGGTGGTGGATGCCGTGGCTATCTCGACACAGTTCGAGCCGTCGCCGCTGTAGGACGACCTCTGCCAGTGGATGGTGGGCACGGGGACCTTCTCAGGTTTCTTGGAGTAGGCGGTGGATGAAGTCGAGTGAGCTGGTGGGTGTGAGCGCGCAGAGTTCCATGCTGTCGAGTACCGCACAGTACTTGTCCAACTGGACTTCCGCGTCGAGGAATTCGCAGGCGCCATGGTGGGAGTCCAACTGGACGGTGTCCAGTTGTCGGACGGGACCCTGGATGTAGTCGACGGACTGTCCTGTGGTGTGGAAGTGCGGTGTGCCGAAGGGGATCACCCTGAGGGTCACATGAGGCAGCTCGCTCATGTCGAGGAGGTGCTTCAGCTGGCCTCGAGTGACGACTGGGCCGCCGAAACCCATCCGTAGGGCCGCCTCGTGGACTGTTGCCGCGTACTGAGGTGGGTTGTCTCGGTGGAGGATTCCCTGTCGCTTGATGCGGTGGGAGAGGCGGTGCTCGATCTCGTACTGGTGCATAGGCGGTACGACCGCCTGGAAGAGGGCGCGGGCGTGATCGGTCGTCTGTAGCAGGGCGGGGATGTGGATGACGAGCGCGGCGCGCAGGCCGAGGGCATGGTGTTCCAGCTCGGCCAGGTCGACGAGTGCAGCGGGCACATGGTCTCGGTACTCCTCCCACCAGCCGCGAGTGCGCCGTCCCGTCATCGCGGCGAGGGCCTCGATAAGGGGTTGGTCGGAGCAGTCGTAGGCAGAGGCCATGGTGCGGACGCGATCGGCGCTGACGGGGGTGCGGCCCGTCTCCATCATGCTGATGCGTGCCTGGTTGACCCCCAGCAACTGTGCTGCGGCGGTGGCGGTGAGTCCCGCCCGTTCCCGGAGCTTGCGTAGCTCAACGCCTAGTCTCCGTTGCCGCAACGTCGGGTTGCTGGTGGGGGGCACTGCATCTTCCTTCCCGGCGTGACACCGAGGCCGTCTCCCTCACACGAGTGAAGTATGGATGCTTTCTTGCTGCTCGGTGAGAAGTGTCTAACTTTTGGCTCTACCGTAGTTCACGTACCGCCTCGTTGAGCGAGGTCGAGTCCCCTTCCCCTCCCGGAGATGTCCGATGGCCACCGTAGCCCCGCACCAACCCTGGGCGTACGCCCTCCGCCTGCCCCATGACCCCCGCGCCGCACGCGTCGCACGTATGACCGTACGGGCCGTGCTCAGCGGGCACGGCAGGGGTGAAGTCCTCGATGTCGTCGAGCTGTTGACGTCCGAACTCGTCGCCAACGCCTACCGGCACACCAAAGGCCCCGCCTCGCTGCGACTGACCGCTCTCGGGGACGGGCGGTTGCGGGTGGGGGTCTGGGATACCAGTCCTCACGTTCCCGCACCCTTTGATCAGCCGCCCGGTAGCCGGGTGCCGCCCGCTCCCGTCGACGCCTGCCGCGGGCGCGGGCTGCTCCTCGTGCAGGCCTACGCCGACTCGTGGGGTGGGTGGTCCCTCAAGGCAGGGAAGCTGCTGTGGTGCGAGGTAGGGGGACGCGACACTCGCTCCATTACTCAGCGTCATCAATCGCATACGTGAGTACAGCTAAGCCGACTCCAGTTAGGCTGTGCCGCCCCCGCAACGGAGCTGCCCCATGCCCCTCCCCAAACCAGCCCGCGTCTTCGACCGAACCCACGAGTGGGAGGAACTCGCGCGGTTCTGCACCGACCGAGGGCCCGGCCTCCGCATCGGTGTCGTGCGAGGGCGGCGGCGGCACGGGAAGTCGTATCTGCTGGAGCATCTGTGCCGGGCCGTGGACGGGGTCTACACCCTCGCCCTTCAGCAGAGTCGCGCCATGGGGTGGAGGCCATGGACGTGGCCGCCGATCTGCTCACCGGGCGCCGGAACCCGGACGCGCCGCCTCCGCTGCTCGTACTGGATGAGTTTCCGTATCTCGTCGCCCACTCTCCCGAGCTGCCGTCCGTGCTCCAGGCGCTCTACGACCGGCGCGGGCCGTCGTCCGGGAAGCCGCCGTTGCGGATCATCCTCTGCGGCTCGGCCATCTCGACCATGTCCACACTGCTCGCCGGTGACCAGGCGTTGCGCGGGCGGGCGGTGATCGACATGCGGATCGGGCCCTTCGGGTTCCGGGACGCGGCTGAGTACTGGGGGGTAGACGATCCCGAGACGGCGTTCCTCGTGGATGCCGTACTGGGTGGGGCGCCGGGGTATCGGGACGTCGTCGGTGATCCACCCGAGCCCGGCCCCGAGGGGTTCTACGCATGGCTCACGCGGAGTGTGCTCAGTCCCTCGCACATCCTCTTCACCGAGCCCGAGTACCTGCTGGCCGAGGACCCGCGCATCAGCGACCGCGCCACCTGTCACGCCATCTGGGAGGCCGTGGCGAACGGGGCCGCGACCCCGACTCAGATTGGTGGGCTGGTCGGGATGGAAGCGAGCACTCTGACCTACCACCTCAATGTCATGAAGGCCGCTGCCTTCATCCGGTACGACCAGGATCTGCTGCTCCAACGCAAGCCCGTCATCACCGTGGCCGATCCCATCGTGCGGTTCCACGACCTCACCGTGCGGCCGAACCTCGTCGACTTCGAGATGCGGGAAGGACGGGCAGCCTGGGAGCGGTCGCAGGAGACCTTTTCCTCCAAGGTCCTGGGGCCGCACTTCGAGGATCTGGCACGCCAGTGGACCCTGCGATACGGCCGTGAGCGCGGCCTCGAGGACATCGGGCACCTTGGTACGACGACTGTCGCCTGCCGCCAGCACCGGGGGCACGAGATCGATGTGGTCGCGCTCAGCCGTGGGTCACGGCCGCGGGACAAGCGAGCCCGCGTCACCCTCCTCGGTGAGGCCGAAGCGACCAACAAGTCCCGTACGGTCGCCGACCTCCAGCGGCTTGAGCACATTCGTGATCTCCTCTGTGCCCAGGGGTGGGACGCCGACGGCGCCGTCCTCGCCGTGTATGTCCGCAGCGAGCCGTCCTCGGAACTCAGGCAGGCCGCGGACGCCGGGCAGGTGCTGCTGGTGGGGATGCGGGACCTGTACGGCAGGGAGCGCTGAGGCTCGCTTTCCCGCTCTGCGCCCCTGTGCCACACTGCCCCCGTTGCTGAAGTGAACCGTGTGGCCTGTGGGTTGCAGGTGAGCGCACGTAGATACGGGGGAGCGGGACCACGTGAGCAAGCGGCAGATACAGAAGATGTTCCAGCTCATGGCCAGCGGCGAGGCCGTCGAGCTGACGAGCGCCATGGCCTCCGTGAAGAAGCTCGCGCGGCTGGCCTTCATTGCTCAGCAGTTCGGGTACGAGTACGCGGACGTGCGGCAGGGCGGGCACAACAACAGCTCGCTCGTGATGCTGATCGTGCCCGACCCCAGCCCGCACGCACGCGCGCGTGCCGCGCAGAACTGGGCGCAGTACCCGCACGCGGGGGACGGGGTGTCCCTGCCGCCCCTCGTTCCCGACGCAATCGAGCTGCTCAAGGCCCGCATCAACTTCGACCTCACCGGGCGCAGCGCCGAGAAGCGGATGATGTGGGGCGCCGGGGGCATCACCCTCGGGTTCGGCGTCGCGGCCGTGCAGGGGGACGCCCTCGTCTGGGCCGGGCTCGGGTGGGCCGGGCTCATGGCGCTCCTCGGGGTCGGGTTCGTCGTGACCCGGAAGCGGAACGCCAAGTTCGCGGCGCGGCTCCAGGCCGCCGGGTTCGTGCCCGTCGCCGGTGAGGGTGGGCGGGTGCGGTATCTGCCGCCCGGCGGGCAGCTTCCCGGGCACGGGAATCCGTACGCCGGTCAGCAGCCGCCCCAGAGCTATCAGCCCCAGCCCCCATCCCCGTACGGCTATCAGCCCCAGCCCCCATCCCCGTACGGCTATCAGCCCCAGCCTCAGCCCCAGCCCCAGCCCCAGCCCCAGTACGGCGACCAGCCTCAGTACGGCGACCAGTCTCCGTACGGCGACCAGTCTCCGTACGGCGACCAGCCCCCCTACGCCCCCCACCAAACCCCCGCCCAGACCCCCCACTGGCAGGCCCCCCGCCAGTAACCCACCCCCAACCTCTCACCCACCCCCCACCCAGAGTGAGAGCAACGTTCCTTTCCGGTCACCCACAGCCACAGGCAGGAAACGCGCCCTCCCTACCTTCGGGACTCAGCCACTCAGAGGACCACCCGAGCCCCGGAGCACCGTGGAGGCGTCATGACAGCCCCTAGCAGTACGCCCGCACCCCCGAGCAGGGGCGGCCGATGGATCGCCCACTGGGACCCCGAGAACGAGACCTTCTGGCGGGAGACCGGCGAGAAGGTCGCCAAGCGGAACCTCTACTTCTCCGTGCTCTCGGAGCACATCGGGTTCTCGATCTGGACCATGTGGTCCGTGCTGGTGCTCTTCATGGGCCCGGAGTACGGGCTCACCCCGGCGGACAAGTTCCTGCTGACGTCGATGGTGACACTGGTCGGGGCCGTCGTACGGGTGCCGTACACCTTCGCTGTCGCGATCTTCGGCGGGCGGAACTGGACGATCGTCTCGGCGCTGCTCCTGCTCGTCCCCTCCGTCGCCGCCTTCGTCGTGATGGAGCCCGGTACCTCCTTCTCCACCTTCCTCATCGTCGGTCTGCTGGCCGGTGTCGGCGGCGGTAACTTCGCCTCCTCCATGACCAACATCAACGCCTTCTTCCCGCTGAAGCAGAAGGGGTGGGCCCTCGGGCTGAACGCTGGCGGCGGGAACATCGGCGTGCCGGTGATCCAGCTGGTCGCGCTCGCGATCATCGGGGCCAACGCCGGGCCGCGCGTGCTGCTCGGGATCTACATCCCGCTCATCGTCGTCGCCGCCGTCCTCGCCGCGTTGTTCATGGACAACATCGAGAACGTCAAGAACGACACCGGGGCTGCCAAGGACGCCGCCCGTGACGCCCACACCTGGATCATGTCCTTCCTCTACATCGGGACGTTCGGGTCGTTCATCGGCTACAGCTTCGCGTTCGGGCAGGTGCTGACCAACCAGTTCGACCGTACGCCGCTCCAGGCCGCGTACGTCACCTTCATCGGTCCGCTGCTCGGCTCGCTGATCCGGCCGGTCGGCGGCAGGCTGGCCGACAAGTACGGCGGCGCGCGGATCACCCTGTACAACTTCGTCGGCATGGGAGTCGCCACCGCGGTGCTCATCGTGGCCGCCATGCAGGAGTCCCTGGCACTCTTCACCGTCGCCTTCGTGGTGCTGTTCGTGCTCACCGGGCTCGGCAACGGGTCCACCTTCAAGATGATCCCGGGGATCTTCCAGAACAAGGCGCTCGCCCGGGGGCTGGAAGGTGAGGCCGCCGCGGCCTACGGGCGTCGGCTCTCCGGGGCCTCCATGGGGCTCATCGGGGCCGTCGGCGCGCTCGGCGGCGTGGGCATCAACCTCGCCTTCCGGCAGTCCTTCATCTCCTACGGCTCCGGCACCGGCGCCTTCGTCGCCTTCCTCGCCTTCTACGTCGTCTGCTTCGTGGTCACGTGGGCCGTATACCTTCGTCGCACCACCCGGCCGACACCGCTCACAACGGCAGCATCGGAGACGAAGCCGCAGCTCAGCTATGCCGAGGTGTGACCCACACCCGACGTAACACCGGCGACATCAAGCGGAACCGAGCCTGTCACGCACCGTTGACAGGCTCGGACGCATGTAGGCGGCAGACAAGAGACAGTGGCAGACAACTCGAGTGCGGGACGAGAGTTATGTACGACGAACAGGGGCGACCGGAACGGCGCCCACCCAGTCAGGCCGAACACAGGCCCCTCGCCCAGGCCGAACACGGGCCCCTCGCCGGATTCACCGTCGGCGTCACGGCCGCGCGCCGGGCCGACGAACTCGGTGCTCTGCTCCAGCGGCGCGGGGCCACCGTGCTGCACGCGCCCGCCCTGCGGATCGTGCCGCTCTCCGACGACGGTGAGCTGCTCGCCGCCACCAAGGAACTCCTCGACCAGGTGCCGGACGTGGTGGTCGCCACCACCGCGATCGGGTTCCGGGGGTGGATCGAGGCCGCCGACGGGTGGGGGCTCGGTGAGGTCCTGCTCGACAGGCTGCGGGGGATCGAGCTGCTCGCCCGCGGGCCCAAGGTCAAGGGGGCCATACGTGCCGCGGGGCTGACCGAGGACTGGTCGCCCTCGTCGGAGTCGATGGCGGAAGTGCTCGACCGGCTGCTGGAGGAGGGCGTCGACGGGCGGCGGATCGCCGTGCAGTTGCACGGGGAACCCCTGCCCGGGTTCGTGGAGTCGCTGCGCGCGGCCGGTGCCGAGGTCGTCGGTGTGCCTGTGTACCGGTGGATGCCGCCCGAGGACCTCTCGCCCGTCGACCGGCTGCTGGACGCCGCCGTCTCGCGCGGGCTCGACGCCCTCACCTTCACCAGCGCGCCCGCCGCCGCCTCCCTCCTCAACCGTGCCGAGGAGCGCGGACTGCTGCCCGAACTGCTCGCCGCCCTCAGCCACGACGTGCTGCCCGCCTGCGTCGGGCCCGTCACCGCGCTGCCGCTGCAGGCGCGCGGCGTCGACACCGTGCAGCCCGAGCGGTTCCGGCTCGGGCCGCTGGTGCAGTTGCTGTGCCAGGAACTGCCCGCACGGTCCCGGGCGTTGCCGATCGCCGGGCACCGGGTGGAGATCCGGGGGCACGCGGTGCTGGTGGACGGCGCGCTGAAGCCCGTACCGCCCGCCGGGATGTCGTTGCTGCGGGCGTTGTCCCGGCGGCCCGGGTGGGTGGTCGCCCGTGCCGAGCTGCTGCGCGCGCTGCCGGGCGCCGGGCGGGACGAGCACGCCGTGGAGACCGCCATGGCCCGGCTGCGGACCGCCCTCGGGGCGCCGAAGCTGATCCAGACGGTCGTCAAGCGCGGCTACCGGCTCGCCCTCGACCCCGCCGCCGACGCCAAGTACGCCGACATGTGAGCACTGCCAGAACATCCTTCGGGGACCAGCGGCACCGTGAGAGGGGTTCCGGTCAGGGAAGCGGGCAGGCACTGTGAGAGGAGCGCCTTGCCTGCTTTCCTGTGACCGACCCCTGGGCGGTGACGCACGTATGGCCCACATGCCCTCGTCCGCGTACGAGCTGCGGTTCGACACCGGTCGCCTCTGCCTGGACCTGCTGGCCACCACGCACCCCGTCGAACGGCTCGACTCCGTCGAGGTGCTGTGCGCCTGGATCACCGGCTCCGGACTCGTCCCGCCGCGCACCCCACTGGTCCACGCGGACGCCTCCTGGCTGACCGGCTTCCGCGAAGTGCGCGCCCGGGTGGGGCAATTGGTGTACGGGCGCCACGCGCCCGCCTCCCCGGCGTACGACCTCGCCCTCGCGAGCGTCAACGACCTCGCCCGCACCGCGCCGCCCGCCCCGCGCGCCCGGCGCGGCCCGGACGGCACGCTGGTGCGGGAGCTGGCCGGGCCGCCGCAGTGCCCGGCGCTGCTCGGTGCCGTCGCGCGGGACGTCGTGGAACTGCTCACCGATCCCGCCGCGCGGGCCGGTCTGCGGCAGTGCGCGGGGGACAACTGCCCGATCGTGTACGTCGACACCTCGCGCGGGCACCGCAGGCGCTGGTGCTCCAGCGAGGTGTGCGGGAACCGGGAACGGGTGGCCCGGCACCGGCGGCGCGCGCAGCCCGCCCGCGCCTGAGAGCACCCCACCGCAGCTGACTTCCTGTCAACAGCCCTTGCCGTGATGGAATCGTGAAGGGTTTGCGGCGGGAATGTGCCCCGATGTCCGTCCGGGCACGCCAATCTCTCAGAAAACCGTCCCGCCTCTTTGAACACGCGGCGCCCGGACTCCGTACCCGTGCATGAGCGACCGGCTGGGGGAACCCCCGGACATCGGAGGTGGGCGTGCGCAAGGATTCCGTCGTGGCCAATGAACGTGGTGCGAGGGCCCGACATCGCATGTCGTCCGGGTCCTCGGAACCCGACGAGGAGCTGATGCGCGCCCTGTACCGGGAGCATGCCGGACCCCTGCTCGCCTATGTGCTGCGCCTGGTCGCCGGAGACCGGCAGCGCGCCGAGGACGTGGTGCAGGAGACGCTCATCCGTGCCTGGAAGAACGCCGGTCAGCTCAACCGAGCGACCGGATCGGTACGCCCCTGGCTGGTGACGGTCGCCCGGCGCATCGTCATCGACGGCCACCGCAGCCGGCAGGCCCGGCCGCAGGAGGTCGACCCGTCGCCGCTGGAGGTCATCCCCGCGGAGGACGAGATCGACAAGGCGCTGTGGCTGATGACGCTGTCTGACGCGCTCGACGACCTGACCCCGGCCCACCGGGAGGTGCTCGTGGAGACGTACTTCAAGGGGCGTACCGTCAACGAGGCGGCCGAGACGCTCGGCATACCGAGTGGCACCGTGCGCTCGCGGGTGTTCTACGCCCTGCGTTCGATGAAGCTGGCACTGGAGGAGCGGGGGGTGACGGCGTGATGAGCGGGTACGGGGGGATTTCGGGATTCGGAGCGGGTGGTCCGGGTATGGCTGGTCCCATGCAGGGGACACCGGGCGGCGGATCGCTTGGCCCGAACGAACACGAAGCCGTCGGCGCCTACGCCCTCGGGATACTCGACGATGCCGAGGCAACCGCTTTCGAGGCGCATCTCGCGGGCTGCGACTGGTGCGCGCAGCAGTTGGACGAGCTGGCCGGGATGGAACCGATGCTGGCCGCCCTCGCGGACCTGCCCGGCACCGGCAGTACCCCCGCGCTGGGTGAGTCGCTGTCCGCGCGGCCGAGCCCGCGGCTGGCGGAGAAGCTGGTCGACGAGGTCGCCGAGCGCCGCGCCGCCAAGCGCCGCAAGGGCTTCTACATGGTGGCGGCGGCTGCCGCGCTGATCGTCGCCGGGCCGATCGCCGCCGTGGCGACCACCGACGACGGCGGCGGAGGCGGGGGCGGGGGCACGAGGAACCCCGGCATCGAGGCGGGCCCCACCGCCGGTCCCGCCGAGGAGGCCTTCGAGACCATGTCCGACAAGCTCTCCGCGACCGACCCGGACACCCAGGTCAGCGCCACCGTCGGGATGGAGGAGAAGGCCTGGGGCACCCACACCGTCCTGGAGCTGAAGAACGTCAAGGGACCGCAGAAGTGCGCCCTGATAGCCGTCGGCAAGAACGGCGAACGCGAGACGGTCACCTCCTGGTCCGTCCCGGACTGGGGCTACGGCCTCCCCGACGCCACCACCGACAAGGCCAAGAAGCCGCTCTACGTCCACGGCGGCGCCGCCTTCACCCCCGAGGAGATCGACCACTTCGAGGTCATGACCTTCGACGGCGAACGGCTGGTGGAGGTCGACGCCTGAGGTCACGGACGTAGCCTTACCGGCCCCCCTTCGCGTACGGTGGACGGCTGCCCAGCACGTCAGAAGGGGGCCCGGTGGCCGCTCAGGCTCAACAGGAAACCGCGCTCGATCAGAACCGGGACCCGCACGAGGGCTCCAGCCAGGACTCCGTACGCGACCGTGAGATCGGCGTGGAGCAGGAGCACCTGGACCGGGTGTACCGGCGCCTGGAGGAGAAGATCCACGAGGCGGAGTTCCTCATGCACGACGCCGTCCAGCGCGGCCAGGTCGGCACGCCCGGCGCGCTGGCGGAGCGCGACGCCCAGGTGTTCCGGGCGGGGGTGCACCTGAACCGGCTGAACAACGAGTTCGAGGACTTCCTGTTCGGCCGGATCGACCTGCTGCGCGGGAAGGACGGCAAGAAGGGGCCGGACGGCGCCTACACCGCCGTGGAACCGGCCGAGGGCGCGGTACGCCCCGACAACACCGCCGACATCGCCGAGACCCTGCACATCGGGCGCCTCGGGGTCCTCGACGAGGACTACACCCCGCTGGTGATCGACTGGCGGGCGCCCGCCGCCGCGCCCTTCTACCGGGCCACGCCCGTCGACCCTGGCCGGGTCGTGCGCCGCCGTGTCATCCGCTCCAAGGGACGGCGCGTCCTCGGCGTCGAGGACGACCTCATGCGGCCCGAGCTGAAGGCCTTCCTGGACGGCCACGAACTGCCCGCGATCGGTGACGGCGCGCTGATGGCGGCGCTCGGGCGGGCCCGCAGCCACACCATGCGGGACATCGTCTCCTCCATCCAGGCCGAGCAGGACAAGGTCATCCGCGCCCCCGCCGCCTCCGTGACCTACGTCGAGGGCGGCCCCGGCACCGGCAAGACCGCCGTCGCCCTGCACCGGGCGGCGTACCTGCTCTACCAGGACCGGCGCCGGTACGCGGGCGGCATCCTGATCGTCTCCCCGACCCCGCTCCTGGTGGCGTACACCGAGGGCGTGCTGCCGTCCCTCGGCGAGGAGGGCCAGGTCGCCATCCGCGCGATCGGCTCGCTGGTCGACGGGGTGGAGGCCACGCTCTACGACTCCCCGGCCACCGCCCGCGCCAAGGGCTCCGCACGGATGCTGAGGGTGCTGCGCAAGGCCGCCCGCGGAGCCCTGGAGCTGAACGATTCGCCCGCGGTCCTGCGGGTCGTCGCCTTCGGCCGCCGCCTGGAGCTGACCGCCGGTGAGCTGGCCGACATCCGCCGCACCGCCCTCGGCGGCACCGCCCCCGTCAACCTGCTGCGGCCCCGCGCCCGCCGTCTCCTCCTGGACGCCCTGTGGGAGCGGTCCGGCGCCGCCACCCGGCACACCGACCCGGAGCTGGCCGCCGAGCTGCGGTCCTCCTTCGACGAGGACATCACCGTCGAGGACCCCTTCATCGAGTTCCTCGACGCCTGGTGGCCGGAGCTGACCCCGGACGCCGTGCTGCGCGCCATGGCCGACGAGCGGCGGCTCGGCCGCTGGGCCCGCCGCGTCCTCAACCCCGGCGAGGTCCGCAAGGTCGCCCGCTCGCTGCGCCGCGACGGCCGCACCGTGCACGACATCGCCCTGCTCGACGAACTCCAGGCGATCCTGGGCAGCCCCGCCCGCCCACGCAAGCGGCGCGAGCTGGACCCGCTCGACCAGCTCACCGGCCTGGAGGAGCTGATGCCGGTGCGTGAGGAGTCGCGGCGCGAGCGCGCCGAGCGGCTGGCGCAGGAGCGCACCGAGTACGCGCACGTCATCGTCGACGAGGCGCAGGACCTCACGCCGATGCAGTGGCGCATGGTCGGCCGCCGCGGACGGCACGCCACCTGGACGGTCGTCGGCGACCCGGCCCAGTCCTCCTGGTCCGACCCGGACGAGGCCGCCGAGGCCCGCGACGAGGCCCTCGGCACCCGGCCGCGCCGCCGCTTCACCCTCACCGTGAACTACCGCAACCCCGCGGAGATCGCCGAGCTGGCGGCGCGCGTGCTCACGCTGGCGATGCCCGGCGCCGAGGCGCCCTCGGCCGTGCGTTCGACCGGGGTGCGGCCCCGGTTCGCCGTGGTGCGCGAGTCCCTCGGGCAGAGCGTCCGCGCGGAGGCCGCCCGGCTGCTCGACCAGGTCGACGGCACCGTGGGCGTCGTCGTGGCCATGAACCGCCGCGACGAGGCCGCGCGCTGGCTCGCCGGGCTCGGTGACCGGGTGGTGGCGCTCGGCAGTCTGGAGGCCAAGGGCCTGGAGTACGACGCCACCGTGGTCGTCTCCCCGGCGGAGATCGCCGACGAGTCGCCCGCCGGTCTGCGCGTGCTGTACGTGGCGCTGACCCGGGCCACCCAGCAGCTGACGATCGTGTCGGGGGAGCGGGACGAGCCGGACGGGGCCGGGGTGCCGGATCTGCTGCGGGACTGAGAACCGGGCATGTGCCTCCGGTACGGGAATGGCCTTATGGGATCCGTTTGTTAGCCTGGGTGTGGCACCGGCTCGATCCAAGCCCCCGGGCCCAACCTTCGTCGCTACGAGCGACCACTTGCCGCGAGGCGAGCATGGCGGGCCGGTGCCACTGAGCTACGGCGACAGCCCCACATCACCCAGTGATGTGGGGCTGTTCCGTGTGGTGAACAATACGTTCGCAATCCAGGCCCGGCTCCCTCCTACCCGGCGGTAGGTGCGACGATCGGACGGCATACCAGCGTCACACGGTGAAAGAGGAAGTCGGCCATGGCAACGGCGCCCAGCGTCTCCTACTCGATGACGGTCCGGCTGGAGGTGCCCGCGAGCGGAACCGCCGTATCGCAGCTCACCACCGCCGTGGAGTCCTCCGGCGGCTCGGTGACCGGTCTCGACGTCACCGCCTCCGGCCACGAGAAGCTCCGGATCGACGTCACCATCGCGGCCAGCTCCACCGCGCACGCCGACGAGATCGTCGAGAAGCTCCGCGGCATCGAGGGCGTCACGCTCGGCAAGGTCTCCGACCGTACGTTCCTGATGCACCTCGGCGGCAAGATCGAGATGGCGTCGAAGCACCCCATCCGCAACCGCGACGACCTGTCCATGGTCTACACGCCGGGTGTGGCCCGCGTCTGCATGGCGATCGCGGAGAACCCCGAGGACGCCCGGCGCCTGACCATCAAGCGCAACTCCGTCGCGGTCGTGACGGACGGCTCGGCGGTGCTGGGCCTCGGCAACATCGGCCCGAAGGCCGCGCTGCCGGTGATGGAGGGCAAGGCGGCCCTCTTCAAGCGGTTCGCGGGCATCGACGCCTGGCCGATCTGCCTGGACACCCAGGACACCGACGCCATCGTGGAGATCGTCAAGGCGATCGCCCCGGGCTTCGCCGGGATCAACCTGGAGGACATCTCCGCGCCCCGCTGCTTCGAGATCGAGGCCCGGCTGCGTGAGGCCCTCGACATCCCCGTCTTCCACGACGACCAGCACGGCACCGCCATCGTCGTCCTCGCCGCGCTGACCAACGCGCTGCGCGTGGTCGGCAAGTCCGTCGGCGACGTGCGCGTGGTGATGTCCGGCGCGGGCGCCGCCGGTACGGCCATCCTGAAGCTGCTGCTCGCCGCGGGCGTCAAGCACGCCGTCGTCGCCGACATCCACGGCGTGGTGCACGCCGACCGGGAGGACCTGGTCGACGCCGCGCCCGGCTCGGCGCTGCGCTGGATCGCCGACAACACCAACCCCGAGGGCATCACCGGCACCCTGAAGGAAGCGGTGCGCGGCGCGGACGTCTTCATCGGCGTCTCCGCCCCGAACGTCCTCGACGGCGCCGACGTGGCCGCGATGGCCGAGGACGCGATCGTGTTCGCGCTCGCGAACCCGGACCCCGAGGTGGACCCGGCAATCGCCCGGCAGACGGCGGCAGTTGTGGCCACCGGCCGCTCCGACTTCCCCAACCAGATCAACAACGTGCTGGTCTTCCCGGGTGTCTTCCGCGGCCTGCTCGACGCGCAGTCCCGCACGGTCAACACCGAGATGATGCTCGCGGCAGCGAAGGCGCTGGCGGATGTGGTCACCGAGGACGAGCTGAACCCGAACTACATCGTCCCCAGCGTCTTCAACGACAAGGTCGCGGGCGCGGTCGCCGGAGCGGTCCGGGAGGCCGCGAAGGCGGCGGGCGCGTCGGCCACCGGCTGACGGGAGACCGGCCCGCGGCTGTGACGATGGCCACGACCGGCCGGGTTATCGGCGCGTCGGGGTCCCCCGTACGGTTGTCGGCGATCTAGGGTTGGCGGCCAGTCAGTGGCGCTCATCGTGTGACTCCCAAGGGTGTTCTCACGACTCCAACGGGTGCCGGATTGGCTTTCCCGCCGCAGGTAGGGGCAGGATGCCTCCCTGGGCGCGAGCGTCTGACGACGGACCCGGGTCCGGAGCCCGAGCGAGGACCCTGGCAGCATCGGCTTCGCTGTGCCCGACATGCGGCTCCGCCGCGGGGCACGCCTCAACGCAAGAAGAACACGGGAGTAACAACATGAACCGCAGTGAGCTGGTGGCCGCGCTGGCCGAACGCGCCGAGGTGACCCGCAAGGACGCCGACGCCGTGCTGGCCGCGTTCGCCGAGGTCGTCGGCGATGTCGTCGCCAAGGGCGACGAGAAGGTCACCATCCCCGGCTTCCTGACCTTCGAGCGCACCCACCGTGCCGCTCGCACCGCCCGCAACCCGCAGACCGGCGAGCCGATCCAGATCCCGGCCGGTCACAGCGTGAAGGTGTCCGCGGGTTCCAAGCTCAAGGAAGCCGCCAAGGGCAAGTGATCCTGGCGGGCCCGCAAGGGCTCGGCGACGTCGGACAGCGACGTCAGATGGGGGCGGCACCGCACACGGGGCCGCCCCCTCTGCCGTCCCGTGCGCTCAGCGCGCGCCGGGCGGCAGCGTGAAGCGGAACGCTCCGCCGTGGCCGCCCAGCTGGAGCCAGAGGTGCTCGGGCTGGGTGACGACGCGCAGGGCGATCTCCGCGCACCCCGGGCAGCGCGCGGTCAGCCCCGGCTCGGGGCCGTAGACGTGCAGCTCGGAGACGGTGCCCGGGCGGTGACAGGACGGGCACCGGCGCCAGGCGGTGGTCGGGTCCACGGCGAAGACGTCCGCGAGCGGACCCGCCAGGGCGTTGCCGTCCAGGTAGAGGCGTGGGCGCTGGTTCATCGGTGCTCGCTCCTCGGGGGTGCCCGGCGTCAGCCGAAGCGTTCGGTGCGGATCAGGCTCGCGGGGTAGCCGCTCTGTACCAGCAGGGCGGAGACGTGCTCGACGAAACCGGTCGGCCCGCAGACGTAGCAGTGCGAGCCGTTCGAGGGCAGCAGGCCGTCCAGGTCGGTCGCGGTGACCCGGCCCGCGGGGCGGGTCTCGCCGTCCGGGGCGCGCCGGGTGTGCACGACACGGACCGGCACGTCGTCCCGGCCGGAGCGCAGCTCCTCCCGGTACCACACCTCCTCCTCTGACCGGGCCGAGTACAGCAGCGCACAGGACACGTCCGAGTCCGCCCGCCGCCGCGCCCGGACCATCGCCATCAGCGGTACGACACCACAGCCGCCGCCGATCAGCAGCGCCGGGCGCCCGTCCTCCGGCCGCCACACGAACCAGCCGCCGAGCGGGCCCTTCACCTCGACCCGGGCGCCGACGGGCAGCGCGTCGGCGAGGTAGGGCGACACCTCGCCGCCGGGCACCACCTGCACGCCCAGCTCGATGACGTCGCCGTCGGACGGTGCCGCGAGGGAGTAGCTGCGGGCGGCGTGGTAGCCGTCCGGGGCGGTGAGGCGTACGTCGACGTGCTGGCCGGGGAGGTGGCCGGGCCACTGGTCCACCTCGAAGCGCAGGGTGCGTCCGGTGGCCGTCTGGTCGGCGCGCTCGACGAGGCGGGCCGGGAGCCAGCCGGTCATCAGTCGTTCCAGTAGCGCTGCTCGCGCCAGGGGTCGCCGTACTCGTGGTATCCCGCGGTCTCCCAGAAGCCGGGTTCGTCCTCCAGGGTCAGCCGCAGGCCCTTGACCCACTTCGCGGATTTCCAGAAGTACAGGTGCGGGATGACCAGGCGGGCCGGGCCGCCGTGGTCCGGTGACAGGGGGAAGCCGTCGAAGGTGTGGGCCAGCCATGCCCTGCCGCCGGTGACGTCCGCGAGGGGGAGGTTGGTGGTGTAGCCGTCGTACGACTCGGCCACGACGAACGCCGCGGCGGTGTCCCCTTCGTCGCGGAAGGAGTCGCGGAAGGAGTCGCGGAACGCGTCCAGGAACACGTCGAGGGAGACGCCCCGCCAGGACGTGTCGAACTTCGACCACCGGGTCACGCAGTGGATGTCGGCGGTGGGTTCCTCCTGGGGGAGGGCCAGCATCTCGTCCCAGGACCAGGCGCGACCGCGGCCCCGCTCGTCGGTGACCGTGAACGACCAGGTCGCGGTCGGCACTTGGGGTGTCGGTCCGGCGCTCAGCACCGGGAACGACTCCGTCGGGTACTGGCCGGGCGGCAGCCGCTCCCTGATGCCACGGGCGCGGCCCTCGAAGCCGGGGGAGAACGTGCTCATCGTGATCCGTCCTCGCTGGTCAGCCGTTGTGCAGGGCCTTCTTCAGGGCGTCGACGGCCAGGTGCCGGGCCACGTTCGCGGCGTGGGTGTCGCGCAGGCTGTCCAGCATCAGGAAGTCGTGGACCATGCCGGTGACGCGGACGCAGGTGACGTCGACCCCGGCCTCGCGGAGCCGGTTGGCGTACTTCTCGCCCTCGTCGCGCAGGACGTCGGCCTCGTCGGTGATGACGAGGGTGGGGGGCAGGCCCCGGAGCTGGTCCAGGCTGGCCCGCAGCGGGGACGCGTAGGGCTCCGTGCGCTGGGCGGGTTCGGCGTACTGGTCCCAGAACCAGATCATGCCGTCGCGCGTCAGGTAGTACCCGTCGCCGAACTGGACGTAGGACGGCGTGTCGAAGTCCGCGTCGGTCACCGGGTACAGCAGGATCTGCGCCCGCAGGTCGAGGCCGCCGCGCTCCTTGTTCGTCAGGGCGAAGACGGTGGACATGCAGCCGCCGACGGAGTCCCCGGCGACGGCGACGCGCGAGGGGTCGAGGCCGAGGTCCGCGCCGTTGTCGAGCAGCCACTGGCCGACGGCGTGGTTCTGCTCGATCTGGGTGGGGTACTTCGCCTCGGGCGCCCGGTCGTAGACGGGGAACACGCCCGCCGCGCCCGCGCCGACGGCCAGTTCGCGGAAGAGGCGGTCGTGGGTCTGCTCGTCGCCGAACACCCAGCCCGCGCCGTGGATGAAGAAGACCACCGGCAGCGGGCCGGAGGCGCCCCTGGGCCGGATGATCCGGGTGCGGACCTTGCCCCACTGCCCGGCGTCGACCTCCACCCACTCCTCGTCGACGTCGGGCCGCGGCACGCTCGCGTCGCTCTGCAGCCCGACGAGGATGTCCCGGCCCTGCTCCGGCGGCACCTCGTAGATCCGCGGGTGCGGCGCGGTCGCCTCGGCCAGTTCCTTCGCGGCGGGCTCGAGGAAGGGGGTGGTGGGCGGGGGGAGGTCGGTCATGGTCACTCCGGTGACATAGTGGTGGCCCCCCACCCCTTCATGGTCTCCGCGAACCCGTGCGCCGCAACTCGGAGATGACACCGACCGGGCCCCGGCGGGGACGGGCCAGGTCTCAGCTAAGCACCTTGCCCGGATGCTCCGAACGCCTCAGCCGAGGACCTTGCCCGGATGCTCCGAACGCCTCAGCCGAGCACCTTGCCCGGAAGCTCCACCTTCGCCCCCAGCTCGACCAACTTGTCCATGAAGTTCTCGTAACCGCGATTGATCAGGTCGATGCCGTGCACCCGCGACGTCCCCTGCGCGGCGAGGGCCGCGATGAGGTAGGAGAAGCCGCCGCGCAGGTCGGGGATGACGAGGTCGGCGCCCTGGAGGCGGGTGGGGCCCGAGACGACGGCGGAGTGCAGGAAGTTGCGCTGGCCGAAGCGGCAGTGGGAGCCGCCGAGGCACTCGCGGTAGAGCTGGATGTGGGCGCCCATCTGGTTGAGGGCGGAGGTGAAGCCGAGCCGGGACTCGTAGACCGTCTCGTGGATGATGGACAGGCCCGTGGCCTGGGTGAGGGCCACGACCAGCGGCTGCTGCCAGTCGGTCTGGAAGCCGGGGTGTACGTCCGTCTCCAGCGCGATGGACTTCAACTGGCCGCCGGGGTGCCAGAAGCGGATGCCCTCGTCGTCGATCTCGAAGGCGCCGCCGACCTTCCGGTAGGTGTTGAGGAACGTCATCATGGACCGCTGCTGCGCGCCTCGGACGTAGATGTTGCCCTCGGTCGCGAGCGCCGCGGACGCCCAGGACGCGGCCTCCAGGCGATCGGAGAGGGCGCGGTGGGTGTAGCCGCCGAGCTTGTCCACACCGGTGATGCGGATGGTGCGGTCGGTGTCCATCGCGATGATGGCGCCCATTTTCTGCAGGACGCAGATCAGGTCCTCGATCTCCGGCTCCACGGCCGCGTTGGACAGCTCCGTCACGCCCTCCGCGAGG
Organism: Streptomyces sp. NPDC057877; assembly: GCF_042796855.1. Taxonomy (NCBI): domain Bacteria; kingdom Bacillati; phylum Actinomycetota; class Actinomycetes; order Kitasatosporales; family Streptomycetaceae; genus Streptomyces; species Streptomyces sp. NPDC057877. The sequence continues at coordinate 109,800 of NZ_JBHVMS010000004.1, forward strand.
ACGGCGGTCAGCAGCACCTGCTCGGTCGCGCCGACGGACGGGTACGGCAGCCGGATCTTGGTGCCGCGCAGCCGCTGCGGCGCCTCCAGGTACTGCCCGTCGGCCCGCTTCTCGATGGTCGCGCCGAACTGCCGCAGCACGTCGAAGTGGAAGTCGATGGGCCGCCCGCCGATGTCGCAGCCGCCGAGGCCGGGGATGAAGGCGTGGCCGAGCCGGTGCAGCAGCGGGCCGCAGAACAGGATCGGGATGCGCGAGGAACCCGCGTGGGCATCGATGTCAGCGACGTTCGCGCTCTCCACGTGCGTCGGGTCGAGCACCAGCTCGCCCGGCTCCTCGCCCGGACGGACCGTCACCCCGTGCAACTGGAGCAGCCCGCGTACGACGCGCACGTCACGGATGTCCGGAACATTGCGCAGTCGACTTGGCGCACCGCCCAGCAGGGCGGCGACCATCGCCTTCGGCACGAGGTTCTTCGCACCGCGGACCCGGATCTCGCCCTCCAGCGGGGTCCCGCCGTGGACAAGCAGTACGTCATCAGCGCCGTTGACGGTCATGAATCTCGCGTTCCGTGGAGTGGGTGGGGCAGGGGCCGGAGAGACAGAGTAATCGCCGCCGACCCCCCTGCCGTAAGCCTGAGGAGGACCCAGCCACGTCATAGGTCTGTCACAGTTCGCGGCCCGGCACGGACCGCTCCCGGCCGGGCACGTGCGGTCACCGCGGCGGGTGTGCGCGTGGGACGCTTCCGTGCGCCCTGAGCTGCGTTCACCGGCGTTGCCCGATTGGTTCCCCACACCCGGGGAAGATGCGGGATCATGTCAGGCATGACCGAGGTGTCCTCGCTCACAGGGCGGCTGCTCGTGGCCACGCCCGCCCTGGCGGACCCGAACTTCGACCGCGCGGTGGTGCTCCTCCTCGACCACGACGAGGAGGGCTCGCTGGGCGTCGTCCTCAACCGTCCGACCCCGGTGGGCGTCGGCGACATCCTGGAGGGCTGGGCGGAACTCGCGGGCGAGCCCGGGGTGGTCTTCCAGGGCGGCCCGGTCTCCCTGGACTCGGCGCTCGGGGTCGCCGTCATCCCGGGCGAGGCGTCCGGCGAGCGGGCGCCGCTGGGCTGGCGGCGGGTGCACGGCGCGATCGGTCTGGTCGACCTGGAGGCGCCGCCGGAGCTGCTGGCCTCGGCGGTGGGCAGCCTGCGGATCTTCGCCGGGTACGCGGGCTGGGGCCCCGGTCAGCTGGAGGACGAGCTGGTGGACGGCGCCTGGTACGTCGTCGAGTCGGAGCCCGGCGACGTGTCCTCCCCGTGGCCCGAGCGGCTGTGGCGCGAGGTGCTGCGCCGCCAGCGCAGCGAACTGGCGATGGTGGCCACGTATCCGGACGACCCTTCGCTCAACTGAACCGCGTGAGCTTCAGTACCCTGGGTTCCTATGAGCACTCTTGAGCCCGAGCGCGGGACTGGTACGGGGACCCTCGTCGAGCCGACGCCGCAGACCTCTCACGGCGACGGTGACCACGAGCGCTTCGCCCACTACGTCCAGAAGGACAAGATCATGGCGAGCGCCCTGGACGGCACGCCCGTCGTGGCGCTGTGCGGCAAGGTCTGGGTGCCGGGCCGCGACCCGAAGAAGTACCCCGTGTGCCCCATGTGCAAGGAGATCTACGACTCCATGGGCGCCGGTGGCGACGAGGGCAAGGGCGGCGACAAGAAGTAGCAGACCGCTCGGCCTGACCGGCTGGCTCCACGCGGGCCCCCGAGGCGCGATATGCGCGCCTTGGGGGCCTGTGTGCGTTTTGGCGTTGCACGGAGTGCGTCCGCCGGTCACAGAGTGGTTGAGACCTCTTGTGGGCGTGTTCATGAAGTCCCTAGCCTCCGCAGTGTTGTGCACAGCGAAACCACCATTGCGTATGTTGCAACGCACTCCGTCCGGAGGAGCACTCCATGAAGCTGTCCGTCCGACTCGCCGCACTGCTCGCCCCCGCCGCCCTCCTCGCCGCCGCCTGCGCCCCCCAGACCTCCGACAACTCGGCCTCCGACAAGGACGAGAAGACCGGCACCCTGCGGATCTGGCTGTTCCAGGAGGTCAGCAACCAGCCCAAGGAAGAGGTCGTCGACGCCGTCCTCGCCGACTTCGAGAAGGCCCACGAGGGCACCGAGGTCAGCGTCGAGTACATCCCCGTGGAGACCCGCGCCCAGCGCATCAAGGCCGCCTTCAACGACCCCGGGAGCGCTCCCGACCTGATCGAGTACGGCAACACCGACACCGCCGGTTATGTGAAGGACGGCGGACTCGCCGACATCACCGCCGACTTCACGGGCTGGGACGAGGCCAAGGACACCGACCCCACCGCGAGACAGTCGGTCACCGTCGACGGCAAGGTCTACGGCGTCCCGTACTTCGTCGGCGTACGGGCCCTGTACTACCGCACGGACGTCTTCGACGAACTCGGCCTGGAACCGCCGAAGTCGCAGGCCGAGCTGATCTCGACGGCGAAGAAGATCCGGGCCGAGCGGCCCGACCTGTACGGCCTCGCGGTCGGCGGCGCCTACACCTACGGCGCCATGCCGTTCATCTGGGCCAACGGCGGCGAACTCGCCACCGGCGGCGGTGGATCGTACGCCTCGGCCATCGACAGCGCCGCCGCCCAGAAGGGCATCAAGGCCTACACCTCGCTTTTCGGGGACGACAACTGCCCCGCCGCCAAGTGCGCGGGCATGGGCGGCAACGACACCGTCACCGCCTTCGCCTCCGGCAAGGCGGGCATGGCGATCGGCGGTGACTTCAGCCACCAGGCCGTGGAGGCCGGGAAGGTCAAGGGCAAGTACGCCGTCGTACCGCTGCCGGGGGTGAAGTCCGGCTCGATCGCCCCGGCCTTCGCGGGCGGCAACAACCTCGGGGTCCTCAAGAGCACCTCGCACCGCACCCTCGCCGTCGACCTGATGAAGCGGCTGGCGTCCAAGGAGACCCAGGGCCAGCTGTTCCAGGAGATGGGGTTCCTGCCGACCTTCACCGACGTACGGCAGGACGCCGCGGCCAGGGACCCGTTCGTCGAGCCCTTCGTCGAGACCCTCGCCGCCGGGACGGAGTTCGTGCCCGCCTCGCCCGCCTGGGCGCAGATCGACGCCTCGCTGGTGCTGCCGACCATGTTCCAGGAGATCGTCAGCGGCAAGAAGGACGTCGCCGCCGCCTCCAAGGACGCGGCGAAGAAGATGAACGACGCGTTCGGGTCCATGGGCTGAGCCGGTGACACTGCCCCATCAGCGTACGAGGACCCCCTGGCTCTACCTCGCCCCCGCCCTCATCGTCATCGCCGGGCTGCTGGTCTACCCCGTCTACCAGCTCGGCCTGATCTCCTTCCTGGAGTACACCCAGGCCCAGGTCAGCGGCGGCGAACCGACCACCTTCCGCGGCCTGGGCAACTACACCGAACTCCTCGGCGACGAACAGTTCTGGCAGGTGCTGCTGGCCACCGTGCTCTTCGCGGCGGCCTGCGTGGTCTGCACGCTCGCGGTGGGCTGCGCGCTCGCCGTACTGCTCACCCGGGTGCGCGCCGTGCCCCGGCTGGCGCTGATGCTGGCCGCGCTCGGCGCCTGGGCGACCCCGGCGATCACCGGATCCACGGTGTTCCTGTTCCTGTTCGACCCGGACTTCGGGCCGGTGAACAGGGTGCTCGGCCTGGGTGACCACTCCTGGACGTACGGCCGCCTCAGCGCCTTCTTCCTGGTCCTGCTCGAAGTGGTCTGGTGCTCCTTCCCGTTCGTGATGGTGACGGTGTACGCCGGGATCCGCGCCGTACCGTCCGAGGTGCTGGAGGCCGCCTCGCTCGACGGCGCCTCACAGTGGCGGATCTGGCGTTCGGTGCTGGCGCCGATGCTCCGGCCGATCCTGGTGATCGTCACCATCCAGTCGGTGATCTGGGACTTCAAGGTCTTCACCCAGATCTACGTCATGACGGGCGGCGGCGGCATCGCGGGCCAGAACCTCGTCCTGAACGTGTACGCGTACCAAAAGGCCTTCGCCTCCTCGCAGTACAGCCTGGGCTCGGCGATCGGCGTGGTGATGCTGCTGATCCTGCTGGCGGTGACGCTGGTGTACCTGCGGCTGCTGCGCAGACAGGGGGAGGAATGGTGAGACTCGTGGGTTTGGTACGACGGCCCTGGCGGCTGTTCGCGGAGGTGTCCGCGCTGCTGATCGCGGCGGTGGTGGCCTTTCCGCTCTACTGGATGGTGCTCGGCGCCTTCAAACCGGCCGGGGAGATCGAGTCGAGCGAGCCCTGGCCATGGACTCTCGACCCTTCCCCGGATTCTTTCCAGCGCGTCTTCGCGCAGAACGAATTCGGCCGGTACTTCCTCAACAGCCTTGTCGTCGCGGGCACGGTCGTGATCGCCTCCGCGCTGATCGCGTTTCTCGCCGCGACCGCCGTGACGCGCTTCCGCTTCCGGTTCCGGACCACCTTGCTGATCATGTTTCTGGTGGCCCAGATGGTGCCCGTGGAGGCGCTCACGATCCCCCTGTTCTTCGTCATGCGGGACTTCGGTCAGCTGAACACGCTGGGGTCGCTGATCCTGCCGCACATCGCCTTCTCGCTGCCCTTCGCGATCTGGATGCTGCGGGGGTTCGTGAAAGCCGTCCCGGAGGCGCTGGAGGAGGCCGCGTACATCGACGGGGCGAGCCGGTCGCGATTCCTCTGGCAGATCCTTTTCCCGCTGGTCTTCCCGGGGCTGGTGGCCACCAGCGTGTTTTCCTTCATCTCGGCCTGGAACGACTTCCTGTTCGCCAAGTCGTTCATCATCAGCGACACCTCGCAGTCGACGCTGCCGATGGCCCTGCTGGTCTTCTACAAACCGGACGACCCGGACTGGGGCGGGGTCATGGCGGCCTCCACGGTGATGACGATTCCGGTGCTGATCTTCTTCGTGCTCGTGCAGCGACGGCTGGTGTCGGGGCTGGGCGGAGCGGTAAAGGACTGACGTGAACGCAGAAACGGACCTCATTCCGGCGCCCTTGAGCGCGAGCACCTGGGGCGAAGGGGCCTTCGTCCTCGACAAGGACACCACCCTGACGGCGGGCCCGGGCGTGGGCGGTGCCGAGCGCTGGCTGCGTACGGCCCTCCAGGCGGCCACCGGCCTGCCGCTGCGCGAGGGCGAGCCGGGCCCGCCCGGACGCGCGGCCCCGAACTCGATCGAGCTGCGCCACGACCACCACCTGCCGCCGGAGGCCTACCGCGTCACCGTCCGGGACGATCGCGCGCTGATCAAGGGCGGAGACCCCGCCGGTGCCTTCTACGCCGCCCAGACCCTCCGCCAGTTGCTGGGTCCCGAGGCCTTCCGGCGCGCGCCCCTGCGCCGGGCGGACTGGCGGCTCCCGGAGGTGGAGATCCAGGACCGGCCCCGATTCCGCTGGCGCGGCCTCATGCTCGACGTCGCCCGGCACTTCATGCCGAAGGAAGGCGTCCTGCGCTACCTGGATCTGATGGCGGCGCACAAACTCAACGTCTTCCACTTCCACTTGACCGACGACCAGGGCTGGCGCGTCGAGATCCGGAAGTACCCGCGGCTGACCGAGGTCGGCTCCTGGCGGGCACGGACGAAATTCGGTCACCGGGCCTCACCGCTGTGGGACGAGAAGCCACACGGTGGCTACTACACCCAGGACGACATCCGGGAGATCGTGGCCTACGCCGCCGAGCGGCATATCACCGTCGTCCCCGAAATCGACGTACCCGGGCACTCGCAGGCCGCCATCGCCGCGTATCCGGAACTCGGCAACACCGACGTCATCGACACCACCACCCTCTCCGTCTGGGACAACTGGGGGATCTCTGCCAACGTACTGGCCCCCACGGACAACACCCTGCGCTTCTACGAGGACGTCCTCGAGGAAGTCCTCGGCCTGTTCCCCTCGGAGTTCGTCCATGTCGGCGGCGACGAATGCCCGAAGGACCAGTGGAAGGCGTCCCCGACGGCACAGGCGCGCATCGCGGAACTCGGGCTCGCGGGCGAGGACGGACTTCAGTCCTGGTTCATCGGCCACTTCGACAAGTGGCTCTCCGCGCGCGGGCGTCGGCTCATCGGCTGGGACGAGATTCTGGAAGGCGGACTCGCGCCGGGTGCGACGGTGTCCTCCTGGCGCGGGTACGCGGGCGGAATCGCCGCCGCGCGGGCCGGGCACGACGTGGTGATGTGCCCCGAACAGCAGGTGTACCTGGACCACCGGCAGGCGGCGGGGGACGACGAACCCGTGCCGATCGGCTTCGTGCGCACCCTGGAGGACGTCTACCGCTTCGAACCCGTTCCGCCCCAGCTCACCGGCGAGCGGGCGCGCCATGTGCTGGGCACCCAGGCCAACCTGTGGACGGAGGTGATGGAGGACCACGCGCGCGTGGACTACCAGGCGTTCCCCAGGCTCGCGGCCTTCGCCGAGGTCGCGTGGAGCGCCCTGCCCGCCCCGGCGGAGCGGGACTTCGCGGACTTCGAGCGGCGGATGGCCGCGCACTACCGGCGACTTGACGCGCTCGGCGTGGCGTACCGGCCGCCCGCCGGACCACGGCCGTGGCAGCGGCGGCCGGGGGTGCTCGGGCGCCCGATCGAGGGGGCGCCGCCGAACCGGTAGCGGCACGGCGGTCCGCCCGCGTGGCCACCTCACCGAAACGGGAAAGCCCGGCAGGGTCACCGAAGAGGGGCAATTCGCGTGGACCGCAAAACCCTCCCCAAAACGGGCCATCTCGCCGGTGAGATGGGCGAATGCCTCCTAGCGGACCCCCGTCTTCGGTACTCACGAAGATGTGCCAGAGTTGCCACGTCCGCCCTGTCAGCACGTACCGTACGGCGCAACAGGCGGGACCAGCTGGGACCAGTGGGGCAGCGGGAAGGGGCAGCCGGTTTTGACCACGCACGCACCGCAGGCGGCGCAGGCCGTCACGCTGCCCACGACGCTGGACGAGGCCGTGGCGGCGCTCACCGAGATGCCCGCCGCCGTGCCCGTGGCCGGCGGCACCGACCTCATGACCGCCGTGAACTCCGGCCGGCTGCGCCCCACCGCGCTGGTCGGCCTCGGCCGGATCAGTGAGATCCGCGGCTGGCAGTACCAGGACGGACACGCGCTGCTCGGCGCGGGCCTCACCCACGCGCGGATGGGCCGCCCCGACTTCGCCGCGCTCATCCCGGCGCTCGCCGCCGCCGCCCGCGCCGCGGGCCCGCCGCACATCCGCAACGCGGGCACCCTCGGCGGCAACATCGCCTCCGCCGCGCCCACCGGAGACGCGCTGCCGGTGCTGGCCGCCCTGGAGGCCACGCTGATCATCGCGGGACCGGGCGGCGCCCGCCGGGAGATCCCGGTGTCGCACCTGCTGGCCGGGGTGGACATGCTCCGCGCGGGCGAACTCATCGGCTTCGTGCGCGTGCCGCTGCTGCACGCCCCGCAGGTCTTCCTCAAGGCCACCGGACGCACCGGCCCCGGCCGCGCGGTCGGCTCCGTGGCGCTCGTGCTCGACCCGGCCCGGCGCGGGGTGCGGTGCGCGGTGGGTGCCATAGCGCCGATGCCGCTGCGGCCCCTGGACGCCGAACAGTGGGTCGCCCAGCTCATCGACTGGGACAACAACCGCGCGCTCGTCCCCGAGGCGCTCAGCGCCTTCGGCGAGTACGTCGCCGCGGCCTGCATCCCCGACCCGGCCCCGGCGGACGACGGCACCGTGCCGGAACTGCCGCCCGCCGTACTGCACCTGCGGCGCACCGTCGCCGCGCTGGCCCGACGAGCACTGGGGAGGGCGCTGTCGTGACCGACGACCAGCAGGGGAACGACCAGCATCCGGGGGGCGCCCCCCAGGGCGGCGGCCGTTGGGACCCGCTGCCCCAGGGCGAGTACGACGACGGGGCCACCGCCTTCGTGCAGCTCCCCGAGGGCGGCGTGGATGCCCTGCTCGCCGCGCACGAGGCCAACCGCTCCCACACCCCGCTCGCCGCGCCCGGCCACGGCTATGTGCCCCCGCCGATCACGGTGGCGCCCACCGACCCGGCCGCCGCCGACCCCGCGGCCACCGGTCACTGGGCGGTGCCGGGGACACCCGCGGGCGGCACGCGGTGGCCCGAGGCCGGGGGCGACGCTTCCCAGGGGGGCGCGCACGACCGGTTCACGTACCAACCCCCGGCGACCGGGCAGTGGAACTTCGAGGACGTCACGGCGGCCGAGTCCGCCCCCGCGCCGGGCCAGGACGTCACCGGGCAGTGGTCGATCCCCGTCGCCGGTGGCGACCTTCCGGACGAATCGGGCGAGTTCACCTCGTCCGCGCTGGTCGAGCAGTGGGGCGGCACCCCACCGGCGACCCTCCCCGGCGGCGCGCCCGCCCCCTGGGCGACGCCGGACGAGACCTACGGCGGCGGGCAGCCGACCGAGCCCGCCTTCGCCGACGAGGCCGTGGAGCGCGCTCCAGGGACCGAGGAGGCGCACAGGGCGACCGCGGGGCCCGGAGTGGCGGACGCGGGCGCCGAGGCGCGGGACGACGCCTCCGAGGCCGCGGCCGGACCCGCCCCCGACGAGCCGGAACGTGCACCGGAGGACGCCGACCCCGCCGCGGACAGCGGGGACGACCGGGACGGCGAGGGCCCCGGTGACGGCCCCGTCGACGTGTCCGACGCCGCCGGGCCCACCGCGGACGAGCCGACCGCGCTGCCCCACGAGGAGCACCCCCTCGCCTCGTACACGCTCCGCGTCAACGGCACCGAACGGCCCGTGGCCGACGCCTGGATCGGCGAGTCGCTGCTGTACGTGCTGCGGGAGCGGCTCGGCCTCGCGGGCGCCAAGGACGGCTGCTCGCAGGGCGAGTGCGGCGCCTGCAACGTCCAGGTCGACGGACGGCTGGTCGCCTCCTGCCTGGTGCCCGCGGCCACCGCGGCCGGGAGCGAGGTGCGCACCGTGGAGGGCCTGGCCGTCGACGGCCAGCCGTCGGACGTGCAGCGGGCGCTCGCCAAGTGCGGCGCGGTGCAGTGCGGTTTCTGCGTGCCCGGCATGGCGATGACCGTGCACGACCTGCTGGAGGGCAACCCGGCGCCGACCGAGCTGGAGACCCGCCAGGCGCTCTGCGGCAACCTGTGCCGCTGCTCCGGCTACCGGGGCGTCCTGGACGCCGTCAAGGAGGTCGTCGCCGAGCGCGAGGCGCACGCCGCCGCCGACGACGCCGCCGAGGGCCACGACGCCGAGGAGCCCCGCATCCCGCACCAGGCGGGCCCGGGCGCCGGGGGCGTCAACCCGTCCGCGTTCGACTCGCCGGGCATGCCCGGACCGCATGACCAGCAGCCGTACGGACACGGCCAGGACGGAGGCCAGGCGTGAGCAACGAAGCCGCCACCGCGACCACCGCCGCGCAGGCCGCCCCCGCAGCCCCGGAGCCCCTCCCGCACGGCCTCGGCGCCTCCCTGCCCGCCGCCGACGCGCGCGCCAAGACGGAGGGCACCTTCCCCTACGCGGCCGACCTGTGGGCCGAGGGCCTGCTGTGGGCCGCCGTGCTGCGCTCACCGCACCCGCACGCGCGCATCACGTCCATCGACACCACCCACGCGCGCGAGATGCCCGGCGTACGGGCCGTCGTCACCCACGAGGACGTGCCCGGGACCGCGCTGCACGGGCGCGGCCGGGCCGACCGGCCGGTGTTCGCCTCCGACGTCGTACGCCACCACGGCGAGCCCATCGCGGCCGTCGCCGCCGACCACCCGGACACCGCGCGGATGGCCGCCGCGGCCGTCATCGTCGAGTACGAGGTGCTCGACCCGGTGACCGACCCGGAGCAGGCCTTCGAGGCCGAACCGCTGCACCCCGACGGCAACCTGATCCGGCACATCCCGCTGCGCCACGGCGACCCGGACGCGGCCGGGGAGGTCGTCGTCGAGGGCCTGTACCGCATCGGCCGCCAGGACCCCGCCCCGATCGGCGCCGAGGCCGGTCTCGCCGTGCCCCGCCCGGACGGCGGCGTGGAGCTGTACCTGGCCTCCACCGACCCGCACGCCGACCGGGACACGGCCGCCGCCGCCTTCGGCCTGGAACCCGAGCGCGTCAAGATCGTCGTGACCGGTGTGCCGGGTGCCACCGCCGACCGCGAGGACCAGGGCTTCCAGCTCCCGCTGGGCCTGCTCGCCCTGAAGACCGGCTGCCCGGTGAAGCTCACCGCCACGCGCGAGGAGTCCTTCCTCGGCCACGTCCACCGCCACCCCACCCTGCTGCGCTACCGCCACCACGCGGACGCCGAGGGCAGGCTGGTGAAGGTGGAGGCGCAGATCCTGCTGGACGCGGGCGCCTACGCCGACACGTCGTCGGACGCGCTGGCCGCCGCGGTCGCCTTCGCCTGCGGCCCGTACGTCGTCCCGAACGCCTTCATCGAGGGCTGGGCCGTGCGCACCAACAACCCGCCGTCGGGCCATGTGCGCGGCGAGGGGGCGATGCAGGTCTGTGCCGCCTACGAGGCGCAGATGGACAAGCTGGCCAAGAAGCTCGGCGTCGACCCGGCGGAGCTGCGGCTGCGCAACGTCATGGCCACCGGTGACCTGCTGCCCACCGGCCAGACGGTGACCTGCCCGGCGCCCGTCGCCGAACTGCTGCAGTCCGTACGGGACTTCCCGCTCCCGCCGCTGCCCAAGGACACCCCCGAGGACGAGTGGCTGCTGCCCGGCGGCCCCGAGGGCGCGGGCGAACCGGGCGCGGTGCGCCGGGGCGTGGGCTACGGCGTCGGCATGGTGCACATGCTCGGCGCGGAGGGCGCCGACGAGGTGTCGACGGCGACCGTGAAGGTCCAGGACGGCGTGGCGACCGTGCTGTGCGCGGCCGTGGAGACCGGCCAGGGCTTCACCACGCTCGCCCGGCAGATCGTGCAGGAGACCCTCGGCATCGACGAGGTGCACGTGGCGCCCGTCGACACCGACCAGCCCCCGGCCGGGGCGGGCTGCCGGGGCCGCCACACCTGGGTGTCGGGCGGTGCGGTGGAGCGCGCGGCGAAGATGGTCCGCACCCAGCTCCTCCAGCCCCTCGCCCACAAGTTCGGCATGTCCACCGAGCTGCTCCAGATCACCGACGGCAAGATCACCTCGTACGACGGTGTCCTGTCGACGACCGTCGCCGAGGAACTGGCCGGGAAGGAGCTGTGGGCGACCGCGCAGTGCCGTCCGCACCCGACCGAGCCACTGGACGCCACCGGCCAGGGCGACGCCTTCGTGGGGATGTCGTTCTGCGCGATCCGCGCCGTGGTGGACGTCGACATCGAGATCGGCTCGGTGCGGGTGGTGGAGCTGGCGGTCGCCCAGGACGTGGGCCGGGTCCTCAACCCGGCGCAACTGGCGGCGCGGATCGAGGCGGGCGTGACCCAGGGCGTGGGCATCGCGCTCACCGAGAACCTGCGCACGCCGCGGGGCACGATCCGCCATCCCGACCTCACCGGGTACGCGCTGCCGACGGCGCTCGACGCCCCGGACATCCGGATCGTGAAGCTGGTCGAGGAGCGGGACGTGGTCGCCCCGTTCGGCGCCAAGGCGGTCAGCGCGGTGCCGGTGGTGGCGTCCCCGGCCGCGGTCGCCTCCGCGGTGCGGGCGGCGACCGGGCGCCCGGTGAACCGGCTGCCGATCCGTCCGCAGGCGGCGGTGGTTACGGGGCGGTAGCCGTCCCGCACCGGCCCGTTGCCGCAGGTTGGGGCCGTTGTCAGTGGTGCCGCGTAGGGTTCTGGGCAGTGGGACGAGGCGGTCGCGACGACCGCTGGCCGACCGCTGGACAGACCATGCGCGGGGGAGCGATGAGCACGACTGACGCCGTTGTCGCGACGATCACCTTCACCGAGACCGACCTGGACCCCTACGTCACCCACGTGCCGACGCGCCGCTGGCTGACGGGCCCCGGACTGCCGGGCGCCGCCGACCTCCTGACGTTCGAGGCGCTGCGCGGGGACGGCCTGCGCACGGTGGGGGACTCGACGGGGGACGTGGAGGGCAGGCTCGCGGCCGAGCTGCGGGACCAGTTGGTCATAGGGGGACTTCTCACGCCCGGCGGCATGGAGGGGGAGTCGATCCTGCTCGACGGCGCGACGGGCGAGGTCTCGACGACGTACTTCTTCCACGACCGCCCGGACCTGATGGAGTCGCGCCCGCTGGCGCCGTCCCTGCGCCTGCTGGTCCGGTTCGCCACGGCGACCGACGAACTGGCGGGACTGCGCGGCCAGTTCGCCTCCTACGCGAGCCGCCGCGGCGCACAGGCGGCCACGGAGGCGTCCCAGCAGTTGCTGGCGGTCTTCGAGGAGGGCATGCGCGAGGCCGGTGCGGGTGACGAGATGCCGCTGTTCTGGCGGATCGCGGCGGTGATCCGGCCCCTGGCCCTGGTCGCGGGCCGGAGCACCAGGTCGGGGCTGGCGGCCGATCTGCCCGCGCGGCTGCTGGAGGACGAGTTCGGCGCCGGGGCCGTGGTCCGCTTCGAGGACGTCGACTTCCCGGCCGCGCTGGTCCATGAGCCCACCCGCCGCTTCCTGCGCGAGGTGGGGCTGCCGGAGGACGGCGTCTGGTTCGGCGTGGACACCGACGTCCCGCTGCCCACGCTCGCGCAGTACTGCGCGGACGAGCGGGAGAGCGTCTTCCGCACGGCCGACCTCCCCACCCGCGACCGCCTCCCCGAGGGCGCCCACCGCCTGATACGCCTCGGCCATCTGCTGGAGGACACCAGCCTGGTCATCGACGGCACCACCGGCGCGGTGTTCGCCTGGAGCGAGGCCGAGACGGTGCTGCGCCCGCTGAACACCGACGTCTCCACCCTGGCGTTCACCCTCTGGCTGATCCACCGCGAGAAGTCCCTCGACGCCGAACACGACCTGACCGACGCCTACGAACAGCTCGCCGCCACCATGGCCCGCACCCTGGCCGCGGTCGACCCGCTCGCCGTGGACCCGACCCCGCGGACGCCGGACGACGACGGCTGGCGGTACTGGCCGGAGATGTTCGAGGACGAGGCGGGAGGGGGCCTGTGCGCCTAGGACACCGAGCGGGGGTCGTACGACCAAGGTCCCGGTCCGGCCCGGCCCTCTGACAGGGGTCAAGGCACCTCTTGGGCCTTACGCTGAGCGCCATGACCAAGCTGGAGCCGCGCGGCAACGGTGTCGCTGATGACCCTGAGGGCAGCCCGGGCCTCGTCGAAACGGGCGAAACGGGCGAAGAGGGTGAAAAGGGCGAGACGGGTGAGACGGGCGGGACGGTGCTCGGGCGCTCCTTCCGGGCGCTGAGTGTCGGGATCGTGTCGGTGGTGCTGCTGATCGCCTTCGAGGCGACGGCGGTCGGCACGGCGATGCCGGTGGCGGCGCGCGAGCTGGACGGGGTGTCGCTGTACGCGTTCGCGTTCTCGGCGTACTTCACCACCAGCCTCTTCGGCATGGTGCTGGCCGGTCAGTGGTCCGACCTGCGGGGCCCGCTCGCACCGCTGACGTCCGGGATCGCGGCCTTCGCGGCGGGGCTGCTGCTGTCCGGGACGGCGGGCGCGATGTGGCAGTTCATCGTCGGGCGGGCGGTGCAGGGCTTCGGCGGCGGGCTGGTGATTGTCGCGCTGTACGTCGTGGTGGGGCGGGCCTATCCGGAGCGGCTGCGGCCCGCGATCATGGCGGCGTTCGCGGCGGCGTGGGTGCTGCCGTCGGTGGTGGGCCCGCTCGCCGCGGGCACGGTGACCGAACACCTCGGCTGGCGTTGGGTGTTCACCGGCATCCCGGTGCTGGTCGTGCTCCCGCTGGCGCTCGCCCTGCCGCAGATACGGCGCCGGGCGGCGGGCCCGGTCGAGGGTGACATGCGCGGCTCCGACGACCGGCGGCGGCGGATCCGGCTGGCGCTCGGCATCTCGGCGGGCGCCGGGCTGCTCCAGTACGCGGCGCAGGATCTGCGGTGGGCCTCCCTGCTCCCCGGGGCCGTGGGGCTGGCGCTGCTCGTGCCCGCGGTGCTGGGGCTGCTGCCGCGCGGCACCTACCGGGCGGCGCGGGGGCTGCCGTCCGTGGTGCTGCTGCGCGGGGTCGCGGCCGGGTCGTTCATCGCGGCCGAGTCCTTCGTCCCGCTGATGCTGGTCACCCAGCGGGGGCTGACGCCGACGCTGGCGGGGCTGTCCCTCGCGGCGGGCGGCGGGACCTGGGCGCTGGGGTCCTGGTTCCAGTCCCGGCCGCGGCTCGAGCCGTACCGGGAGCGGCTGATGGTGTTCGGGATGGTGCTGGTCGCCGCCGCGATCGCCGCGGCGCCGAGCGTCCTCATCGACTCGGTCCCGGTCTGGACGGTCGCCGTCGCCTGGGGCTTCGGCTGCTTCGGCATGGGCCTGGTGATCTCCTCGACCAGCGTGCTGCTGCTGAGCCTGTCCGCCCCCGAGGAGGCGGGCAGCAACTCCGCCGCCCTCCAGATCTCCGACGGCCTGTCCAACGTCGTGCTGCTGGCGGCGGGCGGAGCGGCGTTCGCGGCCCTCGGCGGCGGCACGGTGGCCCACACCGCCACCGAGGCGGGCGGCTCGCACCCGGCGGCGTTCGCGGTGGTGTTCCTGCCGATGGCGGGGGTGGCGTTGGCGGGGGCGTGGGTGGCGGGGAGGGTGCGGAGGTGAGATGCGGTAGGTGTTCGGACAGTCCCTGGCGGTCAACCATCCGTTCGTCGACGGCAACGAGCGCACGGCCTGGCTGTCCTGTGCCGACTTCCTGGCCGTGAACGGCGTGCAGCTGAGGCCGGACACCGACGCGGCCGAGCGGCTGGTCATCGCGGTGGCCACCGGCGGCATGGACGAGGTGAAGGCGGCCTCCGAGGGTTTGCGGGACCTCGCCGGGTAGGCGGTGTGACCTCAGTCCCATCGTCCGGGGTCGTGGCGGCGTCCCGGCGTGGGTGATGCCGGGCCGCCGGTAGGGTGGCCCGGTTGTCATACGTAGCCGAGCCGTTCGACCCCACCACGGAGACCGTGACTACCACCGCCGCCTCGCACTCCCACCATCTGTCACCCGCGTTCCCGGGCCGTGCGCCCTGGGGTACCGCAAGCAAGCTGCGTGCCTGGCAGCAGGGGGCGATGGAGAAGTACCTCCAGGAGCAGCCGCGGGACTTCCTCGCGGTCGCCACGCCCGGCGCCGGGAAGACGACGTTCGCGCTGACGCTGGCGTCCTGGCTGCTGCACCACCACGTCGTGCAGCAGGTGACCGTGGTCGCGCCCACCGAGCACCTGAAGAAGCAGTGGGCGGAGGCGGCGGCGCGGATAGGGATCAAGCTGGACCCCGAGTACAGCGCCGGACCGCTCGGCAAGGAGTACCACGGCGTCGCCATCACCTACGCGGGCGTCGGCGTGCGCCCCATGCTGCACCGCAACCGCGTCGAGCAGCGCAAGACCCTCGTCATCCTCGACGAGATCCACCACGCCGGGGACAGCAAGTCCTGGGGCGAGGCCTGCCTGGAGGCGTTCGAGCCCGCGACCCGTCGGCTCGCGCTCACCGGTACGCCGTTCCGGTCCGACACCAACCCGATCCCCTTCGTGACGTACGAGGAGGGCAACGACGGCATCCGGCGCTCGGCCGCCGACTACACCTACGGGTACGGGTCCGCGCTCGCCGACCATGTCGTCCGCCCGGTGATCTTCATGTCCTACAGCGGCAACATGCGCTGGCGGACCAAGGCCGGTGACGAGATCGCCGCCCGGCTCGGCGAACCCATGACCAAGGACGCCGTCAGCCAGGCCTGGCGCACGGCCCTCGATCCGCGCGGTGAGTGGATGCCGTCCGTGCTGCGCGCCGCCGACCAGCGGCTGACCGAGGTGCGCAAGGCCATCCCCGACGCGGGCGCGCTCGTCATCGCCTCCGACCAGGACTCGGCCCGTTCCTACGCCAAGCTGATCAGAGAGATCACTGGGCACGCGGCGACCGTCGTGCTGTCCGACGACGCCGGTGCGTCCAAGCGGATCGACGAGTTCAGCGAGGGCGACGACCGGTGGATGGTCGCCGTCCGGATGGTGTCCGAGGGGGTGGACGTACCGCGGCTGGCGGTCGGGGTGTACGCCACGACCATCTCGACGCCGCTGTTCTTCGCGCAGGCCGTCGGGCGCTTCGTACGGTCCAGGCGGCGGGGCGAGACCGCGTCCGTGTTCCTGCCGACCGTGCCGGACCTGCTGTCCTTCGCCAGCGAGATGGAACGTGAGCGGGACCACGTCCTCGACAAGCCGAAGAAGGGCGGCGAGGAGGACCCGTACGCCGAGGAGGACAAGCTCCTCCAGGAGGCCGAGCGGCAGCAGGACGAGGACACCGGCGAGCAGGACATGCTGCCCTTCGAGGCGCTGGAGTCCGACGCCGTCTTCGACCGGGTGATGTACAACGGCGCCGAGTTCGGTATGCAGGCCCACCCGGGGAGCGACGAGGAGCAGGACTACCTCGGCATCCCGGGCCTCCTCGAACCCGACCAGGTGCAGATGCTGCTCCAGAAGCGGCAGGCGCGGCAGATCGCGCACAGCCGCAAGAAGCCCGACCAGGAGGCCGATCTGGTCGAACTGCCCGCAGAGCGGCGGCCGGTGGTCACCCACAAGGAACTGATGGAGCTGCGCCGCCAGCTGAACACCATGGTCGGCGCGTACGTCCACCAGAGCGGCAAGCCGCACGGTGTCATCCACACCGAACTGCGGCGGGTGTGCGGGGGCCCGCCGAGCGCGGAGGCCACGGCGGGGCAGTTGCGGCAGCGGATCGCCAAGGTGCAGGAGTGGGCCACGCGGATGCGGTGAGGCGTGTGCGCGGGCTGTCCGCCGTGCGTGTGCGGGGCTGTGCGCCGTGCGGGTGTGGGAGCTGTCCGCCGTGCCTGTGCGCCGTGCGTATCCGGGCAAAAGGAAGGCAAAGGGGTGCGGGTCGGGTCGGTATGTGCCCGGATTCTGGACGGAGCCTTCCGCTCAGCGAACCGGCTTCGCTAATGTCCCGCTACGCACACGCCCCGTGGCAGCGCCGCCGCGGAGCGCAGCCGTGAAGCGACTGGGCCCGGACCGGCCGGGCCGTCCGCCGATCGGCAGCCTCTGAAGCGCGTCGCTGACGGGACTCGGCGACGCATCTGCCGCGAGGGGGCTGCCGACCTCACCACTGAAGGAGTGGGCGTCGTGACCGCGGAGACCTCTCAGACGCTCGACCGGGGACTGCGGGTCCTCAAGCTGCTGGCCGACACGGATCATGGGCTGACCGTCACCGAGCTGTCCAACAAACTCGGGGTGAACAGGACCGTCGTCTACCGACTGCTCGCCACGCTGGAGCAGCACGCGCTGGTACGGCGTGATCTGGGCGGGCGGGCGCGGGTCGGGCTCGGGGTGCTGGGGCTGGGACGGCAGGTGCATCCGTTGGTGCGGGAGGCCGCGTTGCCCGCGTTGCGGGCGTTGGCGGAGGACATCGGGGCGACCGCGCATCTGACGTTGGTGGACGGGACGGACGCGCTCGCCGTGGCCGTGGTCGAGCCGACGTGGACCGACTATCACGTGGCCTATCGGGCCGGGTTCCGGCACGCGCTGGAGCGGGGGGCCGCGGGGAAGGCGATCCTCTCCGCCCGGCAGAAGCCGTTCGGTGATCCCGGCTACACGTTGACGCACGGGGAGCTTGAGGCGGGGGCGAGTGGGGCCGCGGCGCCGTTGATCGGGGTTACGGGCGTTGAGGGCAGCGTGGGCGTGGTGATGCTGGCGGACGCGGTGCCGGAGCGGGTGGGGCCGCGGGTGGTGGATGCGGCGCGGGAGGTGGCGGAGGCGTTGCGGTGACCGGCGTGTGTGCTGCCGGGGGTAGGCCGCGCGCCCGGCGCCGTGGGTGTTTCCCCCAGTTCTTCGAGCAGGGGGTGCCCCCAGCGCCCACCCTCCTCCCAGCGCTCCCCCTCCCCCCAGCGCCCACCCTCCCCTCGGCGCCCACGGCCCCGCCGCCCGCAGCCAAGCCCCCACCCCCAGCGCGTTAGATTGAACCCGTGCTTTCTCGTCTCTCTCGGCCCTGGGCCGTCGCCGTGTCCGCTGTGCCGGTTGTGGGGCTGTTGGTCGTGGCCCTTGCCGCGCCGTTGCCGTTTGCCGTGGCTCAGCCGGGGATGACGGCGAATGTGCTGGGGGAGAACGACGGGACGCCGGTGATCACCATCTCTGGGGCGGAGGTGCGAGAGACACGGGGGCAGTTGCGGATGACGACCATCGAGGCGACCAGCCCGGACACCCGGGTCGGCCTCGGGGACGTGCTCGACGGGTGGTGGCGTACCGATCAGGCGGTGATGCCGAAGGACTCGGTGTACCCGAGCGGTGACAGCGTCGAGGAGATCGAGCGGCACAACACCCGGCAGATGCGGCAGTCGCAGGACGCCGCCACCGAGGCCGCCCTGTCCTACCTCAAGCTCGGGGACGACGACGTCAAGGTCACGCTCAAGCTCGCCGACGTCGGTGGCCCCAGCGCCGGGCTGCTGTTCTCGCTCGGCATCATCGACAAGCTGGACGGCGACGGCGACGGCGGCGACCTCACCGGCGGGCGGGTGATCGCCGGGACCGGCACCATCGACACGGACGGCGAGGTCGGGGCCGTAGGCGGTGTGGCGCTCAAGACGCAGGCCGCCCGGCGGGACGGGGCGACCGTCTTCCTGGTGCCGAAGGCCGAGTGCACCGACGCCAAGTCCGATCTTCCCGAGGGGCTGCGCCTCGTTCCCGTGACCGATCTCGAGGGGACCGTCGAGTCGCTGCGCGCCCTGGCGAGCGGCAAGGGGTCCGTGCCCAGTTGCTGAGCGCCGCCCGGTCGCGTCAGTTCTCCTTCACGAAGCCCTCCTCCACCATCCAGTCCAGTGCCACCTGGTGCGGGTCCTCCCCGTCCACGTCCACCTTCGCGTTTAGCTCCTGCGCGACGTCGTTGTTCAGGCGCGCGGTGACCGGGTTCAGTACGTTCGCGATGGCGGGCCACTTCTTCAGCGTCTTGGTGTTGATCTCCGGGGCCGCGTTGTAGTTCGGGAAGAACTTCTTGTCGTCCTCCATCACCGCCAGGTCCATCGACCTGATGCGGCCGTCCGTCGTGAACACCTCCCCGTACACGCACGCGCCCTTCGCGGCCTGGGTGTAGATGATCCCGGTGTCCATCTGCGTGATGTTGGCGGCCTGGATGTCCATTCCGTACTTCCTGCTCATGCCCGGCAGCCCGTCCGCCCGGTTGCGGAACTCGCCCTCCACGCACAGCGTCACCGCGCCCGGGTCGGAGTCCGCCAGTTCCGCCACGTCGGAGAGGGTCTTGGTGCCGTACTTCCTGGCGTTGGACTGGTTCATCGCCAGGGCGTAGGTGTTGTTCAGCTCGGCCGGGGGGAGCCAGGTCAGGCCCTCCTTCAGGTCCGCCTCGCGTACGGCCTCCCACTGCTGCCGCGGGTCGGCGATCGGCTCGCTGTTGCCCAGGTAGGTGATCCAGGCCGTGCCCGTGTACTCGTAGTTGGCGTCCGCGTCGCCGCTCTTGACGGCCTCCCGCGTGCCGACGGACCCCTGGATGCCCGTGCGGTCCAGCACCTCCGCCCCGGCCGCCTGGAAGGCGATGCCCATGATCGCGCCGAGGATCAGCTGCTCGGTGAACTCCTTCGAGGTCACCGTCAGTTCGGCGCCCTCCAGCGGCCGACCCTGCCCGATCGAGCCCGGCGAGACGTCGTCAACCATGGGCGAGCCGCTGGTCAGCCCGCAGGCCGCGGACGCCATCGCCGACGCCGCCACCACCGACGCCAGCAGGGTCCTCGTACGCCACCTCACGTCCCCACCTCCAGCCCCCGTGGCCGCAGCAGCAACTCCGCCAGGGACGCCAGCCAGTCCACCAGCAGCGCCAGGGCGATCGTCAGGATCGAGCCCAGCATCAGCACCGGCATCCGCTGGCTGGTGATGCCGGTCGTGATCAGCGTGCCGAGGCCGCCGCCCCCGCCGAAGGTCGCCAGGGTCGCCGTACCGACGTTGAGGACCAGCGCCGTGCGCACGCCCGCCAGGATGAGGGGGACGGCGAGGGGGAGTTCGACCCTGGTCAGCACGCCGAGCGGGGACATGCCGATGCCGCGGGCCGCCTCCAGCAGGGTGGGGTCGTTGGCGCGCAGGCCCGCCATGGTGTTCGACAGCACCGGCAGGACGGCGTAGATGATGATGCCGATGAGCGCGGCCCTGCGGCCGATGCCCAGCCAGATCACCAGCAGCGCGAGCAGACCGATCGCCGGGGTCGCCTGGCCCATGTTGGCGAACGCCATCGCCACCGGGGTCGCCCTGCGGAACGCCTTGCGGGTCAGCAGGATGCCCAGCGGGATCGCGATGATCAGGACGAAGAAGGTGGAGATCACCGTCAGCTGGACGTGCTGCCACAGCGCCTTGGAGACCGCGCCGTCCGACAGCGCGTTCTCGGACAGCGCGTCGAGGTCGGCCCGCGCGAACCACAGCCAGGTCGCCAGCAGCACCGCGACCAGCAGGGCGGGCAGGAACACCAGCTTCTGCCAGGTGACCCGGCGCCCGGTCTCCTCAGGCGACGGGGTCTCCTCCTCGGCCTCCGCCTCGGTCAGCTCGTCGGAAGCCGTCACGCCTTCAGCGCCCCTTCCCCCTCGCCCTCCTGCTCGGCGTGCGTGCGCTCGGCGCGGGTCTCCTCCAGGTCGTGCTGGTGCTCCAGCGCGTCCAGGCGGTCGGCCTCCAGCAGCTCGTGCACGGAGTTCATCAGCGTCTCCATGTCGACGACGCCCTCGTACGCGCCCCGCCGCCCGGTCACCGCGACCCGCCCCGCGTTGTCGGTGAGCACCGCCTCCAGCGCGTCCCGCAGGGTGGCGTCCGCGGTCACCGTGTCGTGCACCAGCGTGCCCGCGCGGGCGAGCGAGCCCTTGGCCCGCATCAGGTCGCCGCGCCGCAGCCACTTGTAGGGGCGGCCCCGCTTGTCGAGCAGCAGGATCTCGTTGGAGCCGCTGGTCCGCAGCCGGTTGAAGATCTCCTGCAACGGGTCGTCCACGGTCACCGTCGGATAGTCGGTGATCCCCACGTCCCGTACGCGCGTCAGGTTCAGCCGCTTCAGGGCCGCACCGGCGCCCACGAAGCCGGAGACGAAGTCGTCGGCCGGGTTGGTGAGGATCGCCTCCGGGGTGTCGAACTGGGCGATGTGCGAGCGTTCCCGGAGCACCGCGATCCGGTCGCCCAGCTTGATCGCCTCGTCGAAGTCATGGGTGACGAACACGATCGTCTTGTGCAGCTCGTGCTGGAGCCGGATCAGCTCGTCCTGGAGGTGGTCCCGGGTGATCGGGTCCACGGCCCCGAACGGCTCGTCCATCAGCAGCACCGGCGGATCCGCCGCCAGCGCCCGCGCCACCCCGACCCGCTGCTGCTGCCCGCCGGACAACTGGCGCGGATAGCGGCCCCGGAACTCGGCGGGATCCAGGCCGACCAGGTCGAGCAGTTCCTCCACGCGCGCCCTGATGCGCTGCTTGGACCAGCCGATCATCTTCGGCACCAGGCCGATGTTCTGGGCGACGGTCATGTGCGGGAACAGCCCGGCCGACTGGATCGCGTAGCCCACCTTGCGGCGCAGCTTGACCGGGTCCATGTCGGTGACGTCCTCACCGTTGATCCGGATCCGGCCGCTGGACGGCTCGATCAACCGGTTGATCATCTTGAGCGTCGTGGACTTGCCGCACCCGGACGGCCCCACGAAGATGACCGTCTCGCCCGCCTTGATCTCCATGGTGACGTTGTCGACGGCGGGCTGTGGGCTCCCCGGGTACCGCTTGGTGAGGTTCTCCAGCTCGATCGTCGCGCCGGTCCCCTTCGCGGGCGTCCCGGACACGGTCGCGGGCGTCTCAGACACGGATCCCCCTCGGATCAGACACGGGTCCCTTCGGATCAGACACGGGTCCCTTCGGATCAGACACGGGTCCCTTCGGATCAGACACGGGTCCCTTCGGATCAGACACGGATCCCCCTGGGAATGGTCAGCCGCCCGATCAGGACGTACGCGGCGTCGAACAGCAGGGCGAGCACGATGATCCCGAGCGTCCCCGCGAGCACCTGGTTCAGCGCGTTCTCGCTGCCCAGGGAGGCGATCCCCCGGAAGATCACATTGCCGAGGCCGGGCCCGGAGGCGTACGCGGCGATGGCCGCGATGCCCATCAGCATCTGCGTCGAGACCCGGATCCCGGTCAGGATCGGCGGCCAGGCCAGCGGCAGCTCCACCCGCAGCAGCCGGGACACCCGCGACATGCCGATCCCGCGGGCCGCGTCCACCAGCGACGGGTCGACGCCGCGCAGCCCGACGATGGAGTTCCGCACGATCGGCAGCAGCCCGTACAGCGTCAGCGCGATCACCGTCGGCGGCACACCGAGGCCGACGACCGGGATCAGCAGACCGATCATGGCCAGCGACGGGATGGTCAGGATGGTCGAGGTCGCCGTCGTGGCGAGGGCCCCCGCCCACTCGGAGCGGTAGGTGACGACACCGATGAGCACACCGATCAGGGTCGCCACGACCATGCACTGGAAGACGGCACTGGCGTGTTGGTAGGCGTCCGTGAGCAGCTGCTGGTAGCGGCTGCCCAGGTACTCCCAGAAGTTCACGCGCGGGCACCCCCTGACGGTCAGGTCCTCTCCGGGTCCTCCGCCGCCTGCTCCACGAGCGGGATGATCCGCAGCGGAACGGGGTTCTCCATGACGATCGCGGTGGAGGCCCGGACGATGCCATCAAAGCCGACAACCCGGTCGATCACCCGCTGGAGATCGGCGTTGGAGCGGGCCACCAGACGGCACAGCATGTCCCCGGTGCCGGTCGTGGTGTGCAGCTCCAGCACCTCCGGCACGGTCGCCAAGTGCGCCCGTACGTCGGCCCCTTGGCCCTGCCGGATCTGGAGGGTGGCGAAGGCGGTGACCGGGTAGCCGAGTGCCGCCGGGTCGACCTGCGGGCCGAACCCGCGGATGACTCCGTTCGACTGAAGCCGGTCCAGGCGCGCCTGCGCGGTCCCGCGCGCCACGCCGAGCCGCCGGGACATCTCCAGCACCCCGATCCGCGGCTCCCGCGCGAGCAGCACGATGATCCGCCCGTCCAGCTCATCGATCGCCATCACGCACACCTCCGGGTGGTCATCCTGTACAGAAGGTCCGCCATTACGGTCCATTCACTGGGCGGATTGCCCAGTGAGGACGCAAACTATTGCGCACCTTGCCGGACGGGGGAGACGCTGCGGCTATGACGCAGACCACACACCACACTCCCGACACCGCCCGGCAGGCCGACCCCTTCCCGGTCAAGGGAATGGACGCGGTCGTCTTCGCCGTGGGCAACGCCAAGCAGGCGGCGCACTACTACTCCACCGCCTTCGGCATGCGGCTCGTCGCGTACTCCGGACCGGAGAACGGCAGCCGCGAGACCGCCAGCTATGTGCTGGAGAACGGCTCCGCCCGGTTCGTGTTCACCTCGGTGATCAAGCCCGCCACCCCCTGGGGCCACTTCCTCTCCCAGCACGTGGCCGAGCACGGTGACGGCGTCGTCGACCTCGCCATCGAGGTCCCGGACGCGCGGGCCGCGTACGCGTACGCCGTCGAGCACGGCGCCCGCTCGGTGACCGAGCCGTACGAGCTGAAGGACGAGCACGGCACGGTCGTCCTCGCCGCGATCGCCACCTACGGCGAGA
The DNA here is from genome assembly GCF_042796855.1 of Streptomyces sp. NPDC057877. Lineage (NCBI taxonomy): Bacteria > Bacillati > Actinomycetota > Actinomycetes > Kitasatosporales > Streptomycetaceae > Streptomyces > Streptomyces sp. NPDC057877. The sequence continues at coordinate 133,384 of NZ_JBHVMS010000004.1, forward strand.
CCCGCCACACCCTCGTCGAGCGCTCCGGCTACGACGGCCCCTACCTGCCCGGCTACCGCGCCGCCGACCCGATCGTCGAGCCGCCCGCCCAGCGCACCTTCCAGGCCGTCGACCACTGCGTCGGCAACGTCGAACTCGGCCGGATGAACGAGTGGGTCGGCTTCTACAACAAGGTCATGGGCTTCACGAACATGAAGGAGTTCGTGGGCGACGACATCGCCACCGAGTACAGCGCGCTGATGTCGAAGGTGGTCGCGGACGGCACCCTGAAGGTGAAGTTCCCGATCAACGAGCCCGCGATCGCCAAGAAGAAGTCCCAGATCGACGAGTACCTGGAGTTCTACGGCGGCGCGGGCGTCCAGCACATCGCGCTCAACACCAACGACATCGTCGCCACGGTGCGCACGATGCGCGCGGCCGGGGTCCAGTTCCTCGACACCCCGGACTCCTACTACGACACCCTCGGCGAGTGGGTCGGCGACACCCGGGTGCCCGTGGAGACCCTGCGCGAGCTGAAGATCCTCGCCGACCGCGACGAGGACGGCTATCTGCTGCAGATCTTCACCAAGCCGGTCCAGGACCGCCCCACGGTGTTCTTCGAGATCATCGAACGCCATGGCTCGATGGGCTTCGGCAAGGGCAACTTCAAGGCCCTGTTCGAGGCGATCGAGCGCGAGCAGGCCAAGCGCGGCAACCTGTGATCCCCCCGGAGTGACCCGTGGCGCGGCCCCGGGTCACTCCGGCACGTCCTCGTCCTCAGGGACCTCGCCCAGCTCCTCCAGGGCCTCCCGCGCCTGCGGCACCAGCAGCGGCGAGAAGTACGGGTTGATCCGCAGCGCCTCCGACAGATGCCGCCGCGCGGGCCCGTCCTGCCCCAGCTCCTTCTCGATCATCCCCAGGTGGAAGGCGTACGGCGCGCTGCGCACCCCGCCCCCGCGCTCCGGGTCCATCGTCCGGCGCGCGAACCACAGTGCCTCCTCGTGCTCCCCGGCCCGGTGCAGCGCCCACCCCAGCGCGTCGGCCACCGCCATGCCGGGCTGGCGCTCCCACTCGCTCCGCAACCGGCGCACCGCCGCCTCCGGGTCCCCGTGGTCCGCCTCGAACCGCCCCAGCACCAGGCTCTCGTCCACCCCACCCGCCGCCGCGTCCCGCACCCGCTCCCGCAGCAGGTCGTACTGCACCCGCGCGGCATGCCCGAGGCCCAGCGACTCGTACAACTCGCCCAGCTCCAGGGCGTACTGCGGCAGCGGCTGCTTGGCGAGTGCGATCCGGTACGCGCTCAGCGCCTCGGACGTCCGCCCCAGCGCCGCCAGCACCCTGCCCTGCCCGGCCTGCGCGGCCCGCTGGTCGGGATCGGTGCGCACCGCCTCCTGGAAGTACCGCAGCGCCACCTCACGGTCCCCGCGCTCCCAGGCGAGCTGCCCGGCCCGCTCCAGCCACGCCGCGCGCTCGGCGGGCGCCCGCGCCCCGGCCACCGCGTCGGCCAGCGCCGCCGCCGCGTCCTCCCGGCGTCCCTGGTCCCGGTAGACCGCCGCGGCCCACGCCCGCACCCGCGGCCCGGACCCCAGCCGCAGCATCCGGTCCAGGGCCCGCCCCACCGCCTGGTGGTCACCGAGCCCGGCACAGGCGTCGATGAGCAGCGGATACGACGTCCAGCGCGCGCCGTCGGCCCGCAGCGCCGCCTGCGCCCAGGTGCGCGCCGCGGGGTAGTCACGGCGGGCGTTGGCCAGCGCCGCCATGCCGTCCAGCGCCTCCGCGTTGCCGCGCGGGCGGACCTTCAGCGACGTCCGCAGCGCCTGCTCCGCCTTCGGGTAGTGGGCGGCGGCAGACCCGGTCCGGCGCCCCTGCTCGACGTAGGCGGCCCCGAGGACCGCCCAGGACCGCGCGTCCTTCGGGTGGTCCCGCAGATGCGCCTGCCGCTCCCCGATCAGCGCCGCGAGGTCCGGCAGCGCGGCCGGGACCCCCGTGGTGACCGCGGTGCGCGCGTGCGCCGCCGCCGGGCCCGGCGCGGGCGGCGGGCCCGCGGGCCGCTCGGGCGGCAGCAGCATCAGCGTGCCCCCGAGGGCCAGACATCCCACGAGCGAGCCGGTCAGCACCCAGGTCCGCTGTGCTCTCTTGTCCATGCCGCTCACTGTGCGTCAGTACGACGACCCCATCCCGGCGGCGGCCGGGTGCCGCAGACGGGTTCACACCGATGGCCCCGAGTGACACTCTGTGATCATGAGCATCCTCGTCGACCGGTTGCTCGGCGGGCTGCCCGCCGAGGCCGTCCTGACCGACCCCGACGTCACCGCCTCCTACGCCCACGACATGGCCAGCTTCTGCCCGGCCGGGATCCCGGCCGTGGTCGTGCTGCCCCGCACCGTCGAACAGGTCCAGCACGTCATGCGCACCGCCACGGAACTGCGCGTCCCGGTCGTCCCGCAGGGTGCCCGCACCGGGCTGTCCGGCGCGGCCAACGCCTCCGACGGCTGTGTGGTGCTGTCCCTGACCAAGATGGACCGCATCCTGGAGATCAGCCCCGTCGACCGGATCGCCGTCGTCGAGCCGGGCGTCGTCAACGCCGCCCTCTCCCGTGCCGTCGGCGAACACGGCCTCTATTACCCGCCGGACCCCTCCAGCTGGGAGACGTGCACCATCGGCGGCAACATCGGCACCGCCTCCGGCGGGCTGTGCTGCGTCAAGTACGGCGTCACCGCCGAGTACGTCCTCGGACTCGACGTCGTCCTCGCCGACGGACGGCTGATGTCCACCGGCCGCCGCACCGCCAAGGGCGTCGCCGGGTACGACCTCACCCGGCTGTTCGTCGGCTCCGAGGGCTCCCTCGGCATCGTCGTCAAGGCCGTCCTCGGGCTGCGCCCCAAGCCGCCCCAGCAACTGGTGCTGGCCGCCGAGTTCGCCTCCGGCGCCGCCGCCTGCGACGCCGTGTGCCGGATCATGGCGGGCGGCCATGTGCCCTCCCTGCTGGAACTGATGGACCGTACGACCGTCAAGGCCGTCAACGACCTGGCGCACATGGGGCTGCCGGAGACCACCGAGGCGCTGCTGCTCGCCGCCTTCGACACCCCCGACCCCACCGCCGACCTCGCCGCGGTCGGCGCGCTGTGCGAGGCCGCGGGCGCCACCGAGGTGGTCCCGGCCGACGACGCGGCCGAGTCCGAACTGCTGCTGAAGGCACGGCGGCTGTCGCTGACGGCCCTGGAGGCCGTGCGGGGCACGACGATGATCGACGACGTGTGCGTGCCCCGCTCCCGGCTCGGCGACCTGATCGACGGGGTGGCCCGGATCGCCGAGAAGTACCAGCTCACCATCGGCGTCGTCGCCCACGCGGGGGACGGCAACACCCATCCGACCGTCTGCTTCGACGCCGCCGACCCCGAGGAGTCCCGGCGCGCCCGGGAGTCGTTCGACGAGATCATGGCCCTCGGCCTGGAACTCGGCGGCACCATCACCGGCGAACACGGCGTCGGCGTACTGAAGAAGGAGTGGCTGGCCCGCGAGATCGGGCCGGTGGGCATGGAGATGCAGCGGGCCGTCAAGCAGGTCTTCGACCCGCTCGGCGTTCTCAACCCCGGGAAGCTGTTCTGACCTCCTCCCGGTGCACGGCTCACTGGGCGAGCAGCTGGTCGAGCGCGGCGTCGATGCCCAGCTGCCCGCCCTCGGTCCCCGGGGGGACCACCCTGAGGGTTCGCTCCAGCCACGCCGAGACCTGCGCCGTCGGCGCCTCCAGCAGGGCGTCCCCGTCGGGTGAACTCAGCGCCATCAGCACCACACCGCGTCCCTCGGACTTGGTCGGCCACACCCGTACGTCCCCGCTGCCGCACGCCCGGAACACGCCTTCCACGAGCAGGTCCCGGGCGAACGTCCAGTGCACCGGGCAGGCGGAGTTGACGTGGAAGGTGATGTGGACGGCGTAGGGGTCGTCGGTGCGGTAGCCCAGCCGGGCCGGGACGGGGATGCTGCGCTCCGGGGACAGGATGAGCCTGAGTTCGAGTTCGCGTTCCACGACGGTGTGCATGTCCGGGGTTCCTCTCCGCGACGGGTCCGGATGCGCCTGGTGCGCACCCGTACGAGGGGAGAGGGGGCGGGGGCCCGGGCATTACGCGGGTTCGGCAGAATTTCTTCCACCCGCGTTCGCGCGGGGGCACAACCGTGCTCGAAAGGGGCGGGTCCGGCGGGACGGCCGGTATGTCCCGCGCCGGTCTGATAGATGTGGAGGCCCCCCTACCACCCCCGAGCAGATACGGGACGACGGACATGAGCGCCCCAACCCCGGCACCCGGCGACGACAGGCCCCGCGAAGGCTATTACCCGGACCCCTCCATCCCCGGATACGTCCGGTACTGGAACGGCGCCGCCTGGGTACCGGGCACCAGCCGCCCGGCCCCCGCCGACGGCGAACCGCTCGCCCCGCCGCCCGGCAGCCACCCCGCCCAGCCGTCCGTCGAGGAGACCGGCCCGCACTTCTTCGACGAGGACCCGGCGCCGTCGGACGCGCCCCCGGCCGCCTCCTGGGACGCCGCGCCGCAGCGCCCCGACCCCCGGGTGCCGCACGCCCCCGCCCAGCCGGACGGCGACTCCACCCGCACCGACGGCACGGCGACGATCCCGCCCGCGACGGCGGACGGCGACGCCGGACCGGGGCCGACGGACGGCACGTTCGTGTTCCGCCGCCCCGCGGCCGGAACCCGCGAACCGGACGCCGACGAGGGCACGATGACCTTCCGCCCCGTGCGGCCGGGACCGGACCGGCAGCCCGGAGCGGCACCGCCCGCGCAGGCGTCCCCCGGCTTCGGCGCCGGGAAGGCCGCGGCGGCCCGCGCGGCAGCGCAGCCCCCGGCGGCCCCCGCGGCCCCCGCGGCCCCCGCCGCCCCGGCCGGTCCGCAGCAGGCCCCCGCCACCCCCAGCGCCCCCGCCGCCCCGGCCGGTCCGCAGCAGGCCCCCGCCCCGAGCGTCCCCCAGCAGGCCTCCGCCCCCGCCCCGGTCACCTCCGGCGTCGGCGGCGGGCAGGCATCCTGGCCGCAGCAGGTGCACCGGCTGGCGGGCGTTCCGGCCGAGGAGCCGCCGGTGGCGCCCTGGAAGCCGCCGGTGGACGACCCGTTCCAGGCCGCGGCCCGGCGCCAGGCGTCGGCCCGCCCCGCGGCGGTGGGCCGACGGCTGGCCGCGCGGCTGATCGACACCCTCGTCATCGGCGGCCTCACGGCGGTCGCGGCCGTACCGCTCGGGACCCGGGCGGCCGACCACATCCAGGGCAAGATCGACCAGGCCAAGCTCTCCGGCGAGACCGTCACGGTCTGGCTCCTCGACGGCACGACCTCGGTGTACCTGGGCATCGTGCTCGGCGTCCTGCTGCTCGTGGGCGTCCTGTACGAGGCGCTGCCGACCGCCAAGTGGGGCCGCACCCTGGGCAAGAGGCTGCTCGGCATCGAGGTGCGGGACATCGAGGCGCACGAACCCCCGTCCTTCGGGGCGGCCCTGCGCCGCTGGCTCGTCTACAGCGTGCCCGGTCTGCTCGCCTTCGGCGTGATCGGCGTCGTATGGGGGCTGTTCGACCGGCCCTGGCGGCAGTGCTGGCACGACAAGGCCGCGCATACGTTCGTCGCGGGGTGAACGGGTACGCCGTTCGGCCCGGATGATTCGGTACTCCGGACGGCCGCGCGCCGGATGCGGAGCGGTGGGGTTCGCGATGCACTCGGGCCATGAGTACCGAACCGCCTCCCGGCTCCGGACAGCCACCGGACGACGACCCGTTCAGGAAGCAGCCCCCGCCGCCCGGCCCGGGGTCAGGTTCGCCCTACGACACACCCGGTGGCAGCGGGCAGCCACCCCCACCCGGCGGTGAGCCGCCACCGTACGGCGGCCAGCCCCCGCCCCCCGGCGGCGGTCAACCCCCGCCCCCCGGCGGCGGCCAGCCCCCGCCCCCCGGCGGCGGTCAACCCCCGCCCCCCGGCGGCGGCCAGCCCCCGCCCTACGGCGGCGGTCAGCCTCCCCCGTACGGTGGCGGCCAGCCCCCGCCCTACGGCGGCAGCCCTTATGGCGCGGGTCCGCCCCCCTCCGACCCGCTTGCCGGGATGCCGCCGCTCGCCGACAGCGCCCGGCGCACCCTCGCCCGGATCATCGACATGATCCTCGTCGGCATCGTCGTCTGGCTGATCACCTGGCCGCTGGGCATCGGCGAGTACAACGTGGACACGGACGAGTTCGAGACCGCCAGCACGGTCGGGCAGTCCGTCGTGGCCGCCGTCCTCTACATGGCGTACGACACCATCCTGACCGCCAGGACCGGGCAGACGCTGGGCAAGAAGTGGCTGGGCAAGCGGGTGGCCAACCTGGACAACGGCGCCACGCCCTCCATGCAGACCTCCCTGCTGCGGGCGGCCGTGCTGTGGATCCCGTTCGCGTTCTGCTGTGCCTGTCTGTGGACGGCGATCGCGGGCGGCTGGAGCTTCTTCGACCGGCCCTACAAGCAGGGTCTGCACGACAAGGCCGCGAAGACCGTGGTGGTCAGCGCGCGCTGAGACGACGAACGGCGGGTCCGTGCCCCGGGGTTGGGGCGCGGACCCGCCGTCGTAGGCGCTTGGTCGACCGGGTGGGCGCGGATTCAGGACGCCGTGGGTTGCCGCACGGGCTCGGACGTCGAGTCCGTCGAGGCCGACGAGGCCGTTGCGGCCACCAGTCGCTTCCGCTCCGGACGCGCGGCGGCGGGAACCGCCACCGTCCGCTTCGGCGTCGGAAGGGTCAGGGCGACCAGCAGCCCCAGGACGAGGGCCGCCACGGCGATGATCGCGATCACCACGGCCGAACTCGTCTGGGACAGCAGCAGCATGACGAGCGTCGACAGGATCACGGTGCACGAACCGTAGGCGAGCTGTGCGGCGGTCGGACGAGGCATGGCAATCGTGTCCTCGGGGGTGGGCCTCCCCCCGTGCCTCTCGCGGTGGGGGAGGTGCGGATGCAGTTTGGGGGGTGTGACAAGGATGTCGGCCTGGCATTCCGCCGACTTCCGGGCGGTCCGCCAGTCGACTCTAATCGGCTGCATGCCCGAGTGGAACGATGAGTAAGCGTGACCTGACCAACAGTGCCGAAGCACGGGGGGCGCACCGATTCATGGTGTGTTCACGGCGTCCAGCAAGTGGACGGACCCGAGCGCCGGTCGGGTGCGCGGTGGTGTCCGCTGAGCGAGGCGCGGGCTCCGCATAGTGCCATTGACCTGTTCAAGTCAAGGTCTGTCTTTTCTCGTCAACCTCTGGTCCGATGTCGTCACTTGACTACACGCGTCACACACGCGCGCGCGGATCTCCTTGACTCTCCAGGACCCCCAGCCGTGCCCGCGGACGCGGGGGAGGAACTCAAGTGACCAGTAGACCCTGGACGTTCAGAGCGACCGCGACCGCGGTCGCCTTCGCGGCGGCAACCGCCACCTTCTCGGCCGCCACCGTGGCGCACGCCGGCCCGGCCGCCGCTCCCGCCGCGGTCGACCGGCAGGACCCGGCGTCGGGCAAGGCCGTGAAGGACCATGACTTCGACGGGCCGCTCACCAAGACCCGGGAGGCCCAGCGCGAGGAGGCCCTCAAGCAGGTCATATCCGGCAAGGCCGAGGTCAAGGAGCGCGACGGCTCCAAGGTCGTCCGGCTCGACAGCAAGCGGGGCGACAGCAAGTACGTCGAGCTGGGCCGCGAGAAGACCGACAAGATCTTCACGATCCTCGTCGAGTTCGGCGACCAGACCGACCCCCGCTACGGCGGTACCCCGGGCCCGCTGCACAACCAGATAGCCGAGCCCGACCGCGCCGTGGACAACAGCACGGCCTGGCAGGCGGACTACAACCGCGAGCACTTCCAGGACCTGTACTTCGGCGACGGCGTCGGCTCGATGAAGACGTACTACGAGAAGCAGTCCTCGGGCCGCTACTCCATCGACGGCGAGGTCACCGACTGGGTCAAGGTGCCGTACAACGAGGCCCGTTACGGCTCCAACGCGTGCGACCCCGACAACTGCGCCTGGTACGCGGTACAGGACGGCGTCAACGCCTGGGTCGACGACCAGAAGGCGGCCGGGAAGACCACCGCCGAGATCAGCGCCGCGCTCGCCGAGTACGACCAGTGGGACCGCTACGACCACGACGGCGACGGCGACTTCAACGAGCGCGACGGCTACATCGACCACTTCCAGATCGTGCACGCCGGTGAGGACGAGTCCGCGGGTGGCGGCGCGCAGGGCGAGGACGCCATCTGGGCGCACCGCTGGTACGCGTTCGGCACCGACGCGGGTGCCACCGGCCCCGACGGCAACAAGCTCGGCGGCACCCAGATCGGCGACAGCGGCGTCTGGGTCGGCGACTACACCATCCAGCCGGAGAACGGCGGACTCGGCGTCTTCGCCCACGAGTACGGCCACGACCTCGGTCTGCCGGACCACTACGACACCGCGGGCGGCGAGAACTCCACCGGCTTCTGGACGCTGATGTCGTCCGGTTCCTGGCTCGGCACCGGTGAGGACACCATCGGTGACATGCCCGGTGACATGACCGCCTGGGACAAGCTCCAGCTGGGCTGGCTCGACTACGACGTGGCCAAGGCCGCGACCGCCTCGAAGCACAAGCTGGGTGTGGCCGAGTACAACACCAGGAACCCGCAGGCCCTCGTGGTGCAACTGCCGCAGAAGGCGGTCACCACCGAGATCGTCGCCCCGGCCGAGGGCGCCAACCAGTGGTGGAGCGGCAGCAGCAACGACCGCCGTGCCACGCTGGCCCGTTCCGTCGACCTCACCGGCAAGGCCTCGGCCGCGCTGACCCTCGACGGCTGGTGGGAGATCGAGAAGGACTACGACTACCTCTACACCGAGGTCTCCACGGACGGCGGCAGCAGTTGGACGCCGGTCGACGGCACCGTGGACGGCGCGCCGATCGGGCGTGACGGCAGCGACCAGCCCGCCCTGAGCGGTGTCTCCGGCGGCCACAAGCAGCTGTCGTACTCCCTGGACGCGTACGCCGGGAAGAAGATCGACGTCCGGTTCCGCTACGCCACCGACGGCGGCGTCTCCCTGAAGGGCTTCACCGCCGACCGGATCACGCTCACCGCGGACGGCGCGGCGCTGTTCAGCGACAACGCGGAGAGCGCGGACGCGGCCTGGACCGCCAACGGCTTCTCGCGCATCGGTGCTTCGTTCACCAAGGACTACGCGCAGTACTACATCGCCGAGAACCGCCAGTACGTGTCGTACGACAAGACGCTGAAGGTCGGCCCGTACAACTTCGGCTTCGCGGGCAGCCGTCCGGACTGGGTGGAGCACTTCCCGTACCAGAACGGTCTGTTGATCTGGAAGTGGGACACCTCGCAGCAGGACAACAACACCAGCCAGCACGAGGGTGCCGGGCTGCTGCTGCCGGTCGACTCGCACGCCAAGGCGCTGAAGTGGTCCGACGGCACGCTGATGCGCAACCGCATCCAGACCTACGACTCGCCGTTCAGCTGGTACCCGACGGACGGCATGACGCTGCACAAGGCGGGCGTGCCGACGAAGATCAGGCCGTCGCTGGGTGTGCCGGTCTTCAACGACCACACCAGCACCTACTACGACGAGTCCAACCCGCGCGCGGGCGTCAAGATCACTGACACCAACACCAAGATCAAGATCGTCGACCAGCCGCTGAGCGGCTCGACGATCACGCTCCAGGTGGGCCCCGCGGTGAAGTAGTCAGCATTTTCGCAGGTCAGGCGCGTATCGGCGGCATCCCCTTGGCGGGGTGCCGCCGATCGTGTTTAGGTGCGTCCTGTGACTGACTTATTGACACCGGCTCGCACGGGGGTGTGACTGCATGGCCGCAGGAGGTTTCTGCAAGCTGCCGAACGGCAGTGTGGTGGTGGCACTGAACCTGCCCAGCCCCACCGCCGACGGCCCCACCGCCGTCGGAGGCGTCCGCGTACTCGTCCACGCCCAGAACCGGGCGCGCGCCCTGACCAGGCTGCGCAACCTGGGCCTGCGCGCGGTCTACCTGCGGGGCAACGCCGCCCCACCGACGCCGGACGAGATCACCGCCGTACTCCACCACCCCGACGGCCTGATATGGCGCACGGCGCCGGACGTCAGCGGCCTGGGCCCGATGGAGCTGTGGCACCCGATCCGCGCCCTGCTGCGCCGCCCGGCGACACCGGCGCCGGGCGCCCAGCCGGGCTAGGGCCTAGACGACCGGCTTGCCGGACAGCTGCACGCCCGCGCCGCGCAGCTCCTCCAGGGCGCGCTCCGTGGTCTCCTCGGAGACGCCCGCGGTGAGGTCGAGGAGGACGTGGGTGCGGAAGCCCTCGCGGGCGGCGTCCAGGGCGGTGGCGCGGACGCAGTGGTCGGTGGCGATGCCGACCACGTCCACCTCGTCGATCCTGCGGGCCCGCAGCCAGTCGGCGAGCGGTACGCCGTTCTCGTCGACGCCCTCGAAGCCGCTGTAGGCGGCGGCGTAGGCACCCTTGTCGAACACGGCGTCGACCGCGCCGGACGCGACGGCCGGGGCGAAGTTGGGGTGGAAGCCCACCCCTTCCGTCCCGGCGACGCAGTGCGCGGGCCAGGAGCGGACGAAGTCGGGGTTGTCGGCGAAGTGGCCACCGGGCGCGATGTGGTGGTCACGGGTGGCCACCACATGGCGGTATCCGGCGGGGGCCTGGCCGATCAGCTCGGTGATCGCGGCGGCCACGTCGGCACCCCCGGCCACCGGGAGACTGCCCCCTTCGCAGAAGTCGTTCTGCACATCTACGACGATCAAGGCGCGGCGCATGGTCGGTGTCCTTCGGCTATGGGATCGGGGGGCGTACGGGGCGGTGGGGTGCGGGCCCGGGGCCGATGCGGTGAACCTCCGAGCGTAGAGACTTCGCGCCCCCCACGGGAGGGGGCACAGCAGGGCGCACTCGTCGTACGCCCCGGGTACCCCACCGACCCCACGGGCTGTCCGGACCCGGACCGTTTCTCATCCGGCGAGCCCGCGGACGTACTCCGTCGGGATGACGGGCTCGCCCCGGGAGAGCTGGGTCGCCGACAGGGGCAGGCCCGCGCGGGCGGTGATGTGGCGGGTGCGGGCGGTGTCCAGAGGCTCGCGGGCGACCACCTCGCCGCCCTTGACCAGCGGCACCAGCAGGGCGCGGTCGGCCAGCTCGGGCGGGATCGGGCCGGTGCCGATGACCTCGGCCTCCGCGACGCCCTCGGCGTCCGGGCGCCGGGCGGCCCACTTGCGTCCGCCGATGGAGGTCTTGCCCCCGGTGGCCTTCTTGGCGACCGGCAGCAGGGGTGCGGCCGGGTCGGTGGAGTCGGCGCGGGCGACCAGCTTGTAGACCATGGAGCAGGTGGGGTGCCCGGAGCCGGTCACCAGCTGGGTGCCGACGCCGTAGGAGTCCACCGGCGCCGCGGCCAGCGAGGCGATCGCGTACTCGTCGAGGTCGGAGGTGACGATGATCCGCGTACCGGTGGCGCCCAGCTCGTCCAGCTGCTGCCGCACCCGGTGCGCCACCAGGAGCAGGTCGCCCGAGTCGATGCGGACGGCGCCCAGGTCCGTCCCGGCGACCTCCACGGCCGTACGGACCGCCTCGGTGACGTCGTAGGTGTCGACCAGGAGCGTGGTGCCCCGGCCCATGGACTCCACCTGGGCGCGGAAGGCGTCCCGCTCCCGGTCGTGCAGCAGGGTGAAGGCGTGGGCGCTGGTGCCGACGGTCGGGATGCCGTACCGGAAGCCCGCGGCGAGGTCGGAGGTGGAGGAGAAGCCGCCCACGTAGGCGGCGCGGGCGGCGGCGACGGCGGCCAGCTCGTGGGTGCGGCGGGCGCCCATCTCGACCAGCGGCCGGTCCCCGGCGGCCGACGACATCCGCGAGGCCGCCGCGGCGATCGCCGAGTCGTGGTTGAGGATGGACAGGATCACCGTCTCCAGCAGCACGCACTCCCCGAAGGTGCCCTCGACCCGCAGGATCGGTGAGCCGGGGAAGTACACCTCGCCCTCGGGGTAGCCCCAGACGTCGCCGGAGAAGCGGTAGTCGGCCAGCCAGGCCAGCGTCTCCTCGTCGACGATCGCGCGCTCCCGCAGGAAGCCGAGGACGTCCGGGTCGAAGCGGAAGTTCTCCACCGCGTCCAGCACCCGCCCGGTGCCCGCCACCACGCCGTACCGGCGCCCGCTGGGCAGCCTGCGGGTGAAGACCTCGAAGACCGAGCGCCGCCCGGCCGTGCCCGCCTTCATGGCGGCCTGGAGCATCGTCAGCTCGTACTGGTCCGTGAAGAGGGCCGTCGAGGGGACGTCCACCGGCAGCCTCAGGTCCGCTGTGTTCATGGCAACCGATGCTACCCCCATTTCGTCAGTGTGACGATTTGTGGGGGGCGTGGCAGCATGGTCATGTGACGTCAGCCGCTCCCATCGAGATCGAACGCACCGAGTCGGCGGAGGAGGTCTCCGCCGTGCCCGAGCCGGACGTCCCCTGGGTCACGATCGTGCACAACGACCCGGTCAACCTCATGAGCTATGTGACGTATGTCTTCCAGACGTACTTCGGCTACTCCAAGGACAAGGCCACCAAGCTCATGCTGGACGTCCACCACAAGGGCCGGGCGGTCGTCTCCAGCGGCACCCGCGAGGAGATGGAACGCGACGTCCAGGCCATGCACGGCTACGGCCTGTGGGCCACGCTCCAGCACGACCGCAAGTAGCCAGCGCCCACCGCCACCTACGAAGAGACCCATGCCCGGACACTTCGAACCGCTTCCCGGCGGCGGCGCGGCCGTCGCGCTCGACGACGTCGAGATCTCCATCATCCGCTCGCTCGCCGTGCAGCTGCTGGAACTCATCGGCCCCGGCCCCGCCGAGAACGCCTCCGACGACCCGCTCGCGGAGCTGTTCGCCGACGGCCCGAGCGAGCCGCCCTCCGACCCGGTGCTGAGGAGACTGTTCCCGGACGCCTACGACGATCCGGAGGGCGCCCCGGCCTCGGCGGAGCGGACGGAGGAGCTGCGGGCGTACTCGTCGGAGTTCCGCCGCTACACCGAGAACGACCTGCGGGCCGGCAAGCGTGACAACGCCCTGGCGGTGATCCGCTCCCTGGACCGGCTGTCCGCCGCCGGTGAGGGCGGCGCGGTGCTGAAGCTGACCCCGGACGACTCCCGGCGGTGGCTCAGCGCGCTGAACGACCTCCGCCTCGCGATCGGCTCCCGGCTCGAGATCACCGACGAGGACGACACCGACCTGCTCTACCGGCTCCCGGACGAGGATCCGCGCAAGCCGATGGTGATGGCGTACCTCTGGCTCGGCGGACTGCAGGAGACCCTGGTGGGTACTCTCATGCCGTAGCCAAACCCTTACGTCCAGTTTGTACCAGGAAGTGTTCGCTCAGCGGACGCTCAAATCCGAATAACGATCCAGTCACCGCCCCTGGGGTTTTCCTCCCCAGGGGTCGTTTTGTGTGATCTGCACCACGTAAGGCTGCGTTAACGCTGTGGTAAGAATTCGCAACTCCATTTCGGCCCCACCCTTCGCCGTGATGGAGAGCCGGTCACCACGCCGGCGCGCACGACAGGAGTAGCACCGGCCCGGGTCCGCGGGCTCGCTCACCGAACTCCACAGTCGCCGAACGGACAACGGCGTTCGATTCAGAGACCCGCACCCGCACCGCTGCTGTGCGCGTGTACGCCGCCAGCACGTCCCCTGCGCCACCGAGGTAACTCGATGTCACTCGATTCCATCACCACGTCCATCGACGACGCCGTCAGCGGGTTCTTCGAGCCCGTCGCCGACAAGGTCGCCGAGGTCGTCTTCTACGCCGTCCCCGTGGGCGGCACCGACCTTCCGCTCATCGTCGCCTGGCTGGTGATCGCCGGCCTCATCTTCACCACCTGGTTCGGCCTCCTCCAGGTGCGCAAGTTCAAGCTCGCCTTCGACGTCGTCCGCGGCAAGTACGACGAGGAGGGCGCCGCCGGTGAGGTCAACCACTTCCAGGCGCTCACCGCGGCCGTCTCCGGCACCGTCGGCCTCGGCAACATCGCCGGTGTCGCCGTCGCCGTCTCCATCGGTGGCGCCGGTGCCACCTTCTGGATGATCCTCTGCGGTCTGCTCGGCATGGCCACCAAGTTCGTCGAGGTCACCCTCGGTGTGAAGTACCGCGAGGAGCACGAGGACGGCACCGTCTCCGGCGGCCCGATGCACTACCTCCCCAAGGGCCTCGCCGAGCGCTTCGGCAAGAACGGCGCCCAGCTCGGCAAGGTGCTCGCCGTGCTCGCCTCGATCATGATCCTGTTCTTCGGTCTGTTCGGCGGCAACCTGCTCCAGGCCAACCAGTCCTACGCGCAGCTCTCCTCGCAGTTCGGCGGCGAGGACGGCTTCCTGGCCTCGTCCGCCGGTGCCGTGCTGTTCGGCCTCGTGGTCGCCGCGCTGGTCGGCCTGGTGCTGCTCGGCGGCATCCGCTCCATCGCCTCCGTCACCAGCCGACTGGTCCCGGCCATGGCCGCCCTGTACATCGTGGCCTGCCTGGTCGTCATCCTGACCAACGTCACCGCCGTGCCGGACGCCTTCCAGACGATCCTCTCGGGCGCCTTCGAGGCCGACGGTGTCGCCGGTGGTGTGATCGGTGCCCTGATCGTCGGCTTCCAGCGCGCCGCGTTCTCCAACGAGGCGGGTCTCGGCTCCGCCCCGATCGCGCACTCCGCGGTGAAGACCAAGCACCCCGCCTCCGAGGGCCTGGTCGCCCTGCTCGAGCCGTTCATCGACACGGTCGTCATCTGCACCATGACCGCGCTGACGATCGTCATCGCCAACCCGGCCAGCTGGGCCGAGGCCCGCTCGGGCGAGAGCATCGGCGGTGTCACCATCACCTCCGACGCCTTCGAGACCGTGCTGCCCTGGTTCCCGAACCTGCTGACCGTCGCGGTGCTGCTGTTCGCCTTCTCCACGATCCTGACCTGGGGCTACTACGGCCTCAAGGCCTGGACGTACCTGTTCGGCAAGAGCAAGACCAGCGAGACCGTGTTCAAGGCCACCTGGAGCGTGTTCGTCATCGCGGGCTCGCTGCTCACCCTGGACTCGCTGATCAGCCTGGCCGACTCGGCGCTGTTCCTGCTGTCGGTGTTCAACATCATCGGCCTCTATCTGCTGGCCCCGGTGGTCAAGCGCGAGCTGAAGTCCTTCCTGGACTGGGCCCGCGACCGCAAGGCGGGCACGGCCGGTGAGGGCGAGGAGGACCTGGAGTCCGCCAAGGTGCTCTGAGCCTTCGAGCCAGGCTCCGTCCCGGCATCCGGGCCGCCCCGTACCACCCTTCGGTACGGGGCGGCCTTCTGCTTATCCTGACGAGCATGCTGACCATCACCCAGGCCCTGTACGACCAGATCGTCGCCCACGCGCGTGAGGACCACCCCGACGAGGCGTGCGGCGTGGTCGCGGGACCGGTGGGCGAGGGCCGCCCCGAGCGGTTCATCCCGATGCTGAACGCCGCCCGCTCGCCCACGTTCTACGAGTTCGACTCGCAGGACCTGCTCAAGCTCTACCGCGAGCTGGACGACCGCGACGAGGAGCCGGTGATCATCTACCACTCCCACACCGCGACCGAGGCCCACCCCTCCCGCACCGACATCTCCTACGCCAACGAGCCCGGCGCGCACTACGTCCTGGTCTCCACCGCCGACACCGACGGGCTCGGCGACTTCCAGTTCCGCTCGTTCCGGATCATCGAGGGCGAGGTCACGGAGGAGGAAGTGAAGATCGTGGACGCCTGCTGACGGGGCGGGTGCCCACGGTGTGGGCAGAAACCTTCCACGATGCGAGATCACATTCCAGGACCCGGACCGGGAATCGATACGATGAGCCCATGGTTCTCTTCGACGTGAGCGACAAGACGCCGGGCGCACTGCTCGTTGCGCGGCTGCACGTCGATCTGTGCAGGCTCGCCAGCGCCATCTGTTGAAACTGCGCTTCCGCCGTACGGCCGTGTGCCGCGGCGCGCGCTCACGTGTGCGTGCGCCCTCCCACCAGACCCCTTCCTTCGACAGGAGCCCTTTGACATGGCCATCGAGGTCCGCATCCCGACCATCCTCCGCCCGTACACCGACGGTCAGAAGGCGGTGGAGGGGTCCGGGGACACCCTCGCCGACCTGTTCACCGACCTGGAGTCCCGGCACGCGGGCATCCAGGACCGGCTGGTGGACGGCGGAGAGCTGCGCCGCTTCGTCAACGTCTACCTGAACGACGAGGACGTCCGCTTCCTCGACGGCATCAACACCAAGCTCACCGACGGCGACAACGTCACGATCCTGCCGGCCGTCGCCGGTGGTATGGCCTGATCGGCGATGCGCTACGACTCCCCGCTGGCCGCGGTCGGCAACACCCCCCTGGTGCGCCTGCCGCGGCTGTCGCCGTCCGCCGACGTCCGGATCTGGGCCAAGCTGGAGGACCGCAACCCGACCGGCTCGGTCAAGGACCGCCCGGCCCTGCACATGATCGAGCAGGCGGAGAAGGACGGCCGCCTGACCCCGGGCTGCACGATCCTGGAGCCGACGAGCGGCAACACCGGCATCTCGCTGGCCATGGCGGCCAAGCTCAAGGGCTACCGCATCGTGTGCGTGATGCCGGAGAACACCTCGCAGGAACGCCGTGACCTGCTCGCCATGTGGGGCGCCGAGATCATCTCGTCCCCGGCCGCGGGCGGCTCCAACACCGCCGTACGGGTCGCCAAGGAACTGTCCGCCGAGCACCCCGACTGGGTGATGCTCTACCAGTACGGCAACCCGGACAACGCGGGCGCCCACTACGCCACCACCGGCCCCGAGATCCTCGCCGACCTCCCCTCCATCACCCACTTCGTCGCGGGCCTCGGCACCACCGGCACCCTGATGGGCGTCGGCCGCTACCTGCGCGAGCAGAAGCCGGACGTGAAGATCGTCGCCGCCGAACCGCGCTACGACGACCTGGTGTACGGCCTGCGCAACCTCGACGAGGGCTTCGTACCGGAGCTGTACGACGCCTCCGTCCTCACCACCCGCTTCTCGGTCGGCTCCGCCGACGCGGTCACCCGCACCCGGGAACTCCTCCAGCAGGAGGGCATCTTCGCGGGCGTCTCCACCGGCGCGGCGCTGCACGCGGCGATCGGCGTCGGCAAGAAGGCGGTCAAGGCGGGCGAGAGCGCCGACATCGCGTTCGTCGTGGCCGACGGCGGCTGGAAGTACCTCTCGACCGGCGTCTACATGGCGGCCACCACGGAGGAGGCCATCGAGACCCTCCACGGCCAGCTCTGGGCGTGAGCTTCGTGCGTTCCCGGCGTTCCCCTAGGTGAGGTGACGGACCTGGTCCCACAGGACCGGGTCCACGACCCCCGCCCGGCGCCGGAAGTCCCCCACCGGCACCTTGCGCAGCTCGTCGGTCTCCAGGAAGCTCGGCCGCCCGCGGGCGTCCCCGACGGCGCCCGGCGGCAGCGGGATCACCCCGGCCCGCTCGTCGCGGTACCGGCTGGTGATCTTGGCGACGGTGGCGTGCCGCCCGCGCACACTCAGCACCAGACAGGGCCGGTCCTTGGCCCGCCCGTCTCCCACCACCGCCCTACCCGACGCGCTGCGCGCGGCCCCTTCTGACTCCGGCCCGTCCTCGTAGGGCACGTTCGCCCACCAGATCTCCGCGGGCCGCGGCAGCGTCGCGGGCCCCTCGCGCGCGGGCCGGTGCCGCTCCCGCCGCGGCGCGTGCCCCCGCCCCCACCCGTCGACGAGCGTGGCCACCAGCGCGAGCAGCACCACCGCCGCGAGCGCCAGCCACCAGGACGTGTCCATACGCAGACGGTACCGGCGTACGACGCTCCCCGCGCGCCCCTTGCTCCGTCTCACGCGCCTCACGTCCAGCCGAACCGGTGACAGCACAGGTGAGTTCGCCCACAACAGCCCTTGGCGGAGGAGCGACCGGATGTTTTGCGCCTTACGCTCGACGGACCGCACGACCCCCGTTTCTCTCCATCCGCCAGCGGAGGTTTCTGCTTCATGAAGCTCACCGTCGTCGGCTGCTCGGGGTCGTTCCCGTCCGCGGAATCGGCCTGCTCGAGCTACCTCGTCGAGGCCGACGGCTTCCGGCTGCTTCTCGACATGGGCAACGGCGCCCTGGGCGAGTTGCAGCGCCACTGCGGTCTCTACGACCTCGACGCGATCTTCCTGAGCCATCTGCACGCCGACCACTGCATCGACATGTGCGCCTATTTCGTGGCGCGTTACTACCGGCACGACGGCGGGCGCTGCGACCCGATCCCGGTCTACGGCCCCGAGGGCACGGAACACCGGCTGACCACCGCGTACGCCGACACCCCCACCGCCTCGTCGATGAGCGAGGTCTTCGACTTCCACACGGTCAAGCCGTCCACCTTCGACATCGGCCCGTTCACCGTGCACACCGAGCGCGTCGCGCACCCCGTCGAGGCGTACGGCATCCGGATCGAGCACGCGGGGAGGTCCCTGACGTACTCCGGCGACACGGGCGTCACCCCGGCCCTGGACGCGCTGGCCCGGGACACCGACCTGTTCCTGTGCGAGGCCGCCTTCACACACGGCAAGGAGGACATCCCCGACCTCCATCTCAACGGCCGTGAGGCGGGCGAGACCGCCGCCCGCGCGGGCGCCCGCCGTCTGGTCCTCACCCACATCCCGCCGTGGACCGACCCCCAGCTCAACCTGGCCGACGCCCGCGCGGTGTACGACGGGCCGGTGGAGCTGGCGGCGCCCAGGACGTCGTACGAGATCTGAGGCCGTCGCCGGACGGCGAAGGCCCCCCGAGCCTCATCGCTCGGGGGGCCTTCGCTCGTGCCGCGCGGCCGGGGCTCACGCCTTGGTGAGGTCCTCGACCTCCTCCTCGGGCTCACGGCCCGGGGTGGGGAGGTTGAACTTGGTGATGGCGAAGCGGAAGACCGCGTAGTAGATCACCGCGAAGACCAGGCCGATCGGGATGATCAGCCATGGCTTCGTCGCGAGGTTCCAGTTGAGGCCGTAGTCGATGGCACCCGCGGAGAAGGTGAAGCCCGCGTGGACGCCGAGCGCCCAGGTGATCGCCATGGACAGGGCGGTGAGCACCGCGTGGATCACGTACAGCAGCGGGGCGATGAACATGAACGAGAACTCGATCGGCTCGGTCACACCGGTCACGAAGGAGGTCAGCGCCAGCGAGATCATCATGCCCATCACGGCCTTGCGGCGCTCCGGGCGGGCGGCGTGGGCGATGGCGATGGCGGCGGCGGGGAGGCCGAACATCATGATCGGGAAGAAGCCCGACATGAACTGACCGGCGTCCGGGTCACCCGCGAAGAAGCGGTTCAGGTCACCGTGCACGACCTCGCCCGCGGCGTTGGTGAAGTCACCGATCTGGAACCAGGAGACGGTGTTCACGAACTGGTGCATGCCGATGGGGATCAGCGCGCGGTTGACCAGACCGAAGAGACCGGCGCCCGCGGCGCCCAGGCCGGTGATCCACTCGCCGACGTCCGCGATGCCCTCACCGATCGGCTCCCAGACCAGGCCGAAGAAGACGCCCATGGCGGTGCCCACGAAGGCCATGATGATCGGCACCAGTCGGCGGCCGTTGAAGAAGCCGAGCCAGTCCACCAGCTTCTTGCGGTGGTACCGCTGCCACAGCACCGCCGACAGCAGACCCATCAGGATGCCGCCGAGGACGCCGGGGTTGTTGTAGGTCGCGGCTATGTCCGCGCCCTCCTGGACCTTGGCCTCGGTGACCGGGAACGCCTTCAGTACGTTGCTGTAGACCAGGAAACCGACCACGGCGGCCAGCGCGGTGGAGCCGTCGGCCTTCTTGGCGAAGCCGATGGCGACGCCGATGCAGAACAGCAGGGGCAGGTTGGCGAAGACGGCGTCACCGGCGGTGGCGAACACGTCGGCGACCTTGCCCCAGCCCAGGCCGTCCGCGCCGAAGACGTCGGGCTGGCCGAGGCGCAGCAGGATGCCCGCCGCCGGGAGCACGGCGATCGGGAGCTGGAGGCTGCGGCCGACCTTCTGCAGACCCTGGAACAGACCGGATCCCCGCTTCTTTGCGGGGGCCGCCGAATCGGTGGCGGTGCTCATACTTCCTCCATCGGGTGGTGGTCTACACCACTCAGTGGTGTAGACCTGTTCTAGCACGATGAAGGTGAGATAAGGAACCCACGGTTCCCGTGGATGTATGTGACGTCCCAGACCCTCGTGTACGGGCTGTCAGACCTTGGTGACGTCCTCGACTTCGTCCTCCGGCTCCCTGCCCGGAGTCTTCAGATCGAAGCGCGTGATCGCGAAGCGGAAGACCGCGTAGTAGACGACCGCGAAGACCAGACCGATCGGGATGATGGCCCACGGTCTCGTCGCCAGGTTCCAGTTGATGATGTAGTCGATCAGCCCGGCGGAGAAGCTGAACCCGTCGTGCACCCCGAGCCCCCAGGTCACCGCCATCGACACCCCGGTCAGCAGCGCGTGCACCGCGTACAGCAGGGGTGCGATGAACAGGAACGAGTACTCGATCGGCTCGGTGATGCCGGTGACGAACGACGTCAGCGCCACCGACAGCATCAGACCGCCCACCTCCTTGCGGCGGTGCGGCTTGGCGCAGTGCGTGATGGCGAGCGCCGCGGCGGGCAGCGCGAACATCATGATCGGGAAGAAGCCCGAGGTGAACTGCCCCGCGTCCGGGTCCCCGGCGAGGAACATGTTGATGTCGCCGTGTACCTCGGTGCCGTCCGGCTTGGTGTAGGTGCCGAACTGGAACCAGATGGGCACGTTCAGGAACTGGTGCAGCCCGATGACCAGCAGCGCGCGGTTGGCGATGCCGAAGATGCCCGCGCCCCAGGCGCCCAGGTCGCTCATCCAGTCGCTGAAGCTCTCCAGCGCGTCACCGATGGGCGGCCAGACCCACAGGCACAGCGCGGCGAAGGCGATCGCCACGAACGCCATGATGATGGGGACGAGTCGGCGGCCGTTGAAGAAGCCCAGCCAGTCCACCAGCTTCGTCCGGTGGAAGCGGGCCCAGAAGTAGGCGGAGAGCAGACCCATCACGATGCCGCCGAAGACGCCGGGGTTCTGGTAGGTGAAGGCCGTCACCGTCCCGTCGACGGTTCCCTGGCAGCCGATGTTGGGGACCGCCTCCGTGCCGTTTGGACAGTCCTCCGGGAACTGTCGCAGCACGTTGTAGTAGACGAGGAACCCCGCCACCGCCGCCAGCGCGGTCGACCCGTCGGCCTTCTTCGCCATGCCGATCGCGACCCCGACGCAGAACAGCATCGGCAGCCCCAGCGAACTGTCCAGCAGAGCGCCGCCCGCGCCGTTCATCACCTTGGCGACATCGGTCCAGCCGAGCCCGTCGTCGCCGAACACGTCCGGCTGGCCAAGCCGGTTGAGGATGCCCGCGGCGGGCAGGACGGCGATGGGAAGCTGGAGGCTGCGGCCCATCTTCTGGAGCCCCTGGAAGAGCCTGTTCCAGCGGGCGCGGGCGGGGCTGGGGGCGGCGGCGTCGGCGCTCATGGGCGAGGCGGTCCTTCCGGGCGGTTTGGCGACCGTCTGTCGGGTGGTGTAGACCAGTCGTGGGGGCGAGGGTGTCGCCGTGTCGTCATCCTGCGGTCCCCACGGCCCGAACGCTCGCGAAGCTGGGCCAACTGTGGGTTACTGCGGTTACTGCGACCAACGCGGTTCGGATCAGGGAGAAGCACATGGCCAGCAAGGCTGAGAAGATCGTTGCCGGGCTCGGCGGCATCGACAACATCGAAGAGGTCGAGGGCTGCATCACGCGGCTGCGGGTCGAGGTGGGCGACGCCTCGCTGGTCGACGACACCGCCCTGAAGGCCGCCGGTGCCCATGGCGTCGTGAAGATGGGCACCGCCATCCAGGTCGTCATCGGCACCGACGCCGACCCGGTCGCGGCGGACATCGAAGACATGATGTGACCGATCCGGTCACTCCGGTGAGGGGCCCTTCCCACGGTGGGAGGGGCCCCTTCCGTATGCGGCTAGGCTCACCCCATGTCTCGAATCGACGGCCGCACCCCCGATCAGCTCCGCCCGGTCACCATCGAACGCGGCTGGAGCAAGCACGCCGAGGGCTCCGTCCTCGTCTCCTTCGGCGACACCAAGGTGCTGTGCACCGCCTCCGTCACCGAGGGCGTCCCGCGCTGGCGCAAGGGCAGCGGCGAGGGCTGGGTCACCGCCGAGTACGCCATGCTGCCCCGCTCCACCAACACCCGCGGCGACCGTGAGTCCGTACGCGGCAAGATCGGCGGCCGTACCCACGAGATCAGCCGTCTCGTCGGCCGCTCGCTGCGTGCCGTCGTCGACTACAAGGCGCTGGGCGAGAACACCATCGTCCTGGACTGCGACGTCCTCCAGGCCGACGGCGGCACCCGCACCGCCGCCATCACCGGCGCGTACGTCGCCCTGGCCGACGCGGTCTCCTGGGCCCGGGGCAAGAAGATCATCAAGCCCGGCCGCCAGCCCCTCACCGGCACGGTCAGCGCGATCTCGGTCGGCATCGTCGGCGGCGTGCCGCTCCTCGACCTCTGCTACGAGGAGGACGTCAGGGCCGAGACGGACATGAACGTCGTCTGCACGGGAGACGGCCGCTTCGTCGAGGTCCAGGGCACCGCCGAGGCCGAGCCCTTCGCCCGCGAGGAACTCAACGCCCTGCTCGACCTGGCGGTGGCCGGTTGCACCGACCTGGCGGCGGCGCAGCGGGCGGCACTTGGTACCGTCACGGAAAAGTAAAGGGCGTACCAAAGCGGGGGGTCGGCGCGGGCAACCGCGCCGCGTGCCGTCGCGTCCGTACAGATACGGGCGCACGGCTCATCCCTGTGCGCCCGGCCAGGAGTTCAGGGCCCGTCGGGCCCGTACGAGGGAGGGACCGATCCATGGCCGTGAGCCGTCGTCGGCGCAGCCGCACCGTCATCGCCGCCACCGTGGCAGCCGTCGCGCTGACGGTGGGCGTGACCACCGGGTGCGACGCCGTCAGCAAGGCGCTCGACTGTGTCGAGACGGCCGACGCCGTCGCCGACGCGGTCACCGACCTCCAGCGGGCGGTGGACGCGGCGGCCGAGGACCCGACCCAGACCCAGGAGGCCGTCGAGGCGGTCGGCGACAGCCTCGACCGGATCGACAGCGAGACCGGCGACGCTGATCTCGACAAGGCGACGGCGAATCTGCGCGAGGCGCTGGTGGAGGTCACCACCGCGGTGGAGAACGGCGATGCCACGCCGGACATCAGCGGTGTCACGGACGCGGCCGGGGAACTGACCAAGGTCTGCACGCCGTAGCGCTGCGCTGGCCTGGGCCGGGGGCGTCTGCCGGGTTGCGGTGGTGGACAGGTGCGGGTGCGTCTGGCCGGTCGCGCAGTTTCCCGCGCCCCTTCCGGGGGCGCGCTTCGGCGCCCCGGGATACTGGTCCCCATGACCCGTCTCATCCTCGCCACCCGTAACGCCGGAAAGATCACCGAGCTGAGGGCCATCCTCGCCGACGCGGGGCTGCCGCATGAACTCGTCGGCGCGGAGGCCTATCCCGAGATCCCCGACGTCAAGGAGACCGGTGTCACCTTCGCCGAGAACGCGCTGCTCAAGGCGCACGCCCTGGCGCGGGCCACCGGACTGCCCGCCGTCGCCGACGACTCGGGGCTCTGCGTCGACGTGCTGAACGGCGCGCCCGGCATCTTCTCCGCCCGCTGGGCGGGCCGCCACGGCGACGACCGGGCCAACCTGGAGCTGCTCCTGGCCCAGCTCTCCGACATCGACGAGGAGCACCGGGGCGCCCACTTCGCCTGCGCCGCGGCGCTCGCGCTGCCGGACGGCGCGGAGCGGGTGGTCGAGGGGCGACTGCGGGGCGTGCTGCGGCACCAGCCCGCGGGGACCGGCGGCTTCGGCTACGACCCGATCCTGCAGCCGGAGGGGGAGAGCCGGACCTGCGCGGAGCTGACCCCGGAGGAGAAGAACGCGATCAGCCACCGGGGCAAGGCGTTCCGCGCACTGGTGCCGGTGGTGCGGGAGCTGCTCGGCTAGCGGCTGCCGCAGAGCGGTGCGGCCGGAGGGACTCGAACCCTCACGGGAGTTACCCCACTGGGACCTAAACCCAGCGTGACTGCCAATTCCACCACGGCCGCTCGACGTTGCCCGGCCAATGCTACTGGTCGGGCAGCGCGCTCAGATCCCCAGATCCTTGATGATCTTGGCGACATGGCCGGTCGCCTTGACGTTGTACAGCGCCCGCTCGACCTTGCCCTCCTCGTCGACGACCACCGTGGAGCGGATCACACCGACGACCGTCTTGCCGTAGAGCTTCTTCTCGCCGTACGCGCCGTACGCCTCCAGGACCTTCTTGTCCGGGTCGGCGACGAGGGTGACCTTCAGTGACTCCTTGTCGCGGAACTTGGCCAGCTTCTCGGGCTTGTCGGGGGAGACGCCGATGACGTCGTATCCCGCGCCCGCCAGCACGTCGAGGTTGTCCGTGAAGTCGCAGGCCTGCTTGGTGCAGCCGGGGGTCAGGGCGGCCGGGTAGAAGTAGACGATGACCTTGCGGCCCTTGTGGTCGGCCAGGGACACCTCGGTGCCGTCGGCGTCGGGGAGGGTGAAGGCGGGGGCCACGTCCCCCGGCTGGAGTCGCTCGCTCATCGTGCCAGCCTAACCGGGGGTGCTGACAGTGCGGTCGCGCCCGGAACTGACAGACTGTCCGCAGCACAACAGCAGACATCAGCTGACTTCGGAGGCGGCACGGTGGCGGACACGTCGGACACCAGGACTCCGGCCCAGATCGAGGCGGACATCAAGCGCCGCCGTGCGGTACTGGCCGAGACGCTCGACGAGATCGGGGTGCGGGTGCACCCGAAGACCATCGTCGGGGACGCGAAGGCCAAGGTCGCCGCGGACGTCGACCGCACCCTGGGACGGGCCTACGTCCAGGTCAACCGGGTGGTGAGCGAGGTGCGCGCACAGTTCGTGGACGACGAGGGCGCGCCCCGCATGGAGCGGGTGCTGCCCGTCGCGCTGGTCGCCGTGGGCGTCGTGGGCCTGCTGGCCCTCAGCGGCTCCCGGCGCCGTAAGCGCTGACCCGACCGGTACGAACACGTCCCAGGCAGGTAGGTTCAGAGGCGTGAGCGCCAAGAGAAACGACCACAGCACCCCCCAGCACGACAAGCTGCCCATCCGGATGCTGCACGACCGTGTGCTCGTGCGGCAGGACACCAGCGAGGGCGAGCGGCGTTCCGGCGGCGGCATCCTGATCCCCGCCACGGCCGCCGTCGGCCGTCGGCTGGCCTGGGCGGAGGTCGTCGCGGTGGGGCAGAACGTCCGCACCGTGGAACCCGGCGACCGGGTGCTGTACGACCCCGAGGACCGCGCCGAGGTCGAGGTGCGGGGTGTGCCGTACGTGCTGATGCGCGAGCGCGACCTGCACGCGGTGGCGGCCGACCGCTTCGAGGGGTCGGAGGACTCGACGGGGCTGTACCTGTAGCACCACGGCAGTACGAGGGGCCGGTGACCGTCGTCACCGGCCCCTTAGCGTGCTCCGTTGCTACCGTGGAGGGGACGCCCGACGAGACGCGCCGTACCGGGCCAAGGCAAAGACGACGCACCTTCCGTCTCGCTGTCGTCCCGCCCGGAGGTACCCGTCATGGCCTGGGTTCTGCTCGTCGTCGCCGGTCTGCTGGAGGTGGGCTGGTCGATCGGGATGAAGTACACCGAGGGCTTCACCCGTCTCGTCCCCAGCCTGTTCACCGGCGCCGGGATCGTCGCCAGCATGGTGCTGCTGTCGTACGCCGCCAAGTCCCTGCCGATCGGTACCGCCTACGGCGTGTGGGTGGGGATCGGGGCGGCCGGTTCGGCGGTGCTCGGCATGGTGGTGCTGGGGGAGCCCGCGACCGCCGCCCGGATCTTCTTCGTCTGCCTGCTGCTGGTGGCCGTGGTCGGGCTCAAGGCGACCTCCGGCCACTGACTCACCCCGTGACGGGGCCGCCCGTCAGCCCGCCGCCCTCCGTGAGGCCGCCGGTGGTGGTGCCGGGGGGCGTCGGCGGGGCGTCCGTCGTCGTGTCGTCGCCCGGCGTCGTGCCGCCGTCGGTGGCCGTCTCGCCGCCCGTCGTCGTGTCGTCGGGCGGCGGGGTGGTGCTGTGGCGGGTCGGCGGGGCGCTGCTCGGGCTCGGCCTGTCCTGGTCGGCCGGGGCGCCGGAGGACGGGGGCGGGGAGGACGGCGGGCTGGTGGGGACGTCCCGCAGGTCCCACTCCTCGGAGGCCGTCTGGAGCTGCAGGCTGAAGTCGTGCGCGGGCGTGTCCTTCAGGGCGTCCCTGGTGAACTGGGCCCAGATCTCGGCGGGCGCGCCACCGCCGTTCATCCGGGGCAGGCCCATGGCCTTGTAGAGCGGCATGTGCTCGGCGGTGACCGGGTCCTGGCCCATGACGGCGACCACGGTGGCCAGATCGGGCGTGTACCCGGCGAACCAGGCCGCCCGGTCCTCCTCGGCGGTGCCCGTCTTGCCCGCGGCGGGGCGGCCCGCGGCCCCCGCGGCGGAGGCGGTGCCGTTCTCGATGGTGCTGCGGAGCACCGACGTGGTGGTGTCGGCGGCCTCCCGGCTGATGACCTGCCGGGGGTGGCGCGCGGGCAGTTCGATCTCGGTGCCGTCCTGAGTGATCTTCTTGATCAGGGTGTACGCGCCGTGCTCACCGTGGTTGGCGAGCGTCGCGTACGCCTGGGCCATGTCCAGGACGCTCGCCGTGGCCGTGCCGAGCGCGACGGACGGCCCGCCGTGCAGTTCGGGGGTGCTCGCGGGCAGCCCGAGGTCGATCGCGGTCTGCTTCACCTCTTCGGGTCCGACGTCGACGACCATCTGCGCGTACACCGAGTTGACGGACCGGTCGGTGGCCTCGCGGACGGTGATCTCGCCGTAGTCGTGGTGGTCCTCGTTCTCGGGTGCGTAGGAGCCGCCGCTCCAGCCCTGGACGGGGCGCTCGCTGGTGCCGTCGTAGAGCGTGTTCGGGGTGATGATGCGGCCGTCCTGGGTGCTGGCGGCGTTCTGGACGGCCGAGGCGAACACGAACGGCTTGAAGGTGGAGCCGACCTGGAAGTCCCTGCGGGTGGCGCCGTTGGTGTACTGCTTGACGTAGTCGATGCCGCCGTACAGCGCCACGACCCCGCCGGTCTTCGGGTCGATCGCGGCGCCGCCCGCGCGGACGTAGCCGTCGACCTTGCGGGCCTTGGGATCGAGCCGGGACATCAGCCGCTCGTCGACGGCCTTCACGAAGGCGTCCTGCCGGGGCTTCTCCAGGGTGGTGGTGATGCGGTAGCCGCCGCGCTCCAGCTCCTCCGGGCTGACGATGTCGTGCTCGGCGAGGTACTGCTTGACCGCCTCGACGACATAGCCGCGCTGCCCGGACAGCCCGGTGGAGACGGTGGCCTCCTTCGGCATCGGGAACTCCGTGCCCGCCCGCTCGGTGGCGCTCAGCCAGCCCTCGGTGACCATGCCGTCCAGGACGTAGTTCCAGCGCTCCTCGGCGGCGGCCCGGTTCTCCGGGTGGGCCACGACGTCGTACTCGCTGGGGGCGTTGAGGAGGGCGGCGAGGTAGGCGGCGCGGGCCGGGTCGAGGTCGGTGGCGTCCATGCCGTAGTAGGCGTGGGCGGCGGACTGGATGCCGTAGGCGTTGCGGCCGAAGTAGCTGGTGTTGAGATAGCCCTCCAGGATCTGGTCCTTGGTGACGGTGCGGTCCAGCTTGATCGCGATGAAGAACTCCTTCGCCTTGCGGGTCAGGGTCTGCTCCTGCGCGAGGTAGTAGTTCTTCACGTACTGCTGGGTGATCGTGGAGCCGGACTGCCTGCCCTTGCCGGTGGCGGTGTTCCAGGCCGCGCGGACCATCGCCTTGGGGTCGACGGCGGACTCGGTGTAGAAGTCGCGGTCCTCGGCGGCCAGTACGGCGTGCTGGGCGTCCTTGGAGACCCGCGCGAGGCTCACGCTCTCGCGGTTGACCTCGCCGTCGCGGGCGAGCTGGGAGCCGTCGGCGTAGAGGTAGACGTTGCTCTGCTTGACGGCGAGGGCGTTCGCGGGCGGGATCTGGACCAGGGAGTAGCCGAGGACGAAGGCGCCGGCCAGCAGCATGACGCCGAGGACGAAGGCGCCGAGCACCATGCGCCAGGTGGGGATGAGGCGGCGCCAGCCGGTGCGCCGGGGCCGCGGGGGCCGCGCCTTCGCAAGGGTGTTCGGCTGTTGCGGCTCGTCGTTCATGTTGTGCGTGGGCTCCTGTGCTGCTGATCCGCTGCGTACGGTCCGTACGCCCTCGTACGCGTTCCGCGTCCGGTGGTGAAGACTCTCGCACCAAGCGTTCCGTTCCCGGCGAGCGGCACGCATACGTCGGGAAATCGCGTGGCGGGGTGGGGGAGGCGGGCACTAAGCTCCTGCGCTTCGGTGTCTGTTTCCGAGGGGGGTCGGTGTCGTGGGCGCGGGGCGGTTGTACCTTGCCGTCACGGTGAGCGGGTTCCGGCGGTACGCGACCTACCGGGTCGCCACGGCCGCGGGGGTGTTCACCAACACCGTCTTCGGTCTCATCCTCGCGTACACCTATCTCGCCCTGTGGGAGGAACGGCCGCGGCTCGGCGGCTACGACCAGGCGGAGGCCGTCACCTATGTGTGGCTGGGGCAGGCGCTGTTCGCGACGCTGGCCGTCCAGGGCGGCGGCTTCGAGAACGAGTTCGCCGAACGCGTCCGTACGGGTGAGGTCGCGATCGACCTGTACCGGCCCGCCGACCTCCAACTGTGGTGGCTGGCCAACGACTTGGGTCGCGCGGTGTTCCAGCTGCTGGGCCGGGGCGTGCTCCCCTTCGTCTTCGGGGCGCTGGTCTTCCCGGTGGCGCTGCCCGGCGATCCGCTGGTCTGGCTGTCCTGCCTGGTCGCGGTGTTCCTCGGGATGGTCGTCAGCTTCGCGATCCGCTACCTGGTGGCGTTGAGCACCTTCTGGCTCCTCGACGGCACCGGCGTCCTCCAGATGATGATGATCACCGGGCTGTTCTGCTCGGGCATGGTGCTGCCCCTGAACGCCTTCCCCGGCGAACTCGGCGAGGTGGTACGCGTCCTGCCGTGGGCCGCGCTGCTCCAGACGCCCGCGGACGTCCTGCTGGGGCACGCCGCCCCGCTGCGGATGTTCGCCTTCCAGGCGGGGTGGGCGGTGGCGCTGCTGGCGCTGGGGCGGCTGGTGCAGTCGGCGGCTACGCGGCGGGTGGTGGTGCAGGGTGGCTGAGCCTGGCGTGGAGACCGGCCGTCTGGTGACGGGACTGCGTGCCTACGGGCTGATCGCCGGGATGTGGATCCGCTCCACCATGGCCTACCGGGCGTCCTTCGCGATGACGCTGGTCGGGAACCTGCTGATCACCGGGCTCGACTTCGTCGCCATCCTGCTGATGTTCTCGCGGGTCGACTCCCTCGGCGGCTACACCCTGCCCGAGGTCGCCCTCCTCTACGGCCTGTCCGCCACCTCCTTCGGCCTGGCCGACCTGGCCTTCGGCTCGGTGGGCCGGATCGGCGTCCGGGTGCGCGACGGCACCCTCGACACGCTGCTGGTGCGGCCCGCCCCGGTGCTCGCGCAGGTCGCCGCGGACCGGTTCGCGCTGCGCCGCGCGGGGCGGGTGACACAGGGCGCCCTGGTGCTGGGCTACGCGCTCTCGGCCGTGGACGTCGACTGGACCTGGGCGAAGGTGCTGCTGATGCCGGTCATGGTGGTCAGCGGCGCCGGGATCTTCTGCGCGCTGCTGGTGGCGGGCGCGGCGTTCCAGTTCGTGGCGCAGGACGCGGCGGAGGTGCAGAGCGCGTTCACCTACGGCGGTACGACGATGCTCCAGTACCCGCCGACCGTGTTCGGCAAGGACATGCTGCGCTCGGTGACGTTCGTCCTGCCGCTGGCCTTCGTCAACTGGCTGCCCGCGGCGTATGTGCTCGGTCGGTCGTATCCGCTGGGGCTGCCGCAGTGGGTGGGTTTCCTGCCGCCGGTGGTGGCGGTGGGGTGCTGTGCGCTGGCGGGGTGGGTGTGGCGGGCGGGGCTGAGGTCGTACCGGAGTACGGGGAGCTGAGGGCTGTGGACGGGCGCTTCATCGAGCTGGACCAGGTCGAGAAGGTCTTCGAGGTGCGCAGGAAGACCGGGTTCCTGCGGCGGGAGCGGCGGGAGGTGCGCGCGGTCGACTCGCTGTCGTTCACCGTGGCGCGCGGCGAGATGGTCGGCTACATCGGGCCGAACGGCGCCGGGAAGTCGACGACGATCAAGATGCTCACCGGCATCCTGACGCCGAGCGGCGGCCGGTTGCGGGTCGCGGGCATCGACCCCTCCCGCGAGCGCACCCGGCTCGCGCACCGGATCGGGGTGGTGTTCGGGCAGCGTACGACGCTGTGGTGGGACCTGCCGCTGGTCGACTCCTACCGGCTGATGCACCGTATGTACCGCATCCCGGACGCCCGTTACCGCGAGAACCTGGACCGCCTGGTCGAACTGCTGGACCTGTCGGCCCTGCTGGACGTGCCCGTGCGGCAGCTGTCCCTCGGGCAGCGGATGCGGGGCGACATCGCGGCGGCGCTGCTGCACGACCCCGAGGTGCTGTACCTGGACGAGCCGACGATCGGCCTGGACGTCGTCTCGAAGGCGAAGGTGCGGGGGTTCCTGCGCGACGTCAACGCCGAGCGCGGCACGACGGTGCTGCTGACCACCCATGACCTCCAGGACATCGAGCAGCTGTGCTCGCGCGTGATGGTCATCGACCACGGGCGCCTGATGTACGACGGCCCGCTGACCGGGCTGCACGAGGCGGGCGAGAGCGAACGCACCCTGGTCGTCGACCTGGAGCGCGAGCTGCCGCCGATCGCCGCCCCCGCGCCCGCGCGGGTGGTACGGGTCGAGGGACCGCGGCAGTGGCTGGCCTTCCCGGCGTCGGAGTCGGCGGCGGCGCTGGTGGCGCGGATCGCGGCGGAGTACCCGTTGGTCGATCTGTCGGTGCGGGAGCCGGACATCGAGGCGGTGATCGCGCGGATGTACGAAGAGAGGGCGACCGCGTAGTGCGGGCGGGGTCCAGTCCGTAGGCTGAGCGTATGACCGACGATGCCCCGGAGCTGCGTGCCTCCGACGCCGATCGCGAACGAGTCGCCGAGGTCCTGCGGGACGCGGTGGCGGAGGGCCGCCTCGACATGGCGGAATTCGAGGAGCGGCTCGACGCGACGTACCAGGCGCGTACCTACGGGGAGCTGGCGCCGATCACCAAGGACCTGCCGGTGGGCGGGGGCGACGGGGCCGCTCCGGCGGTGAACATGTCGAAGGCCCCGGCGACGCCCGGGAGTTGGTCGGGGCGGATCGTCGGGGGCGAGGGGTCGTCGCGGTGGGGCGTCGCGATCATGTCCGGCTTCCAGCGCAAGGGGCGCTGGACCGTGCCGCGGCGGTTCAACTCCTTCGCCTTCTGGGGCGGGGGCGAGATCGATCTGCGCGAGGCGGACTTCGCGGACCGTGAGGTCGTGATCAACTGCATCGCGATCATGGGCGGGGTGAACGTGGTCGTGCCGCCCGGTGTCGACGTCGAGGTCCGCGGGATCGGCATCATGGGCGGCTTCGACCAACGCGAGGACGGCGTGCCGGGCGAACCCGGCGGCCCCCGCGTCGTCGTCACCGGCTTCGCCTTCTGGGGCGGCGTCGGCGTCGAGCGCAAGGCCACCCGCGCGGAACGCCGCCGCCTGAAGGAGGAGCGCCGGGCGGCCCGCAAGGAGATCGGCGACGCGCATCACCGGATGCTGGAGGGGCACCGCGATTTCGCGCGAGGGCTGCACGAGGACCGGCGGGAGCGGCGGGAACGCCGGGAGGACTGAGGGCGTGGGCACCGGCTGGTGTCCTGCGCCTGAGATCCGTCGGTAGGTCCGTCTCGTCCCGGCGGTCGGATTCCCGCCGCCGCACAGGCGCGTGGACCGCCTGCGGCTCAGCCGGAACTGCCCGGGGACTTCCCGGCGTAGGACACTACAGCGACGCCGGTGCCGACCCCACCAGGTCCTCCAGGTCCACCGCCCGCGCCATCCGCGCGTACCCCGCGTCACTGGGATGCAGATGGTCCCCGGAGTCGTACTCGCCGAGGAACCGCCGGGGGTCGTAAGGGTCCCGGACCGCCTTGTCGAAGTCGGCGTAGGCGTCGAAGACCCGCCCGGCCCGGATCTCCTCGTTGACCCGTTGCCGTACCGCCTCCCGGGCGTCGGTGTACCCCCGGTGCCCGCCGAAGGGCATCAGCGTCGCCCCCACGGCCTTCACCCCCTGGGCGTGCGCCTGCCGCACCAGTTCGCGCAGACCGTCGAGGATCTCCGCGGAGTCCTCGTCGGGATCGGCGGGCAGCGGATCGCGCAGGATGTCGTTGACCCCGAGGTCGATCACCACGACCCGCACCCCGGTCCGCCCCAGCACGTCCCGCTGGAAGCGGTCCAGGCCGCTCGGATTGTCCGCGGGCCGCCCCAGCCCGCCCGAGAGCAGCCGGTTCCCGCTGATGCCCTGGTTCACGACGCCGTACCGGGGCACGTCGTCCCCGACGGCAGCCCGCAACCGGTCCGCGAGGACGTCCGGCCACCGCCGGTTCTCCCCGATCGTGGACGACATCCCGTCGGTGAGGGAGTCACCGAACGCGACGACCGTGCCGTCCGACTCCCGGCTCAGCACGTCGAGCGCGGTCAGATACCGCCACGCCTCCACCTCCCGCGTGTACGGCACACCGGTCAGGTCGTCGGCATGGGGCCCCTCCGCGGCATACGACATCTGCTGCGCACGCGGATGCCAGGTGACCGGCCCCGCGCCGGTGGGGGAGTACGTGGTGACCAGCAGATCGGCGTCATGCGGAACCCGCAGCCGCACGGCGTCGCTGGTCACCTGCCGCCCCGGCGGTACGACCACGTCCGCGGCGCCCCCGAAGGTCAGCCGCCGCATCGACCCCGGTACGGCGGCGGCCGTGCCGTCGGCCGAGAGGGCGAGGGTGGCGTGGGTGACGGTCAGCGGCTGTCGGCCGTAGAGATTGGACAGCGTGATACGGGCACCCGTGCCCCCGACGCTGGTGTGCACGACGTTGCGCAGCGAGAACCCCGCCAGGCCGGTCATCTCGGTGCCGGGCTCGGCGGCGGCCGGGGAGGCCGACCACGAGCCGACCCAGGCGCCGGTCGACGCGGGTGCCGCGGAGTTGTGCGGCGGGCGGCCCCCGGCGAGCGTGTGCCGGTCGGTGCCGTCGTCGGAGGAGACCCCGACGTATATGGCTGCCGACAGGGCCACGATCAGCGCGACGATCGCGGCGAGCAAGGCGTGGTGCTTTGTGGGGGACACCCCCACACCCCCAGCGTGACGCCTGGTCATGCGGTGCGGGTCTCCTCGGGCGAGACGGAACCCGGGCGGACGGCCCGGGATCCGAAGGGATCGCTCCATGATGAGGCATGGAGCGGAGGGAAGATGAACAAGGCCCCCCATTGGGCCACCGGCGTTCCACAGTGAACTTCCCCGACAGGACAGACGCCGGGAACTCTCGTTTCGTTCCGGGAGTAGGACAGGAAGGGACAATGTCGGCCAGGGCCGGTGTGGTGAGGGTGAACGGTGGAGCGGATGGATCGGCGGACGGACCGTGTGACGGCAGAGGCCGCCAAGACGGGTGAGACAGCCGGGGCGGACACGGCGGACACGGCGGCCGGGGCGGCACGGGAGGCGAGCGTGCCGGTCTCCGCCGTCCGCGCCATGACCACCTTCAGCGCCGCCGACGAGGAGAAGCGGCGCGGCGTGCGCCGGATGAAGGTCACCGCGACCGGCCTGCTCCTCTTCGTGGCGCTGGTGTACGCCCTCGCCGAGTGGGCCTCCCACGCGGGCGCGGGCCCCTGGGCCGGGTATGTCGCCGCGGCGGCGGAGGCGGGCATGGTCGGCGCGCTCGCCGACTGGTTCGCGGTGACCGCCCTGTTCCGGCACCCCCTGGGCATCCCCATCCCGCACACCGCGATCATCCCCAACAAGAAGGACCAGCTCGGCATCTCGCTGGGCGAGTTCGTCGGGGAGAACTTCCTCTCCGAGGACGTCGTACGGCAGCGGCTGCGCGCCGTCGGCATCGGCAGCAGACTCGGCGCCTGGCTCGCCGAGCCGGAGCACGCGGACCGGGTGACGGCGGAGCTGGCCACCGCGCTGCGCGGCGCGCTGACCGTGCTGCGCGACACGGACGTGCAGGCGGTGGTCGGCGAGGCCATCACCCGGCGGGCCGATGCCCGCGAGATCGCACCCGGCCTCGGCAAGATGCTGGAGAGGGTCGTCGTGGACGGCGGCCACAGAAGGGTCGTCGACCTGGTCGTCAGCCGCGCCCACGACTGGCTGATCCTGCACAGCGAGGACGTCATGGTCGCGGTGGAGGGCGGCGCGCCCGGCTGGACGCCGAGGTTCGTGGACAAGCGGATCGGCGAGCGGGTCTACAAGGAACTGCTGCGCTTCGTCACCGAGATGCGCGACATGCCCTCGCACCCGGCGCGCGGCGCCCTGGACCGGTTCCTCACCGACTTCGCCTCCGACCTCCAGTCCGACACCGACACGCGCGCGCGGGTGGAGCGGCTCAAGAGCGACGTGCTCGCGCGGGGCGAGGTCCAGGACCTGATCGCGTCGGCCTGGACCGCCGTACGCGCCATGATCGTGTCGGCGGCCGAGGACGAGCGCAGCGAACTACGGCTGCGGGTGCGGGCCTCGCTGCTGTCGCTGGGCGCGCGGATGGCCACCGAGGCGTCGGTGCAGGGGAAGGTGGACCGCTGGGTCGAGGGCGCGGCCGTGCACGTGGTGACGACGTACCGCAAGGAGATCACCTCCCTGATCACCGACACCGTGGCGGGCTGGGACGCCGTGCACACCACGAAGAAGATCGAGGCGCACATCGGCCGCGACCTCCAGTTCATCCGGATCAACGGCACGGTGGTCGGTTCGCTGGCGGGCCTGCTGATCTACACGGTGGCGAAGGCGCTGGGCGCGTAGGCCCTGGGGCGCGGGCTCAGGCCCCGGTGGTCGACCCCGGCCGGACGATCATCAGCACCGTCACCGTGGCCCATAGCAGGTTGAACATCCCGGTGAACATCGCGAGCCGCGCGGTCACCGCCCGCGTCCCGCTGCCCTCGACGAGCGTCTCCTGCCGGGGCAGCACCAGGACGACGAGGACGATCGCGGCGAGCGTCGTCAGCGCGACCGACACGATCAGCCAGGCGTCGCCCATGACCCCCATCGCGGTCGCCGTGGCGAACCCGAACACGGGGACGGCGATACCGACGGCGGCGTAGACCCGGCAGATCCGGTGCAGCAGCCGTACCGTCCCGGCCGCCTGACTGTCGTCGGGCGCGGCCAGGGCCCGGCGGGCGGCGGGCGGGAACATGCTGGCGGCGACGGTCACGGGCCCGACGGCGACGATCGCGGCGATGACGTGGAGGGAGAGGAGGAACTTGGTCACGGGCCGACGCTAGGCGGGCGCCGGATCGTGCAGAAGTGGCACTACTGCCACTCCTCAACGGATTCCCGCCACACCGAAGAACAAGCACGATGGGCGCGTCCTGCCTGCTGAACCCGGTTGGCAATAACTGCCCACCTGCCTACGCTCTCGCCATGCACACCGTGGCCGTACTGGCGCTGGACCAGGTCATCCCCTTCGATCTCTCCGCCCCGATCGACACCTTCGGCTGGGCCCGGCTGCCGGACGGCCGGGAGGCGTACCGGGTGAGGGTGTGCTCGGTGCGCGAGGTGGTGAGCGCGGGCCTGTTCACGCTCCGGGCGCCGTACGGGCTGGAGGCGCTGGCCGAGGCGGACACGATCATCCTGCCCGGCGTCGAGGAGCCACCGGACCCGCTGCCGCCGGGCGTCGCCGAGGCGCTGCGCGCGGCGGCGGCGAACGGCACCCGGATCGCGTCGGTGTGCGTGGGCGCGTTCCTCTTCGCGGCCACCGGCCTGCTGGACGGCCTGCGCGCCACGACCCACTGGTTCGCGGCGCCCGACCTGGCCGCGCGCTATCCGAAGGTCACCGTCGACCCGAACGTCCTCTACGTCGACAACGGTCAGTTCCTCACCTCGGCGGGCGCCGCCGCCGCGATGGACATGTGCCTGCACATGGTCCGCAAGGACTACGGCTCCGCGGTCGCCGCCCACACCGCCCGTATGTCGGTCATGCCGCTGGAACGCGAGGGCGGCCAGGCCCAGTTCATCGTCCAGGACCCGCCCCGCGTTCCGGCCCCCGCGGGCGCCACTCTGGAACCCCTGCTCCGCTGGCTGGAGGAGCACTGCGACCGCGATCTCACCCTGGACGAGATCGCGGCGCGGGCGGGCATGAGCACCCGCACCCTGAACCGCCGCTTCCGCGAACAGACCGGCACGACACCGCTGCAGTGGCTGCACCGCGCCCGGGTACGCCGCGCCCAGCACCTGCTGGAGACGACGGCGTACTCGGTCGAACGCATCGCGACGCAGGCGGGCTTCGGCTCCCCGACGGCGTTCAGGGACCGTTTCCGCCGGGTGGTGGGGACGAGCCCGCAGGGCTACCGGCGGGCGTTCAGGACTCACCAAACCTGAGTCCGAGCTTGTCAACTCCATGCCTGCGGAGTTATATAACTACACGTAGGGCATCGCACCGGCACACCACGCCTGAGGAGAGGAGAGAAAGGAGTGACCGTGATGCTCATGCGAACCGACCCCTTCCGTGAGTTCGACCGCCTCGCCCAGCAGGTCCTGGGTTCCGCCGCCCGCCCCACGGCGATGGCGATGGACGCCTACCGGTCCGGGGACGACTTCGTCGTCCACTTCGACCTGCCCGGCATCGATCCCGAGACGATCGAGCTGGACGTCGAGCGCAACGTCCTCAACGTCCGCGCCGAGCGCCGCAACCCCGCCCCCGAGGGCGCCGAGATGATTGCCGCGGAGCGTCCTACGGGCACCTTCACCCGCCAGCTCCTCCTCGGCGACACCCTCGACACGGAGCGCGTCGACGCCTCCTACGACGTGGGCGTGCTCACCCTGCGCATCCCCGTGGCGGAGGCGGCCAAGCCCCGCCGCATCCAGATCACCGGCGGTGGCAGCCGCAGGCAACTGAGCGGCTGAGGCCGCACGCCAGCCGCGTCCCGTGGGCCGGGCACCCTGCCCCCTGGGACGCGGCCCACCCTTGCCCACCTTCCCGACCACGGAACCGGAGGAGGAACCCGATGACCACGATGACGATGCCGACCCCGCGTACCCCCGCGGCCTCCCCCGACTGGACGGCACTGATCGACGCCGTACGGGACGCGGGCCAGTATCCGACCAGAGCGGAAGCGGAACGCGTCACCCGGATCGTCCTCGCCGCCCTGGGCGGCCATGTCACCGGCGAGGAACGCGTGGCCCTGGCCCACTCCCTGCCCCGGGAGGCGGCCCGCCTCATCGCCGACCAGATCCCGGCGACCCGTCCCCTCACGGCCGCGGAGTTCGTCGACCACGTCGCCGCCCGCGTCGAGGGCGCGACCCCGGCGACCGCCCGCTGGGACGTCAGCTCGGTCCTGAGCGCCGTAGCGACCCTGGTCGACGACACCCTCATCACCGACGTCCTGGCCCAACTCCCCCCGGGCTACGCCCTCCTCTTCGGCAGGGCGGACCTGACCCCGGCGCCGTAGCCACGGCCGACAGGGGGTCAGGAGGGGAGCCGCCCCCCTTCCTGACCCCCTGCCTTCCCCAGAGCCTCCCGCCGATACCTCGCCGCCACCCCACACCCCACACCGACGATCGCCAGCCCGAACACCGCGGGATTCACATACGACGGCACCTCGCCACTGTCGTAACGCCCCCCGTCACTGGTCTCACACTCGAACCCCAACGGCAGCCAGCTCACGTCGTAGTCGATGATGTCGATCCCCTGCACCGACTGCTCCAGCGTGTCCTCACGCCGACACGGCCGAATCGGCGACGAGTCGGTCCCCCCGTCCTCCGCGTCGAGCACGGCCCCACCCACATGCAGCGCCCCCCAGAGATACACGAGCACGCTCCCCAACACCGCGAAGGCGGCCACCCCACCAAGCAGCCCGCCCTGCCTCCGCCCATGCACCCGCCGCACGACCCACGACTCCCCCGACCAGCCCGCGGGCGCCTCACGCCGCCCGACGACCACGCCGACCACGACGACGGCCATCATGAGAACCCCCAACACCACCAGCACCATGACGGCCTCCCCACCCGACTCTCTCCTGAGCTGGCGAGTGTGCCAGACCGGTCGTGCACATGCTCAGCCGCGTGATCGGACGACGGTCAGGAAGCGGTGCCATGCCTGGGGGGCTACGGTCAGGTGAGGGCCGGTGGGGTGTTTGGAGTCGCGTATCAGCACGCCAGGAGGCACGAAGGCGGCTTCGAGGCACTCGGTTGCGTTTCCGCCGCTGTACGACGACTTGAACCAGGCGGGCCCGGAAGCGGGCGTGCGGACGACGGGCATTCACAGCTCCTTGCGGGCGCGGTGGATCATGGAGGAAGAGGCTTCCATGTCCAACGCTTGTGCGCGGAGGTACTCGAACGCAAGCCTGTAGCGATCCAGTTCCTCGTCCTTCTCCAGGAAGAGGGAGCCCGTGTGGAAGTCGACATACACCACGTCGAGGGCCGGCTCGGTACCGCCGATGATGACGAAACTGCCCAGAGCGGCGGCATGGGCTCCTTTGGAGAACGGCAGCACCTGAAGCGTTGTGTGAGGCGATTCGTTCGCTTCAAGAAGCCGGTCGAGCTGTTCCCTCATGGTCTGCGGTGACCCGACGACGCGGCGGATCACGGACTCGTCGAGGATCGCCCAGAGGCTCAGCGGCTTCGAGCGCGTAAGGATCTCCTGCCGCTTCATACGGATGTCGACCAGCCGTTTGATCTCCGCCTGTTCCAAGGGCACTTCGTTGGCCTTCTGCACAGCCGTGCTGTAGGCGCGCGTCTGGAGGAGTCCGGGTACGTAGACGCAGGAGAAGTGACTCTCGCGTACCGCCTCGTCCTCAAGGGTGAGCAGCAGGTTCATGCTCTCCGGGATCGAGTCGGCGAAGGAACTCCACCAGCCCTGCTGCCTGGCGTCTTTGGCGAGGCCGACAACGG
Organism: Streptomyces sp. NPDC057877; assembly: GCF_042796855.1. Taxonomy (NCBI): domain Bacteria; kingdom Bacillati; phylum Actinomycetota; class Actinomycetes; order Kitasatosporales; family Streptomycetaceae; genus Streptomyces; species Streptomyces sp. NPDC057877. The sequence continues at coordinate 172,406 of NZ_JBHVMS010000004.1, forward strand.
CCTTGCGTTCGGCCTCGGTGGCCTCGTACTCGCGGCACAGCGCGTCAACGACGATCCACTTCACAGGCCCCGACTGGGTCTCGTACCGGCTGACCGTCGCCTTTGACACGCCGACGAGCCGCCCGGCTTCTTCCAGCGTCAGCCCCTTGCGAGCCCGCAGCTTCCGCATCATCGCGCCCAGTTGGCGGCGGCGGGTGGTGGTCCGCTCGGACATTCGGCTCCTTCGCCCTACGCCGGGCCGCGAGCCCGGAGAACCTCATCAGGCTAGGCAGCGGGCAGCCGCCCCACCATCAGATTCACCCGATGGATTCTCGTGAGAAGTTACATGGTGAGACTTCTCTATGCCATGCTCGCTGGCAGACCGCTACGCAGTGCAGCCGTACCGCTACGGCCTGGCGCAGCATGTGCGTGGCTTGGGAGGGAGGAGTGGCCCATGCCTGGCTACGAGATCAGCGAACCCCGACTCCGCTGTGTCCTGCCGTTCGAGGCGGCGCCAGCCGAGGTCCGCCTGCTCCGGAGAGCGGCTTCCGAGCAGCTCACCCGCTGGGGCCTGCTCGCGGCCACCGACGAAATCGAGCTGCTTGTCACGGAGTTGGCGACGAACGTCGTCAAGCACGTCGGCGAGGGCGTGGCGGCGACGCTGGTGCTTGAGCGCAGGGGCGAACGACTCCGGGTCGAGGTCCACGACAGGAGCCGCACGATGCCCTCACCGAGGACGGCCGCTTGCGAGGGCGAGTGCGGCCGCGGGTTGCATCTGCTGGCGTCGCTGGCGAGGGACTGGGGAGCTGTGCTCACTGCCGCGGGAAAGGAGGTGTGGTGCGAGATCCCCGTGAAAACGGGGCAACCGTGCCAGCGCGTCGAGCGGGCTGCCACCACTCTGGAGAGCTATCGCGGTGTGGCCGGTGCCGACGCTGCGGAGAGGGCGTTGCCAGCCGCGGTGCTCGAGGAGTCAGCGGTCGAGCTGATCGCGGACCTGTTGCACTGGACGGCCGCCCGCGGGCGTGATCCGGAGGGCGTGCTTGGGCGGGCTCAGGCGCGCTTTGAAGCTGAGACTGGGGCGGAGGCGGCCTGATGGGCGGTGCGTTGCGTCGGCCGCCGCATCTGCTCCCGGAGGGTGGCAGGGGTGCGCCAGGATTCTCCCAAGCGGCTCCGATGGCACATGCGGTGGCAGTTGGCACACAGGCACACGAGGTCCTCGAGCCTGGTCTCCCGGGTCCCGGAGGCGTGCAGCGGTGTGACGTGGTGGACCTCGATGTAGCCATCACCGAGTTCGCCGTAGGTGTGGGCGAAGTCGAAGTCGCAGACCTCACAGCGAAGAGGCAGCCCCTGGCGCCGCACCTGCTCGATCTTCTTGGCACGGAGCTTGGGATCCCGCTCCCGGACCAGGGCCCGACGGACGAGAAGACGCCCCTCGATCGCTGTGGCGCCCGTCTCGTCGACCTCGTCGTGCTGCGGGGGAACGAGGTGCAGTTCACCGGACCCGATGGCCTCTTCGATGGCCTGGGCTGCCTGGAGCATTTCGGCCTCGCGCTGGGTGAAAGCCTCGATCATGAGCAGTGTCGGTTTGCCGCACCTGGTGGCCTTTCCCGGGTACAGCCTGTGGTTCGTCATGAAGTCGGTGGTCTTGCGGCTCACGCTGTCGGGGGAGCGGAAGCCCGGAATTGCCAGTGCGTCAGCACCATGGATCGGCAGCGACCGGATCAGCTCAGAGAGTTCGTGCACAGCCTGGTCGCCCGTCCGCAGTTCGCGCCAGCCGTTCCTCACGACGAGCGCTCCGGCCAGTACGAGTTCGTCTTCCGTCCACGCAGGGATCCGCATGGGCCATATCGTATGAGTGTTCGGCGAGGTGGAGGGGGCGTGCGGTGAACCGAGGGGCGTACTGCACACTGGGTGAGGTCTGGTTGTCAGTGGGGTCTGTCACCCTCAGTGATGGTGGATTGCATAAAGCGTCTGCCGCTGCACGGCTGTAAGGAGGGGCATGACCCGCACGAACGAGCGCAAGTACACCTCGGTGGAGATCTGCGCGGGCGCCGGGGGGCAGGCGGTGGGCCTGCACAACGCGGGCTTCAAGCACGTCGCGCTGATCGAGATCGACAAGGACGCCTGCCAGACCCTCCGGGCCAACACCCGCGAGAACCCGGAGTGGAGTGGCTGCAAGGTCATCGAGGCCGACCTCCGGGAGTTCGATCCGCAGACACTGGGTCTGGAGTCCGGTCGCCTTGATCTCCTCGCGGGGGGAGTGCCCTGCCCGCCCTTCTCGGCAGCGGGCAAGCAACTCGGGCGGGACGACGAACGGGACCTCTTCCCGACGATGCTTGATCTCGTTGATCAGCTCGACCCGAATGCCGTGATGATCGAGAACGTGCGGGGACTGCTGGACCCCAAGTTCGCCGAGTACCGGCAGTACATCATCAAGCAACTGGAGTCCATGGGCTACGAGGAGTGCTACTGGGACCTCCTCGAAGCCAGGGACTACGGCGTCCCGCAACTGCGTCCCCGGGCCGTCCTTGTCGCCATGAAGCCCGAGTACGCCCGGCACTTCGTGCACTCGAAGCCCCAGCCGACGGAGTACGTCACAGTGGGTGCGGCGCTGCACGACTCGATGCGGAAGCGCTACGACGCCGTGGCCGACGATCCGCGGACTGAGCGGGCCTTCAAGCGGTGGTACGAAAAGGCTCTCGAGGGTGTGGCGCCGACGGTCGTCGGCGGCTCCAAGAAGCACGGCGGTGCCGACCTGGGGCCCACCCGGGCCAAGCGCGCCTGGGCGGAGCTGGGAGTCTGCGCCATGGGCGTCGCCAACGCGCCCGAGGAGATGAAGGACAAGGAGCGCGATCTGTTCGCCCCTGCCGGGCCCAAGCTGACCGTCACGCAGGCGGCCCTGATCCAGGGCTTCCCGGAGGACTGGAAGTTCTCGGGCCGTAAGACGGCCGCGTACCGCCAGGTCGGGAACGCCTTCCCACCGCCGGTGGCCCAGGCGGTGGGGGAGCAGATCTACGCCGCCCTTGAGGCCGCGGAGAAGCCCTCGGACGGCTGAGGCGGCGGCCGGCCTACTGCCGGGCCGCGCGCAGCCGGCTGACCGTGGCGGCGATCTTCACCGCACACTCCTCGGCTGGATCGTGCTCCCAGAACCTCAGCACGGTCCAGCCAGCGGCACGCAACTGCTCGTCCGTGTCCCGGTCGCGTGCCATGTTCCGTGCGACCTTGTCGGACCAGTAACCAGGGTTCGTCTTCGGGGACACGTAGTGCTCTGGGCAGCCATGCCAGTAACAGCCGTCGATGAACACGGCGAGCTTCGCCGGCCGGAAGACGATGTCGGCCGTACGCCGAAGTCCCGGCAGCGGCTTCGCGGCCACGCGGTAGCGCAGGCCCCGAGCGTGCAGCAGACTCCGGATCAGGCGCTCGGGCTTGGTGTCGCGGCTGCGGATCGCCTGCATGTTGCGGCGCCGGGCGGCGGACGAAGCCCATGATCCCTCCGGGGGCAGCCAGGCTTCCTCGTCGCCCGGCCCGGGGTTCTGCTGGTGCATGCTCACTGCTCTCGGGTCCGCTCAGTCCTGGGGGCTTGGCTTCTTCTTGGTCTCGGGCAGCAGCGGGGCCATCTCCTCGGGGTCGTCAGGCAGTGCCCGGACCCAGTGCCGACCGTCGAGCAGCACGCTTGGCTCGGAGTGGTGGTGTGGTTTCGCTTCGACCACCCGGATGCTCACGTTCTCGCCTTCCTGCGGCACGGGAAGACCGAGCTGCGCGGCAACGGCCTGGTGGTGGGGGTAGTCGCCACAGATCAGGATGCCGTGCTCGCGCAGGTGCTGGCGGGCTCCGCCGTTGTACCGGACGCGCTTCATGTAGTCCTTCTGCTGGGCAAGCGTACGCACGACGGTTCTGTTTATGCGGCGCCCTTGGACTCTCCGGAACAGCTCGTTGACCCTTGCCTGCCCTCTGCCGCGGTTGGAGCCGGAGCCCGCGGCGAGGACGGTTGCCAGCGTCTCCGCGTCGAGGTTCAGCAGCAGGTTCTCCTCCAGGGGCGCTTGGTCCCAGAGCCAGGCGACGAGATCATGATGCTTCTTGGTCAGCTGGAACTTGCCGTCGCGGTTGCCCTTCTTCGTGACCGTGCCACTGGTGGTGAGCTTGGCGCGGTCAGCGCGCAGCAGTCCCGCACTCCACTTCCCCTTATGGTCGTCCGCCCAGACGACCAGGCAGATCTCGTCGAGGGCCTCGGGCGGGATCATCCAGCCGTACAGCTTCTGGGAGAACTTGCAGTCGACCTCGATGCCCTCGATCAGGTAGTCGAGGTCGGCGCCGCTGGAGAAACCGAACTCCCGCAGCAGGTTGATCTCGACCAGCGTCCCGGCATGCGTCTTCTCAGTTTTGTGCAGGTCGTTCCAGTCGAACCGGCCTGTGTGTTCTCCGTCCAGGAGCTGGTCGATGGTGTCGCGCAGGACCCGGGCGAAGCGCTCCCCTTCCGGATCGAGCGAGAGAAGGTGCTGGCGCACGAGCATCAGCTCCGGGTCGTCGCAGACGCCGGGTGCGGGGCTCAGGCTGTCGGGGAACGTCACGCGTGAACTCCAGGGCTACGGGACAGGCTGTGGGCCCATTAGTATCCCCTCTCGCGGACGAGCGCTTGGGAGGGGAGTCCCGCTCAACTAGCTTGTGCGGCGGGCTTGTTGGAAGGCGTTTGGCGGGGAGGCGCTGTGGCGGAGACCACGTCGGAGGACGTACTCGGACTGTTCTGCACGACGGAGTCCACTCGGAGGCGCTTCGACGACTGGTGCGTGGACCCCCGGCGGTCGGAAGTGGTGCCCATGGTGATGGCCCACAGAACCCGGGTCCTCTATGACCTCACAGAGGCTGACATCAGCCATGTGTGCCAGAACACTGAGCATGCTTTGGGGGAAGTGAGACGCCAAGTCGGTGAGAGCGTTCCCGAGATCGTGGACTGGCACCCGAATTTCGCCTTCACTCACACGTTCCATATCTGTGTGGAACGCCTCGGGTGTGTGCCCACGTACCAGCGCTTCCGGGAATTCTCATTCCATGATCCGGACGGGCGGAATATGCTGGGCGATCCGGCGATGAAGCTCGTCCGTGATCTCGTGACCAGAGAGAAATATACCGAAGACCGTGTGCGGGCGGCCATACGATGGCGGGTCGGCAACGCCTACTACGGTTTTCTCCGCGAGGTCTACGCGTTCGCTCATTTACGGCTGCGGGGCGTAGACCTCCGGTTTCATCCGCTGGCTGACGCCCTCTTCCGTGTCGATGCGTGGACTGGGCGCCGTGCGCTGAGCCTTCGAGTGGGCAACAAGAAGTTCCGGCAGGGAATGAACGCCGGACGGAAGACCCCTGCCGAGCAGTTACTCGCGGATATCTTGCCGCCCTTGCGCTTCGACACGATTGAGCTTGCCGCGGCCACCAGATTCGGGGTGGTCCATGTGCCGTCCGCCGGGCAGCTCGATGAAGCGGCCGCCCGGCTGCTAGCCGGCTGAGGCGTCAGGGTCGCCGTCGTCTTCCGCCTGCTGGATCCTGCGGTCGATTTCGGCGCGGATCGATCCCTCGGGCCAGGGCTCCCAGCGTTTCAGGCGGTAGGAGGACCGCCACCTCCCCGACACGGGGTCCTTGGACTTCTTCGGTTCGTACTCCCAGCCCAGCTTCCGAAGTTCTCGCAGGCGTCTCTGCCAGTCGTCCTGGTACTGCTTCATCGAAGCCACGACGCTGATCAGATCAGCCGGAACCCAGTTCCCGTGGAAGGCTTTCAGGAGTTCCCCGATCCGGCCGTGTGGCTCTGGGTGGTCAGCCGCCGCCCTGATCTCTTCCGCGTACTGGTCGTAGGAACTGTAGAAGGCCTTTTTGCCGGAATTGCAGTCTTCGCACAGCGGTTGCAGGTTCTCCAGGTCGTCGCCTCCGCCCCAGTCCCTGGGGACCTTGTGGTCCACGACGAGGACTACAAGGTGATCCAGCGGTGTCCGCCCGCACTGAGCGCAGCGTTGCGGAGCGAGAACCTGGGCCCTCAGTCGTTTGCCGATGGCGCGGCGCAGCCCGTTCTGCCGATCGCGGTTCCACCCGGTGAGGCGGTATCGGTGACTGCGCCCCTCGCGAAATGCCTCGACTACGAAATGATCACGCAGATCGCGCACACGACGGTCTGTCTGGGCGGGGGAAGATCCTTTCTCATCTGCCACATGGGCACGGATCTCCACCATGGTCGGCGGGTTCTCCCGGGACTCGTAGAGGAAGCTGTACAGACTGAGGTGAGCTGCGGAAAGACCAAGACTGACGAGGTCCGCGCTCCCAGGTTCCGGCAGCGTCTCCTGATGGTTCCGCGCACCCTGACTTGTGTCGTCCATTGCCCGTGACTCCGTGCCGCTACGCGTCGACGCGTCCGTGGCAGTCCCCGTACGCCCGATCAGACCCACACCAACACCCCGCCCCCCGCTGCGGCGGCCACTCCACCGCCCGCCCCCGTGCCGCCAGTGTCGTCGCGTACTGGGGCAGCAGGGTCGCGTCGTCAGGGGAGGAGCCCTCGGACGCGGCGAAGGCCTCGTAGGAGGGGACCGTGCCGGTGACGGTGCCGAGGTTGGGGGTGCCGGAGGTGGCGAGTTCGCGGAGGGAGGACTCTATGGTCGCGAGGTGCTCCTCGTGGGACGGGTACTCCGTCAGCAGGGACGGGTACGCCGAGACCAGTTCCGCCAGTTCGTCCGCGGGCCAGTGCAGTATCGCGACCGGGAACGGGCGGGAGAGGGCCTCGCGGTAGGCGCCCAGTTCGGCGCGGAGGCGGGAGATCTCCGCTTCCAGCTCGGCCGGGTTGTCCGAGCCCAGGGACCAGACGCGTTTGGGGTCGTGGAGTTCGTCCAGGGAGACCGGCATCGAGTGGAGCGTGTCGGCCAGGGTGTCCCAGTCGTCGTGGGGCAGGCCCAGCATGCGGCGCACCCGGTGGCGGCCGAAGAGGAGGGGGTGGGTGGAGTACGGGGGCTCCGGCACGTCCGTCAGCAGCAGCACCGCCCCCTCGGTGAACGTCGACTCCGCGGCCTCCAGCTCGTCGTGCGCTTCCAGGGACTCCGCCGCGATGACCCAGGGGGCCGGGTCCCTGGGGGCCGTGGTGCGGATGCCGTCGATGATGGCCCTGGCCTCGGCCTCGTGGCCGTACTCCCAGAGGTTCGAGGCCTTCAGGGCACGGACCAGTTGGGGGTTCTCCAGGCCGTCGGAGGAGGACAGCAGGCGGTCGTAGAGGGTGGCGGCGGCGGGGCGGGCGCCGGCGAGTTCCAGGTGGGCCGCGGCCCGCAGCAGCAGGGCCTCGGCGTCCTCGGGATACAGCGCGGCGGTTCGCTCCAGGCGGGCCGCTTCGGCGTGGTGGTCGACGTTCTCGGCGGGCGTGTCGGGGCGCATGGGGGACACCGTACTGCCGATCAGTGACATAGGTGAGATATGTGCAGGCCAGCGGCTGTTGCCCGGCGGGGTCTGGCGGTCTGCGGCTCCCGCGCCTATCTTGCGGGCGGGTCCGGCCCCTGGAGGCGTTTCGTATGCGCGTTTCCGTCGTACGGCACGGTGATCGGCGTCGGCGTGCGCGGTGGCGGCGGGTGGTGTGGGGCGGCGGGGAGGCGCTCGTCACCGTAGGCGTCGTGCTGATGCTGCTGGTCGTGCATCAGCTGTGGTGGACCAACCGGGAGGCCCGGGAGGGGGCCGAGAGGGAAGTGCGGGCCCTGGAGCGGAGTTGGGGTGGCTCCGGCAGCGGAGAGGGGGAGGCGCGGGGGGCTGAGGGCGGGCGGGGTCCTTCCCCTGATGCCGAGAGGCCGCGGACGCCGTCAGCCGTCCGGGCGGCGCCCGTTCCCTCCCGTGCCTACGCCATCCTCACCATCCCCCGGCTCCGGCTCCGCGTCCCCGTCGCCGAGGGGATCGGCAAGGCCGACGTCCTGAACAAGGGATACGTCGGCCACTACCCCGGCACCGCACACCCCGGGCAGCCCGGCAACTTCGCCCTCGCCGGGCACCGCAACACCCACGGTGAACCCTTCCGGCACCTCGACCGGCTCCGGCGGAGCGATGCGATCACCGTGGAGACCGAGGACGCCGTCTACACGTACCGCGTGGGACGGACACTGCCGCAGACCTCCGCGCACGACGTCGGCGTCATCCGGGCCGTGCCGCGCAGCCTCGTCCGGCCGGGGCAGGGATACCGCGAGCCCGGGTACTACATCACCCTCACCACCTGCACCCCCGTGTACACGTCCAGATACCGGCTGGTGGTCTGGGGCACCCTTGCCTCGATGCGCCCCCGTTGAGGTTTAATCGGACCATCGGCCATCGGCCATCGGTGTGGGGCGCTTGGGGAGGGGTGGGGAGCTGTGTACCGGCGATCTGTCGCCCTTCTTCCTCTCCTTCTCCTCCTTGTCTTCCAGCTCGCCCTCCTCGACAGCGGCACCCTCACCGCCACCGTCGCCACCGCCGCCGCCCTCGCCGCCTGTGCGCTGATCGCCGCGCGGTGTGTGCCGGTCGTGGCGCCGACGCGGGTGCGTACGGCGATGCGTGAGCGTGAGCGTCGTACCGCCTTCCTGCCGCAACGTGATCCCGACGCCAGGGGGCGCACCCGTCCCCGAGCGCCCGGCTCCGCCCTCCCGGCGACCTTCGCGTAGGGCGCGAGCCGAACCGAAGCCTGAGCCCCGCGCGGGTCGTCATGCCGCCGCCGCACCTTCCGCGTCGGCCCGACCACCCACCCCACGGAGGGCTCACCCATGTCCGTTTTCGCCGACCTCGTCGAGCAGCTCGCCGAGTTGCTCCAACCCGTCTTCCACGCCTCCGCCGCCGCTGCCGCGATCGTGCTGTTCACCGCGCTGGTACGGCTGCTCGTGCATCCGCTGTCCCGGGCCGCCGCGCGGGGACAGAAGGCCCGGGTCGCCCTTCAGCCGAAGGTCGCCGAGCTGCGCGAGAGGTACGCGAGGAACCCCGAGCGGCTGCAGCGGGCCGTACTGGAGCTGCATGCGCGGGAGAAGGTCTCGCCGCTCGCCGGGTGTCTGCCCGGACTGCTCCAACTCCCCGCGTTCTTCCTGCTCTACCACCTCTTCTCCAGCCCCACGATCGGCGGCGAGACCAACACCCTCCTCACCCACCAACTGTTCGACGCGCCCCTCGGCGGGCGGTGGCTGGACGCGCTGAGCGGTGGGGGCGGGCTCGTCTACCTGGGGTTGTTCGTCGTCGTCATCGCTGTCGCCGTCGTCAATTTCCGGCGTACGGCGGTGATGACGGCCGCCGCAGACGGGGTGCCCGGAGCCGTCGGCAAGGTCATGCCGTACATGTCCTTCTTCACGCTCGTCACCGTGGCCGTCGTGCCGTTGGCGGCGGCGCTGTACGTGGTGACGAGTACCGCGTGGAGCACGGTCGAGCGGGTGCTCCTCTACCGCTGACCCGCCCCGGGGCGGTCCAGTACGTGAACGGGGTATTGCGGACTGGACCGCCTCCTTGGAGGATCGACCAGTCCTCCGATGGCTGCGGCGCCATGGGCCGCACTCCGGGCCGCCAGGCGTCGGCGGGACACCCGCGATCCAGGGAGGCCATGACCATGAAGCTGCTGCGAGTCGGTAGGGCGGGGCAGGAGCGGCCCGCGCTGCTCGACGCCGGGGGGATCCTGCGGGACCTGTCGGGGGTCGTGCCGGACGTCGACGGGGCGCTGCTCGCCGATGAGGACGCGCTCGCGCGGGTGCGGGCCGCGGCCGAGGGCGGGGAACTGCCCGTGCTGGACGCGGCGGGGCTGCGGATCGGGCCGCCGGTGGCGCGGATCGGGAAGGTCGTGTGCATCGGGCTGAACTACCACGACCACGCGCGGGAGACGGGCGCCCAGCCGCCCGCCGAGCCCGTCGTCTTCTTCAAGGCCGCGGACACCGTCGTCGGGCCGAACGACACGGTGCTCGTGCCGCGCGGGTCGACGCGCACCGACTGGGAGGTGGAGCTGGCGGTCGTCATCGGGCGTACGGCGCGGTACCTGGGGTCGGCGGAGGAAGGGCTCGCGCATGTCGCCGGGTACGCCGTCGCGCACGACGTGTCCGAGCGGGAGTTCCAGATGGACCGGGGCGGGACCTGGGACAAGGGCAAGAACTGCGAGACGTTCAATCCGCTCGGGCCCTGGCTGGTGACCGCCGACGAGGTGCCGGACCCGCAGGCGCTGGCGTTGCGGCTGTGGGTGAATGGCGAGCTGAAGCAGGACGGTACGACCGCGGAGCAGATCTTCCCGGTGGGGGAGGTCGTGCGGTACGTCAGTCAGTTCATGGTGCTGTACCCGGGGGACGTGATCAACACCGGGACGCCCGCGGGGGTTGCCTTCGGGCAGCCGGAGCCCAAGCCGTATCTCCGGGCCGGGGATGTGGTCGAGCTGGAGATCGACGGGCTTGGGCGCCAGCGGCAGGAGTTGAAGAACGCGTAAGCAGCGGTAGCGACAGGGCTCGGGGCTACGGGTCGTGCGGCGGCTGCGGGTCGTCTGGGGCTGGTCGCGCAGTTCCCCGCGCCCTTAGGTTGGCTGCGGCTGGTCGTGGTTTCCCGTGCCCCTGGGGTGGTTGGCGTCAGGCCAGGATCTCCGCCAGCCGGGTCCAGCCCTCCCTCGGCAGGCCGTCCCTCGGGCCGTCGTCCACCAGTTGGAGGGCCACGTGGTCGGCGCCCGCCTCGAGGAAGGCGTCGACGCGCCCGCGGACACGGGACTCGTCTCCCCAGGCGAACACGGCGTCGATCAGGCGGTCACTGCCGCCGTCCGCGAGGTCGGACTCGGTGAAGCCCAGGCGGAGGAAGTTGTTGGTGTAGTTGGGGAGGGTGAGGTACAAGGCGAGGGCCTCCCGGGCCAGGGCGCGGGCCCGGGCCGGGTCCGTCTCCAGGACCACCTTCAGCTCGGGGGCGAGGAGCGGGCCGTCGCCGAGGATCTCGCGGGCCTGGGCGGTGTGCTGCGGCGTCACCAGGTACGGGATCGCGCCCGCCGCGCGGTCGGCGGACAGCTGGAGCGTCTTCGGGCCCAGCGCGGCGAGGAGGCGGCGCCCGGCGGGCACCCCGGCCGCGTCGAGGGCGTCGAGGTAGGCGACCAGGGACGAGTACGGGCGCCGGTACTGGTCGGCGAGCTTGGCGTGGCTCACCCCGAGGCCCAGCAGGAAGCGGCCGGGGTGGGCCTGCTCCAGCTCGGCGAACCCGGCCGCGCTCTCGGCCGCCTCGTACTGCCAGATGCTCTGGATGCTGGTGCCGACGGCGATCAGCGAGGTCGCTTCGAGCAGCGGGGCGGCGTGGCTCGGCGCGGGGCTGCTGCCCAGCCACAGGGCGCCGTAGCCGAGGTCCTCCAACTGGGCCGCCGTATCGGCCAGTTCGCCACGCCGCTCCGGGTCCTCCGAGCGCAGCCCCGGGCTCCAGATGCCGTAGCGGCCGAGCTGGTCCTTCGAAATGGCGGATACGGCGTTCATGCGGTCCCTCCGGTCGGCGTGACGGCTGTTCAGCGGTGCCAACCAGAGGGACGCGCACGATCATTCCCGGGGGCCGGGTCAGATCTCGTCCTTCAGGAACTCCTCCAGCGCCTCCACCACGAGCCGGTGGTCCTGGAGCTGCGGCAGCCCGGACACCGTCACCGAGCCGATCACACCGACGTCCGCGACGGTGACCGGGAAGGAGCCGCCGTGCGCCGCGTAGGTGTCGGGGTCGAGGCGCGAGGACTCCTCGAAGGTCGTGCCCTTGGCCCGGAACCGGGCGCCCACCAGGTACGACGCGGAGCCGTAGCGCTCCACCACGCGGCGCTTGCGGTCGATCCAGGCGTCGTTGTCGGGCGTGGAGCCGGGCAGCGCGGCGCGGAACAGCTGCTGGCCCGCGCGGTGGATGTCGATGGCGACCGGCGCCTGCCGCTCCCGGGCCAGCCGCACCAGCAGCAGCCCGAGCGCCCAGGCGTCGTCATGGGTGAACCGGCGGAACACCAGACGGCGTTCCTGCGCCTCCAACTCCTCGACGGACGGGGTCAGTTCCGGGGTGACCTTCGGGGTCACCGGGTGCTTGTGGGTCGTCACAGTGTCACCGTCACCTTCTCCAGGGCCGAACGGCGGGCGGCTTCCAGTACGTCGAGGGCGGCGGCGGCCTCCAGCGCGGTCACCGGGTTGGCGGCGCCCTCGCGCAGCGCCCGTGCCACGGCCGCGTAGTAGGCGGGGTAGTCGCCGGTCAGGGTCGGGACGGGACGGCCGCCGCCGGTCAGCGGGGACTCGCCGGAGCCGGTACGGCCCCACATCCCCTCCGGCTCCACACCGAAGCCGGCGTCCGTGCCGGGGCGCCCGCCGTCGCGCAGGGCCGCCTCCTGCGGGTCGAGGCCGTACTTCACATAGCCCGCCCGCGAGCCCAGCACCCGGAAGCGCGGGCCGAGCTGGGCGGTGGTGGCGGAGACGTGGAGGTGGGAGCGGACGCCGCCGGCGTGGGTCAGCGCGATGAAGGTGTCGTCGTCCGTCGCGGCGCCGGGGCGGCGCACGTCGGCCTCGGCGTACACCTCGGTGGCGGGGCCGAAGAGGACCAGCGCCTGGTCGACGACATGGCTGCCGAGGTCGTAGAGCAGACCTCCGATCTCTGCCGGGTCGCCGGACTCCCGCCAGCCGCCCTTGGGCTGGGGCCGCCAGCGCTCGAAGCGGGACTCGAAGCGCCATACGTCGCCCAGTTCGCCGTCCTCGAGAAGCTTCCGCAGGGTCAGGAAGTCGTTGTCCCAGCGGCGGTTCTGGAAGACGGAGAGCAGCAGACCGCGCTCGTCGGCCAGCGCCGCCAGCTCGCGCGCCTCGGCCGCCGTGCCCGCGACCGGCTTGTCGACGACGACCGGGAGACCGGCCTTGAGGGCGGCGGTGGCGAGCGGGACGTGCGTCCTGTTCGGCGAGGCCACGACGATCAGGTCCAGCTCGTCCGCGCGGTCGAACAGCTCGTCGGCGGTGGCGGCGAGGCGGACGTCCGGGAACTCGGCGCGGGCCTGCTGCTGCCGCTCGGGGTTCGAGGTGACCACCGTGTCCAGGGCGAGGCCGTCGGTGGCGGCGATCAGCGGGGCGTGGAAGACGGAGCCCGCGAGGCCGTAGCCGATCAGGCCCACGCGCAGGGGGGTGCCGGGAGGAGTGCCAGTCATGGCACCCACTTTCGCAACGCTGTTGCCAAAGTGCAAGCGGTGGGGAGAATGGGTCGGGTGAACAGAACGAGGAACGGTAGGGCCCCGGCCCGGGGCGGAGCGACCGGCGCCGACCCGCTCGCCCCGCGCAGCCGCAACGCCGCAGTCGTCCTCGACCTGCTGCGGACCGCCGGTGACGAGGGCATCAGCCGCCTGGAACTCGCCGAGCGGACCGGGCTGACCCCCCAGGCCGTCAGCAAGATCACGGCCCGGCTGCGGGCCGACGGGCTGGCGGCGGAGGCCGGGCGCCGCGCCTCGACGGGCGGCAAGCCGCGCACGGTCCTGCGCCTGGTGCCCGACGCCGGGCACGCCGTCGGCGTACAGCTGGACCGGGACGAGCTGCGGGCGGTGCTGGTGGACCTCACCGGGACCGTGCTGGACGAGCGGCGGACGCCGCTGGACCTGGGGGCGGGCGCGGAGGCCGTGGTCGCGGCGGTGGTGCGGGAGGCCGAAGGACTGCGGGCGCCGGGCCCGCTGCTCGGTCTCGGCGTGGCCCTCCCCGGTCCCCTCGACCACACGCGCGGGGTCCTGCACCGCGTCACCGGCTTCCCGGAGTGGGACGGCTTTCCGCTACGGGACACCCTCACCCGGCGGCTCGACGGCGTCCCGGTCGTCGTCGACAAGGACACCAACGCCGCCGCCCTGCGCCTGACGGTGGCCGACCCCGGAGACGGCGCCGGGTCGTTCGCGTACCTCCACTTCGGGGCCGGGCTCGGCGGCGGACTGGTGATCGGGGGCGCCGTGCACCGGGGGGCGCGGACCGGCGCGGGCGAGTTCGGCCACCAGGTCGTCCAGCTCGACGGCCCGCCCTGCGGCTGCGGCAACCGCGGCTGTGTGGAGGCGCTGTGCCTGGCGGCCGTGGCGCGCGGGGACCTCGACGAGGCGGCCCGGGTCCTCGGCACCGGCACCGGCAACCTCGTCGCCCTCCTCGACATCGACCTGATCCTCCTCGGCGGCCGGGTCGTCACCGCCGCCCCCGACCGCTTCGTGCGCGGAGTCGCCGCCGTCCTCACCGAGCGCGCGCACCGCACGGGCGAGCCCCCGGTGCCGGTGCGAGTCGCCCCCGGCGGTGGCCGCGAGGTCGCCGAGGGCGCGGCCCAACTGCTGCTCGCGCCGCTGTTCGGGCGCGGGGAGGGCTGAGGGACCCCTGTCCGCTGAACGAGCGGATTGCCGCCGCCCACCGGAGCGGCATCGTCCCCCCGCCCCTCCCGCCCGGCATGGTGATGTGCTCATGCGACCGCGCACGCACACCGCCGCCACCGCCCTCCTCATCCCCCTCACCCTCTGCCTCCCCGCCCCCGCCCAAGCGGCGGCTCCCCACTGCGCCCCCGCAGACGGCCGGGACTTCCCGATCACCACCCGGATCCGCGGCGGCCCCGAGGCCTACCAGGCCGGTGGCGGACACGGCACCTGGTCGATCGACCTCACCAACACCACCGCCCGCCCCTGCACCGGCATCCACCCCGTCGTCGTCCTCGTCGACGAACGGCGGCAGTTGCGGGCCGAGCAGCCCCGGCTGGAGTTCTACGACGGCACCCGGCCGCGCCCGCGCCCGGTGCGGTTCGAGGAGACCGACCAGGACGAACTGGTCGGGGCGTTCGACGACGGCTTCCCGGGGTTCACGGTGCAGCCCGGCCGTACCGTCACCGTCAAGGTGCGCCTGGGCCTCACCTCCGACGCCGTACCGAACGAGGTCACCGCCAACGCGTCCGTCGTGCACCGGCGCGCCGACGACGGCGACTGGGTCGGCCAGTCGAACGACTACCGCTTCTCCGTCCTGACCGGCCGGGCACCGTCCGCCACGCCCCCGCCCACCGGCACGGAGAGCAGCCCCGCCCCCACCAGGGAGGGCCGCCTGCCCACCGCCGAGGAACTCGCCCGCACCGGCCGCCCCCTCGCCGCGCTCGCCGCCCTGACCGCCGCCCTGCTCCTCACCGGCGCGGCCCTGCTCACTCTTGGCCGAAGGCGCCGCTGAACCCGCCACCCGCGTCTGCGACGATCCCTGAGTGGACTACCCGAACGACCAGGCCCCCGGCGCCCCCGTGCGCCGTGGCATCCCGGAGCACGGCCGGATCCCCAAGTACTACGCGGTCAAGGCCCGGCTGGACCGGCTGATCGAGGAGCTGGGGGAGGGCGGGGCCCTGCCCACCGAGCGCGATCTGTCCGAGCGCTACGACGTCGCCCGCGAGACCCTGCGCCAGGCGATCCGCGAACTCGTGCTGGAGGGCAAGCTGCGGCGGCACGGCCGTGGCACCGTCGTCGCGGGCCCGAAGCTGGAACAGCCGCTGTCCCTCGCCAGCTACACCGAGGGCGTACGGCGCCAGGGCCGCACCCCCGGCCGCGACCTCGTCACCCTCGACCGCTTCCCCTGCCCGGAGGCGCTCGCCGCCGAGACCGGGCTGACGCGCGGTGAGCCGGTCTGGCACCTGGAGCGGGTGCTGCGCGCCGACGACGAGCGGGTGGGCCTGGAGAGCACCTACGTGGCCGTGGCCCGCGTGCCCCGCCTGGACACCGACTTCGAGCCCGACTCCTCCTTCTACGCCTACCTCCGCGCCCAGGGCATCGCCTTCGGCGACGCGGACGAGCGCATCGAGACCGTGCTCGCCACCCCGCGCGAGGCGCTGCTCATCGGCACCCCGCCCGCCCTGCCGATGCTGCTGATCCACCGGGTGTCCCGGGACGCCGACGGCCGCCCGCTGGAGCGGGTGCGAACGCTGTACCGGGGCGACCGGTTCTCCTTCACGACCCGTCTCAGCGGCTGAAAACCGCCCTTCTCGCCGACCTTCTGTGGAACGACTTTCACGGCGAGCTTCATAACGTAAACATAACGGGTCTAGCCCAAACGTGATGACCAGTTCACGCTCCCGTTGTCGGACCGACCCTCGTGGTTCCCCGGTCCCGACGACCGTTGCCGCCGTGAGAGTGATAGTCGTCGGAGGCGGCGTGGTCGGCACCATGCATGCCTGGCAAGCAGTGGAACGCGGCCACGAGGTCGTACAGATCGAGCGCGAGGCGGAGGCTCGCGGCGCCTCGCTGCGCAATTTCGGCCAGATCTGGGTGAGCGGTCGCGCGGGCGGCGCGGAACTCGCCACCGCCCTGCGGGCCCGGGAACTGTGGGAGGGGATCGGCGCCCGGGTGCCCGCCCTCGGCTTCCGGCCGAACGGCTCCCTGACCCCCGTACGCGGGGATCTCGAACTCGCCGTCGCCGAGGCCGCCGTGGCCCGCGCGGACGCCGCCGACCGCGGCTACCGGCTGCTCACCGCGGCCGAGGCCCGCGCCCTCAACCCCGCCCTGCGCGGCGACTTCACCGCCGCCCTGCACTGCGCACGGGACGCGGCCGTCGAACCCCGCACCGCCCAGCTCGCCCTGCGCGCCGAGCTGCTGCGGCACCCGGCGTACACCTTCCTGCCCGGCCGCGAGGTCCGCGACGTCATCGGCGAGAACGCCGTCCGCGACGACCACGGGGACGTCCACACGGGGGACACGGTCGTCCTGTGCACCGGCGCCTGGCTCGGCGGGCTCGTCCGCGAACTGGCCGGACCCGGGCTGCCGGTGCGCCGCGTGCGCCTCCAGATGATGCAGACCGACCCGCTCGGCGAGCCCCTCACCACCTCCGTCGCCGACGCCGACAGCTTCCGCTACTACCCGGCGTACGCCTCGCCCGCCCTGGACGAGCTGAACGCCCGGCAGCCGCAGCCGCCGACGGCCGCCGAGCACCGTATGCAACTGCTGATGGTCCAGCGCGCCGACGGCGGACTGACCATCGGCGACACCCACGAGTACGAGCACCCCTTCGCCTTCGACACCGTCGAGGACCCCTACGACCACCTCACCGAGGTCGTCGAGTCCCTCCTGGGCCGTCCGCTGCCGAAGGTCCGGCGCCGCTGGGCCGGGGTGTACGCGCAGTGCACCGACCCGGCACGGGTCGTGCACCGGCAGCGGGTGCGGGACGGGGTGTGGCTGGTCACCGGGCCCGGCGGGCGCGGCATGACCTGCTCACCCGCGATAGCCGAGACCACCGCGAACGAACTGGGCTGGTGACACCGATGACCACAGCGGCCGAGAACATCCGACTCGTCGTCCTCGACATGGCCGGGACGACCGTCGCCGACGGCGGCCTCGTCGAAGAGGCCTTCACGGTCGCGGCCGAGCGCCTCGGCGCCGACCCCGCCGCCATGCTGGACCACGTCCGCGCCACCATGGGCGAGTCCAAGATCGCCGTCTTCCGGCACCTGTTCGGCGACGAGGCCAGGGCCCAGCGGGCCAACCGGGCCTTCGAGGACGCGTACGCCGAACTCGTCGACGGCGGCCGGGTCGCCGCCCTGCCCGGCGCCCGCGCAACCATCGAGCACCTCACCGCCCAGGGCCGTACGGTCGTCCTGAGCACGGGGTTCGCCCGCCCCACCCAGGACGCGGTCCTCGGCGCGCTCGGCTGGCGGGACCTCGTGCCCCTGACGCTGTGCCCCGCCGACGCCGGGGGCCGGGGACGGCCGTACCCGGACATGGTCCTCACCGCCTTCCTCCGCACGGCGGTCGCGGACAGCGTCCGGCAGATCGCCGTCGTGGGCGACACCTCCTCCGACATGCGCAGCGGCGTCCGCGCCGGAGCCGGGGTCGTCGCCGGGGTGCTGACCGGCGCCCATGACGCGGACGCGCTGCGGGCGGCCGGGGCCACCCGGGTGCTGGACTCCGTGGCCGACCTGCCAGGGGCGCTGGCATGAGCGGCGGCATCCGCTTCGACTCCGTCAGCGTCGCCTACGACGGCCAGGTGGTCCTGGACTCCCTCGACCTCACCGTCCGGCCCGGCGAGGTCATGGCCCTGCTCGGGCCGTCCGGGTCCGGCAAGACCACCGCGCTGCGGGCGGTCGCCGGGTTCGTGCGGCCGGTCGGCGGGCGGGTGTTCCTCGGCGACCGGGACGTCACCGACCTGCCGCCGCACCGGCGCGGCATCGGGATGGTCGTCCAGCAGTACGCCCTCTTCCCGCACCTGCGGGTCGAGGACAACGTGGCCTTCGGACTGAAGGCCCGGCGCACCGCCAAGGCCGAGATCCGCACCCGCGTCGCCGAGGCCCTCGAACTCACCGGCATGTCCGCCTACGCCCGCCGCTACCCCCGCGAACTCTCCGGCGGCCAGCAGCAGCGCGTCGCCATCGCCCGCGCCCTCGCCATCCGCCCCGGCGTCCTCCTCCTCGACGAACCGCTCTCCGCCCTCGACGCCCAACTGCGCTCCGGCATGCTCACCGAACTGGCCCGGCTGCACCGCGAGCTGCCCGACGTGTCGATCCTCCACGTCACCCACGACCAGGTCGAGGCCCTCACCCTGGCCGACCGGATCGCCGTCATGGACAAGGCCCGGCTGGTGGCCTGCGGTACGCCACGGGAGCTGTACCGGGCGCCCGCCGACGAGTTCACCGCGTCCTTCGTCGGCAACGCCAACCTGCTGCCGGTGACCGTCGCGGACGGCGGGGTCGTCCTCGCCGGGACCGGGCTGGAGGTCGACACCCGCGACGCGGCGAAGGGCGCGCGGGCGACCCTGTGCGTACGCCCGCACCTGGTGGGCCTGGGCGACGGCCCCAACCCGCTCACCGGCACCGTCACCGAGGTGCAGTGGCGCGGCGCCACCCACCGGCTGTACGTCGACGTGGCCGGGCACCGGGTCATCGCCGACCTGCGCGAACTGCGCACCCCGCCCGCGCACGGCGACCCCGTGACCCTGCACTTCGCACCCGCGGACGCGGTACTGCTGGCGGCCGGAGTCGGCGATGACTAGGCGCTCCCTGTGGGCCCTGCCCCCGCTCGCCCTCCTCGCCCTCTTCTTCCTCTACCCCCTCGCCCTCGTCGTCCAGCAGTCCCTGCGGCCCGGCACCGGCGGCACCTCCCTGCAGCCGTACGCCGACGTGTTCGCGTCGGAGGCGTTCCGGGAGGCGCTGTGGACGACGGTGTGGCTGGCGGTGGCGGCGACCGCCGGGTGCCTCATCCTCGGGTTCGCGCTGGCCCTGGTCATCGCCTTCGTCCCGTTCCCCGGCGCCCGTGCCGTCGCCCGGTTCGTGGACGTCTTCCTCTCCTTCCCGTCCTTCCTGATCACGCTGGCCCTGCTGTTCGTCTACGGCTCGGTCGGCATGGCCAACGGGCTGTGGACGGACGTCACGGGGGCCGCCGAGGGACCGTTCCGGTTCCTCACCACGCCCTGGGGCGTCCTCCTCGCGGAGATCACGTACTTCACGCCGTTCGTGATGCGCCCGCTGCTCGCGGCGTTCGCGCAGCTCGACACCGCGCAGATCGAGGTGGCGAGTTCGCTGGGCGCGCGGGCGCCGCGGATCGTGCGGCAGGTCGTGCTGCCGGAGGCGCTGCCCGCGCTCGCGGCGGGCGGCAGCCTGGTGCTGGTGCTCTGCCTGAACGAGTTCGGCATCGTGCTGTTCACCGGCGCGAAAGGGGTCACGACCCTGCCGACCCTGATCTACGGCAAGGCGATCCTGGAGTCCGACTACGCGGGCGCGTGCGTGGTCGCCGTCGTCAACGTCGCGCTCTCCGTCAGCCTCTACGGCCTCTACCGGGTGGTGAGCCGACGTGCTCGTGCATAGCCGCGCCGCGCGGTGGGCCGTATGGGCCCTGTTCCTCGTCCTGTTCCTGCCCCTGTTCGCGCTGCCGCTGCTGGTGGTCGTGGGCGCCTCCTTCGCCACCCACTGGTCCAGCGTGCTGCCGTCCGGCTTCACCACCGCCCACTACTCGGCCGCCACCCGCGGCGAGGCCCTCCAGGCCCTCACCACCAGCCTGGTCACCGCCCTCACCGCGAGCCTGCTCGCGCTGGCCGTCGGCACCTGGGCGGCGCTCGCGGCGGCGGCCCTGGAACCGCGCCACCGCCGGGTCGTGGACGCGCTGTTCGTGCTGCCGGTCGCCGTGCCCTCGGTCGTGGTGGGACTGGCGGTCCTGGTCGCCTTCTCCGAGCCGCCGCTGCTGCTCAACGGCACCCGGTGGATCGTGATCGTCGCGCACACCGTGCTGGTCACGGCGTTCGCCCACCAGTCGGTGTCGGCCGGGCTGACCCGCCTGGACCCGGCGTACGAACAGGCCGCCGCGTCGCTGGGCGCCCGGCCCTCGTACGTGCTGTGGCGGGTGAGGCTGCCGCTGCTGCTGCCCTCCCTGACCGCCGCCGCGGGCCTGTGCCTCGCCCTGTCCATGGGGGAGCTGAGCGCGACGATGATGCTCTACCCGCCCGACTGGACCCCGCTGCCGGTCCTGGTCTACGCGGCCACCGACCGCGGCGCCCTCTTCGCGGGTTCCGCCCTCGCGGTGGTCCTCATGACGGCGACCCTGCTCGTCCTGCTCGTCGTCACGCGCATCCGAACCCGCGCCTCGTACCGCTGACCCCCGTCCTTCCCTCACCCAAGGAACCGTCATGCCCGCGACCCGCCGCCGCACCCTCCTCACCGTCTCCGCCGCCCTCCTCGCCGCCCCGCTGCTGCCCGCCTGCGGCACCGGAACCGCCGCCTCCGACCCGGATGTCGTCACCGTCTACAGTGCCGACGGCCTCAGGGGCGAGCACGGTGACGGCTGGTACGACCAGGTCTTCGCGGACTTCGAGAAGGAGACCGGCATCAAGGTCGAGTACGTCGAGGGCGGCTCCGGCGAGATGGTGCAGCGCGCCGTCCGCGAGAGCGGCAACCCGCAGGCCGACGTCCTCGTCACGCTGCCGCCGTTCATCCAGCAGGCCGACGGCAAGGGCCTGCTCCAGGAGTACGCCCCCAAGGGCGCCGCCCAGGTGGCCGCCGCCGACAGGTCCCCGGACGGCACCTGGACCTCCGTCGTGAACAACTACTTCGGCTTCGTGTACAACGAGAAGGAGCTGAAGCAGGCCCCCACCACCTGGGAGGAACTGCTCGACGGCAGGTACAAGGACAAGCTCCAGTACTCCACCCCCGGCGTCGCGGGCGACGGCACCGCCGTCCTCATCAAGGCCATGCACGACTTCGGCGGCCTGCGGCCCGCCCTGGACTACCTCGCCGACCTCCAGTCCAACAACGTCGGCCCGTCCGCCTCCACCGGCAAGCTCGCGCCCAAGGTGGACAAGGGCGAACTCCTCGTCGCCAACGGCGACGTCCAGATGAACTTCGCCCAGTCCAAGACCATGCCCAACCTCGGCATCTGGTTCCCGGCCCGCGAGGGCGGCAGGCCCACCACCTTCGCCCTGCCCTACGCGGCGGGCCTGGTCACCGGCGCCCCGCACACCGAGAACGGCAAGAGGCTCCTCGACTTCCTGCTGGACGAGCGGGCGCAGACCCAGGTCAGCGAGATCGGCGGCGGCTTCCCCGCCCGCCAGGACATCGAGCCCACCGACCCCAACGCGCGCGAGCTGTCCGCGCTCATGGAAGGCGTCGAGGTCTTCGCACCCGACTGGGCGGACATCGACCAGAACCTGTCCTCGTACGTCGACGCCTGGAAGGAGGCCACCGGAAGCTGAGCGTTCCCACAAGATCGGACGTTGCTTAGGCTGGGCCCCACAGCACCGCGTACAACGGCGTACGTGCGTACATACGTACACGCGTACAGGCGTACGGCAGGAGACACCGCACATGGCAGAACGCAGGCCCATAGACTCATGGCTCACCGACATGGACGGTGTGCTGATCCACGAGGGCGTGCCGATCCCCGGCGCCGACGCCTTCCTCAGGAAGCTGCGGGAGTCGGAGAAGCCCTTCCTGGTCCTCACCAACAACTCCATGTACACCCCGCGCGACCTGCACGCCCGGCTGCGCCGCATGGGCCTGGACGTGCCGATCGAGAACATCTGGACCTCGGCGCTGGCCACCGCCAAGTTCCTGGACGACCAGCGGCCCGGCGGCTCCGCGTACGTCATCGGCGAGGCGGGCCTGACGACGGCCCTGCACGACATCGGCTACATCCTCACCGACCACGAGCCGGACTACGTCGTCCTCGGCGAGACCCGCACCTACTCCTTCGAGGCCATGACCAAGGCGGTCCGGCTGATCAACGGCGGTGCCCGCTTCATCTGCACCAACCCCGACGAGACCGGCCCCTCCACCGAGGGCCCGCTCCCGGCGACCGGCGCGGTGGCCGCGCTGATCACCAAGGCGACCGGACGCAAGCCGTACTTCGCGGGCAAGCCCAACCCGCTGATGATGCGCACCGGCCTGAACGCCATCGGCGCCCACTCCGAGACCAGCGCGATGATCGGCGACCGGATGGACACCGACGTGCTGGCCGGGATAGAGGCCGGGATGCAGACGTTCCTGGTGCTCACCGGGCTGACCCGGCCGGAGCAGGTGGAGGACTTCCCCTACCGCCCGTCGAAGATCGTCGACTCGATCGCGGACCTGGTGGAGCGCATCTGAGGACGGTCTAAACCGTTCAACCGCCAGAACTCACCCGTACGGAGCAATCCCGCCCCCGCTGAGGATGCGGGGGCGGCCCGTGCGGGGGAGTCTCCAGGTATCTGGAGGTTCACGATGAGTTCACTGCGACTCACTCTCTGTACCGGCGTCCTCGCGGCGGTCACCACACTCACCCCCGCGGCGTACGCGGCGGAGGGCGAGGTCTCGGTCCGCCCCTCGGCCCCGGCGCCCGGTAGCGACATCGCGCTGCGCGTGACCGGCTGCACCGGCAGAACCGCGGTCGCGGCCTCGGCGGCGTTCGTCGCCGACGCCCGGCTCACCGGCACGGACGGCACCCTGACCGGCGAGACCCGGATCCGCACCGCGCTCGACGTCGGCGTCTACGACGTCAAGGTCACCTGCGACGGCGACGAACGCGAGGCCGCCCTCACCGTCGGATCGGGCAAGGGCGCCGCCGCAGCCGCGCCGACCGGCCACGCCTCGTCGGGCCACCCCCCGACCGGCCACGCCTCACCCGTCGCCCCCGTCCGCGCGGGCGGCGGCGGCACCGCCGACCTCGCCACCGTCGAACGCTCCGCCGGTCCCGGCACCGCCCACACGATCACCGGGCTGGTCCTGGCGGGCGTCGCCGCCGTGGCCGTAGCGCTGCGGAGCGCCCGCCGGAGCCGCGGGACGGACTGACCATGTCCCGCTACCAGGACTCCCCGGAAGCCCCGGCTGTCCCGGTCCGCCGCCCCAGCCGGGTGCTGACCGGCGTGATCTGGGCCGCGCTGCTGCTCGGCCTGTGGCTGTGGGGCCGTGAGGTCACCGACGTACGGCACGGCATATCCGCGCCGACCACCGGCGACATGGCGGCGGCCGGGCGCCCCCCGACCACACCGCTGCCGCCCGCCGCCGAACCCCTGAAGGCGGCGCTGCCCCAGCGCCTCGACATCCCCCACCTGAACGTGCGGGCCCCGGTCGTGGCCCGTGGCCTGGACCCGCGGGGCGCGATCGACCCACCGCCCTACGACCAGCCCGACGCCGTCGGCTGGTACGCGGCGGGCGTGCGGCCGGGCGCGGCCGGTACCGCGCTGATGGTGGGACACGTCGACACCGAGACCCGTCCGGCCGTCTTCTACAAGCTGAGCGCCCTGGAACCGGGCGAGCGGATCCGGGTCATCCGCGACGACGGCAAGGTGGCCGAGTTCACCATCGAGGACGTCCAGGTCCTCACCCGCGACCGCTTCGACGCCCAACAGGCCTACGGCCCACGGGAGTCCGGCCGCGCGGAACTCCGGCTCGTCACCTGCGGCGGCACCTTCGACCGGGCCAGCCGCAGCTACACGGCGAACGTGGTCGTGTCGGCGTACCTGACGGGCACCGGCCTGTGACCGGCCCCGGGCGCAAACCGGCCCGGTCGACGACCCGCTCCCCCGTAGGCCGCCGACCGGGCTGGTCCTCGACCGCGCGCGCACGGGTTGCGGGAGTAACCCGGCGACCGGCGCGGGAGGCGTGGATGCCACGGTGGGCGAGACACGGCCGGGGGCTGGGGCCGTCCGTGACGACTGTAGAACAGGTGACCAGTCCCGGCCTAGGGATCAGTCGGCCACGGGATCAGCCGGGTCCTGCGGGCCCCTCGGCCTCCCGCCGCAGCCCGGCGTCGTCGGCGGTCCGCTCCACCACCGACCGCGCCACCTGATCGAGGGGCAGCCGGTGCCGCCGCGCGTACTGCCGTAACGCCGTGAACGCGTCGTCGGGTCCGGTGTTCCAGCGCTCCGCGAGCATGCCCTTGGCCTGCTCGATGCGGACCCTGCTGGACAGCGCCCGCTCCAACTGCCCGGCGCGGGCACGGCACTCCCGGTACAGCTCGCCGTGGTGCAGCCCCAGCGCGGCACCGTCGGCGAGCGCCTGCGCCAGCCGCAGCTCGGCGTCCCCCTCCGGTGGCGCCGCCAGGAACACGTTCAGCGCGCCCAGCCGCCGCTCCCGCCCCCGCAGCGGCACCGCGAGGGCCGCCCCGACGCCGTACCGCAGCGCCGCCCGCGTGAACCCCGGCCACCGCGACGCCGCCCGCGCCGACCCGAGCGCCACCGGCGCCACCGCCCGCCCGGAGCGGTAGGCGTCCAGCCCGGGCCCGTCGTCGCGCTGGGCGGCCAGCAGCTCCAGCGCCAGCCCTCCGCTCGCGGCCAGCGAGACCACCCGCTCCCCGTCGACCAGCAGCACCCCGGCGGCCCGCGCACCCAGCGCCTCCGCACACCGGTCCGCCACCCCGCGCAGCTGCCGCCCGGGGTCGAACCCCTCGGTCAGCGTGTCGACGGACTCCAACAGCGCGGCGGCGAGCCGGAGTTCCCGGGTGGTGTCGTCCATGAACGCGCCCTCCCTCGGACCCTGCCCCGTGGGCCTTCCCGCCGCCCAGTCTGTCGTGCGTTCCCGCCCCGACACGGCCCCTGGCGACGTATGTCAGGATTGAGGCTTGGAACAGTGCACCCAAGGGGGAGTTGGATGTACGGCACGAGGGGGGCGGCCGGAGCGCGGGCGGCCATGGCGGTGCTGGGGGCGGCGCTGCTGGTCGCGGGTTGCTCCTCCGGCGACGGGGACGGCGACGGCGGTGGCGGTGACGCGGGCGCGGGGATCACCCAGCAGCCCAAGGACGCCAACCCGTTCTGGGTCAACCCGGACGGGAACGCGGCCCAGCAGGTCGTCGACTACGAGAAGTCGGGCAAGGACGCCCAGGCCGAGGAGATCCGCAAGATCGCCCAGCAGCCGACCGGCGAGTGGATCAGCCCCGACCAGCCCGAGCAGGAGGCCCGCGGCTTCACCGAGGCCGCCGCCAAGGCCGACCGTACGGCCCTGCTCGTCCTCTACAACATCCCGCACCGCGACTGCGGCCAGTACTCCGGCGGCGGCGCCGCCGACGGCGACACCTACCGTGGCTGGATCGACGCGGTCGCCCAGGGCATCGGCGACCGCCCGGCCACCGTCATCCTGGAACCCGACGCCGTACTGCACCTGGTGGACGGCTGCACCCCGGGCGAGTTCCACGAGGAGCGCTACGACCTCCTCAAGTACGCCATCGGCAAGCTGACGTCCCTGAAGACCACCCAGGTCTACCTGGACGCGGGCAACGCGGGCTGGGGCAACCCCGACCAGATCTTCGAGCCCCTGAAGTGGGCGGGCGTCGACCAGGCCGACGGCTTCTCGGTGAACGTCTCCAACTTCTACTCCACCGAGGACTCCATCGCCTACGGCAAGAACCTCTCCGCCAAGATCGGCAACAAGCCCTTCGTCATCGACACCAGCCGCAACGGCAACGGCCCCTACACGGAGGGCGACCCCGCCGAGAACTGGTGCAACCCCCCGGGCCGGGCTCTGGGCGAAACCCCGACCACCAAGACGGCCGACCCCTTGGTGGACGCCTACCTCTGGGTCAAGCGCCCGGGAGAGTCGGACGGCGAGTGCAAGGGCGGCCCGAAGGCGGGGCAGTGGTGGCCGGAGTACGCGATGAAGCTGGCGGAGGAGTCAACGCCCTGAGGGGCGCGGGGAACTGCGCGACCAGCCACCCCGCACCCGCACTCGCCCACGGTGCCTAAGGCACCCGAACCCACCGCGCCTCACTCGGCGTCCCTTGGTCATCGACAGCGAACATCATGTACCACCCACCCTGCACCAGATTCCGGTTCTCCGGCACGGTCACGGTGACCTCGTCCCCGGACGTCTCGAAGTCCAGCGCGATCGACCGCTGATCCACGTCCGTCACGTGCGTGGCCGCACTCGGCCGGATCAACCGCACCTTCTCGATCGCCGAAGCGTGCTTCGAGGTGAACGTCCCCGACTCGCCCCGCTCCATGCTCTCCGGCCCCCCGGAAAGGGACGGCCGTTCCCCGTGGTAGAGATACGGCGGCGTATAGATCTCGATCCGCTGCTCGAACTTCCCCGGCTTGGTGTTCGCCTTGTCGCTGAACAGCGAGTCGGAACCGAAGAACATCACCCGCCCGTCGGGCAGCAGAATCGACCCGGAGTGATAGTTGCGCCCCACCAACGGATCCGCGACCCGATCGAACGCGTTCGTCCCGGCGTCGTAGATCCGCGCCTGAAGGATGTTGGAGTCACCGCGCCCGCGATAGTCCTCCGAACCACCGGAAACGAGCACGGTGTCATCCGGCAGCACGGAAGCCTGCGGATACCGCGTGCCCTTCTCCAGCGACGGCCCGTCCACGAAGCGGGGCTCGTCGTCCTTGAGGTCGACGATCCGCGTCTTCTCACTCGACAGCTTGGACTCGCCGACCCCACCACCGCCGATCACCATGTACTTCTCGTCCTGCGCCGGAGGCAACAGCACCGTGCCGGACGTTTCCATCATGTTGGCGTCGCTCAGCCCGGGAATCTTGCGGAACTTGTTGGTCTCCACATCCCAGACCCCGGGGTCGCGCCCCACGTCGTCCGGGCCGTACCCCGCGTTGGAACCCGAGTAGAAGACCTTGCCGTTCTGCATCAGGAACAGCGCCGGATAGGTCGGGAACTGCCGGACCTTGTCGGTGTAGGTCCACTTCTTGGTCTTCGGGTCGTAGATCTCGTTCTTGCCCGGCACCAACTGCCCGATGTCGTCCAGCCCGGAGACGCTGAGGATCTCGCCGTCGCCCAGGGTCGTCAGGGTCGGGTACCAGCGGGCCTCGTTCATCGGGTCGACCTTGATGTACTTCTCGGCGACCGGGTCGAACTCATAGGCGTCCCGGATGCCCTGGAAGTCCTTCTTGTCGAGCGCGAGCTTCTCGGCCATGCCGTAGGTGTTGCGCGCGTCGGCCCCGGACAGGCCCTGGACGCGGTAGTTGTCCTGGGCGCCGGTCTCGTACCTGGCGCCGCTCTGCTGTGCCTCGACGTAGATACGGCCGAGGCCGGGGTCGTTGCGCACGAAGGCGCCCGTCTCCGGGTCGAACACCTTCTTCGCGCGGGGCACGAGCACCGGGTCCTTGGAGACGAACGTCTTGCCGTTCTCCTTGCCGGTGAACTTGGTGCCCGCGGGCAGGGTGATCGGCTTGTCCGGGTTCTCGTTGTGGACGACCATCAGGCCACCGGCCTTGGTGACGTCGCCCTTGAGTTTCTCGTACCGCTTGGTGCCGCCCGCGATCAGCAGATTGCCGTTGGCGAGCTGGGTGTGGCCGGTGCAGAACAGGTCGTTGGGCGTGGGGACCTTCTTGATGGTGTTCTTCACCGGGTCCCAGACCCGGGTGTCGAACTTCTTCGCGTCGAAGTTGTCCTGGTTGTTGCCGCTGCCCGCGACGAGGAGCACCTTCCCGGTGCGCAGCAGCGCCGCGTGGATGGTGTTCTGCCGGTACTCCTCCGGGAACTCGACGATCTCCCAGTGGCCGTTGTCGGCTTTGTACTCGGGTCGGTTGATCTGGTACTGGTGGTATTTCTCGGTTCCGAAGCGATACAGCCACGGCCCGTTCATCCCGGCCAGCGCGACTACCACCGCCGTGCCTATCGCGAGTCGACGGGCACGGCGGCGGCCGGCACGGTCTTTCATTCCTTACGTCCCCCAAGTCCACCAAGGGCGATCTGCATGGTCTGGTCGCTTCCCCCGTCGCTCCCGGCGCCGTTGGTCTCCGCCCAACGGGGCCGCTGCTGCTGCGGGGCGTGCGGCTCCGGTGCCGCCGGAGCCGGGGCCGGGACGGGGGCCGCGGCATGTGCGGCGTGCGCCCCGGTCCGCCTGGTCAGCTTCCGCAGCGCGTGCCGCCAGGCGAAGATCGGCGCCGCGGTGATCAGCAGGGCGAAGCACGCCCAGATGATCATCGCGGGGTGCGAGTTGCCGAAGACGAACCCGGCGGCGATGGAGGCACCGAAGATCAGGATGAAGTACCAGTGGTACCGGAAGGTTCCGAACCAGGTGTCCGGGCTGGCCGAGTCACCCTTGGGGGTGACGACGAACTTGCTCTTGCGGCGCAGCATCGAGTCGAACAGCGCCTTGGCGTACAGCGGCGCCGACAGCGCGGACATCACCATGCCCGCCACACCGCCGGAGCCCTCCGGCTCGTGCGGCGAGACGTTGTGGCGGCGGTTCCAGACGTAGAGGCCGATCTGCAGGGCGGAGGCGTTGCCGTAGAGCATCAGCCACACGGCGGGGTCGATGCTCACACCCGAGGCGCCCAGGCCCAGGAACAGCACACAGCTCAGCGCCGCGAGGATCCAGTTCAGGGCCGACATCGGGTAGAAGATGATCATCATCGTGTAGTTGAACAGCTTGCTCGGCGGCAGCGAGTACCAGCCCTTCCAGTACTGCTTGAGGATCGTCTCGTACGTCCCTCGCGACCAGCGCATCTGCTGGGTGAAGAAGTCCGTCCAGGCGTTGGGGCCCTCGCCGACGGCGAGCACGTCGGGGGTGTAGACCGAGCGCCACTTGCGGCCCGTCGCCGGGTTCTTGGCGCGGTGCATCTCGAAGCCGGTCGCCATGTCCTCGGTGATCGAGTCGTACAGGCCGCCGATCTGCTTGAGCGCCCTGATGCGTACGGCGTTGGAGGTGCCCACGAACATCGGGGAGCCGTACTTGTTGCCCGCGCGCTGGATCAGCGCGTGGAAGAGGAACTGCTGCGACTCGGCGGCCTTGGTGACGAAGTTGTCGTAGTTGCCGTAGACCTGCGGGCCGATGACGAACCCGACGTCGGGGTCACGGAAGAAGCCGAGCATCCGCTCCAGGTAGTTGGGCAGCGGTACGTGGTCGGTGTCGACGGAGGCGAAGAAGTCGTAGTCGTCGCCGTGCGCGTCGAGCCAGGCGTTGTAGTTGCCGTGCTTGGTCTTGGCGCGGTGCGGGCCCTTGGCCTGGTTCCAGCGGGCGACGCCCTTGCGGGAGAAGTGGTGCACACCGAGGCGGGCGCAGACCACCTTGACCGCCGGGTCGTCGCCCTCGTCGAGCAGCCATACGTGCATCAGGCCCCGGTGGCGGATCCTCACGGCCGCCTCCAGGGTCTTCGTCACCATCTCCAGCGGCTCCTTGCCGGGCACGAAGGAGGTGAGGAAGGCGACGCGGGTGCCGGTCTCGGGCACCACCGGGATGGGGTCGCGGGCGACCAGGGTGGCGTGCGCGTTCGACAGCACGTTCATGCAGCGGAAGAACTCGATCAGACCGATCGAGACCAGCATCACGACGTCCAGCGCGGGGAGGAAGTCGTACTCCACGTAGTCGCGTTCGGTCCAGTGCGAGGGCTGGAGCAGCCAGGCGAGCAGGACCAGCGAGAGCAGCGGGGCGGCGGCCAGCATCAGCGCCACCCGTATCCGGTGCGGCTCCTGGGAGATCAGGGAGCGGTACTGCACCTTGTACGGCTTGTTCGGGTCGGGCTGGGTGAGGGGACCCGCCAGACGGCTGTAGTGCTCGTAGTCGTATCTCGGCAGCGTCTTCTTGATCCGGCGGAACGTGCCCGTGGTGCTCATGCGGTGCGAGGGCACCCTGAGCTGGGTGGTCTGTGACGG
Organism: Streptomyces sp. NPDC057877; assembly: GCF_042796855.1. Lineage (NCBI taxonomy): Bacteria > Bacillati > Actinomycetota > Actinomycetes > Kitasatosporales > Streptomycetaceae > Streptomyces > Streptomyces sp. NPDC057877. Next base: position 202,319 of record NZ_JBHVMS010000004.1, read on the forward strand.
GTCCTGGTTCCGCCCGGCGCCCGTCGGCGTCGACGTCATGAGTCATCCCCCCACACGCGGGTCAGCGCGTGTCTGTCGGTTCCTGCGTCCGCTCTGGTCCCCCTCGACCTTCACGGACGTATCAGTGGTGGCCCGCAGTCACCACACGGCCTTCACAGCCTATAGACATGGAACTGCGGCGTTCCGGTTCCTTCCGGTTGCATGATGCCCCCTCGGTATCGCCGCATGAACGGGGCCCCTCTCCCCGCCACCCGGCAACCGGCCGTGCCCCCCAGTTGGCTCGTATCAGCAGCCGTCCGAAAGCCCAGGGTTCTACGGTGTTCAGCATGATCGCAAGAGGGGGAGTGGAGGGTACGCGAAAGGCCCCTCGCTGGTGCGAGGGGCCTTGCTGTCGGTGCGCCGCCAGGGACTCGAACCCCGGACCCGCTGATTAAGAGTCAGCTGCTCTAACCAACTGAGCTAGCGGCGCGTGCTGACGTCGTTAACTCTACATGACCTCCGGGAGTGCCCCTGACCACGGGGCCGGGGCCGGGCGGGGGACCGGGGGAGGGCGCGTACATCATTCGGACCGTCAACATGCGCGCCTCCCACACGGTTGGGAAACTGATCAACGTGCACGAGCGTGGACATTTCCCCCCGGGATGTGAGGGAGATCGCATGGAGCCACCCGTCTTCCGGGACGCCGACCCCACCGGCACCTGCGACTGCCCCGGCTGCGACCGGCTCCGGCGCATACTTCCGGCCACCCCGGCGAGCGGCCACCCCGCCCGGCTGCGGGCCGTCGCCCTGGCCGCCGCGGCCACCGCCGCCCTCGGGGCGAGCCAGGCCCCGGCCGCCGTCGCCGCCTCCCACGCCCCCCACCGGCCCGGCGTTCCCGCGGGTGATGGGCCCGACACGCCTCAGGGCGGCAAGGTCCCGCTGCACGGCCCGACCGGCCGTCCCGCGATCGGGGCCGAGGCGCCGACGGTCACCCGGGCGGAGATCATCGACCGGGCGCGCGCCTGGGTCGCCGCTAAGGTGCCCTACAGCCTGACCTCCTACTGGTCGGACGGCTACCGGCAGGACTGCTCGGGCTTCGTCTCGATGGCCTGGAAGCTGCCCGGCAACGAATGGACCGGCACCCTCGGCCAGTTCGCGGTGCGCATCGGCAAGGCGGACCTCGGGCCCGGCGACATCCTGCTCTTCCACAACCCGGCCGACCCGCACGGGGGCTCCCATGTGGTGATCTTCGGCGGCTGGACGGACCACACCCGTACGTCCTACGTCGCCTACGAGCAGACCCGCCCCCACACCCGCCGCCAGGTCACGCCGTACGCCTACTGGAGTGACTCCGGCCGGTACGTGCCCTACCGGTACAAGGGGGTGACGGGGGCCGCCGCCGGTCCGCAGACCGGCGGCGGGAGACCCGCTGCGGTGGCGGGGACGCCGTACCCGGGAGCGGCGCACTTCGGGCCCGGCGCGCACAACACGTACGTCACCCTGCTGGGCCGCATGCTCATCGCGCGCGGCGCCGCCCGTTACTACGCCTCCGGACCCGGGCCGCGCTGGACGGAGGCCGACCGCAGGGCGACCCGGGCGTTCCAGCGGGCCCAGGGCTGGACGGGCCGGGACGCGGACGGGCTGCCCGGGGCGGGCACCTGGGCGTTGCTGACGGCCGGGAAGGGCCGGGACGTCGGCGCCTTCGGGGCGGGCGCGCCCGCGGTGGCCCCCGCCTACCCGGGCCGGGGCGCGTTCCGGCCCGGAGCCAGCAGCCAGCATGTCGTGCTGCTCGGGAAGCAACTGGTCAGAAAGGGGTTCGGCAAGCACTACACGACCGGGCCGGGGCCGCGCTGGGGCGAGGCGGACCGCCGTAACGTCGAGGCCTTCCAGCGCGCCCAGGGCTGGCGGGGCGGCGCGGCGGACGGCTATCCGGGGCCGGAGACCTGGCGGCGACTGTTCCTGTGACCGACTGAAGCACCCTTTGTGACGCGTCTGGCGCGGAGGCTGGAGGCATGCATGAGCACGTCCACTTCACCGACCTCGGAGTCCGGGGGGCCCGCGCGGCCCGCCCGCCTGATCCAGAACGAGGCGACCACCGAGATCCCCGTCCACCTGCTGTTCCGCGATGAACCCGACCCGGTGTCCGTGCCGCTGAGGCCCGCCGTCGTCACCCGTCGGCAACCCGCCCGGGGTAGACCGCGCCCCGTCGTCGCCGAGGTCGACCCGGAGCTGGCGGAGCGGCCCGCGCGGGTGCTGCCCGGCGCGGTGGGGGTGCTGGCCGGGGGCCTGGGGGCGGCCGGGTGCCTGGCCACGTCCTGGTGGGCGGGGCTGCTGCCGTACGAGTTGCTGGCGGCGCTCGGGCTGCCGCGGAACACGGGTGCCGGGCTCGGTCCGGCGCAGTGGGCGGGGTACGCCGGGGCCGGGGCGCTCGGCCTGTTCGGGTGCGGTGGGCTGGCCCGGGGGCGGACCGGGCGGGCCTGGGTGCTCGGGCTGTTCGGCCGGTACCGGGGTACCGTGCGGCGGACCGGCCTGATGTGGGTCAACCCGCTGGTGCTGCGGCGCCGGGTGGACGTCCGGCTGCGGCACTGGCGCAGCGAGCCGATGCCCGCGGCCGACGGGAGCGGGGTGGCCGTACGGGCGGTGGTGCTGGTGGTGTGGCGGGTGAAGGACACCGCGCGGGCGACGCTGGGGGTCGAGGACCACGAGTCGTATCTGCGGGAGTGCGTGGAGGCGGCCCTTGCCAGGGTGCCGGTGGAGCTGCCGGGCGGTACGGCGGGGGCGGTGGCGTCGGCCGGGGAGGCGCTGACCCGGCTGGTGGCGGCCGACGCGGCGGTGGTGGGCCTGGAGGTGTTCTCGGTGCGGCCGGTGCGGGTGGAGTACGCGCCCGAGGTGGCCGCCGCGATGCACCGGCGCCGGATCGCCGCGCTGGACGCCCGGCACCGGGCGAGCGTGCTGACCTCGGTGGTGGACTCGGTGGAGGACACGGTGACCCGGCTGACCGTGCGGGGTCTGGTGGAGCTGGACGACTACGAACGCAAGGCGCTCGTCAAGGATCTGACGGTGGCGTTCTGCGCGGGGCGGGGCGAGCCGGGGGCGTGAGGGGGCGGCCCGGCGGACCGGGAACGCGTCCCGCGATTGGTATGGACATGTTCAAGCGTCAGCCATAATCTGAGACTTGGTCTAGACCTGCAAGCTCACTGATCTTCCCCCACGTCCCAGGAGCGGCAGTATGCACAGAAAGACCAAGTTGTCCGCCGCGATGGTGGGTCTCGCCACCACCGGCGCACTGGTGCTCTCCTCCGGTGGAGCCAGCGGTCATGGCTACACCGACCTCCCCATCAGCAGGCAGAAGCTGTGCCAGAACGGTTCGGTGACCAACTGCGGCGCCATCCAGTGGGAGCCGCAGAGCGTCGAGGGCCCCAAGGGGTTCCCGGCCTCCGGACCGGCCGACGGGCGGATCTGCTCCGCCAACAACACGCCGTTCGCCGCGCTCGACAGCCCGCGCACGCCCTCGGGCGGCGCCTGGCCGACGACACGGGTGAGCGGCGGGCAGAGCTACACGTTCCGCTGGCAGTTCACGGCCATGCACGCCACGACCGACTTCAAGTACTACGTCACCAAGCCGGGCTGGAACCAGAACCACAACCTGGCCCGGTCCGACCTCAACCTCACGCCGTTCCTGACGGTCCCCTACGGCGGTCAGCGCCCGCCGTCGACGCTCTCGCACAGCGGCACCCTGCCGTCCGGGCTGAGCGGACACCACGTGATCCTCGCGGTGTGGACCGTCCATGACACCGGCAACGCGTTCTACGCCTGCTCGGACGTCACCTTCTGACCGGGCTCCTGGCTGCACGACGAGGGGCCCTCGCCGTTGGCGAGGGCCCCTCATATCGTGCGCCGCCAGGGACTCGAACCCCGGACCCGCTGATTAAGAGTCAGCTGCTCTAACCAACTGAGCTAGCGGCGCATGACTCCCGCCGACCGCTTGACCTGCGTCTCGCGGCGGCGACGGAGAAAATATTACCCGCTTCTCAGGGGTGCTCCGGACCAGCTCCCAGGGCAGGCCTAGATCGCGAGGGAGAGCAGTACGGGCGCCGCGTTCCGGTTGAGGGTGTCGGCCGCCCGGCGCAGCCGGTGCGCGTGCTCCACCGGCAGGGACAGGGCGAGGCAGCCCGCCGTGGACCCGGCGGTGAGCGGGACGGCCGCGCAGACCGTGCCGATCGCGTACTCCTGGAGGTCCAGGACGGGCACCGTGGGCGGCTGGGCCTCCAGGCGGGAGAGCAGCAGCTTGTCGCTGGTGATCGTGCGCGAGGTGAGGCGGGCCATCCGGTGCCGGTGGAGATGGTCCCGGCGGCCGGTGTGGTCGAGCTGGCCCAGCAGGCTCTTGCCGATCGCGGTGGCGTGGGCGCAGGAGCGGAAGTCGACCCACTCGTTGACCTTGGGGGTCGCGGGGCTGTCCGCGTACTGGGTGACGCTGACCTCGCCGTCGACATAACGGCTGAGGTAGACGGCCGCGCCCACCGAGTCGCGCAGCCGGTCCAGGGTGCCCTGGAGCTGCTCGCGCAGCGCCTGCTCACGGCCCTCGGCGGCGCCGAGGCGGGCCAGCGCGGTGCCGGTGACGTAGGTGCCGTCGGTGATCTGTGTGACGTAGCCCTCGCGGCGCAGCATCCGCAGGAGCGTGGTCAGGCGCTCCGTGCCGAGGCCGGTGTGGCGGGCGATCTCGGTGTCGGTGACTCCGGTGGAGTGCCGTGCCACCGTCTCCAGGACACGCAGGGCGTCCTGGGTGGAGTGGTACGGCGCGGTCGGCTCGTGCTTAAGCGCCACGGTGTTCCCCCTGCGCGCTCGCTGTGCGGGCCTCGGTCCGGTCGGCGGGTCGGTTGGTGAGGTGGGCGATCGGTGGGCGATCCGGGCGGCCGGATCCTTTCCACGATAACCGCCAAGGAGCCCACGGTGAGCGGTTGTTCATCAGATTGCGGGCCGCCCCGCCGGGCGCCGATCCCCCTGGCATATGACACGAAGGACCGGCACCCGCGGCGGCCTTACAGCACCGCGCTGAGGAACGCGCGGGTGCGCTCGTGCTCCGGTTCGCCGAAGATTTTCTCCGGTGGGCCGGACTCGATGACCTTGCCGGAGTCGAACATCATCACCCGGTCGGAGATGTCCCGGGCGAAGTTCATCTCGTGGGTGACGCAGAGCATGGTGATGTCGGTGGTGTGCGCGATGTCCCGCAGCACGTCCAGGACCCCGGCCACCAGCTCCGGGTCCAGCGCCGAGGTCACCTCGTCCAGGAGCAGGATGTCCGGCCGCATGGCCAGCGCCCGGGCGATCGCCACCCGCTGCTGCTGGCCGCCCGAGAGCTGCGTCGGATGCGCGGTGGTCTTCTCCTCCAGGCCCACCAGCTGGAGCAGGTCCCGGGCGCGCTCCTCGGCCTCCGCGCGCTCCATGCCGAGCACGTTGACGGGGGCCTCGGTGATGTTCTGGAGCACGTTCATGTTCGGGAACAGGTTGAACTGCTGGAACACCATCCCGATCCGCTTGCGGATCTCGCGCTGGTGCTTCTCGTTGGCGGGCTTCAGCGCGCCGCCGGGACCGGGCATATGGGTCAGCGGCTGGTCGTCGACGTAGATCGTGCCGCCGCTGACCCGTTCCAGGGTCATCAGCAGCCGCAGGATCGTGGTCTTGCCGGAGCCGCTGGGCCCGATCAGGGTCACGTGCTGGCCGCGCTCGACGGTGAAGTCCAGGTGGTCCAGGACCACCTGGGCGCCGTAGCGCTTGACCACCTGGTCGAAGCGCACCAGATGGCCGGACCCGGCGGCCGTGGCCGTGGCCGTCGCCGCGTGGTCCTCGGGGCTCGTCTTCTGCAGGGGGTCGTCAGTGGCCAAGGCGCTTCTCCAGCTTTCTCATCAGCAGCGACGTCGGATAGCTCGCCGCCAGGAAGATCAGGCCCGCGAGGGTGAAGGCCTCGGCGTACACGAAGTTGGTCGCGCCGTACTCGCGGGCCTCGGCGACCATCTCCTGGACCGTGATCACGGCCAGGAAGGGTGTCTCCTTGAACATGGAGATCGCGTAGTTGCCGAGCGCGGGCAGGACGTTGCGCACCGCCTGCGGCAGGATCACCGCCTGCCAGGTGCGGCGCCGCGACATCGACAGCGCCCGGCACGCCTCCCACTGCCCCTTCGGCACGGCGTCGATGCCCGCCCGGTACACCTCCGACAGATAGGAGGCGTAGTGGATGCCGAGCACCACGATGCCGATGGTCAGCGGCTCGACGGTGTTGAAGACGGCGTACGCGCCCACCAGCTGCACCAGCAGCGGCGTGGACCGCACGAACTCGGTCACCACCCGCACCGGCACCGTGACCAGCCGGGACGGCACCCGCCCCGCCATCGCGACGAGCAGCCCCAGCACGGCGGCCACGGCGGTGCCGAGGACGGTGGCGAGCAGCGTGGTCTGGAAGCCTTCCCAGAGCAACGGCCAGGAGTCGCCGACGGCGCCCCAGTCCCAGTCGTAGTTCACAGCGAGCCTCCCGCCGTCGCCCGGGACGGTTCCGCCGTCTTGGTCAGGCTCTGGACCGGCGTGCCCTGGCCGAGGCGGGCCTTGGCGTGCCGCTCCAGCAGGTTCATCAGCAGCGTCAGCGCGTAGGCGAGGACGAAGTAGATCACCAACAGCGTCACATACGCCCAGGTCGTCTCACCGGTGCGGTCCCGCATCTGCTGCACCACCGCCGTCAGGTCGGCCGCGGAGATCAGCCACAGCAGCGGCGTGCACTTCAGCAACTGGATCAGCAGGTTGGTGAACGGCGGGATCATCTGCACCCACGCCTGCGGCAGGATCACCCGCCGCGTCCGCTGCCACGGCGTCATGTTCAGCGCGACGGCGGCCTCCCACTGCGCCTTGGGTACGGCGTTGAGCGCGCCGCGCACCACCTCGGAGCCGTAGGCCCCGTAGTTCATGCCGAACGCCACCACCCCGCAGAACAGCGGCGTCAGCTCGTAGCCGAACATCAGCGGAAGGGCGTAGTACAGCCAGAACAACTGGACGTACAGCGAGGTGCCGCGGAAGAACTCCACGATCACCCGGGAGGCGCCGCGCACCAGCACGGGCCTGCTGTTCGCCATGAAGCCGAAGACGAAGGCCAGGACGAGGGCGACGGCCGCGCCGAGCAGCGTCGCGGCCACCGTCACCCACAGTCCCGACCACACGTCGGGCATGTGGTCGAAGAAATACGTGTAGAAGTCACCCATGCGTGGACGGTCCCGTCACGCCTTGCACAGTTCGGCGGTCTTCAGGTCGGCAGGCGGGATGGTGTCCTTGCCGAACCCGTACTCACCGACCAACTGCACGAACCGGTCCGGGTCCGAGGTGATCTTCTTCAGCTCCCGGTTGAAGGCGTCCCGGAGGTCCTCGCTGCCCTTGCGGAACACCGCGCCGCCCGGGCTGTACTGCGTCACCCCGTCGATCTCCGGCAGGAAGGAGTCGGTGACCTCCAGGCCGGAGTTGTTCTTGGCGAGCCAGTTCAGGGAGATGCCGGTGAGCAGGAAGGCGTCGATCCGGCCGCCCTTGACGGCGTCCGCGCCGTCCTGCGGCTTCTGGAGCGTCTTGATGTCGCCCTCGGCTATCCCGGCGGCGGTGGCGTAGCTTTTCTCGACGGCTCCCGACATCACGCCGATGCTCGCCCCGGCCGCCTTCGCCGACGCCAGATCGGTGAGCTTCTTGGGGTTCCCCGCCTTCACCATCAGCGCGGTCGGCGAGATGAACTCGGGCTCGGAGAACAGCGCCTTCTCGCAGCGCTCCGGGATGATCGCCATCCCGGCGCTGATCACGTCGTACTTGCCCGCCTGGAGGCCCGGGATCAGCCCGTCCCACTCGGAGAAGGTCGGCCGCAGCTCCTCCACGCCGAGCGCCTTGAATATCTCCCGGTGCAGCGTGGGCGCCTCGCCCTTCAGCTCGCCGTTCTCCTCGTACCCGTACGGCGCCTCGTTGGCGTAGGCGACCTTCACATAGCCCTGCTCCTTGAGCTGGTCCAGCCTCGAACCCTCACCGTCGCCCGCGGTGTCGGTCTTGCTGCACGAGGTGATCAGGGCCGGGACGGCGAGTGCGCCGCCGACGGCCGCGGTTCTGGTGAGGAAACCCCTGCGGGACAGGTTCGGGAACTGGGTCATGGACGTGCAACCTCCAGAGTCTTGCTGACGTGCGGCGGCCAGTGGGGGCGCCTGCCCGATGGCTGTGGGGTATGCCCCGCGGCCGGGCGATGTGATGCAACGGTGACCTGGGCGAGACCTTTTCGTGTCGCGCGACGGAGGGGGTGGGACGGCTGTGCCCGGGGAGCGGGGAAGGGTAGGAGCGCCCACGGCCGGGGAGGGTTCAGGGCATGGCCGAACGCTTCCTGGAAATCTCCCTCGCCAAGCGCGACGTCCGCTGCACCGCCCGGCTCCTCGACGACCGCGCCCCGATCACCTGCGCCGCCGTCTGGGACGCCCTCCCGCTGAGCGGCGACGTCTACCACGCCAAGTACGCCCGCAACGAGATCTACGCCCTCTTCCCCCCGTTCGCCCCCGCGGAGCCCCCGCTGGAGAACCCGACGGTGACCCCCATCCCCGGCGACCTGTGCTACTTCACCTTCGCGGGCGCCGAACTGGGCACCCGCGCCTACGGCTACGACCGCCAGGTCACCCCGGGCGCCACGCTCGTCGACCTCGCCCTCTTCTACGAGCGGAACAACCTGCTGCTCAACGGGGACGTGGGGTGGGTGCCGGGGATCGTCTGGGGGCAGGTCGTGGACGGGCTGGACGCGATGGCGGAGGCGTGCAACGACCTGTGGCGCTCGGGCGCGGCCGGGGAGACGCTCAGCTTCCGCCGGGCCTGACCGTTCACGCCACCCCTGCCTCGTACAGCGCGTGCGCCGCGCGCAGCACCAGGTCGTCACGATGGCGGGCGGCCACCAGTTGCAGGCCGATGGGGAGCCCGTCCCCGTCCGTGCCCACCGGGACGCTCGCGGCGGGCTGTTGGGTCATGTTGAAGGGATAGGTGAAGGGCGTCCACGCGGTCCACCGGTGCTGGCCGGACCCCTTCGGCACCTCCGCGCCCGCCTCGAACGCCGTGATGGGCAGCGTCGGCGTGACGAGGAGGTCGTACGACTCGTGGAAGCGGCCCATCCGGCGGCCGAGGGCCATCCGGACGTCCACCGCGGCGAGATAGTCCAGCGCGGAGTACCGGGCCCCCCGCTCGCAGATCTCCCGCAGCCCCGGATCGAGCAGTTCCCGCTGCCGCGCCCCCAGACGCTGCGTCACCCGGGCCGCCCCGCTGAACCACAGCGTGTGGAAGGCGTCCACCGGGTCGGCCAGATCGGGGTCCGTCTCGGTGACATGCGCGCCCAGTTCCGCCAGCCGCGCCACCGCCCCCCGCACGGCCGCCGCCACCGCGGGCGCCACCGCCACCTGCCCGCCCAGCGACGGCGAGTACGCCACCCGCAGCCCGCGCACCCCACCGCCGAGCGCGCTCTCGTACGACCCCGGCGCCGGACCCAGCGCCGACCAGTCCCGCGCGTCCGGCACCCCGATCACATCCAGCAGCAGCGCCGCGTCCGCCGCGTCCCGCGTCATCGGCCCCACGTGCGCCAACGTGCCGAACGCGCTCGCCGGATACAGCGGCACCCTCCCGTACGTCGGCTTCAGCGCGAAGATCCCGCAGAAGGCCGCCGGGATGCGCACGCTCCCGCCGCCGTCCGTGCCCAGCGCCAGCGGCCCCGCCCCCAGCGCCACGGCCGCCGCCGCGCCCCCGCTGGAACCGCCCGCGGTACGGGACGGGTCGTGCGGGTTGCGCGTCACCCCGCTCAGCGGCGAATCGGTGACGCCCTTCCAGCCGTACTCCGGCGTCGTCGTCTTGCCCAGGAAGACGGCACCGTGCTCCCGCAGCCGCGCCACGGACGGGGCGTCCTCCTCCCAGGGACCGTCGGCGGAGACGGCGCGCGACCCCCGCAAGGTCGGGTGCCCCCGCATCAGCAGGATGTCCTTCACCGTGACCGGCACCCCGTCGAGCCGCCCGCACGGCTCACCGTCCCGCCACCGCCGCTCCGACTCCCGGGCCCGCGCGAGCGCGTCCTCACCGGTGATCCGCACGAAGGCGTTCACCTCCGACTGCGCCCGCCCGGCCCGCTCCAGCACCGCCCGGGCCACCTCCACGGGGCTGAACTCGCCCTTGCGGTACCCGTCCAGGAGCCGTACGGCGGTCATCTCGGTGAGGTCGCGGTCCGTCATCCACCCTCCAGGCGTGCTCAGTGTCCGGGTACGTATCCCCGCTGCTTGTCGACGACGTTCGGCAGCGACTTGCCCGCCGCCCAGCGCTCGTACATCTCGACGAACTGCGCCCCGAGTTCATCGCGCCAGCCGACCGTGTCCCCGCTCATGTGCGGGGAGACGAGCAGCCCCGGGACCTCCCACAGCGGGCTGTCGGGGGTCAGCGGCTCCTCCTCGAAGACATCCAGCGCCGCGCCCGCGATCCACCGCTTGGCCAGTGCCTCCGCGAGCGCGTCCTCGACCACCAGCCCGCCGCGGCCGATGTTGACGAACCGCGCGGACGGCTGCATCACCCCGAACCGCCGGGCGTCGAACATCCCGCGGGTGTCCTCGGTCAGCGGCGCCGCCGCGACCACCCAGTCCGCGCGGGCGAGCAGCCGGTCCAGGTCCCGCGGGCCGTGCACACCGGCGCGCGGCGTACGGCCGACCAGCGCCGTCGTCACCCCGAGCGCCTTGAGCAGCGCCACGATCGCCCGCCCGATCGGCCCCGAGCCGACCACCACCGCCCGCGTCCCGGCGACCCGCTGCCCCTCCCGGTGGCGCCAGGTCCGCTCGCGCTGCAGTTCCCAGGTGCGCGGCAGGTCCTTGGCCATGGCGAGGACGAGCGCGGCGACGTACTCGGCGATGGGCTGGTCGAAGATGCCGCGCGCGTTGGTCACCACGGTGTCGGAGGCGGCCAGCTCCGGGCACATCACATGGTCCACACCCGCGCTCGCCGTGTGCACCCAGCGCGGCCGGGGCCCGTCGCCGGGCCAGGCCTTGCGGACGGCGTGCGAGGCGAAGTCCCACACCAGCAGCACATCGGCGGACGGCAGCCGCTCGGCGAGCGTGGCCTCGTCCGCGTGCTCGACCCGGACCCGGCCGGTGAGCCGCCCGAGGCGGGGGAGCGGTTCGGCGTCCAGGACGAGAAGGGTGGGCGTGGTCATCGGCGGGGGTGCCTCCGGGCCGAAGGGCGAGGGGATGAGAGGGGGCGAAAGCGGTGAAGGGGTGTCAGCCGGAAAAATCCGGCACGAACCCTTGTATCGGAGATTAACCAGGTGTTGACCTGGTGGTGACGCGGGCGGATTGACCACGCTCGCACCGGAACCTACCTTCGTCAACACGGCCGTTGCGCACGGTCCGTCGTCATCTCATCCCGCAGCGTAAGGCCGGTGCGTTGCTATGGACATCACCTTTCTCGGCGGACCTGGCCCCCAGCGGGGGATCGGTGTCGTAGCCCCTTTTGACTTCGCGCTCGACCGCGAACTGTGGCGCTGGGTTCCGGACGACGTCTCCCTCCATGTGACCCGCACCCCGTACGTGCCGGTCGAGGTGAGCCTCGACCTGGCGCGGCTGGTCAGCGAGCACGAGACGCTGGGCGAGGCGGTCCGCACCCTGATCACCGTCGCCCCCGAGGTGGTCGCCTACGCCTGCACCTCCGGCAGCTTCGTCGGCGGCCTCGCGGGCGAGCGCGCGATGTGCGAGGCGATGACCCGCGCGGGCACCGTCCCCGCGGTGACCACCTCGGGCGCGCTGCTGGAGGCGCTGCGCGAGCTGGGCGTGCGCCGGATCGCGCTGGTGACGCCGTACACCGTCTCCGTGACCCGATCCCTGGAGGCGTACGTCGCACAGGCCGGGGTCACGGTCGCGGGCTGTGCCTTCATGGGTCTGACCCGGCACATCTGGAAGGTCCGGTACCGCGAGGTCGCCGACATGGCGCGCCGCGCGGTGAGCCGCCCCGGCACCGCGGAGGCACTGTTCATCTCCTGCACCAACCTGCCCACCTACGACGTCATCCCGCAACTGGAGGCCGAGCTGCGGATCCCCGTGATCTCGGCCAACCAAGTGACGATGTGGGCGGCGTTGCGGCGATTGGGTACCCGTGCCGTGGGGCCGTACCAGACGCTGACGGACCCGGCGGCGCGCGGTGGGCCGGTACTGCCGGACGTACCGGAGGTGTCGTCAGCGCCGGAAGTCCCGGAAGCGCCGGAATGAGCGGGAAAAGCAGGACGACGACTGCAGGAAGGGTGGACATGACAGCGCTGGGATTCCTCTACCCGGGCCACTCCGCCGAGGACGACTATCCACGCATCGAACAGCTCCTGGGCAGCGACATCCGGGTGGACCTGGTGCACACCGACATCGGCGAGGACGCGCACCGCGTCGACGCCCTGCGCGAGATGGGCTCGCCCGAGCGGCTCGCGTCCGGCGTCGAGGAACTCCGGCTGACCGGCGCCGAGGCGGTGGTCTGGGCCTGCACCAGCGGCAGCTTCGTGCACGGCTGGGAGGGCGCCCACGAACAGGTCCGCGCCCTCGCCCGCACCGCGGGCATGGCGGCCTCGTCCACGTCCTTCGCCTTCGTGCACGCGGTACGGGAGCTGGGGCTGCGCCGGGTCGCGATCGGGGCGACGTACCCGGAGGACGTGGCGCGGTTGTTCGCCGACTTCCTGCGGGCGGGCGGCCTGGAGGTCGTCGCCGTGCACAGCTCGGGCATCATCACCGCGGCCGAGGTCGGCACCTGGGGCGAGGCGGAGGTGTCCGCGCTGGCCCGCGCGGCCGACCACCCGGACGCGCAGGCGGTCCTGATGCCCGACACCGCGCTGCACACCGCCGCCCATCTGCCCGCGCTGGAGAAGGACCTGGGCAAGCCCGTCCTCACGGCCAACCAGGTCACCGTCTGGGAGGCCCTGCGCCTGGCCGACCGCCGCGTGAACGCGCCGTCCCTCGGTGCGCTGTTCACGCGGGAGCCGCTGGTCCAGGCCTGACTCCGGTACGGACTTCTCCCACGGTCCGGCCCTCTTGCGCGGGCGCGGGACAATGGACGGTGGCCCGCCCACAGACGGCGCCACCGGAACCGTACGAGGAGGAGTAGACATGGCGGAGCCCACGCCGCGTCGGAACGAACCGCGGCTACGCCCCGCGCCCCTGCTCTTCGAGCCCGCGCAGGCGGCCTCCGACCCGGAGCACTTCTTCGACCTGGAGTCGATCGACGACCCGCGGGCGCTGCTGGCGCGCGCGACGGAGCTGACACAGGCCTTCCGGGCGGCGGCCGACCGGGCCATGGAGTTCCAGGCCGTCGCGGCGGCCCAGCTCGCCGACCCCCGCCGCTTCGACCGGCTGACCGCCGCGGACATCGCCGAGCGGGCCGAGTGGACCGAGGACTACGCGCAGAAGATGGTCGAGTTCGGCCGGGACCTGATGCGGGGCGGCGGGGAGGGCCAGAATCCGGACGTGGTGTGAGGCGGGGGGACGCTACTCGGAGCGCGGCGTGGGCCGGAAGGAGGTAACCCGGACGCGGTCCGGCCGGAGCGCGACGTGACCCGCGCGATCTGGCCCGCGCCGACAGTACGCCGCCCCGTCCAACCGGGAGGGGCAAGGTACCCGTCCACCCCCGCCGCTGTCCCGACTTCCCGCGACTCCTCGGAGTCGTGTGCGCACAGCCGGTAGATGTATGCGCCATGAGCAGCAGCACTCGGATCACTCCGGACGGCGCCGCCTGGCTCGCCTCCGCAGGAACGTATCGCCGCAGCTCGGCCGTGCTGCCCTGCGGCTCCGTCTTCGACGTGGTGAGCGCGCCCGCCCTGTTCGGGCGCCAGATGCTGGACCGGCTCTGGGAGGACGGCGCGGGCTCGGGACCCGTCGCGGTCTTCCGGGGCCGGACGCTGCTGTTCGCCGCGCCCGGCACGGCCCAGCGGCTGCCCGCACTGCTGGCCTGGGAGGAGTGGGGCACCCGGGGCGGGGCCGGTCGCCGTACGGCGGCCATCCCGCCGCTGCTGTGCCACGGCACGGGCGACGCGGTGACCGTCCCGGAACCGGTGACCCCGACGGGCGGCGGCGCGCGCTGGCTGGTCGCCCCCGACAGCCGCGAGCCATGGCTGCCCGGCCCGGAGATCCTGCTCTGGGCGGCCGTACGGGCGGCCCGCGCGACCGTGCGGATATCGATTTCGCACCCCGCCGACCAGGGTGCTAAGGTCTACGACGTCAGCAGGCGCCGCTAGCTCAGTTGGTTAGAGCAGCTGACTCTTAATCAGCGGGTCCGGGGTTCGAGTCCCTGGCGGCGCACGACAGTGAAGGCCCTTCGCACCAGCGAGGGGCCTTTTGCTATGCCCGCCTTCGCCATGCCCCGCCCCCTCACCGGGGCGTGATCTTCACGGTCCAGGCCCCCGCCACCGTCCGCCCCTCCACCTCCACCCGCACGTCCTCCCCCGGCACCGTGAAGCTCTCGCCGAGCGCGACGGGGGCGTCCGCGAGGGGCGGGTAGACGGAGTTCTCCCAGCAGGCCTCGGTGTGCGGATGGGCGTCGATCACCTGGACGGGACCGTCGCCCGACTCGGCGCCGCTGTGCACCCGGTAGACGAGGACGCCGTCCCGGCAGGCCGACCGGTCGTTGCCCAGCCGGGCGCGGGCCTCGAAGGCGAGGGCGCGGTCGGGCCCGGTGCGCACCACCGCGAGCTTGGTGCCACGGCCCAGCCCGAAGGCGGGCGCGCCCGCGGCACCGGTGACCGGCAGTCCGGGCCCCACGCTGAGCGGCTCCAGGGTCAACCGGGAAACCCCGGCCCCGCCCCCGTCGGCGACCCTGACGGCCCCCGTTCCGGTCCCCGTCCCCGCCCCCGGTCCTGGTACGCACACCACCTGCCAGGGCTCCAGCCACCCCAGCTTCCACTTGTGCCAGGCGAACAGATCGGGCGCCAGCCCGAACTGGCTTCCCATCAGGTCCCAGTCCCCGACATACGTGTCCCAGTCACCGGTGCCGTCCACGGGCCGGTGGTAGAGGTCGGGGAGGTCGAAGACGTGCCCGGTCTCATGGGCGAGCACCAGGCGGTCCGGCGGATGGTTCTCGAACACCGTGACGACCCGGCGGATCGCGGTGCCGTCCGCGCGCAGCGGTACGTCCAGGTTGACGACCTTCGTGGCGTCGGAGTCGACACCGGGCGCGTCCGGGTCGGCGACGAAGTACACGATGTCGTAGCGGGAGAAGTCCACCCGCCCGTCGGCGGCGGCCAGGGCGTCGCGCAGGTAGGCGGCGCGGTGCTCGGGGCTCCAGTCACGCTGTATGGCGTACGCGGTGGCGGGGCGTGGCATCCGGATCCACTGCCGCAGCGGATGCGCGCGCAGCGTGAAGCGGCCGTACGACGCCCGGCTGAAGAAGCGGCTGGTGGCGGGGAAGTGGTCGGCGGCCAACTCTCGCGGTGTCACCAGCGGCCGGGAGTCCGGGAAGGAGAGGAAGACCATCACCGCGTCCGCGCGGCGGCTGGGGCGCGGATAGGCGGCGTTCCAGGTGACGAGGCCCTCGGAGTGGTGGGCGTCGGTGCGGGGCAGGGCGCAGGGGGCGGCCTCCAGCGGCTCGGCCACCGAGGGGTCGGTGACGACGGAGGTGGCGGCGAGCGCGGAGAGGGTGGTGAAGACGGCGGCGGTACTGCGCAGCCGGGGTCTGAGGGCCGCCCGGCCGAGGCGCTTGAGCGCGGTGCGGGTGCGTACGGTGAGCCGCTGGAGGCCAGTTCGCCCGGTGGGCCCTGTGCGTCCCCCGCGAGGGAACTGCGGCTGCGGCGGCACAGGCACCTGCACAGGGACCTCCGGATGCGGTGAGAGGGGACTCCGCATCCACCCTGTGGGACTTTATGGTCGTATGCCCTGTTTGCCTGCATCGGACGGGTGAGGGTGGCCTTGTCCGAGCCGACACCCCCGAACTGCTTACGCAACGTCACAATCGGTTCTGGGAGGGTGGAAGCCCCCCAGGCGCGGGCAGAAACGATCTGTCAGAAGTACGGTGTCGTCCGCGACACTGGACGGACACTGGACAGTGGCTGCACGGCCAGGGTCCCAACCTCTATGATCGGCACACTTTCCTGACAGTTTCCTGCCGGAATTCCTGTCGGATTTCCTGCCGGAGAGAGGTCGACCAGAGACCGAGCAGACCGAGTGCACTGCGGGAGCGAGCGGTGAGCGGAACCTCCGAAGGGCCGACGCCCGTGGCAGACCTCATCGGGCCGGACGTGACAGAAAGTAACCACGAGGCGCCTCCTCGTGCCGACGCCGGAGACGGACCGGCGCCGCCCTTCCGGTCGGCGTTCACGGCCGCGCCGCTGGCGATGGCGGTCGTCGACCGCGAGGGCGTGGTGGTCAGCGCCAACGACACCCTCGGCGAGCTGCTCGGCACCGGCCCGGACCGGCTG
This sequence comes from Streptomyces sp. NPDC057877, assembly GCF_042796855.1. Classification (NCBI taxonomy): domain Bacteria; kingdom Bacillati; phylum Actinomycetota; class Actinomycetes; order Kitasatosporales; family Streptomycetaceae; genus Streptomyces; species Streptomyces sp. NPDC057877. Next base: position 218,745 of record NZ_JBHVMS010000004.1, read on the forward strand.
GCCGGACGGGTCGCCGCCGACCTGGTCGACCTGGCCGCCGACACCCGCACCTGGCACGCGTACCGCGAGGTGCTGCGCGGCCGTCAGGCCAGACTGCGCTGCTCCCGCCGGATCAAGCACCCGGACGGCCACTCGGTGTGGGTGCAGGTGACGGTCTCCCCGCTGCCGCGGGGCGAGGAGGGCGTCCTGCTCTCCGTCGCCGACATCAGCGCCCGCCGCGAACTCCAGGCGAGACTGCGCCACTTGCAGATGCACGACCCGGTCACCAGGCTGCCCAACCGCACCCTGTTCTTCGAACGCCTGTCGGCGGCGGTGGAGGCGGGCGCCTACGAGCACGGCGGCACCGGCCGCATCGGCCTGTGCTACCTCGACCTCGACGGCTTCAAGGCGGTCAACGACACCCTCGGCCACCGCGTCGGCGACCGCCTGCTGGCCGCCGTGGCCGAACGCCTCACCCGCTGCGCCGACGAGGCCGGTTACGCCCGCGCCAGCGCGCCGCTGGTGGCACGGCTCGGCGGCGACGAGTTCGCGCTGCTGGTGGAGGACTCGACGGGCACGGAACAGCTCGCGGACCTGGCCGAGTCGGTGCTCACGGCCCTCCAGCAGCCCTTCGACCTGGCGGGCCAGCGACTGTCCGTCTCGGCGTCGATCGGCGTGGTGGAACGCCGGGCCGCGGGCACCACGGCGACGGGCCTGATGCAGGCCGCGGACACGACCCTGTACTGGGCGAAGGCGGACGGCAAGGCCCGCTGGACCCTGTTCGACCCCGAACGCAACGCCCACCGCATGACGAGGCAGGCCCTCGCCTCGACCCTGCGCCCGGCGATCGACCGCGGCGAGTTCGTGCTGGAGTACCAGCCCCTGGTCGGCATGGCCGACGGCCGTCTGAGCGGCGTGGAGGCGCTGGTCCGCTGGGACCACCCGCAGTTCGGCATACTGACGCCGAATCGGTTCATCGGACTGGCCGAGGAAGACGGCGCGATCGTCCCGCTCGGCCGCTGGGTCCTGGCCACCGCCTGCCACCAGGCCCGCCGCTGGCAACTGGAGAACCCCGACGAGCCGCCCGTCTTCGTCAGCGTCAACGTGGCGGTCCGTCAGGTCTGGGACTCGGACCTGGTGGCGGACGTGGCGGACATCCTCGCCGAGACCGGCCTGGCCCCGGAACTCCTCCAGCTGGAGCTGACGGAATCCGCGGTCATGGGCTCGGCGGGCCGCCCCCTGCAGGCCCTGCAGGCCCTCAGCGACATGGGCGTACGCATCGCCATCGACGACTTCGGCACGGGCTACTCGAACCTGGCGTACCTGAGCCGCCTGCCGGTGAAGGTCCTGAAACTGGACGGTTCCTTCGTCAGGGGCTTCCAGTACGAGGGTGACGAACCGGACAGCGGTGGCAGCGGCGCGGACGAGGTCATCGTCGAGGCGATGATCCAGCTGGCCCACCGACTGGGCCTGACGGTGACCGCGGAGTGCGTGGAGACGTCCTCCCAGGCGACCCGGCTGCGCCGGATCGGCTGCGACACCGGACAGGGCTGGCTGTACTCCCGCCCGGTGCCGCCGGACCGCATCTCCGAGCTGCTGTCGCGCTCGCCGGTGGGTCAGCCCGCGGTGGGCAGCCCGTAGGCGTCGGCGATGAGTTCGTAGGAGCGCACGCGTACGTCACCGCTGTGCGCGTTGGCGGTGATCATCAGCTCGTCGGCGCCGGTGCGCTTCTGCAGCCCGTCGAGCCCGTCGCGGACCTCGTCAGCCGTCCCGTGGACGACGTTGGCGTTCCAGGAGCCGACGAACTCCCGCTCCATGGGGCTGAAGTCGTACGCCTCCGCCTCCTCCGGCGTCGGCACCAGCCCCGGCCGCCCGGTGCGCAGCCGCACCATGCTCAGCGCGGCGGCGAGCACCTGCCGCCGGGCTTCCTTCTCGTCGTCGGCCGCGAGCGCGGAGACCCCGATGAGGGCGTACGGCTCGTCGAGCACGGCGGACGGCCGGAACGTCTCCCGGTACAGGTCGAGCGCCGGGATCGTGTTCTGCGCGGAGAAGTGGTGCGCGAAGGCGAACGGCAGCCCGAGCAGCCCCGCGAGCCGCGCGCTGAACCCGGACGACCCGAGCAGCCACACGGGCGGCCGGTGCGGTGACTGCACACCGCCGGGGGAGGTGGCCTGGACGGGGCCGGGTACGGCGTGAATACGCCGGTAGGGATGCCCGTCGGGGAAGTCGTCGTCGAGGAACCGCGTCAGCTCGGCGAGCTGCTCCGGGAAGTCGTCGGCTCCCTCGTTCAGCCGGTCGGTGCGGCGCAGCGCGGCGGCGGTGGCCCCGTCGGTACCGGGTGCCCGCCCGAGCCCGAGGTCGATCCGCCCCGGCGCCATGGCCTCCAGCGTCCCGAACTGCTCCGCGATGACCAGCGGCGCGTGGTTCGGCAGCATGACGCCGCCCGAACCGAGCCGGATCCGGTCGGTGTGGGCGGCGAGGTGCGCGAGGATCACGGCGGGCGAGGACGAGGCGACGCCGGGCATGGAGTGGTGCTCGGCGACCCAGTACCGGTGGAACCCCCGGTTCTCCGCGAGGCGCGCCAGCGCGACGCTGGTACGCAGCGCGTCGGAGGCGGTACGCCCGGCCCCGACGGTGACCAGGTCCAGGACGGAGAGGGGAACGGGGGCGGTGCCCTGCGCTGTGCCCCGGATCTCTGCTGCTGGGTCGTCTGTGGTCACGGTGGGGTGCCTCCTGGTCGCGGTGACGGTCGCGGGGGTGCCAACAGGAGGTGGGGGTGGGTTATTCCTGGTGGGGGGTTCGCAGGGAACGGATGAAGGCGGTGAAGGATGAGGTACTGAGGGTGAGGTGGCGGTGGCTCGGGTGCTTGGAGTCGCGGAGGGCTATGTGGGGGCCGCGGTGGGCGATCTCCACGCAGGCGTTGCCCTCGCCCCCGCCGGAGTAGGACGACTTCTGCCAGGTGTCAAGGTTCGTCATCGAGGACCTCACAGCTCCTTCGCCAGCATGTGGATGAAGTCACGGGAACGCTCTGGATCGAGTGACACCTTTTCCAACCTACGGAAGAGTGTTCGAAACCGGCAGAGCTGGGCCTCGGCATCGATGAACACGGTTCCATGGGGCCCGTCGCGCACGACGGTGTCCAGCTTGGGGAGAGGGCCGCCCGCGTACACCATGGCGCCGCCCGCCCCGGCGAAGCGGTCCATGTCGAAGGGGATGACGCGTACGGTGACATGGTCGGCGGCCGAGATCTCCAGAACGCGGATCAACTGAGCCCTGGTCTGGGCGCGGTCACCGACCCTGATGCGCAGCGCGGCTTCGTGGATCACCGTGTCGTACGGGATCGGATCCGCGCGCTCGATGATGACTCTGCGGCTCATGCGATGCGCCACCCGAAGTTCCACATCACTCGCCGGGAACTCGGGGTTCATGTACGAGAAGAGGGCGCGGGCGTAGTCGCTGGTCTGGAGAAGTCCGGGAACGTGCAGGAAGTCCACGTCCCAACGGAAGTGGGCATGGTGCTCCAACTCCGCAAGGTCCAAGTAGGGGTTGGGCAACGAGCCCCGGTACTCCTCCCACCAGCCCCGCGTCCGGTTGGGGATCATCGCCACGAGAGAGGCGATCAACTGCTCGTCCGTGCAGGCGTAGTGTGCGGCGAGCCGCCGCAGGCGCTCCTCGCTCACTCCTGCGATGCCCGACTCGATCTGGCTCATCTGGACCGAGTTCACCCCGAGCAGGCTCGCCGCCTCGGTCGCCTTGAGCCCTGCGGCCTCACGCAGTTTCCGCAGCTCAAGCCCCAAACGCATGTGACGTGCGGTGGGCTGCAGGCGACGCCCCATTGACTTCCCCTCGTCCTCAACTGCCGCGTAGGCGCAACTCGTTCGGGGGCAAGATTACGGCAACGACTTGCAGGGACCTAAATTTAGGTCCTACTGTCAGTGACGCGGCGCACACTCTGCGAAACTCCGCTCCACTCCACCACCCCCCTCCACGAGGAGTCCGCATGCCCGAAAACGAACCGTGGGAGTACTCCCTCTCCATCCCGAACGACCCCCGCGCGGTCACCGTCTGCCGCCGTACCCTCCGGCTGGTCCTCACCCTGCACGGCCTGGTCCGCCTGGTCGACATCGCGGAACTGCTGGCGACGGAGCTGGTGACCAACGCCGTGCGGCACACCAAGGGTCCCGCCGCGCTGCGGGTGCGCTGGTCGGGGAGCGGCGTGCTGCGGCTCGGCGCGTGGGACGCGGACCCGTCTCCGCCGGAGCCGCCGCGGCCGTTCCAGCAGGCGGCCGAGCGGGAGGAGGGCCGGGGTCTCGCCCTGGTCCGGGCCTGCGCCGACGTGTGGGGCTGGCAGCCGCTCGCCAGGGACGGCAACCGGGGCAAGTACGTGTGGTGCGAGCTGGGCGACGCGGCACGGGCGGCGCGCCGCACGGCGTGACGAAGGGCCGTGGGGCGCGCCGCGGGCGGACGGTCAGCTCTGCCGCTGACCATCCTTCAGCACCTGGTCGGTGACGTCGGTCACCTTCCCGGCGGGCGGTGCCGTCACGTCGACCTCCGTGCCGAAGTCGGTGAACTCCAGCACCGTGTCGACCTTCATCCGCTGCGGTGAGGCACTGTCCGGCTGGGCGGAGGCCGGAGCCTGGAGGGTCATGGCGAGCTGCTGGCGGCGGATGCGGCCGTCGTCGTCGAGCCAGACCCGCATCGGCAGCGTCGGGCCGACCTGTTCGCGCAGCTCGCTGCCGCCGGGCAGCTCGGCGACGTCGACCGCGACCTTGTACGTGGTGGTGTTGACGCCGTCGATCCGCTCGGTGCCGACCTTGGAGACGTCCTTGTCGGTGATCGCCTTGGCGTAGGCGGCGGACCGGGCCGGGTCACCGATCTCCTGCGGGTTGGCGCCCTGCTGCTCGGCCACCTTGTCCAGGTCGATCTTGACCCACGGCTTGTCGGACGCCTTCTGGCCGGGCTCCCGCTGGTAGAGGGTCCGGTCGACCACCCGCTGCTCGACGCTCTGGCCCGGGGCGCTGACGGTCATGGTGCTGTCGCCGTCCGCCAGGTCGAGGGCGCCGCGGCCGTTGGTCGTGACCGTCTCGCCGCCCGCGTTGACGGTCGCCCGGATCGTCAGCTTCGCGGTCTCGGCCTCGGCCGTCTTCTCGTAGGCGGTGCGGACGGCGGCCGTGCCCCGCTCCTGGGTGCCCTCGCCGCCGCCGCTCGCGCTCGCCGAGGCGGCGGGCTGCCCGGACTCCGGCTCGCTGTCGTCCCCGCAGCCCGCCAGTACGACGCTGCTCGTCACGAGTGCCGTGGCGATCGCGGTCGTCCTCATCCTCCCGTTCGGCTTCCTGTTCGACATGAACTCCCTCTCTCTCCTGGCGTGGAGGACCGTCGTCGAAGGGTCTTCGACATCCGGCGTGAGTGCCCTGGGCGGTGGTGTGCACGCCGGGGGAGGGGCGTAATGGCCGCATACCGGGGGTTACGCGTGCGATTCAGGCCGAATCCGAGCGTTCCGGTGCGGGGAGGAAGGGAACCCCGCACCGCCCGCCCGCCACGGCTCGATGTGCGCCTCGGTCCCGACTGCGGTACGGTGATCACACGCCGGTCGACGGGGCGCAAGCCCCCAAGGGCGGCGGTGCGTTGGTGGTCCAAGGAAAGACGCCCCACTTCCTGTGGGGAGATGCAGGTGCAAGGCCTGCCCGGCGCTCGACCAGGAACCCCGGTCCGCTACTGCGGACCGGGGTTCTTCCGTTCCCCCCCGGGCTCAGGGGCGCCAGGTCACCCGATGCTCCCTCAGATGCGCCAGCACCGCGTGGTTCGCCTCCCAGCCGTCCGGGAACTTCACGAGCGTGCCGAGCTGGACCGGTTCCGTCGACGGGTAGTCGTCGAGGAGGTCGGAGACGCCCGCGCGGCAGACCACAACGCAGGCGTGGCGGTGCCGGGAGGCGAGGACGCACAGGCGGCCCGTCTCCAGGTGGAAGGCGGTGGCGTCGGGGCGGCCGGAGAGGGGGTGGAGGACGACCGTGACGTCGAACTCCCTGCCCTGGAGGCGGTTGGCCGTGTCGACGGTGACGTCCGTGACGCCGAGGGCGGCGAGGGCCGCGCGGACGGCCGCCGCCTGGTCGCGGTGGGCCGTGCCCACGGCGATGCGGTCGGCGGTCAGGGGCGTCGGGGCGGGACCGCGTTCCGAGGTCGTGGCGCCCGCCCGGTCCAGCAGGCGTCGTACCACCGTCGCCACCGCGTGCACCGCCTCCGGATCGGTGCGCGGGGTGTGGCGCGCGGGCAGCTCCAGCAGTCCCCAGCCCGAGGCGGCGGCCTCGTCGAGCACCTGGTCGGTGGCGGAGCCGTCGGAGGGGGCGGTGAAGGCCAGGGCGCGGTCGCCGTGGTCGGTGCCGCTGCGGAAGGGCGTGTACGGGTAGAAGGCGTCCGAGACCAGACGCGCCGCCGACGCCGGGAGGCGCCAGGAGACCGGGAGGCGGTGCTGGCGCAGTCCCGGGTTGTGGGCCAGGAGGGTGGTCACCGCCGACGCCGAGGGGTCGTACGTCAGGCCCGCCCACTGCTCGCTGCCCACGATGGAGAACGGGTCCAGCTGGCCGGGGTCGCCCACGAACAGGGCCTGTTCGAACAGCCCGGCCACTGCCAGCAGGGCATCGGAGCGCATCTGGTACGCCTCGTCGACGATCGCGTGCCGCCACGGCTCGTCGGCCTTCACGTGCGCCCACTTGGCGGCCGTGGAGATCACCACCGGGAGGCCGCCGAGGTCGGCCGCCTTCGACGACTTGCGGACGTTCGGGAGGTCGTCGAGCGCCTTGTCGTAGGGATCGGCGTCGCTGCTGTGCAGTCGGCCCACCGGCAGCTCCGGGCTTTTCTCCGCGAGACGGGTGACCAGGTCGTCCACCTGGGCGTTCGTCTGCGCCACGATCATCAACGGGCGCCCGGCGTCGGCCAGTTCGAGTGCCGCGCGTACCACCAGGGTGGACTTGCCCGCGCCCGGCGGGGAGTCGACGACCACGCCGCGGTCGGGGCCGTGCAGGGTGTCGTGGAGGATCGCGGCCGTCGCGCTGGCGGCTTCGGCGCCCGGGTCGAATGCCGTCGTCGTCACAGTACGTCGTCCTCCGTCAGCGGGTCGGCGGGCTCCGGGGGCGTCTCGCCCGGGGGTCCGCCGTGGGTCCAGGGGGTGTCCTCCGGGTCGGGCAGCTTCGGGCCGCCGCGCTGGTCGTGTTCGAAGAGGGTGAAGCAGACCAGGTCACCCTTCTCCGGCACCGAACCCGGCTCCGGTTCCTTGCCCCGGCCCATCTTGTCCAGCACGCGGAGGACGAGAAGCCCTTCCGCCTCCTGGGCGACGAACTCCGCCGACTGCGGCTTGCCGCCCAGTGAGCGGTACACCTTCACCCGCTCGCCGAGCTGCGGGCGGTCGTCCGTGCGGACGGTGACCAGCGGGCGCGGGCTGGGGCGCTTGCCCTCGCTGTACGCCATGACCACGTCCGTGACCTCGCCCGCGAACGCCTCCCCGGACAGCCGCCGTCCGGCCATCACCAGCGGGTCGTCCAGGGCCTCCTGCGCCTCCAGGCGGGCCTGTTCGCGCTCGCGCGTGGCGAGTTTGTTCGCCGCGGTCACCGCGTCGTCGCGGCGCGGCTGCGGGGGCTCGCCGGACAGTACGCGGTCGCGGTGGCCGGTGAAGGACCAGCGGTCGCGGGTCCAGCGGTCCGCCACGCGTGACCCCTCCGGCAGGTCCCGCAGCAGGTCCAGGCCGTGCCAGACCGCGTCCCAGGTGGGGCGCGTGACCTTGGCCACCAGGGCGCGGACCGCCTCCTCGGCCGCGGTGACCGCGCCCAGCCGGTCGTCGGCCTCCAGGCCGTCCTCGGCGGCGGCGAGGGCGGTCCGCGCGCGGTCGTAGCGCTCGATGGCGGGGGCGAGGAGCTTGTTGTCGAACGCCGGGTCGGTGGCCGGGCCCGCGGGCGGGCAGACCAGCTGGCCGTCGGCGTCCCGGTCCAACTCGGCGCGCAGGGCGGCCTCGGCGCCCGTCAGGTCCCGCGGCGGGTCGATCCACGCCAGCAGGGCGCCCAGGTGCTGGTCCTCCAGGCTGGACTGGCCGGTCGCCCAGTGCCCGGACAGTACGTCCGTGAGGGCGAGGAGGAGCGAGGAGCCGGGGACCCGGGCCCGCTCGCCGTAGTGGGTCAGCCAGCGGCCGAGGAGCGGTACCCGGGGTGGCGCCGGGTGCGGGGTCTCGGGGTCCTGCTCGGCGGTGCGGCGGAACCGCATGGAGCGGCCCAGCAGCCGTACCAGGTCGATGCCCGCGCGGCTCGGCACGATCAGCTGCGGGGCGTCCGCGCACAGGTCCACCTCGACCTTGACCCGCTTGCCGGTCTCCGGGTCGGTCTCGGTGCGCTCGGCGGCCTCCACGACGTCGGCGTACGCGTCGATGTACGGCAGTACGACGTCGGCCAGTTCGGCCAGGAACGCGAACCTGAGGTCGCGGTCGCGCGGCTGCGGGACCGCCAGCAGCCGGGGCGCGTCCCGGTCGGTGCCGACCAGCGCGCCGAGCGGGGCCCCGGCCTCACCGGCGGTGGTGAGCGGTACGAGGACCAGGGGGCGGTCGGACAGATGGCGGTGGCGGACCGTGGCGGCGGGCTGGGCGCGGCCGGTGTCCACGGCCTCGAGGCGGGCGAGGGTGGTGATCAGTGACATGCGGCGGCCCTCTCCGCGGCGCCGCTCAGGGCCTCCGCGCGCAGGCGCGCCGCTCGCCGCAGCGCCGCCACCGCCGGGTCCCGCGGGTCGCCGCTCTCGCCGCGCGCCGCCGCCAGGACGTCCCCGACCGTCGTCAGGCCGCCCAGTTCGGCGCGGACCGGGCGGCCCAGGGTGGTCACCGCGCCCGCGGTGCGCGAGCGGTCGCGGCAGTGGAAGGCCAGTTCGCAGGCGGACAGGCACTCCGGGGCGTAGGTCGCCGGAACCGCCTCCACCGCCGCCGTCAGCTCCGCCTCGGGCAGTGCGGGGGAGAAGCAGACGCCCTCGGGAAGGGCGTCGGCGATGTCCTCGATGCGGGTCAGCCGGTCGAGCTGGCGGGCGGTCACCGCGCGCTGCTTGCGGATGTCGACGGCGGAGGCCGTGGGCAGGTTGGAGAAGTCCTTGGGGCAGACCAGGAGGATCCGGTGGCCCACGCGCGGGGGCGGGTCGAGGCGGGCGGCGACCTGTTCCAGGGCCAGCACGTACACCGCCGCCTGGCGGGCCGCGGCGCCCACCTTCGCCGGGTCCGCCGAGCCGTCCAGCATCGGGAACGACTTGATCTCCACGACGGTCCACCGGCCGTCCGGGTGCACCACCACCGCGTCCGGCTCCAGGAACGCCGGGGAACCGGCGACGTCCAGCGCGAGCATCGGATGGTCGAGCAGCGTCCAGCCGCCCGCCTCGGTGGCCTCGCGCAGCGCCAGCGCCGTACGGGCGGTACGGCCCTCGGGGCCGGTCGCGGACAGCTCGGGCACGCTCGCGGCGGCGGGCGGCTCGGCGCCCGGGTCGAGCCTCTCGCGCGCGAGCCGCAGCAGCTCCGCGCCGCCGTCGGCCTTGACCTTCGCCTCGAAGGCGTTGCCCCGCATGAAGGCGAACTGCGACTGTCCGAAACCGGACGGCGAGCCCAGCGCGCCCGCCAGCCTCGCCTTGTCCACCCCGGCGCCGTCGAGGATGGCCCGTCGTCTGCACCCCGGGTTGGCGGCCAGCGCCGCCAGGGCGCGTGCGTCCAGTGCCTTCGCCGGTACGTCCGGACCGCGCAGCTCAGCGAGCCGGTGCCGGAGCGCCGTCCCCCGCCTCCGCGGGGGCGGCACCCTGCTCGGCTCCGGCTCCGAGCCGCGACTCGCGCTGCCGTGGAATTCGTTCACCCGCCGAAGTCTGGCATCCGCCACTGACAATTGAGGCGGGTGCGGTGTCGGAGTCGGCCGTGACCGGTGCGATCCGCGCCATCAGCCAGGCCCGCACCCGCTGTGCGGTCCGCATCACCAGCGGGGTCAGCGCCAGTCCGGCGCCCATCACCGCGGCGCCCGCGACGGCGTCGAGGAAGTAGTGGTTGGCGGTGCCCATCACCACGATCGTGGTGACCAGCGGGTAGACCACGCCCGCGACGCGGCCCAGCCGGGTGCCGCTGTAGCGCCACAGCATCACCCCGCACCACAGCGCCCAGCCCACGTGCAGGCTCGGCATCGCCGCGTACTGGTTCGTCAGGCCGCCAAGACCGCGCGGCGCGCTGGCCTCACCGGCCCACCAGCCGTACGTGCTGTACTGCGCCATCGTGTCCACGAAGCCGTGGCTCGCGTCGAGCAGGCGCGGGGGGCAGGTCGGCAGCAGGGTGAAGCCGATCAGGCCGATGAACGTCGACGTCATCAGCCAGGTGCGGGCCGCGCGGTACCGCACGGCCCGGGACCGGAAGATCCAGATCAGGATCGCCGGGGTGACGATGTAGTGCAGCGAGGCGTACCAGAAGTCCGCCGGTACGCCGATCCACGTCTCGCGCGTGAAGAGGCGGTTGAGCGGGTGCTCGGCGTTGATGCGGAGCACCTTCTCGATCTTCAGGATCGCCAGGCCGTGGTCCACCGCGGTGGAGACGTCGCCGCGGGCCAGGAGCCTGCCCGCGGAGTAGCAGGCGTACACCAGGAGGATCAGTGGCAGCTCCGTCCACCAGCGCAGCCGGGGCCGAACGGCCGCCTCGGTGCCCGGTGTCTCGGCGTGCGGCATCCGATCGCCCTCCCCCTTCTCATCGCGCGGCACCCAACGGCCGACCGCCCACTTTACGGTGTATGTGCACGACCCGGCGGGGGTGCCTCGGCCCTGATAGACGCAGAGATCGCCCTGTGGGTTGCCCCCGCACAGCGTGCGCGATGATGGAGGGGTTCCGCCTCCCGTTTACCTGGTTTCCCCGGAAAGGTCACTCATGGCACCGCGCATCCTGCTGGCCCGGCACGGGCAGACCCAGTGGTCGCTGTCCGGCAAGCACACCGGCCGGACCGATGTGCCGCTCCTGGAGGAGGGGCGACGGGGCGCGAAGCTGCTGGGCGAGCGGCTGCACCGGGCACCGCACGACGGGCTGCCCGCGGCCGAGGTGCGCACGAGCCCGCTGTCCCGCGCGCGCGAGACGTGCGAGCTGGCCGGGTTCGGTGAGCGGGCGGAGCCCTGGGACGTCCTCATGGAGTGGGACTACGGGACCTACGAGGGGCTGACGCCCGACGACATACAGGCCCTTCGGCCCGGGTGGCTGATCTGGCGCGACGGTGTGCCCGGCGGGGAGAGCCTCGCGGAGGTGACCGCCCGCGCGGACGAGGTGGTCTCCTGGGCGCGCGGGCTGGAGGGCGACGCGCTGGTCTTCGCCCACGGGCACATACTGCGGTCCATCGCGGCGCGGTGGCTGGGGCTCCCTCTGGACTTCGCGGCGCGCATCCGCCTCAACCCGACCAGCCTGTCCGTGCTGGGGTGGGCCTACGGGGAGCCCGCGCTCGACACCTGGAACGACGTGGGTCACCTGGTGGCGTAGGCGCCCGTCGCCCCGGTCACCCCGTCCGCTTCCGCGGCGCCTCGTGTCTGTCCAGGAACTCCGACACCCCCGCCGCCCGCCGGTGCGGCAGCAGGACGCGTGCCGTTCCCGCCAGCATCGCCTGGACGCGGGAGGACTGGACCTGCTCCAGGAGGTCCAGGACGCGCAGGCCCGCCGCGGCGGCCTCGTCGGGGTGGCCGCCCCTGGCCAGGTCGTCGGCCAGTTCGGCGGTGTAGAGGGCGATGTTGCGGGTGAAGTGCGGGTCCTGGAGCCGGGCCGCCCGTCCGGCGTGCCGGGCGGCGCGTGGCCAGTCGCCCAGGGTGGACCAGCACTGTGCCTCCAGGCCCTCCAGTTCGGCCTCTCCGTAGAAGCTCATCCACTCGGGGTCGGCGTCCGAGCGGCCTCGCTCGAAGAAGGCCTGTGCGCGCGCCAGGGCCTGTTCGCAGCCCGTGCGGTCGGCGAGCCCGGCCCAGCCGCCCGCCTCGCGCAGGGCGAGCAGCGACATCAGCCGGGCCGAGCCCAGCGGACGGGCGATGCGCTGGGCGGCCTGCGCCGCGCGCACCGCCTCCCGGGGCCGCCCGGTGTCCCGCGCGAGGAACGCCGTGTTGCAGAAGGCGTGGGCCTCGAGAGCCGCGTCGCCGGTCATCCGGGCGGTCGCGAGGGCCTCGGCGTAGTGGGAGCGGGCGTCGTCGAAGCGGCCGGAGTCATGGGCCAGCCAGCCCACCGAGATGGCCAGTTCACCGGCGCCGGAGTGCAGTCGGTCGGCCGTGGTCTGCCGGGTCGTACCGGCGTCCAGAAGCGCGTACGCGGCGCGCAGCGGTGCCGCCGCGCGCCGGTAGAGACCGTCCGCTCCGTGCCGGTCGTCGAGCAACCGGATCCTGCGTACGGCCTCTTCGAGCGCGCTCGCCTCGCTCACCCCGGCGCGCCGCACGGGGCGTTCCACGGCGGCGGCGTCGAAGGTGAGCCCGAGCGGGCCCAGCGAGGCGGCGGCCACCGTGGCGCCTCCGCCGGTCATGAATGCGCGACGCAGCACGTCGCTCTCCTCGTAGTCGTCGTGCGTGTCGTACGGGCCCTGCGGGTCGTACCTGTCCTGCGGGCCGTACGGGTCCTGCCTGTCATACGCATCACAGGTCCCACGCGTCTCACTGGTGACGATCGGCGGGCTCGTGGTGTGCACGGGGAGCGCCTCCGGGGCGGTGCGCGCGCCGCGCCCGCGTACGGACGAGCGGGGCGCGAAGCCCAGGTCAATGAGCGTGCGGCCGGGGAACATGTGCAGGAACACCCGTTCGTACGCGTAGTTGGGACAACGGATCTCGCCCGACTCCACCCGGCCGATGTAACGAGCGTCACAGCTCACCCGCTCACCGATCTCGCGGGCGGCCCGGCGGACCGCGGCGGCGAACTCGGCCGGGGAGCGCCCACCGCGCAGGCCGCGGAAGACGAGGTTCGGCCGGGCGGGCCGGTCGGGCTGAGAGGTCATCGTTGACGACGTCATGGCCGGGTCCTCTCGTGCGAACCGTCGAACCATGCCGGAGTGGGGGTGGGTTGCCTCTGATGTCGGCATGAAGCCCCGGTCTCCGGCGAGCAAGAACGTACCTGCTGTACCGGTGCCGCCACGCTGTGTTTGGCTACAAACCGGATATCTCATCCACGATCTGCCATGAAGTGCCATCCTTTGCGGCGGACTTCCGCCGTAGCCGTTGACGCGACGAAGCGTTGAACCCTGCGGACCGGGAGCCGCCCGACTCCCGGCCTGCTCGCCCTAGGAGGGTTTCGTGGTGGAGGCCGGGATGGAGACAACGACCCCGACGACGGCGCGGGGATCGGCGACCGGGTGCGACCTCGTGACCGTACCGGCGCGGCAGGGCCTGGAGGCGGTCGACATCCTGCGGCGCGGCGCCGGCGACTCCATGGGGCCCGTCCTGCACGACGACGACTGCGACACCCTCTGCTTCGTGGTCCCGCCCGGCACGGCCGACGCCTGGGACGTACCGGGCAGCGTCTGCACCCAGACCGACGGCCGCGGCGTGAGCCTCGTACCCGAACCCCCCGTCGAGGGCACCGACTGGCTGCTGCCCCCCGACGAGGCCGACCGCGCGACCGACCCGGCCGTGCTGCGCCGGGCGCTGGGGGAGGCGGCGCGGCTGATCGAGGCGGCGGACAACTGCCGCTGAGGGCTCCGGAGGACCGAGGGTGCCGGACCGTACCCCCTGAGCGTCAGGCTCCGCCCCTGCGACAATGGCCGGATGGGAAAGTCCAGGAACGCCCGGCGCGGGCAGGCGGCCGTGGCCGCCGTCGTCGAGCCCGTCGACGGGGGGCTCGCCGAGCTGGTCCCCGACCGGGACCGGGCGCGCGCCTGGACGCTGCTCATCGACGGGGCGCCCCAGTCCCACGTGGACCTGGACGACCCGGCGTATCTGGACTTCGAGTACCAGCGCCGCCTCGGTCACGTGATCGACCTCGCCGCCCCGCCCGGCAGACCCGTCCACGCCGTCCACCTCGGCGGCGGCGCGCTCACCCTGGCCCGCTACGTCGCCGCCACCCGCCCCCGCTCCACCCAGCAGGTCGTCGAGCGCGACGCGGCCCTCGTCCAACTGGTCCGCCGGGAGCTGCCGCTCGCCCCGAACGCCCGGATCCGGGTGCGGTCGGTGGACGCCCGCGAGGGGCTGGCCAAGGTGCCGGACGGCTGGGCCGATCTCGTCATCGCCGATGTGTTCAGCGGAGCCCGCACCCCGGCGCACCTCACCTCCACCGAGTTCCTCGACGACGTCCGCCGCGCGCTGCGCCCGAGCGGGGTCTACGCGGCCAACGTCGCCGACGGTCCGCCGCTCGCCCATCTGCGCGGTCAGATCGCCACGGCCGCCGCCCGCTTCGGGGAACTGGCGCTGGTCGCCGACCCGGCGGTGCTGCGCGGCAAACGCTTCGGCAACGCCGTACTGGTGGCCGCCGACCAGCCCCTGCCCGTCGCCGAGCTGACCCGCCGCGCCGCCTCCGACCCGCACCCGGCCCGGGTCGAACACGGCAGGGCCCTCACCGACTTCAGCGGCGGCGCACCGGCCGTCACGGACGCCGCCGCGGTCGCCTCACCGGCACCGCCGCCGTCCGTCTTCCACTGACCCCACCCACGCGGGTCAGTACGTCCCGATCTCCACCCGCGGCGGACCGTCGTGCCAGGTGCAGAACACCGACACCCGGTCGGCACCGGACGTGAACTCCACCCGGATCCAGGTCTCCGTCTTCCACACCTGCATCGACCAGCCCGCGCCCGGGGTCGCCGAGACCAGGGTCGCGTGGTCTTCGCGCAGGTCGAAGACGGCCCGGCCGCCCTCGGTGTCGTAGCTCTTGACCTCGCCGGACGGGGTGGGGCTCGCCTCCGGCGTGGGGGAGGAGGGCCGGGGCTTCGTGGACGGGGTCGGCTCGGTCTCCGGCGAGGCGGACGCGGGCGGCCGGGTGGAAGGGGCGGCCGGGGTCTTCGACGGGCCCGGGCGCTGGGTGCTCGCCGACGTGGCCAGCGGCTGTGAGTCCCGGGGGGTGTCGGCGGCCGTGACGGGCAGGGCCCGGGGCGGGTCGTACACCGTGCCCGCCAGGACCGTGTGCACGCCCCACCAGGACAGCGCCGCCGCGGCACCGGTGGCCAGCGACCAGGCGAGTACGTGGACGAATCCTCTGAGCATCGCGGGCCATACTGCCTCACGCGTCACAGTGGGCGCAGCCCCGGGGCGTGGTGCGGGAGTTGTCCACAGGCGGTTGTCCACAGGCTCGGACCGGTGGTGCCCGTATGGCGTACGGTGCGGCGCATGGCAAGTGTGCTCGTGGTCGAGGACGACCAGTTCGTACGCTCGGCGCTGATCAGGCATCTGACCGACGCCGCGCACACCGTGCGCAGCGTGGGTACGGCGCTGGAGGCGCTGCGCGAGGTCGCCCATCTCCGCTTCGACGTGGTCATCCTGGACCTCGGACTGCCCGATCTCGACGGGTCCGAGGCCCTGAAGATGCTGCGCGGCATCACCGACGTCCCTGTGATCATCGCCACGGCCCGGGACGACGAGGCGGAGATCGTCCGGCTGCTCAACGCGGGCGCGGACGACTATCTGACCAAACCGTTCTCCGTCGAGCACCTGTCGGCCCGGATCGCCGCCGTGCTGCGCCGCGCCCGTGCCGCCACCGCCGACGCCGCGCCGGACACCGTGCTGCGGGTCGGCGGACTGACGGTGGACCCCCTGCGCCGCCAGGCCGAACTGGACGGCGTACGGCTCGATCTGACCCGCCGCGAGTTCGACCTGCTCGCCTTCCTCGCGGGCCGCCCCGGCGTCGTCGTACCGCGCCGGGAACTGCTCGCCGAGGTGTGGCAGCAGTCGTACGGCGACGACCAGACCATTGACGTCCATCTGTCCTGGCTGCGCCGGAAGCTGGGCGAGACGGCCGCCCGGCCGCGCTATCTGCACACCCTGCGCGGCGTCGGCGTGAAGCTGGAGCCACCGGCCGGGGAAGCGGGGCCGACGCGATGAGGTGGGCACTGGTCAAGGTCTCGCTCGCGGTCACCGCCATGGTCGTGGTCGCCTTCGCCGTACCACTCGGGCTGGTCATCAAGGAGATGGCCCGCGACCGGGCCTTCGCCAACGCCGAGCGGGAGGCCGCGGCGATCGCCCCGGCGCTCTCCATCACCACCGACCGGGACCAGTTGGAGCGCGTGGTCGCCTCCGCGGGCTCGGACGACGGCATGGCCGTGCACATCCCGGCCGCCGAGGACGCGGAGGCCGTCGAGATCGGGCGGCGGCGCGCCACCGCCGAGGACATCGAGGCCACCCGGGAGATGGGCCGCGCCTCCACCGCGCGCGTGCCCGACGGCTCCGCGCTGCTCCAGCCGGTCGCCCTCAGCTCGGGCCAGATCGCCGTCGTGGAGGTGTACGTCCCGGACGCCGCCGTCGGCAAGGGCGTCGGCACGGCCTGGGCGGTGCTCGCCGGGGTCGGCCTGGCCCTGATCGTCGGCTCGGTGGCGGTCGCCGACCGGCTGGGCGTGCGGATGGTGCAGCCCGCGCAGCGCCTGGTCAAGGGTGCGCGGGAGCTGGGCGAGGGCAAGCTGGGGGCGCGGGTGCCGGAGGAGGGGCCGACGGAACTGCGGCTGGCGGCGGTCGCGTTCAACTCGATGGCCGACCAGGTCGTCCAGCTCCTCGCCAACGAGCGGGAGCTGGCCGCCGACCTCTCCCACCGGCTGCGTACCCCGCTGACCGTGCTCCGGCTGAACGCCGCCTCGCTCGGCGACGGACCGGCCGCCGACCAGACCCGGGCCGCCGTCGCCCAGTTGGAGCGGGAGGTCGACACCATCATCCGCACCGCCCGCGAGGCCAAGCCGCAGACCGCGGCGGCCGGGCCCGGCGCCGGGTGCGACGCGGCCGAGGTGGTCCGGGAGCGGATGGGGTTCTGGTCGGCGCTCGCGGAGGACGAGGGCCGCAAGTGGCGGGTGGCCGGGGTGGAGCGGCCGGTGCGGATACCCGTCGCCCGTGCCGACCTGGCCGCCGCGCTGGACGCGCTGCTCGGCAATGTCTTCCGGCACACCCGGGAGGGCACCGCCTTCGCGGTCGACGTGCACAACGGCGAGGACGCGGTGATCGTCCTGGTCTCCGACGCGGGCCCCGGCATAGCCGACCCCGACGCGGCGATGTCCCGCGGCCGTGGCTCCGGCGCGGACGGCTCGACCGGCCTCGGCCTGGACATCGTCCGCAGACTCGCCGAGTCCACCGGCGGTGACGTCCGCATCGGCTCCTCCGTCCTCGGTGGCACGGAGGTACGGATCTGGATCCAGCTCGACGACCGCGAACGCGCTCCGCTGCGGCGCGGGCACCGGGGCGCGGTCCGCCGACGCCGCCCGGCGAAGCCGGTCGTGAAGGCCGGTCATTAATCCGGTCCGATCGCATCCTTAAGCGCGCCCTAAGTCCCTCAACCACCGCCCGGAACAGGCACTTTGCCCGTTTCGAGATCGCTAGCGTGCTGCCGAACCCCCACCTTCGAACGACCAGAGGCAGGCACGCGATGAGCACGCACCGGCGCGGACTGAGCGGCAGGAACAAGGCGATCGGCGGGGCCGTCGCCGCGGCCGTGATCGGCGGTGGCGCCGTTCTGTTCTCCGGCACCGCGCAGGCGGCCGGTGTCGGCGCCGCGTACACCAAGACCAGCGACTGGTCGACCGGCTACACGGCCCAGTACGTCGTCACCAACAACAGCGGCGCCAAGAAGGCCGACTGGACGCTGGAGTTCGACCTGCCCTCCGGTGCGAAGCTCAGCTCACTGTGGAACGGCGAGTCGAGCGTCAGCGGGCAGCGCGTCACCGTACGCCCGCCGAAGTGGGACACCGACGGGCTGGCCGCGGGCGAGTCCGTCACCGTCGGCTTCGTGGTCAACGGCTCCGCGGACCCCACCGGTTGCGTCATCGACGGCGCCAAGTGCTCCACGGACGACACGGCCACCCCCGAGCCCACCGGCCGCCCGACCGACTCCCAGACCCCCACGGCCACTCCGACACCCACGTCCACCCCCACGTCCACCCCCACGTCCACCCCCTCGGAGACCCCGAGCACCGGCACCCCCACCGGCACCCCCACCACCGCCGCCTTCGCCCCCTACATCGACACCTCCCTCTACCCCGCCTTCGACCTCCTCGCCTCCGCCCAGGCCACCGGCGTGAAGCACTACAACCTCGCCTTCATCACCGACGGCGGCGGCTGCACCCCGAAGTGGGGCGGCGTGACCGACCTGGGCAGCGACGCGGTGGCCGGGCAGATCGGCGCCCTGCGGGCGAAGGGCGGCGACGTACGGGTCTCCTTCGGCGGCGCGGCCGGTGCCGAACTGGCCACGGCCTGCTCCTCCGCGAGCGCGCTGGCGGCGGCGTACGAGAAGGTCGTGGACGCCTACGACCTCACCAAGGTCGACTTCGACGTGGAGGGCGGCGCGCTCCCCGACGCCGCGGCCAACACCCGCCGCGCCCAGGCCATCGCGCAGCTCCAGAAGGCCCACCCCGACCTGGACGTCTCCTTCACGCTGCCGGTGATGCCGGAGGGCCTGACCCAGCCCGGCGTCGACCTGCTCGCCGACGCCAAGCGCAACGGCGTCGGGATCGACGCGGTCAACATCATGGCGATGGACTACGGCCCGGCGTACAGCGGCGACATGGGCACGTACGCCGAGCAGGCCGCCACCGCCACCCAGGCGCAGATCAAGAGCGTCCTCGGGCTGAGCGACAGCGCCGCCTGGAAGACGGTCGCCGTCACCCCGATGATCGGCGTCAACGACGTCGTGACCGAGATATTCAAGGTCGAGGACGCCACACAGCTGGTGAGGTTCGCCGAGGCCAAGGGGCTGGGCTGGCTGTCGATGTGGTCCTCGACCCGCGACAAGCAGTGCCCCGGCGGCGCGAAGAACTCCGCGGACCCCACCTGCAGCTCGATCCTCCAGGGCGACTTCGCCTTCAGCAAGGCGTTCGCCGCCTACAAGTGAGCCACGGGGAATGACCGGGGCGCGGCACCCCCACAGTGCCGCGCCCCTCCCTCCGTGCTCCCCCCTGGGTCAGGCGTCGGCCGCGTCGGCCGCCGGGGGGAGCACACCCGTGCGCGCCGCCTGGCCGTACCAGAGGGCGCTCGACTTCGGCGTGCGGGCGAGGGTCGCGTAGTCGACGTAGACCGCGCCGAAGCGCTTGCCGTAGCCGTACGCCCACTCGAAGTTGTCCATCAGGGACCACAGGTAGTAGCCGCGCACGTCGGCGCCGTCCGTGATCGCCCGGCGTACGGCGGCCAGGTGGCCGTGCAGATAGGCGACGCGCTCGGGGTCGTGGACCTTGCCGTCGGCGTCCATCTTGTCGTCGTAGGCCGCGCCGTTCTCGGTGACGTAGAGCGGCACACCCGGGGCCTCGCGGCTGTAGCGCATGATCAGGTCGTGCAGACCGCTCGGGTCGATCGTCCAGCCCATCTCCGTGCGCTCGCCCGGCGTCTGGTGGAACGCCACGTCCTCCGCGGCGGGCCAGGGGGAGTGCTCGCTGGAGCCGTGGCCGTCGGCGCGCGGACCGGCGGGGGCGTTGTCGACGTGCGAGACCAGCGAGGGGGTGTAGTAGTTCAGGCCCAGTGCGTCCAGCGGCTGCTTGATGGCGGCCAGGTCGCCGTCCTGGACGAAGGACCAGTCGGTGACCGACGAGGTGGCCTCCAGCAGCGTCGCCGGGTAGGCGCCGTGCAGCATCGGCCCGTGGAAGACGCCGTTGGCCAGGTCGTCGATCTTCTGTACGGCGGCCAGGTCCGCGGGGTCCTGGGAGAGCGGCCGGACCACGGAGGAGTTGAGGGAGACGGCGACCGAGTTGCGGGCGGGCATCACCGACCGCAGGGCGACGGCGCCGAGACCGTGGGCCAGGTTCAGGTGGTGCGCGGCCTTCAGGGTGGCCGCCGGTTCGGTGCGGCCGGGGGCGTGCACCCCGGAGCCGTAGCCGAGGAAGGCGCTGCACCAGGGCTCGTTGAGGGTGATCCACTGCTCCACGCGGTCGCCGAGCGCCTCGCCGACGATCTGCGCGTACTCGGCGAACCGGTACGCCGTGTCCCGCTCGGGCCAGCCGCCCGCGTCCTCCAGCTCCTGCGGCAGGTCCCAGTGGTAGAGGGTGACGGCGGGCTTGATGCCCTTGTCCAGCAGTTCGTCGACCAGACGGCGGTAGAAGTCCAGGCCGACCTGGACGGCGGGGCCACGGCCGGTGGGCTGCACCCGGGACCAGGAGACGGAGAAGCGGTACGCGGTCAGGCCCAGCTCCGCCATCAGCGCCACGTCCTCGCGGAAGCGGTGGTAGTGGTCGACGGCGATGTCACCGTGGTCGCCACCGGCCGTCTTGCCCGGCGTGTGGCTGAAGGTGTCCCAGATCGACGGTGTGCGGCCGCCTTCCCGTACCGCCCCCTCGATCTGGTAGGCGGAGGTCGCCGCGCCCCACAGGAAGGTGGGGGGGAAGGACACCGGCGTTTCGGGCTCAGGCATGGAAGCGCTCCCATAGCGGGTCCCGGCGGGGACCCACAGGTAGAGGACGGAGGAGAAGGGGAAGGAGAGGGGCCGAGGCGGCGGTGACCCGGCCCCCTGCCGACGGGGGCGTAGCGGCAGGCGTTGGGGTCAGCCCTTGACCGCGCCCTGCATGATGCCGCCGACGATCTGCTTGCCGAAGATCGCGAAGACCAGCAGCAGCGGCAGCGTGCCGAGCAGTGCGCCCGCCATGATCAGGGACTGGTCGGGCGTGTAGCCGCGGCCCAGGCCCGCCACCGCGACCTGCACGGTCGGGTTGCCGGTCTGGGTCAGCACCAGGAACGGCCACAGGAAGTCGTTCCAGGTCTGGACGAACATCAGCATGCCCAGCACGGCCATCGCGGGCCGCGCGGCCGGGAACACCACGTGCCACACCACGCGCCAGCTGCTCGCGCCGTCCACCCGGGCGGCCTCGATGATCTCGTCCGGCAGCGCCTGGATGAGGTACTGCCGCATGAAGAACACGCCGAACGCGCTCACCAGCGACGGGAAGATCACCGCCTGGAGCTGGTCGGTCCAGTCCAGCTTGGCGACCATCATGTACAGCGGGATCACGCTGAGCTGCGGCGGCACCATCATCGTGCCGATGACGATCAGCATCAGCGCGTTGCGGCCCTTGAACTTCAGCTTGGCGAAGGCGAACCCGGCGATCGTCGACAGCACCACGATGGTGATCGCGGAGATCCCCGCGACGATGGTGGTGTTGAGGAACGCCTCACCCAGGTTGGCGTCCTCCCAGGCCACCTCGAGCTTGTCGAACAGGTTGCCGCCGAACCACAGCGGCGGGGGGTTCTCCGCGAGGCGCTGGTTGTCCCGGGAGGCGGCGATCGCGGTCCACACCAGCGGGAACAGCGAACCGATCGTGAACAGCGCGAGGATGATGTACGCGACGGGTCCGGCGTGCATGGTCCCGCCCGCACGCGCCGACTTCGGGCGGCGCACCTTGCGGTGCTCCTCCGGTTTGGCGTCCTTCGGGCTCAGTGTCGTCGTCACGGCCGGTTCTCCTAACTACTGGCGCGCAGCCGGCGCGAGATGACGTAGTTGACGATCCCGATCACGATGAGGATCAGGAACATCGTCCAGGCGATGGCGGAGGCCCGGCCGAGGTGCTGGTTGACCCAGCCCTGCTCGTACAGGTACAGGCCGAGCGTCTGGAACTGGTGCTCGGAGCCGCCGGAGGCGCCCTTGTTCGCGTCGAACAGCAGTGGCTCGCCGAACACCTGCGAGGCGCCGATCGTCGACACGACCACGGTGAACAGGATCGTCGGCCGCAGCGACGGCAGTGTGACGTGGAAGAACTGCTGCCAGCGGCTGGCCCCGTCCAGGGCCGCCGACTCGTACAGGTCCTGCGGGATCGCCTGCATCGCGGCCAGGTAGATCAGCGCGTTGTAGCCGGTCCACCGCCAGATGATGATCGTCGACACCGCGATCTTCGAGGCCCACGAGTCGTTCTGCCAGTCGATGTTGTCGATGCCGACCGCGCCCAGCGCCCAGTTGATCATGCCGTAGTCGCGGCCGAACAGCAGCACGAAGACCAGCGAGGCGGCGGCGATCGAGGTGGCGTACGGGGCGAGCATCACGACCCGGTAGAAGGTCGAGGCGCGCAGCTTGTAGTTGAGGATGTGCGCGATGCCCATCGCCATCAGCAACTGCGGAACGGTGGAGATGACGCCGATGATGAGGGTGTTCTTCGCGGCGTTCCAGTAGAAGTCGTCGTCGATGATCCGCGAGTAGTTGCGCAGGCCCACCCAGTCCATGTCGGTGGGCGCGGTCAGCTCCACCTGGTGCAGTGAGGCCCAGCCCGTGTAGATCAGCGGGAACAGGCCGAACGCGATGAACAGCAGGAAGAAGGGGGTGACGAAGGCGTACGGGCTCCATCGCATGTCCCGCTGCCAGCGCCGGGACAGCCGGGCCCGATGCCGCTTCTCCTCGGCGGTGAGGGGGGCGGCCTCGCTCGGGCGCGGGGCCGCGCCCCCCTTGGAGGGGGACGCGGCGGCCGTGTCGTGCCGGGTGGTCATGCCGGTCACTGGTCCAGGTTGTTGTCGATGGTCTTCACGGCGTTGTCCCAGGCGTCCTTGGGCGACTTGCCCTGGGTGACGAGGATGACGCCGTTGTCGGTCAGGCCCTGCTGGATGATCTGGTCCTTCGGGCCGATCACCTGCACGGGGCTGTTCTGGGCGGCCTCGGCGAAGATCTCGCCGATCGGGGCGTCACCGGTCATGTCGTTCTTACCGTCGACGACCTGGGGCATGGTGTACGCGGCCGGGGTGCTCGGGAAGCTGCCCTGCTTGCCGAACAGCTTGGCCTGCTGCTCGGGCGCGGTCAGCCAGGCGGCCAGCTTGGCGGCCTCCTCGGTGTTCTTGCCCGACTTCGGCACGGAGAGGAAGGAACCGCCCCAGTTGCCGGACTTCGGCGCCTGGGCGACGTCCCACTTGCCAGCCGATTCCGGCTTCGACTTGCCCTTGATGTAGCCGAGCATCCACGGCGGGCAGGACATCGCCGCGAACTTGCTGTTGGCGATGGTGGTGTCCCAGGCGGGCTGGAACTGCGTCTGGTTGCCGATCAGCCCGTCCTCGGCCGCCGCGGCGGTGAGGTCGAAGGCCGCCTTGACGGCCGGGTTGGTCTTGTAGATGACCTCGCCGGAGGAGTCGTAGAACTTCTCCTTCTCACTGCTGAGGATGGCGTTGATCAGACCGCCGGGCGAGTCCATGAAGGTGGTGCCGCTGGGGGCGTTCTTCTGGTAGTCGCGGCCGACGTCGACGAACTTCTCCCAGTCGCCCGCCCACAGCTTGGCGACCTCTTCGCGGTCGGTCGGCAGACCGGCTTCCTTGAACAGGTCCGTGCGGTAGCAGATGGCCATCGGGCCGACGTCGGTGCCCAGGCCGATGGTCTGGCCCTCGGCGGTGGTGGCCTGCTGCCACTTCCAGTCGAGGTAGTCGCTCTCCTTGCCGTACTTCGACAGGTCGAGGAGCTTGTCGGACTGCGTCTGGACGACCTCCGCGATGTTGCCCACCTCGACGCCCTGGATGTCCATCAGGCCGCTGTTGGTGGTGAGGTGGTTGACCAGCGCGGGGTAGTAGTTCTCGTTCCGCTCCACCACGTTCTCTTTGATCGAGATGTCGGGGTTGAGCTTCATGTACTCGTCGTAGAGCCCGGCTTCCTTGAAGCCGAACGTGCCGAAGAGTCCCAGCGTGATGGTGGTCTTGCCGCTGCCACCGTCCGACGAGTTGGAATCGCTGTCCTCGCCGTCGTCGGCACACCCGGCCAGCAGCCCAGCCCCCAGCGACGCGATGGTCGCGAGAACCACCGCCTTACGGCGGATTCGGGTAGGTGCTCGCATTGCAGTCCTCCTGTTGCCCTGACGTGCCGACCCCCCGGCCAAATTACTTGCTTGGGCCCGTTGTTCTTCTCGCTGCGGCTCGGGCGGGGAACGTGCGGGTTGTGTATGTGTCAGGTACCGTGGGAGCGCTCCCATCGGTGATGTGTTGAAGGGTCTTAGCTTCGGGCGGGGGTGTCAAGGGAACAGACGCGGAGAGATGCGTTCAGTTATCGGCCTGTTAACTGGAACGACCGAGTCGGTCATCTGGTGCCCGTCCGGCACCTTGACGCCTCGACACTGTTACATTCCAGGCCAGGCGTGGTGTCGACGGGAGGGCGGAGCCAGTGGCAAGCCACGGAACACGGGGCCGGAGCGGCGGCCGACCGACCCTGGAAGAGGTGGCGGCACGGGCGGGCGTCGGCCGTGGCACGGTCTCCCGGGTGATCAACGGCTCCCCGCGCGTGAGCGATGCCACCCGGGCCGCCGTCGAGGCGGCGGTCGCGGAGCTTGGTTACGTCCCGAACACGGCCGCCCGTGCGCTCGCCGCCAACCGCACCGACGCGATCGCCCTCGTCGTCCCCGAGCCGGAGACCCGGTTCTTCGCCGAACCGTACTTCTCGGACATGCTCAAGGGCGTCGGCGCGGAGCTGGCCGACACCGAGATGCAGCTCCTGCTGATCTTCGCGGGCAGCGACCGGGAGCGCCAGCGCCTGGCCCAGTACCTGGCCGCCCACCGCGTCGACGGGGTCCTGCTCGTCTCGGTCCACGCGGACGACCCCCTTCCGGACCTGCTCTCCCAACTGGAGATCCCGGCCGTGATAAGCGGCCCCCGCTCCGCCGCCGAGACGCTCCCCTCCGTCGACTCCGACAACTACGGCGGCGCCCGCCAGGCCGTCGAGCACCTGCTGTCCCGGGGCCGCCGCCGCATCGCCCACATCACCGGCCGCCTCGACGTCTACGGCGCCCAGCGACGCACCGACGGCTACCGCGACGCCCTGCGCGACGCCGGGCACGAGGCGGACGAACAGCTCATCGAGAGGGGCGACTTCACCGAGGAGGGCGGTCGCAGCGCGATGTCCGCCCTCCTCGCCCGCCGCCCCGACCTCGACGCCGTCTTCGCGGCCTCCGACGTCACCGCGGCGGGCGCCCGCCAGGTCCTGCGCGAGTCCGGCCGCCGCGTCCCCGGCGACGTGGCCCTCGTCGGCTACGACGACTCGGCGATCGCCCGCCATATGCATCCGCCGCTGACCAGCGTGCGGCAGCCCATAGAGAACATGGGGCGCGCGATGATCGACCTGCTGCTGGGCGAGATAGCGGACCGTCGGCCCGCGGTGTCGCGGGGGCTGGAGCCCCGGCAGATGGTGCTGGCCACGGAGTTGGTGGAGCGGACGTCGTCGTAGTCGCGGGGAGGGCGTCCTGGCCCGGGGCGGCAGGATCTCCACCTGGCGACGGGCTTCGCCCTCGGCGGCAGGCGTTCACCGCGCGGGCGAGTCGCCGGGCGGGCGCGACCCTGGCGGGCGATTTCGGACGGCCCGGTGTCCGCCCCGGCGCGGGTCACCCGGCCGTCCGGATCGCCAGCCACGCCAAGACGTTCGACCGCCTGCGCGGCACGGCCGTCCACGGCGCCGATTCCCGTGCCCTGGTCCTCCGCGAGGTCGAGACCCTGCGCTGAGACCCGACACTGTTGACGACAAACACCAGGGCCCGACCTGATCCCCCAGGTCGGGCCCTGATCAACAAGGGTGAGTGACGGGACTCGAACCCGCGGCATCCTGGACCACAACCAGGTGCTCTACCAGCTGAGCTACACCCACCATGACCGGCGGTTCTACCGTGGTCTTCCCGACCGGCCGAGAAAAAGTGTACAGGGTCCGAAGGGGTGCTCGCGCACGCCTTTTTCCGAGGCCCCCGCACGGGCCCCGGGGCTCCCTACCGGGCGGGCAGGACGTGCTTCGCGGCGATCGCCTTCGCGGTCTCCGAGTCGGGGCCGGGCTGGGGGACGAAGACGGCCTCGCGGTAGTAGCGGAGTTCCGCGATGGACTCGCGGATGTCGGCGAGGGCGCGGTGGTTGCCGTTCTTCTCCGGGCTGTTGAAGTACGCCCGGGGGTACCAGCGGCGGGCCAGCTCCTTGATCGAGGAGACGTCGACGATGCGGTAGTGGAGGTAGTCCTCCAGCGTGGGCATGTCGCGCAGCAGGAAGCCGCGGTCGGTGCCGACGGAGTTGCCGCACAGCGGGGCCTTGCCGGGCTCCTTGACGTGCTCGCGGACATAGGCCAGGACCTGCGCCTCGGCGTCCGCCAGCGTCGTACCGTCGGCCAGCTCCGCGAGCAGGCCGGACGCGGTGTGCATCTGCCGCACCACCTCCGGCATCGTCTCCAGCGCGGCGTCCGGCGGACGGATGACGATGTCCACGCCCTCGCCGAGCACGTTCAGCTCGGAGTCGGTGACGAGGGCGGCCACCTCGATGAGCGCGTCGTCGGACAGCGAGAGGCCGGTCATCTCGCAGTCGATCCACACCATGCGATCGTTCATGCGTCTAACCCTACGGCCACGGCGTTCGAACCCACCCCGGTGTGCCCGGCGGCCCCGTCGACGCCGCACGGCGGACCCCCGGGCCGCAACCCGGAGGCCCGCCGTGGGCCGCTGCTCAGGCGCCGCCGCGCTGGCCGGGCAGGCCCGCCAGGGACGGTGAGGACGAGCCGACCGTCGCCGGGCGGCGGGACTGGTGGGGCAGTGGGCTCTCGGGGTGGAGGGTGGACGGGGGTGGGCCGACCGGCGCGGACGGTCCCGGGGGCGGGGCGACCTGCGGCGCCGGGGGCGCCGGGCTGTCGCTGTCCATGGGCCGGTCACCGTGCGGACGGCGGGCCCGGTAGGCCGCGCGGTACGCCGCCGGGGACGAGCCGAGCTGGCGGCGGAAGTGACCGCGCAGCGCCACCGGCGAGCGGAAGCCGCAGCGGCCCGCGACCTCGTCCACCGAGTAGTCGGACGTCTCCAGCAGCCGCTGGGCCTGGAGCACCCGCTGGGTGATCAGCCACTGCAGCGGGGCGGACCCCGTCAGCGAGCGGAAGCGGCGGTCGAAGGTACGGCGCGACATGTACGCGCGCGCCGCCAGTGTCTCCACGTCGAACTGCTCGTGGAGGTGTTCCAGCGCCCAGGCGACGACCTCGGCGAGCGGGTCGGCGCCGATCTCCTCTGGTAAAGATCGATCGAGGTAGCGCTCCTGCCCGCCTGTCCGGCGCGGCGGTACCACCAGACGCCGGGCCAGCGCGCCCGCCGCCTCGTTGCCGTGGTCCGTGCGCACGATGTGGAGGCAGAGGTCGATCCCCGCCGCCGTACCGGCGGAGGTGAGGACGTCTCCGTCGTCGACGAAGAGTTCCCTGGGATCGACGTGTACCGACGGATAGCGCTTGGCCAGCGTCGGCGCGTACATCCAGTGGGTGGTGGCCGGGCGGCCGTCGAGCAGGCCCGCCGCGGCCAGTACGAACGCGCCGGTGCACAGCCCGACGATGCGGGCGCCTTCCTCGTGTGCCCGGCGCAGCGCGTCGAGTGCTTCCTCCGGCGGCGGCGAGGTGATCGACCGCCAGGCGGGCACCACGACGGTGCCTGCCCGGGAGATCGCCTCCAGCCCATGTGGTGCCGTGAGTTCCAGGCCCCCTGTGGTCCGCAGTGGGCCGTCCTCGCCGGCGCACACCAGCAGGCGGTAGCGGGGCACCCCGGCGTCCTGGCGGTCGATTCCGAAGACCGACAGCGGTATGGAACTCTCGAAGATGGGGCCGCCGCTGAACAGCAGCACCGCGACGATCTCCTTGCGCCGTCGCCCGGACAGCTTCCGGGTCGCGGCTTCCGGCGCGGCAGTGGAGTCGTGGCTCATACTGCTAAGCCCCCCTCGGTGGTCGCGGCTCCTCGGTTGTGTCGCTCCTGCACGTTTCCCCTCGGTCCTGCACGAGTCCCCCGCCGTAAGACAGTCAAGATCGAATCTACTGCGTCCCGCCGTGCCCAGGTGGCCAGTTCGGACCTAGGCACATTGTCGACTTGGCAACTTGGCGTGAAGCATTCGATCACGAAGCGTTGCACTCGCGGGCCGTGCAGGGAAGTGCGCCTTGTCGCAGTGGCCAATCAGCGTAGGGTGCGCGCGTCCCGCGGGACCCTTTCCATGCAGGTCAAACAGGGGTTGAGGGGTGGTCAGGGAGCGGGATGCACGGGTTCTGGAAGTTGGCTGAAAAGGTACGGGCGCGTGCGCGAAAACCGGTCAGTCGACCGGTGTGTTTCCGCCTGCGTGACGACCGCCCCGGTGCGCCCCCGCTCCCGCCCGGTTCGTTCCCCTTGTGGCCCGCTTCGGTCCCGTTACGGCCCGGTTCGCCCCCTGCCGGGCCGCGCACCGCTCGGAGCGGCGCAGCAGCACACGGCACACGGCGGTGACGGCGGCCAGCCCGAGCGCCGTACCGGCGGCACCGGCGAGGGAGGTGCCGTAGGCCAGCAGGACCACCGGGACGAGGACGCAGGCGAAGGCCGCCCAGCCGATGACGCCGGAGGTGGTGTCGGGCGTGGTGCGGGGTGAAGGCATCGCGGGCTCCCTCGGGCGGCGGTCACGGGGTTCAACGCCTGTTCGAGAAGTCGGTCACTGTGCGCACCCGCGCCCGTGCCCGTGGTGACGGTGATGGCATGACTCGACCCGCCCTGTGCCGCCGTAAGCGAATCCTGTGCAAACCGCCTGTACGGGGCAGCAACCATTGCGTTACGGGCGCACCCTCGTGCATGCTCCGGTGAACCCGCCGCGGCCTGTGTGCGGGATCTGGGCTAAGGAGGCGTGCCGCCGTACCCTTGGGGGTATGGGGTTGGGAAGATGATTCCCGGACACAGCTCCGCCGCACACTGTCGTCCCACCCAACACAAGGATCACAACGCCGAGACAGCCATGGCCGGTCACGAATTCTTCGAACCCGCGGACCGCAAGCGACCGGTCGCCGAACCGACGGCGGCCGATCCCCAGGCGGCACAAGAGCCACGTCAGTCCTGCGATCCCGCCTTCAAGCACGGAGTGGTCGTCGGCTTCGACGGCTCGACCTCCAGTGAGCGTGCCCTCGCCTACGCGATCGGCATGGCCCAGCGCTCCGGCTCGGGCCTGATCATCGTGCATGTCGCCAACCGGCTGCCCACCACGGTGTGGGCGGGCTGTGAGCCGCCCGTCTTCGTGGACGTGCCGGACCACCGCACCGAGGTGCTCGGCCTGGAGCTGGCCTGTGCGGACTATCTCGCCGAAGTGCCCTGGATCCTGGTCGAGCGCGGCGGTGACATCTGCCACGAACTCGAGGAGGTCGGGCGGGAGTACGAGGCGGACGCGATCGTCGTCGGCTCCACGCACGGCATCGTCGGCCGGATCTTCGGCTCGGTGGCCGGGCGGCTCGCCAAGCGGGCGCAGCGGCCGGTCGTGGTGATTCCGTAACTCCCCGTCAGCCGGGGCGAGATGCCCCGTGGGCAGGACCAACTCCCGTTGTCCGCAGCTGTGCGGAGTCCGTCTCCACGCGTGAACCTACTCACGCGTAGAGGTGTTTGTGTGCTTGTGAAGGGCATATACCGCTCACCGCACGACTGCACATGCATGAAGGGAGCCCGCCGTGGACAACGGAGTCTCTGCGGGAAGTACCACCACCGTCGTCGGCCGACTCGCCCTCGGCGTCACCCTGCTGGCCTTCGGCCTCGCGCACACCGAGGTCATCGACGGTGTGACGGTGGCCGACACCGTGACCCTCGCTCAGTACGTGGGCGGCGTCGCCCTGTTCGTCGCCGGTCTGCTGGCCTTGCGCGACCGTGACGCCGCGAACGGTACGGCGTTCTCCGCGCTCGGCGCGCTCTGGTTCACCTGGGCCGTCTCCGCCGACGCGGGGGCGACCGCCAACGCGGCCGGGCTGTTCCTGCTGCTGTTCGCCCTCGTGGTGCTGTCGCTCACCCTGGCGGGGGGCGACCAGCTCGGGCAGGGGGCGTACGGGCTGTTCTTCGTGGCACTGCTGTTGCTGGCCATCGCCCGCTTCGGGGAGAGCGACGGGCTCGCCCAGGCCGGTGGATGGTTCGCCGTCGCGGCGGGCCTGGTGGCCTGGTACGCGGCGACGGCGGTGCTGGCGCACTGGCCCACCGCGCTTCCGCGACGCGCTGCCGGCCGGGGAGTGACGGCCACCGGTTAGCCGCGCTGGCTGGGCGGTTGTTTCAGTCCCGGCCGATGGGAGCGGGCCCCCCGTGCCTTGGTGGCAGCGCGTGGGGGCCCGTTCGCCTGTGCGGCCGGTGCGGGTGCGTGGTGGCTGGTCGCGCAGTTCCCCGCGCCCCTTGGGGGCGCTTACTCGACCGTTACCGACTTCGCGAGGTTCCTCGGCTTGTCGATGTCCCTGCCCAGGGCCAAGGCCGTGTGGTAGGCGAGGAGTTGGAGGGGGATGCCCATCAGGATGGGGTCCAGTTCGTCCTCGTTCTTGGGGACGAGGAGGGTCTGGTCGGCCTTCTCCTGGGGCTGGTGGGCCACGGCGAGGATCTTGCCGCTGCGGGCCTTGATCTCCTCCATCGCGGCGCGGTTCTTCTCCAGGAGGTCGTCGTCGGGGACGATCGCGACCGTGGGGAGGGCCGGTTCGATCAGGGCCAGCGGGCCGTGCTTCAGCTCGGAGGCCGGATAGGCCTCGGCGTGGATGTACGAGACCTCCTTGAGCTTCAGGGAGGCCTCGCGGGCGACCGGGTAGCCGCGCACCCGGCCGATGAACAGCATCGAGCGGGCGTCGGCGTACTGCTGGGCCAGCTTCTCGATCTCCGGCTCCTGCTCTATGATCTCGGCGATCTGGGCGGGCAGCTTGCGCAGGCCCTCGATGATCCGCTTGCCGTCGCGGACCGAGAGGTCACGGGTGCGGCCCAGGTGCAGGGCGAGCAGGGCGAAGGCGACCGTGGTGTTGGTGAAGCACTTCGTCGAGACCACGCAGACCTCGGGACCCGCGTGCACGTAGATGCCGCCGTCCGCCTCGCGGGCGATCGCGGAACCGACGACGTTCACGATGCCCAGCACCCGCGCGCCCTTGCGCTTCAGCTCCTGGACGGCCGCGAGGACGTCGTACGTCTCACCGGACTGCGACACGGCGATGTAGAGCGTGTCGGGATCGACCACCGCGTTGCGGTAGCGGAACTCGGAGGCGGGCTCGGCGTCCGCGGGGATGCGGGCCAGCTCCTCGATCATCTGGGCGCCGATCATGCCCGCGTGGTACGAGGTGCCGCAGCCGAGGATCTTCACCCGGCGGATCCGGCGCGCCTCGCGGGCGTCCAGGTTGAGGCCGCCGAGGTGCACGGTGGAGAAGCGGTCGTCGATGCGGCCGCGCAGCACGCGGTCCACGGCGTCGGCCTGCTCGTGGATCTCCTTGTGCATGTACGTGTCGTGGCCGCCCATGTCGTAGGAGGCGGCCTCCCACTCCACGGTGGTGGGCTCGGCGGTGGTGCGGGTGCCCTCGGTGGTGTACGTGCGGAAGTCGTCGGCCTTGAGGGTGGCCATCTCACCGTCGTCGAGGGTCACTATCTGCCGGGTGTGGGTGACCAGCGCGGCGATGTCCGAGGCGACGAACATCTCCTTCTCGCCGATGCCGAGGACGACCGGGGAGCCGTTGCGGGCGACCACGATCCGGTCGGGGAAGTCGGCGTGCATCACGGCGATGCCGTACGTGCCCTCGATCACGCGGAGCGTCTCGCGGACCTTGTCCTCCAGCTTGGTCGCCTGCGAACGCGCGATCAGGTGGACGAGGACCTCGGTGTCGGTCTCGGAGAGGAACTCGACGCCGTCCGCCTCCAGCTTGCGGCGCAGGTCGGAGGCGTTGTCGATGATGCCGTTGTGGACGACGGCGACCCTGCCCCCGGCGTCCAGGTGCGGGTGGGCGTTGACGTCGGAGGGGGCGCCGTGGGTGGCCCAGCGGGTGTGGGCGATGCCGGTGGTGCCCTTGAAGCGCGCCGGGACCTTGGCCTCCAGGTCGCGGACCCGGCCCTTGGCCTTGACCATCTTCAGCCCGGCGGCCTTGGGGGAGGTGACGACGATGCCCGCCGAGTCGTAGCCGCGGTACTCCAGTCGCTGCAGGCCCTCCAGGAGCAGGGGGGCGACATCGCGCTTCCCGATGTATCCGACGATTCCGCACATATACGTGTATTCCTAGCCGTAGACGATGCGCCGCAACTGCCGGAGGGTGAGTTCCGGCGGTGCCACGGCGCGGTACTTGAGGTCCGCCTCGATCCGTTCGAAGATCGCCGCGTTGACCAGGCCCTGGGCCTGGAGTTCGCGGTGGCGGCGACGGACGTAGTCCTCGGTCGTCTCGTCGAAGTAGGCGAGCACGTCCTGGATCACGCGCAGCGCCTCGCCCCGGCTGAGGGGCGTGGAGCGCGTCAGATGATCTACGAGTTCGTCGTGCACCCGGTAGATCCTGGAGTATGCGCGATGGATTCGCAAGAAACCTGCCCGGATTCGGGCAGGAGCGCACAGGGAACCTACATCCGCTTCAAAATCGCCCGCTTGGCCAGGCTGAACTCCTCTTCCGTCAGGACGCCGGTACGGTGCAGCTCACCCAGCTCGCGCAGCCGCCGCAGCAGGGCGTCGTGGTCGTCCTCGGTGGCGGGCGGCAGCGCGGGGGTGTCCTGGGGCTCCGGCTGCCGTGCGTCGGCGGGTGCGGCCGGGTGCGGGAGCCGGGCCTGGACGGCGGCGGCGATCAGGGCCATCAGGGGATCCTTCTTGAAGCCCCACAGGTCGATGGCGTTGTGGTCGTACTTGGGCGGGGCCGTGGTGGGGGAGTTTCGTACGGTGAAACGGAGGTAGCCGTTCTCCAGGCCGGCCGCGGGGTGCCACTCCACCGCCTCTATGTCGGCGACGGCGAGCGTGCGCGGGCCCCGGGCGGACTTGGCGTCCTCGGTCTTCCAGTTCCACTCCAGCCGCACCTGGTCGCCGTCGAAGCTCGCCGTGCCGTCCCCGGCGGACGCCGACAGCGGCACCGCGGGGCCCGGCAGCAGGTACTCGGTGACCGGGTCGGCCGGGACCTGGTCGAGGAGCAGGGCGTTGCGGACCTCGTCCACGAAGTACTCGGCGACGCCGTAGCGGTCGGACTCGACGGTGAGCTGATAGGGGTCGTGGGGCTCGGTCAGCCGCCCGCCGGTGGCGTGCAGCAGCGGGTCGGCGCCGTCGCGCAGCCGCAGCCGCAGCCGTCCGGTCTTCCGGCCCTGTTCGAAGGAGATGCCCGCCAACGCGCCCAGGGGGACGACGAGTTCGCCCAGGGTCTTGCGGAACAGGCTGACGCTCTTGTCGCGTCCGGGGGTCAGCCGCAGGGCGTCGCCGTCGAACGCCCAGGAGCCGTCCTTCTGGAAGATTTCCGCCATGAGGGGGATTGTTTCATCGGTTTCGCGAGAGAGTGGTCCAGACCTTTCGGAGTCCCGGCTCCGGTTCAGGTCCAGGCAATGGGTCAGGTATAGGTCAGGTATATGAAGGGATCGTTTGTGAGATCGCCCAGACCGCACCACAGAACGCTTCGCCTTCTCGTCTCGCTGCTGCTCGCCGCCTCGGCCGGTGTCTTCGCCACCGCCGCCGCGCCCGCGGAGGGACCCGCACCCCTCGACCGGGTGATCCCGGCGCCCGTCTCGACGGAGGCGGGCGGATCGCCGTACCGCGTCACCGACCGCACCCGGATCCAGGTGGACGGCTCGCGTGAGGTGCGCGGGATCGGGGCCTATCTGGCGGACGTGCTGCGGCCGTCGACCGGCTACCGGCTGCCCGTCACCACGGACGGCGGCAAGGACACCATCCGGCTGCGGCTGGCCAAGGGCCCCTACGGCGCCGAGGGCTACCGCCTCGACAGCGGTCGCACCGGCGTCACGGTCACCGCGGCCAGGCCCGCCGGGCTGTTCCACGGCGTCCAGACGCTGCGGCAGCTCCTGCCCGCCGCCGTGGAGCGGGACACCGTACAGCCCGGGCCGTGGCTGGTGCCGGGCGGCACCGTCGAGGACACCCCGCGCTACGGCTGGCGCGGCGCGATGCTGGACGTCTCCCGGCACTTCTTCACCGTGGACCAGGTCAAGCGGTACATCGACCAGCTCGCCCTCTACAAGATCAACAAACTGCATCTGCACCTCAGCGACGACCAGGGCTGGCGCATCGCCATCGACTCCTGGCCGCGCCTGGCGACGTACGGCGGCTCCACCCAGGTCGGCGGCGGCCCCGGCGGCCACTACACCAAGGACGACTACAAGGAGATCGTCCGCTACGCCGCCTCCCGCTACCTGGAGGTCGTCCCGGAGATAGACATGCCGGGGCACACCAACGCCGCCCTCGCCTCCTACGCCGAGCTGAACTGCGACGGCGTGGCGCCCCCGCTCTACACCGGCACCGCGGTCGGCTTCAGCTCCCTGTGCGTCGACAAGGAGATCACCTACGACTTCGTGGACGACGTGATCCGCGAGCTGGCCGCCCTCACCCCCGGCCGCTACCTCCACATCGGCGGCGACGAGGCGCACTCCACCAGCCACGAGGACTACGTCACGTTCATGGAGCGGGTGCAGCCCGTCGTCGCCGAGTACGGCAAGACGGTCGTCGGCTGGCACCAGCTCACCGGCGCCACCCCCGCGCCCGGAGCGATCGCCCAGTACTGGGGCCTGGACGGCACCAGCGCGGCCGAGAAGGAGCAGGTCGCCGCGGCGGCCCGCAACGGCACCGGACTCGTCCTGTCCCCGGCCGACCGGATCTACCTCGACATGAAGTACGACGCCCAGACACCGCTCGGGCTGTCCTGGGCGGGCTACGTCGACGTACGGCGGTCCTACGACTGGGACCCGGGCGCCTATCTGCCCGGCGCGCCCGCGTCGGCGGTCCGGGGCGTCGAGGCGCCGCTGTGGTCGGAGACCCTCGAAACGTCCGCGCACATCGAGTACATGGCCTTCCCCCGGCTGCCGGGCGTCGCGGAGCTGGGCTGGTCCCCGGCGGCGACGCACGACTGGGAGGACTACCGGACACGGCTCGCCGAGCAGGGGCCGCGCTGGGAGGCACTGGGGATGCAGTACTTCCGGGCGCCGCAGGTGCCCTGGCCCACGGAGTGAGGAACGCCTGACGGGTGCCCCGCGATCCCGGGGGCACCCGCTCATCCGGCCTCGACCCACCGTATGACGCCCTCGTAGGCGTCGAGCGTTCTGGTGTCGTGGGGCCCGAACCAGCGTTGGCAGTCGTCGCCGATCTGGTCGTAGAAGGCCGCGGCACCCCGTGCGTCCCCCGACTCTCCGGTCGTCTCGGCGAGTTCCAGGCGCGCCTTGAGCACATCCGGGTGCCGGGAGCCGAACTGGACGCGGAGCTGTCGCACCCGCTTCTCGAGGGCACGGATGCGTCCCGCGTAACCGGCGTCGGGGCGTGTCGAGGCCGCCGCCCGACCATCCGGAACGCTCGTCGGCGGGTCCACGGCGTGATGTGAGCCGCGCTCGACCTGCCGCAGGGCGTGTATGACCGCGCGGGCGTTCGGGGGACGCTCCGAGGGCTCCTTGGCGAGCAGCTTCATGATCAGCTCGTCCAGCAGCCTGGGCACTTCGGGCCTCTGGGCCCGCGGGCTCACCGGTTGCTGGAACTGGTGGGCGCGTGCGAGAGCCGCCGGGTCGGAAGACGCGTCCCCGAACGGCGGCCACCCGGTGACCATCTCGTACATGACGCACCCGAGCGAGTAGAGGTCGCTCTGGCCCGTACCCGCTTCCAGACGGCAGCGCTCCGGCGAGGAGTACAGCGGAGTGCCCGCGCTGTGGTGCGACTCGGTGGCGTCGGCGAAGCGGGCCAGGCCGAAGTCGACGATGCGGACGTCACCGAGATCGTCGGTGATCAGGATGTTGCCGGGCTTGATGTCCCGGTGCACGACGCCCACCCGGTGCGCCGCCTCCAGCCCTTCGGCGATCTGCGTGGACCACAGGATCGTCCTCTCCCGGGACAGGGGCGGAGGGCCCAGATGCTCTCCGAGGGGGAGACCCTCCACGAACTCCATGACCAGGAACGGTGTGTCGCCGTCCATGCACCGGTCATGGATCGTCGCCACGTAAGGGCTCTGCACCCGGGCCATCGTCTGGCTCTCCTGCGCGAACCACTTCTGTATCTGGACGACGCGTTCGCTGCGCGGAAACGCTCCCGCCAGTCGGTCGAAGGCCAGGAACTTCAGGGCGACACGCCGGTTCAGACTGCGGTCCTGCGCCTCCCAGACGTCGCCCATGCCGCCCTGGTCGTGGTGCTTGATGAGCCGGAAGCGGTTGCCCTCGCCGACGAAGCCGCTCTCCGGTCGTCTCATGAGGAGGCCCCGGCCGCGTCCCGCTTCCGGTCGACCGCGGCGGGCTCACCCCGCCACATCTCCGCTCCCCACGCGGCGAGCCGACTGGGTGCCTCCAGGTTGTCACGCCATTCCGCGAAGAACGGTGCACGCTGTTCGAGACCGCGTCGCAACGCGGTGGCGCCCGACAGCGCGGCGTCATGACCCTCCTGGTGCAGCCGCTGCCGACGGTGGGGCACACGCCACCATTCGAAGGCGGCCCACGCCAGCCCGAGGAGACAGAGCAAACCCAAGAGCACCCGGGTGGGGCCCGGTGCGGCGGGAACGGCGACACCGACGCTCACCACCGTCAGTACCGCGGCGGCCGTCAGACGCCAGACGTTCACGCGCACGGAGTCGACCTGCTGCCCCGTCCGCCGCTCCACCGTCCGCACCAGGTCCGTCACCAACGGCTCGGTGCTCAGCGAGGAGGTCGGCTCGGCCGCGACCTGCTTATGCCATCGCTGCACGGTGATGTCGAGCTGCTGGGGAAGCAGGGACTGCGAACGGTCGGTGTGACGCAACGACGCGGAGAGGATCTCCGGCCAGACGGTGCGAAGCGCC
This sequence comes from Streptomyces sp. NPDC057877, assembly GCF_042796855.1. Taxonomy (NCBI): domain Bacteria; kingdom Bacillati; phylum Actinomycetota; class Actinomycetes; order Kitasatosporales; family Streptomycetaceae; genus Streptomyces; species Streptomyces sp. NPDC057877. Next base: position 255,454 of record NZ_JBHVMS010000004.1, read on the forward strand.
AGCAAGCGCGCTTCCCTTCCCAAGGTGACGGCATCCGGTTCGAACACCGCGTTGACCAGGAGCGAGCCCAGGTCCATCGGCTGCCGTGCCTGCGTGTGGGCCTCGTGCGCCGCGCGAGCCGCCTGCGCGTCGCCCTTGTGCTGCACGACGAGCTGGAGGTACTCCATGCGGTCCTTGACCGCCGCCTCATCCGGGTCGAGCCGGTCGATGAGTGATTCCAGGGCACTGTCGGTGTGGCGGCGCCCCTTCGTCGGTGCGAGCGGCTCCTCGGTGCTGAACGACTCCCGCAGGAGACGCAGTGTGGCACCGGGGACCGAGGCCAGCTGCCATCCCTTGCGCAGCTTGTCCCAGTCCTGGGGACACAGCTGCGCCAGCTCCCCGAAGCGCTGGTCCGCGTCGGAATGGCGCAGTTCCCACATGGCACGCGCCACCTGCCGTCGCTCACTGGACGGCCGGGCCAGATCGAGCTGTCCCGCCCAGCGCTTCATCGCCTGTCGCGCGTGTAGCAGCGCTTCGTGCCCCAACTCGTTGCAGGCGACGGCGTCCAGCACGATCTGGAAGTCGTCCTCCAGGGCATAGGGGTCCAGCGAATCGAGGTACCGGTTCATCCACTTGGCGGCGTCCCCCAGTTCTCCCAGGCGGGAGCAGGTGAGGGAGAAGAAGAGCTGTGCCCGGCTCTTGTCCAGTGTGTAGGCGTGGCCCTTCGCGCGCTGCCAGCGGGCCGGTTCCCGCCGGTGACGAGTGGCCAGCGCCATCAACGCCGGGGCCAACCAGTAGGACTTCTCCATGAGCAGACGTTCCGAGACGCACGACTCGACGGTGTCCTGGTCCACTATGCCGCGCGCGACGGCGTCCGCGGTCAGCTCATGGACGAGGCCCCTGGCCAGGGCTCGGGTGGTCCGGCGCTGCTCGAAGTGGCTGTGCCAGTGCAGGGTGAGCTGTGTCAGCTCGGCTTCGGCGGCGTTGCGGGCCTGGTCCCTCGCGTACTGGCCGGTGAAGGCCTCGAAGCGGTCGTCGAGGCCGCGCAGGGTCGCGGTGACGCCGCCCAGCGTGGCGGAGACCTCCCGCAGCTCGGCCCGCAGGACCGCCATCTCCGAGAGCAGGTGCGCGGAGTCGGACCGTAGGTCAGTCAGCTGGAGCGCCGTGTGGTCCACATCCGTGACCGACCTGTCCGACTTCCTCTGCTCCATGACTCGGCCCCCCAGGTCCGTCGGCACAGTGCTCCCATTATTCGGCAGCCGTCCACGCGGTCCGGCTCGAACGGCTAATCTCATGGCGCGGGTTGTCACGACTGCGCAGGGGGAGTAGTGGAACACGTGAGCAGTCCCGTTCACCGCCTCTTCTTCGGCAGGGACGACGCCGAGAGCGACTTCACCAGCGGCCTGCTCCGGGAGGGGTTCCAGCCGACGCACGCCTACGAAGCCGCCCGCACCGGACGCAAGTCGCTGGTCGTCGGGCGGAAGGGCTCGGGCAAGAGCGCCATCTGCGCGCACCTGGCCGCCGGGGGCGGCTACGCCGGACAGACGGCTGCGATCACACCGGACGCCGCCGCCGGTGACGAGATCCGCCGCTTCGATCTCCAGGGGCTGACGCCGGACGCGGCCAAGTCGCTGATCTGGCGGTACGTCTTCGCGGTGCAGACCGCCCGCTACATCACGGCCCATGCGCGTCAGGTCCACGGTGGTCTCCGCGCGCCCGGCTCGACGCGGGACCTGAAGGACTTCCTCGCCGCCAACGGGGAGTCCGACGAGGGGCGGCTGAGCGACCGGCTCAGGCGGGGTTCCCGGCGGCTCCAGTCGGCCACCCTGTCCCTGAAGATGCTCGGCGTCGAGGCGAGTGTCGAGGCCCTGGGCGGACCTGAGGAGGCGGGCAACGAGGGGGCCCGTGCCCTGCGCCAGCTCGAGGCACTGGAGAGGGGGGTACGCACGGCCCTCGCGGATCTGGGATGCGCGCACACGCATCCCCCGCTGCTGATCCTCGTGGACAAGCTGGAGGACGTGTGGCACGCGGACCCGGACAGCCATGCGCTGGTCACCGGCCTCCTCCTGGCCGCCAAGCACGTCACCGGCTCCTGTCTGAACGCCGTGCGCTGTGTCCTGTTCCTGCGTTCGGACATCTACGACCGCCTCAACTTCGCCGACGGGGACAAGTTCCGCAGCGAGGAGATACGCATCACCTGGACCCCCGAGGCGCTGCGCGAACTCGCCCTGATCCGGGCCCGTATCTCCCTCGGCGAGCCGCTCACCGAGGAGGACCTGTGGGGGAGGATCTTCCCCGCGACGGTTCATGGTGAGCCGACGCCCACCTATCTCTCCCGGCGGTCGCTGCCCCGTCCTCGGGACGCCATCCTCTTCCTGACGCTGTGCCGGGACGCCGCCGCGAAGCGGGACCACGCCACGGTGCGTGAGGAGGACGTGATCGCGGCGACCGAGGAGTTCTCCCACCGGAAGCTGGAGGACCTGGCCAAGGAGTACAACGTCGGCTTCCCGTTCCTGCGGGCCGTGTTCGCCCTGTTCGAGAACGGTGGCTACGTGGTGCCGCGACCGGAGTTCACCCAGCGGTTCGACGAGATCCGGGACGCGCTGCACGAGGCGCACTCCGACTACACCGAGCTGCTGACGGCGCAGACGGCCGTCGACGTGCTGTACAGCATCGGTTTCCTGGGGGTCCGGCGCGGCAACGGCGTCGCCTACGCCAGTGACTCCGCTTTCCCGGCCCAGCCGTACGAGAACGAACTGCACGTCCACCCCTGCTTCCGGCCCGCCCTGAACTGCCGGAGCAGTGCGGGGGACCCCCATGCCGAGCTGCCCAGGCCCGTATCGGACGTGATCGTGGGCGGGCACGGGGCGTTCGCGCTGAGGAGTGGCGGCGCGGACGTGGCGTTGGCCCCCGACCGGGACGTACAGCTCCTCGATGACCTGGTACGTTCCTGCGAGCGGCTGCTGGCGCTGCTCGACCGGTCGGCACTGCGTGCGGCCCTGCGCGACGAGATGACCGAGACCTTGCGGGCGCTGACCCACAACGCGCGCTCGGTCCGGCGGGTGTCGGGCCCCGCCCAGCCGATGAGTGCCAAGGTCCAGGTCGGTTCTGCCGTACACCTCCTGCGTGCGCTGAGCGACCGGCTCACCGGGGAGGGGTACGCGGAGGAACCCGTCACTCTGCGCCTCACGGACGAGGCGCGGGTGCTCGGGCGCCGAGTGGGTGGGGCCGTCGGCGGCGGTGGGGGCTCCGACTCCTCGGGCTGACGATGTCCGCGCTTCTCCGTCCGCGTCGGCGGACGCTGACGGGTGCCCCGGAGGACCGTACTCCGGGGCACCCGTCCGTCTGTGCGTCAGAACCCGGCGATCGGGTTCTTCAGAACCCGGCGATCGGGTTCTTCAGGGTGCCGATCAGCTGGAGGGCGCCGGACGGGTCCGCCAGGTCGACCATCTGCTGGTTGTCGCGCAGTTGGAGCCGGTTGAGGCAGGACAGCGCGAACTCGGGGGCGAACATGTCGTACTGGGCGAACTTGTCGGAGAGTTCGGGGACCGAGGCCTGGTACGCGCGGGTGACCTCGGCGACCGTGCGCCAGAAGGTGTCCTCCGGCAGGATTCCCTCGGTGGCGAGGTTGGCCGCGAGGAAGCGGAAGAAGCAGTCGAAGACGTCCGTGAAGATCGACAGCAGCTTCATGTCGTCGGGGACCTCGGCGCGGACGCGCCGCACCTCGGGCGGGAGTACCGCGTCCGGGTCCATGACGACGATCTCCTCGGCGATGTCCTTGTAGATCGCCCGCTCCACGGCGCCGTCCTTCAGGGCGAGGATGACGTTCTCGCCGTGCGGCATGTAGACGAGGTCGTAGGCGTAGAAGCTGTGGAGGAGGGGGGTGTAGTACGCCCGCAGGTAGCCACGCAGCCATTCCTCCGGCGTCAGGCCCGAGCGGTCGATCAGCGCGCCCGCGAAGGACCTGCCCTCGTGGTCGACGTGGAGGAGCGAGGCCATGGTGGCGAGGGACTCGCCGTCCTGGAGGGACGCCACCGGGCTCTCCCGCCACAGCGCGGCGAGCATCTTGCGGTACGGCGAGTAGCGGTCGGTGGCCTTCTCGTACTCCAGGTGCCGGTAGCCGACGGCCGCCCGCTCCCGGATGATCGTCAGGCCCGTGCCCTTCAGTACCGGGTCGTTCTCGATGAGCTGGGCGAGCCAGTCGTTGATGGCGGGGGTCGCCTCCATGTAGGCGGCCGACAGTCCGCGCATGAAGCCCATGTTGATGACGGACAGGGCCGTCTTGACGTAGTGCTTCTCGGGGCTGGTGGTGTTGAAGAAGGTACGGATGGACTGCTGGGCCAGGTACTCGTCGTCGCCCTCGCCCAGGCAGACCAGGTGCTGGCGGGCCACCTCGGCGGCGAAGGTGACGGTGAGCTTGTTCCACCACTGCCAGGGGTGGACCGGGATCAGGAGGTAGTCGGCGGGGTCCAGGCCCTGGTCGCGCAGGGTGGCGTGGAAGCGGTCGACCGTCGCCTCGCCCAGCTCCTGGCGGAAGAAGGCCTCGTAGTCGATGCCGACCCCGGCGGTGAAGGCGGCGCGTGAGCGGTGCGCGGCCAGCCAGACCAGGCGGACCGGGCTCGCGGTCTCGGGGGCGTACGACAGGTACTCGTGGACGCCGAAGCCGAGGCGTCCGTTGTTGGCGACGAAGCAGGGGTGGCCCTCGGTCATGCCGGTCTCGACGGCCTGGAAACCGGCGCCCGCGAGGTCGGCGGAGGTCACCTGCGGCTTGGCGAGCTTGTAGCAGGTGCCGGAGAGGGTGGAGGAGATCTCCTCCAGGTACACCGGGAGGATCGCGTCGCTCAGGCCGAGGGCGGTCCTCAGCTCGATGAGGAAGTCCAGGGCGCAGAGCGGGAGTTCGGTGTCCCCGTCGCGGTGGCGGGTGATCGAGTCGGCGTCCACCTGCCAGTGGTCGAGGGCGCGGCGGGTGGCGGTGAAGCGGTAGTGGGTCAGGCCGTCGTCGCTGTGCACGACGTAGTGCTCGTCCTGGGGTTCCGGGGTGATCAGGCGCTCGTGGGCGAACTCCGCGAGCGCCTTGCGGATCAGGAGGCGGTTGGCCTGCTCCCAGTGCTCGGGGGAGAGGTGGCTGACGGCGTCGGTGAGGGTCGTCATGCGTGGGCCACCGCCTTCTCGAACTGCTCGCGCGTGCAGAAGCTGAGCAGTGCCCTCTTCTCCGGCTTCTCGATCTCCCGCTCCGGGACGAACCCGACGGCCTCGTTCAGCGCGTGCACGGCCTTGTTGGACACGTCCGGTTCGACGACGACCCGTTCGGTCGCCGGGTCCTCGAAGAGGTGCGCCATCACGGCGGTGATCACGGCACGGGTGAAGCCGTGCACGGGCCGGTCGGTGGGGGCGACCAGGAAGTGCATGCCGACGTCGCCGGGGAGCGGCTCGTACAGGCCGACCAGCTCGCGGTGGGCCGGGTCGTACCGCTCCATCAGGAACGCGGGCACGCCGTCGTGCAGGCCGAGGTGGGCGTGGTGGTGCTCGTCGGCGGCGATCTCCATGTACGCCCGCTCGACGTCCTCCAGCCTGGCGTCCTGCATCATCCAGAAGGCCGCCTTGGGGTGGGTGACCCAGGAGTGCAGCAGCTCGGCGTCCTTGAGGGGGTCGAGGGGGCGCAGGGTGAGGGTGCCGATCCCTGCGGTGGTGCGGGTGGTCATACGGAGAACTCCTGGAACGCGATCGTCTTCTCGACCGGGTAGTACTCGCTGCCGAGCAGCTCACGGATGATGCAGCTGTTGCGGTACGGGCCCATGCCCAGGTCGGGTGAGGTGACGCTGTGGGTGTGGACCCCGGCGTTCTGGAGGAAGACACCTCTGCCGGTGACGTCGATGGCGTAGTCGCGGGTGACGTCGAAGCGGCCGTGGGAGTCGAAGCGCAGGCGGTCGTGGATCGGGGCGAGGAAGGCGGGCGGGGCGTAGTGGTAGCCGGTCGCCATGACCAGGCCCTCGGTCTCGATCTCGAAGTCCTTGCCCTGCTCGTCCTGGTGGAAGCCGAGGGTGTACGTGCCGTCCTCGTGGCGGGCGGTGCGCAGGGTGGAGTTGGTGAGCAGACGGGTGCGGACCGGGCGGTCGCCGCTCTCGACGTCCTTCTGGTAGAGCAGGTCGAAGATCGAGTCGATGAGGTCCGAGTTGATGCCCTTGAACAGGCCCTTCTGCTGCTTCTCCAGCCGGTAGCGGGTCTCCTCGGGCAGCGCGCGGAAGTAGTCGATGTAGTCCGGGGACGTCATCTCCAGCGTCAGCTTGGTGTACTCGAGGGGGAAGAAGCGGGGGGAGCGGGTGACCCAGTTGAGCTGGTAGCCGTGGGTGTCGATCTCCGAGAGGAGTTCGTGGTAGATCTCGGCGGCGCTCTGGCCGCTGCCCACGATCGTGATCGACTTCTTCGCCTGGAGCTGCGCCTTGCGGTGCGTGTACTGCGCGGTGTGCAGCAGGCCGTCGCCGTCCAGGTCCTGGCAGGCCTCGGGCAGGTAGGGGACCGTGCCGGTGCCGAGGACCAGGTGGCGGGCGCGGTAGGTGGCGCCGGTGGCGGTCGTGACGGCGTACAGGCCGTTCTCGTACGTCACTTCCGTGACGGTGGTGTCGAAGCGGATGCTGCTCAGTTGGGCAGCGGCCCAGCGGCAGTAGTCGTCGTACTCGACGCGCAGCGGGTAGAAGTTCTCGCGGATGTAGAACGGGTAGAGCCTGCCCTTCTCCTTCAGGTAGTTGAGGAAGGAGTAGGGGGAGGTCGGGTCGGCGAGGGTGACCAGGTCCGACATGAACGGGGTCTGGAGGTGGGCGCCGTCCAGGAACATCCCGGCGTGCCACTCGAAGTCGGGCTTCGACTCCAGGAAGACGCCGTCGAGTTCGTCGATGGGCTCGGTCAGGCAGGCCAGACCGAGGTTGAAGGGGCCGAGTCCGATGCCTACGAAGTCGTAGGTGCGGTCCGTGGTGTCAGCAAGCGCGGTCAAGGGACTCTCCCAGGTACTGCTCGGCGTGGCCGGCGATCAGGTCGAGGACGGCGGCGATGTCGGACGCCTTCGTCTCCGGGTTGAGCAGGGTGAACTTCAGGTAGTGGCGGCCGTTCACCTTGGTGCCCGCGACGATGGCGGCGCCGGAGGCGAACAGGGCCTTGCGGGCGTGGAGGTTGGCCCGGTCGATCTCGGCGGGGTCGGTGACGGCCGCCGGGATGTAGCGGAAGACCAGGGTGGACAGGGTGGGCTCGACCACGACGTCGTAGCGCGGGTCGGCGGCGAGCAGGTCGAAGCCCTCGGCGGCCAGGTCGCAGACCTCGTCGAAGAGCTGGCCGATGCCGTCGGCGCCCATCACGCGCAGGGTCATCCACAGCTTGAGCGCGTCGAAGCGGCGGGTGGTCTGCAGGGACTTGTCGACCTGGTTGGGGATACGTTCCTGCACCATCCTGCGCGGGTTGAGGTACTCCGCGTGGTAGGTCGCGTGCCGCAGCGTGGCGGCGTCCCGGACCAGCACGGCCGACGAACTGACCGGCTGGAAGAAGGACTTGTGGTAGTCGACGGTGACCGAGTCGGCGCGCTCGATGCCGTCCAGCAGGGCGCGGCGGGTGCGCGAGGTGAGCAGTCCGCAGCCGTAGGCCGCGTCGACGTGCATCCACGCCCCGGACTGGCCGCACAGCTCGGCGATCTCGGGCAGCGGGTCGATGGAGCCGAAGTCGGTGGTGCCCGCGGTGGCGACGACGGCCATGGGGACGAGGCCGTCCCGCGCGCAGCGCTCCAGCTCGTGGGCGAGCGCCACGGTCTGCATGCGCTGGTCGTGGTCGACGGGGATGACGACCACGGCGTCCGGGCCGAGGCCGAGCAGTTTCGCGGACTTCTTCACGCTGAAGTGGCTGGCCTCGGACGCGAAGACGCGGAGTGTGCCGAGGTCCTTGGTCTTGGCCTCCTCGCGGGCCAGCAGCAGCGCCTGGAGGTTGGACTGGGTGCCGCCGGAGGTGAACACGCCGTCGGCGGCGGGGCCGAGGCCGATGCGTTCGGTGGTCCAGTCGATGAGCCTGCGCTCGATCAGGGTGCCGCCCGCCGACTGGTCCCAGGTGTCCAGGGAGGAGTTGACGGCGGAGAGGATCGCCTCGCCGAGCACGGCCGGGATGACGACCGGGCAGTTGAGGTGGGCGAGGTAGCGGGGGTGGTGGAAGTAGACCGCGTCCCGGAGGTAGACCTCCTCCAGTTCGTCCAGGGCCGCCGCGGTGTCGTGCAGCGGGCGGTCCAGGTCGATCTGCTCGATGCGGGGGGCGAGGTCGTCGACCGTCACTCCCGTGAACGGCCGGTCGGTGGTGGCGAGTTTGGCCGCCACCCGCTCCACTCCCTCGGTCACGGAGCGGCGGTACTGCTCCGCGGTCGTGTCATTGAGCAGGTGCGAGCGCATGTGGGGGTCCTCCGGTGGGGACAGTCCGGGTTTCGACTTAGGGAAGCCTAACCTAATTAACATCGGGGAAACGCAGCCTCATGCGTGACTGCCGTCACTTGGAACAACAGCCGCTACACGGAGAGTTGACACGTCTGGCCTGCTGGCGCTGAGCGCTCTGCTCGCCCTAGGGCTCTGCTCCCCCTAGGGCTCTGCTCGACCTGTGGGCTACTCGCCCTGCTCGCGGAGCTGCTCCTCGGTCAGCCCCTGGCGCCAGTAGCCGACGAAGGTGACCCGGCGGCGGTCGACGCCGCGCTCGTTGACGAAGTGGCGGCGCAGTTCCTTCATCCGGCCCGACTCGCCCGCGATCCAGACGTACGGGCGCTCGGCGTCGGGGAGTTGGGCGGCCCGGACGGCGTCGATGGCCGCGGGAGCCCCGTCGTCGCTGACGAGCCAGACGAGGTCGGCGTCCGCCGCCACGGACAGCTTCTGCGCCTCTTCGGCGTGGTGTGCCTCCAGCCAGGCCACGGCGCGGGTGCCCGGCGGCAGGGACTCCAGGATGGCCGAGGCGGCGGGCACGGCCGTCTCGTCGGCCCAGATGAGGACCAGGTCGGTGTCCTCGGGCGGGCGGAAGCGGATCGAGCGGTTGTCGGCGGCGCTCGGGCCGATCAGCCGGACCCGGTCACCCGCGCTCGCCTGGGCGGCCCAGCGGGACGCGGGGCCCGCGGGGACCGCCGCGTCCGGCTCGACGCCGTGCAGCACGAAGTCGATGTCGATCTCGGTGGTGGCGCCGTCGGCGTCGCGGCGCAGCTCCCGGAGCGTGTACGAGCGCATCACCGCCCGTACGTCCTCCGGGAGTTCCATCCACCCCCGCCACCAGTCCTCGCCCAGCTCGATGGGCACCATCGGCTCGTCCTGCCCCGGGTGCGGCAGGAACAGCGACAGGGACTGGTCGAGGCCGTCGGAGCGGAAGTCCCGCAACTCGGGCCCGGCGAAGGTGATCCGGACCAGGGACGGACCGAGCCGCCTCGTCCGTACGACCTGGAGGGAGAAGAAACGGAACGGGACGGCTTCGGCCGAGGTCATCGGGGACTCCAGTGCTCCTGGGGTGGCGGGCGGTGGCGGAAGGTCAGCTGACCTTCTTGGCGTTCTCCAGGGCCTCGGCGAGGCCCTCCACCAGCGGGGTGCACTTGTCGTAGGACAGGATCGGCTCCGCCGAGCGGGCGATGATCTGACCGGCCTGCACGGCGGGCAGCTTCTTCCAGGTGCCCTCGGTGATGTCGGCGGGCTGGATGGCGGAGGAGCGGTCGTCCATCATGATGATGTCCGCGTCGTACTTGTCGACGTTCTCCCAGCTCAGCGCCTCGAACCAGCCGCCGCCCTCGGCCTTGGCCTTCTCCGGCGGCTCGATGAAGTTCACGCCGAGGGCCTTGAAGTACTCCAGGTCGACGGAGAGGTTGGTGCCGGAGACGTAGAACAGGTCCTGGCTGGCGGAGCCCGCCATCACCTTGATGTCCGGCTTGGACTTGGCGGCGGCGCGCAGCCGGGCCGAGGCGTCCTCGAAGCGCTTCTTCGCCTCGGTGATCTTCGACGAGGTCACGTCCGCGCCCAGCGACTTGGCCAGGTCCAGCATGCGCTGGAGGGGCTCGGTCAGCTGGCGGTCGTAGACGGAGACACCGACGCTCGGGGCGCCGACGCCGAGGATCTTGTCCTTGGACTCGTCCGGGACGTACCAGAGGGTGCCCTGGTCGTCGAACATCGTGGAGACCAGCAGGTCCGGGGTGAGGGAGACGTACTTCTCGATGTTGAACTGGCCCCACTCGTTGCCGAGGATCTCGACCTTGCTGATGTCCATGTCACCGGCCTGGACGTCGGCCTTGCCGTCGGCGGTCTCGGTCGGGCCGAAGACGCCCTTGACCTGGATGCCGTAGTCGTACAGCGCGGCGGCCGCGCCCGTGAACGCGACGATGTTCGAGGGGATCTTGTCGGCCTTGGCCGTCTCGCCCCGGTCGTCCTTGAAGGTCCAGGGGCCGGACGCCTTGGCGGACGCCGTCGAGTCCGCGCCACCGCTTTTCGCGTCGTCGTCCCCGCAGGCCGCGAGGACGGAGCCGAGGCCGAGGGCGCCGCCAGCGGCGAGGATGCCGCGGCGGGTGAGGTGGGTGGCACGGGCGTTGGGCATGGTGTGACTGCTTTCGAACGGGGCGGAACGCCCGCCGGACAATTCGAAGGTAGGTTAGCCTAACCTCAGATCTTGTCTAGAGGCGGAGGGCCCTGACGGGGCGTGGTGTGGATCACTGGCCCGGTGTGGCACAGTCGCCCGGTGGCCTCGCAGTCGAGCAACTCGCCTTCCCCAGCCCGCCCGAGCGCGCCGCGGACCTGGGCGCTGCCCATCGCCCTCAATCTCGCGATCGGGGTCGTGGCCGTCGTCCCGCTGGGGTTCCTGATGTTCTTCCTGTCCAGCTTCCCGCTGGCGGCCCTGGGGCTCACCAGCAGGGAGCCCACGGAGAACGACGGCATGCTGCCGTGGGCGATCCTGCTGGTGCCGATGTGGGCCCTGCTGCTCGGGCTGTGGGGCTCGGTCAACGCATGGCTGCGGGAGGGGCGGCCGGTGGCGGGGCGGCGGTACTGGAGCGTCGGCGCGGCGGTGGCGCTGGTGCCGTTCCTGACGCTGATCGCCCTGATCGCCGTCATCGGCTGAGGGTCGGCCCGTGAGCCACCGTCGGCTGAGGGCCAGCCATCGAGTCACTGTCGGCTGAGGGCCAGCCATCGAGCCGCTGTCGGCTGCGGGTCGGCCCGTGAGCCACCGTCGGACGAGGGCCAGCCCCCGAGTCACCGTCGGACGAGGATCAGCTCCCGAGCCACCGTCCGCTGAGGATCAGCCCGTAAGCCCCAGTTCCCGAGCGATCAGCATCCGCTGGACCTCGCTCGTGCCCTCGCCGATCTCGAGGATCTTGGAGTCCCGCCACATGCGGGCCACCGGGTACTCGTTCATGAAGCCGTAGCCGCCGTGGATCTGCGTGGCGTCGCGGGCGTTGTCCACCGCGATGGTCGACGAGTACAGCTTGGCGAGGGCCGCCTCCTTCTTGAAGGGCTCACCGGCGACCAGCCGGGAGGCCGCGTCCCGCCAGGCGAGGCGGGCCGTGTGGGCGCGCATCTCCATGTCGGCCAGCTTGAACTGGATGGCCTGGTTGGCGCCGATCGGGCGGCCGAAGGCGTGACGTTCCTTCGCGTAGCTGACCGACTCGTCGACACAGCCCTGCGCCAGCCCCGTCGCCAGCGCGGCGATCGCGATCCGGCCCTCGTCGAGGATGCGCAGGAACTGGGCGTAGCCGCGGCCCATCTCGCCCAGCAGGTTGGTGGCCGGGACCCGGACGTCGGAGAAGGACAGCTCGCGGGTGTCGGAGGCGTTCCAGCCCACCTTGGAGTAGGCGGGCGCGACCGTGAAGCCGGGGGTGCCGGAGGGGACGATGATCGAGGAGATCAGCGGCTTGTCGTCCGGGGTGCGGCCGGTGACCGCGGTGACCGTGACCAGGCCGGTGATGTCGGTGCCGGAGTTGGTGATGAAGCACTTGGTGCCGTTGATGACCCATTCGTCCGTCTCCGGGTCGAGAAGGGCCGTCGTGCGCGTCGCGCCCGCGTCCGAGCCGCCGTCCGGCTCGGTCAGCCCGAACGCGCCGAGCATCTCGCCCGAGCAGAGCCGGGGCAGCCACCGCCGCTTCTGCTCCTCGGTGCCGAAGAGATGGACCGGCATCGCGCCGAGCGAGACGCCCGCCTCCAGGGTGATGGCCACCGAGGAGTCCACGCGGGCCAGTTCCTCCAGGGCGATGCCGAGCGCGAGGTAGTCGCCGCCCATCCCGCCGTACTCCTCCGGGAAGGGCAGCCCGAACAGCCCCATGCGGCCCATCTCCCGCACGATCTCGTACGGGAACTCATGCCGCTCGTAGTAGTCGCCGATCTTGGGGGCGACCACGTCGTGTGCGAACTCCTCGACGGTGCGGCGGAGTTCTTCCAGCTCGGGGGAGAGACGGTGGTCCATGGCTCTGATCACGACTCCTGGTGGGAGAGGGCTCGTACGGTGCGGGACGGGCTGGGTCGGCCCAGTTGTCCGGCCATCCACACGCTGGTGGCGGTGAGGCGGCCGAGGTCTACTCCGGTGTCGATGCCGAGCCCCCGCAGCATCCACACCAGGTCCTCGGTGGCGAGGTTGCCGGTGGCGGACTTGGCGTAGGGGCAGCCGCCGAGGCCGCCCGCGGAGGCGTCGACGGTGGTCACGCCGTGCCGCAGGGCGGTGAGGGTGTTGGCGAGGGCCTGACCGTAGGTGTCGTGGAAGTGCACGCCCAGGGCGGACACCGGCACGTCCGCCTCGGCGAGTGCCGTGAGCAGGGCGGTGACATGGCCCGGGGTGCCGACGCCGATGGTGTCGCCGAGGCTCAGTTCGTCGCAGCCCATGTCCAGCAGGGCGCGGCAGACCTGCACCACCTGGGGGACCGGGACCTCGCCCTCCCAGGGGTCGCCGAAGCACATCGACAGATAGCCGCGCACAGGGACGTCCGCCGCCTTCGCGCGGGTGACGACCGGCTCGAACATGGCCAGCGCCTCGTCCATCGTGCGGTTGAGGTTGGCGCGGGCGAAGGACTCGCTGGCGCTGGCGAACACGGCGACGCGGTCGGCGCCCAGGGCGAGTGCCCGGTCCAGGCCGCGTTCGTTCGGCACCAGGACGGGCAGCGCCACCGGCAGGTCGGCCACCTGCGGGAACAGCTGCTCGGCGTCGGCCAGTTGGGGCACCCACTTGGGGTGTACGAAGCTGGTCGCCTCGATCGTCGTCAGGCCCGCGTCGGCCAGCCGCCGGATGAACTCCGCCTTGACCTCCGTCGGGACGGTCCCCTTCTCGTTCTGGAGGCCGTCGCGGGGGCCCACCTCGTGGATGCGGACGCGGGCGGGGAGGGACTCGTCCGGGATCACCATGGGGAGCTGGGGGGTGGTCATTCCCCGGCCTCCTCGTGCGGGGCGACGACCGCGAGCACCTGGTCCATGGCGACCGTGCTGCCCGGCCGGACGTCCAGCTCGGCGACCGTGCCCGCGTGTGGGGCGGAGATGACGTGCTCCATCTTCATCGCCTCCACCACCAGCAGGCTCTGCCCGGCCGTCACCTCGTCGCCGACGGCCACCTTGACGACGGTGACCGTGCCCGGCATGGGCGCCGTGAGGGAGTCGGCGCCCGCGTGGGCCGCGCGGTTCAGGGAGGCGGCGACGGGGTCGTGGTCGCGTACGTGCCAGGCGTCGCCCGCGCGGCCGAGCCAGACGCCGTCCGGCGCGGTGGCGCGGTGGAAGGTGTGGCGGACGCCGTCGAGGGTGACGCAGACCTGGTCGTCCGTCACGGTGTGCGTCCCGCGCGGGACGTGCTCGACGGGCTCGCGCACCCGCAGCGGGAAGCCGACGGGGTGCGGGGTGCCGCCGAGGCGCCAGCCGCTGGGCACGGAGAAGGGGTCGGTCCAGCCCTCCCCGCGCGGACGCAGGGCGTCGAGCCGGACGGCCGCCGCCGCCTCGTACACCTCCTCCGGTACGTCGGTGGAGACCAGCCCCTCCACCTCGCGCTCCACCAGACCGGTGTCCAGGTCGCCCGCGACGACCGCCGGATGGGCCAGCAGCCGCCGCAGGAACCCGGCGTTGGTCTGCACGCCGAGGGTGACCGTCTCGGCGAGGGCGGCGCGCAGCTTGCGCAGCGCGGTCGCGCGGTCGGGGCCGTACGCGATCACCTTGGACAGCATCGGGTCGTACAGGGAGCCGACCTCGGTGCCCTCGCTGAGCCCCGAGTCGGTGCGCACGCCGTCGCCCTGCGGCTCGCGCAGCCGCAGCACCGTGCCGCCGGACGGCAGGAACCCGCGCGCCGGGTCCTCGGCGCAGATCCGCGCCTCCACGGCGTGCCCGGTGAGGGAGACGTCCTCCTGCGCGAACCCGAGCGGCTCGCCCGCCGCCACCCGCAGCTGCCACTCCACCAGGTCCACCCCGGTGACCAGCTCGGTGACCGGGTGCTCCACCTGGAGGCGGGTGTTCATCTCCATGAAGTAGTACGACGTCGGGTCGCCGCCGGGGACGATGAACTCCACCGTGCCCGCGCCCCGGTAGCCGCACGAGCGCGCCGCCTGCACGGCCGCCTCGCCCATCGCCGCGCGGGTGGCCTCGTCGAGGAGCACGCTGGGCGCCTCCTCGATCACCTTCTGGTGGCGCCGCTGGAGGGAGCACTCGCGCTCACCGAGGTGGACCACGCTGCCGTGGCCGTCGGCCAGCACCTGGATCTCGATGTGCCGGGGCCGGTCGACCCACCGCTCCACGAGCAGGGTGTCGTCGCCGAAGGAGGCGCGGGCCTCGCGCCGGGCGGCGGCGATCTCCTCCTCCAGGAGGGTGAGGTCCCGCACCAGCCGCATGCCCTTGCCGCCGCCGCCCGCGCTGGGCTTCAGCAGCACGGGCGCGCCCAGCTCACGGGCCGCCTCGGCGAGGTCGGGGTCCCGGCCGCCGGGGACGACCGGCACTCCGGCCGCCATGACGGTCTCCTTGGCCCGGATCTTGTCGCCCATCAGGGCGATGGCCTCGGCGGGCGGCCCGATGAACACCAGCCCGGCGTCGGCGCACGCGCGCGCGAAGGCGGCGTTCTCCGCGAGGAAGCCGTACCCGGGGTGGACGGCCTGGGCGCCGGTGCGGGCGGCGGCCTCCAGGAGGCGCTCCACGGACAGGTAGCTCTCGGCGGCCAGGGCGGGCCCGATCCGCACGGCGGTGTCGGCCTCCCGCACATGCCGGGCGTCGGCGTCCGCGTCGGAGAAGACCGCGACCGAGCGCACGCCGAGCGCGCGCAGGGTGCGGATGACGCGGACCGTGATCTCGCCACGGTTGGCGACGAGGACGATGTCGAACATGGTCGCCGTGGGGGGCGTCGTCGAACGGGTCGTCATCATGTGGGTGTCCCCCTCACATCCGGAAGACGCCGAACTGGGGGTCACCCAGCGGCGCGTTGGCACAGGCGGTCAGGGCGAGGCCCAGCACCTGACGGGTCTCCAGCGGGTCGATGACCCCGTCGTCCCAGAGCCGGGCGGTGGCGTAGTAGGCGTTGCCCTGACGCTCGTACTGTGCCCGGATGGGTGCCTTGAAGGCCTCTTCCTCGTCCTGCGGCCACTCGTCGCCCCGCGCCTCCGACTGGTCCCGCTTGACGGTGGCGAGGACGGAGGCGGCCTGCTCGCCGCCCATGACGGAGATCTTGGCGTTGGGCCACATCCACAGGAAGCGCGGCGAATACGCGCGCCCGCACATGGAGTAGTTCCCGGCGCCGTAGGACCCGCCGACGACGACGGTCAGCTTCGGCACGCGGGTGCAGGCGACGGCGGTGACCATCTTCGCGCCGTGCTTGGCGATGCCACCGGCCTCGTAGTCCTTGCCGACCATGAAGCCGGAGATGTTCTGCAGGAACACCAGCGGGATGCCGCGCTGGTCGCACAGCTCGATGAAGTGGGCGCCCTTCTGGGCGGACTCGGAGAACAGGATGCCGTTGTTGGCGATGATGCCGACGGGGTGGCCGTGGATCCGGGCGAAGCCGGTGACCAGGGTCTGCCCGAACTCGGACTTGAACTCCGCGAACCGCGACCCGTCGACGACGCGGGCGATGATCTCGCGGACGTCGTAGGGGGTGCGGGAGTCCACGGGCACGGCCCCGTACAGCCCGTAGGGGTCGACCTTGGGCTCGACGACATCCGTGACCCGCCAGGGGATGAAGCCGCGCGGGGGCAGGGTGGCGACGATGTCCCGCACGATGCGCAGCGCGTGGGCGTCGTCCTCCGCGAGGTGGTCGGTGACACCGGACACGCGCGCGTGCACGTCCCCGCCGCCCAGTTCCTCGGCGGTGACGACCTCGCCGGTGGCGGCCTTCACCAGCGGGGGGCCGCCCAGGAAGATCGTCCCCTGGTTCCGGACGATGACCGCCTCGTCGCTCATGGCGGGCACATAGGCGCCGCCCGCCGTGCACGACCCGAGCACGGCGGCGATCTGCGGGATCCCGGCGCCGGACATCCGGGCCTGGTTGTAGAAGATCCGCCCGAAGTGCTCCCGGTCCGGGAAGACCTCGTCCTGCATGGGCAGGAACGCCCCGCCGGAGTCCACCAGATAGAGACAGGGCAGCCGGTTCTCCAGCGCCACTTCCTGCGCCCGCAGGTGCTTCTTCACCGTCATCGGGTAGTACGTCCCACCCTTGACGGTGGCGTCATTGGCCACGACGACGCAGTCCCGCCCGCTCACCCGCCCGATCCCGGCGATCACTCCGGCGGCCGGGGCCTGTCCGTCGTAGATCCCGTCGGCCGCGAGCGGTGCCAGCTCCAGGAAGGGCGAGCCGGGGTCGAGCAGGGTGTCCACCCGGTCCCTCGGCAGCAGCTTGCCGCGCGCGGTGTGCCGGGCGCGGGCCTTCTCGCCACCGCCCAGCCGGGCCGCGGCGAGCTTGGCGCGCAGCTCCTCGACGAGGGCGCGGTGCGCCTCCTCGTTGGCCCGCCAGGCCTCCGACGCGGGGTCGGCCGCGGTCGTCAGCTCGGGTGCCTCCTGCATCCTGCGATCCCCTCACCTCTGCGACCGGCCGGTGGGCCGGTGCTGGTTAATGAGCGTTAACCCATTTCCCTCATGTTAACGAGCGCTAACCTCCCTGTCTACAATTGCCTTCATGAGCATCAGGACCGACGCCCCCACGCGGCGCGAGCAGATCCTCAAGGAGGCCGCCCGGCTGTTCGCCGAGCGCGGCTTCCACGGCGTCGGGGTCGACGAGATAGGCGCCGCCGTCGGCATCAGCGGTCCCGGCCTTTACCGCCACTTCCCCGGCAAGGACGCGATGCTCGCCGAGCTGCTGGTCGGCATCAGCGGGCAGCTCCTCACCGGCGCGAAGCGACGCCTGGCGGAGGCGGACGGCAGTGCTCCCGAGGCGGTCCTCGACTCCCTGATCGAGGGCCACATCGACTTCGCCCTGGACGACCGTCCCCTCATCACCCTGCACGACCGCGAGCTGGACCGCCTGCGCGACAGCGACCGCAAGCTGGTGCGCCAGCTCCAGCGGCAGTACGTCGAGCTGTGGGTGGCCGTCGTCCGCGAGATGTACCCGGCGCTCACCGAGCCCACGGCCCGCTCGGCCGTGCACTCCGTCTTCGGCCTGCTGAACTCCACCCCGCATCTGGGGCGCCGGGGGGCGTTGCCGGGGCGGGGGGCTACGGCGGAGCTGCTGCACCGGATGGCTCGGGGGGCGTTCGGGGCGGTGGGGGAGCCGGAGTAGCCGAGGAGGGACAGCCAGCCGGGCGACTACTCTGCTGCCATGCCCGAGCACGACCGCTCCTCCACCCCGGATCTCGATCTGCGGCTGGTGCGGTACTTCACGGTCGTCGCCGAGCACGGCCACTTCGGCCGGGCCGCGGAGGCGCTGCACGTCGCCCAGCCGTCCCTGAGCCGCCAGATCCGCCGCCTCGAGCAGCAGCTGGGCGCCCGGCTCATCGACCGCACCCCGCAGGGCAGCAGGCTCACCGAGGCCGGGGAGGTCTTCCTGACCCGCGCGCGGGCGCTGCTGCGCGCGGCCTCCCAGGCGGCGGCCCACACCCGGGCTGCCGCCCGCGCGGGTCAGCTCACCGTCGGCTACACCGCGGGCCTCATCGTCACCTCCGCGGTGCGCGAGCTGCGGCACCGGCATCCGGAGGCCGAGGTGCGCACCCTGTACGTGTCCTGGGCCGAGGTGCACGCGGCGCTGCTCGACCGCCGGGTGGACGCGGTGGTCGCGCGGGTGCCGTTCCCGACGGACGGCCTGCGGGTGACGCCGCTGTACGAGGAGCCCCGGGTGCTGGTGGTGCCGCTGGACCACCCGCTCGCCGGGAAGGAGTCCGTCACCCTCGACGACATCGCGGACGAGCCGATGCCGCGGCCCCGGGACGCCGACCCGGCCTGGACGGCGTACTGGCGCATCGACCCGCGTCCCGACGGCCGCCCGGCGCCGGACGGTCCGCTCGTCGAACACATCGAGGACAAGTTCGAGGTCGTGGCGGCGGGGGAGGCGGTGGTCCTCTCGGCGGGCCACCGCGTGGGCCGCCTGCGCCCCGACCTG
Source organism: Streptomyces sp. NPDC057877 (assembly GCF_042796855.1). NCBI lineage: Bacteria > Bacillati > Actinomycetota > Actinomycetes > Kitasatosporales > Streptomycetaceae > Streptomyces > Streptomyces sp. NPDC057877. The sequence goes on from NZ_JBHVMS010000004.1 coordinate 273,934, forward strand.
ACGACGGTCCCGCTGACGGGCGTGGAACCGAGCCGCGTGGTCCTGGCGACCCGGGCCGACGACGACAACAGCCTGGTGGCGGCCTTCCGGGGGGTGGCCGTGGCCCACCTGACACCTGAGGGGATCGCATGAGCGGCTACGCCCCCCAACGGCCCGGCGTCATGGCGGCCCGGTCCGCCCCAACGGTCGCGTACGGCCTGTACGCCAGTCCCAGGAGCGGCAACCAGGGGTGCGGGTACGTCGACGGCGCGGCGGAGGGCGGGGACCCGCACCCGGGCGCCGCCCCGTGGCCGGACCGCACCTCCCACGAGGTCCCCGTCGCCTGCCTCACCCACGGACACGCGGTCGCGTACTGCTGCGCCTGCGCGCGGGCGTACCCGCCGGACGCCCGCGCGGTCGTGGGCTCGCCGGAGGCCTGGCTGCGGCTCCCGCCCCGGGACTCCTAGCCGACCAACCCGGCCTCCGCCAGCAGATACGCGGTCATCGGGTCGTAGTACCGAGGGCTGAGGACGTGATCATCCAGCGGCACGGCCACCTGAAGGGTGCCCTCCGACTCCGCGAGGAAGAGGGCGGGGTCGTTGCAGTCGGCGTAGCCGACGGAGTCGACGCCGTGCTGGGCGGCGTAACCCGCCCACCCGTGGTCGGCGACGACGAGGTCCGGCAGCGGACGGCCTTCGCGCTCAAGAGCGGTGAGGATGGCCTTCATGGGCTCCCCGGAGTGGGTGTGCCAGAGCGTGGCCCCATGCTCCAGCACGGCCACGTCCGCGAACTGCATGACGTACCCCTCATCGGTCTGCAGCCCGTCCGGAATGACGACGATCTCGCACCCGGCCCCCCGCAGAGCGGCGGCGGTGGCCCGGTGCACATCCAGCAGACCCCCCGGATGCCCGGTCGCGAACAGCACCCGCTGCCGCCCGTCCGCCGCCTTCCGCAGCCGCCCCGCCATCCGCTCCAGCGCGGCGACGGTCAGTTCCGGGTCGATGGTGTCCTGCCCGTACCGGTACTCGTGATCGTCGTTCACCCCCACCCGCTCCGCCATCACCGCGAGCACGTCCTGCTCGTCACTCCAGCGGTCCCCCAGCTCCAGCCCGAGCCAGAAGTTGCGCACCCCGTTGGACAACTGGCGGTAGTGGGAGAGGTTGTTCTCACGCGGCGTCGCGACCTCGCCCGCGATACGGGTCTTGACGAGGTGGTCGATCAGTTCGGCGCGGCTGGGTGTCCCGGATATCGGCATGCCTCCCATTGTGAGGCAGCCCACCTGCGCCCGTCCCGGGCGTACCGCCCGCTGGGACGGGGGTCACGCCGGTACCGGAGGAGTCCGTGTCTCCCGGTTGTCGCGCGGCGTTCCGGCTGACCTGCGGTGATGCCTCGCACGCAACGCCCCGTGCACAACGGGTCTTGGACGGGCGCCGAGCCCCCGCAGGAGGGTGGACAGCGGTTCTTCCGTTGTCTGAAACTCTGTGAGGGAGCGCGGTATGCGCGTGTTTGTCACCGGTGCGACCGGGCACATCGGGTCCGCTGTCGTGCGGGAGTTGCTCGGTGCCGGGCATGAAGTCGTGGGGCTGGCGCGGTCCGAGCGGGCCGTCGAGGCGCTGGTGGGTGCCGGGGCCGGGGTGCACCGGGGGTCGCTGGACGACCCCGGCAGTCTGGCGGAGGGGGCCAAGGGCGCCGACGGTGTCGTTCATCTGGCCTTCAAGCACGACTTCTCCGATTACGCCGGGGCGGTGGCCACCGAGTTGCGGGCCGTGGACGCCATGGGGGCGGCGCTGGAGGGGTCCGGCAAGCCGTTCGTGGTGACCTCGGGGACGCTCACGGTCGAGGGGGCCTCGCCGCGGGGGGAGGCCGAGGAGCGGGCCGTCGCGTTCGCCGGGCGGGGGGTGCGGGCGTCGGTCGTGCGGTTGCCGCCGTCCGTGCACAGTGAGGCCGACCGGCAGGGGTTCGTGCCGATGCTGATCGGGATCGCCCGGAACAAGGGGCTCTCCGCTCATGTGGGGGACGGTGCCAACCGGTGGCCCGCCGTGCACACCCTCGACGCGGCTCGGCTGTTCCGGCTGGCGCTGGAGGGCGCTCCGGCGGGGGCGCGGCTCAACGGGGTGGGGGACGAAGGGGTGGCGTTCCGGGAGATCGCCGAGGTGATCGGGCGGCGGCTGGACGTGCCGGTGGGCAGGGTGTCCGTCGAGGAGGCCGAGGGACACTTCGGGTTTCTGGCCGCCATGGTCGGGGCCGACAATCCCACCTCGGGGGCGCACACGCGGGAGCTGCTGGGATGGCGGCCCGAGCACGCCGGGCTGGTGGCCGACCTCGAGGCCGGGCACTACTTCGGCTCGCGCGCTGATGGCGGATGAGATGTTGGCGCCCCCCTCGGCCCGAGGTGAGCCTGAGCACGGCGGCACCCGGCTCACCGGGCGCGGGCGGACCGCGTCGGCCGTGGTGCGTGGAACGGAGTGAGTGCCATGAGGGTCATGCTGAGAGCCACCATCGACACCGAGGCCGGGAACGAGGCGATCGGCAACGGCACCCTGCCGAAGCTGATGCAGTCGATGATCGAACGGCTCAAGCCCGAGGCGGCCTACTTCGGCCCGCACGAGGGACACCGGGCGTGCTTCTTCGTGTTCGACCTGCGGGACAGCTCGGAGCTGCCGGGCCTCGCCGAGCCGCTGTTCGAGCAGCTCAAGGCGAAGATCGAGGTCCAGCCCGTGATGAACGCCGATGACCTGCGCAAAGGGCTCTCCGCGCTCCAGGGCTAGCGGGCTCGCGGTACCCGCACCACGCCCTCCTGGATCACCGTGATCGCCAGGCGGCCGTCCCGGGTGTAGATGCGGGCCTGTCCGAGACCCCGGCCACCGTGGGCCGACGGGGACTCCTGGTCGTACAGCAGCCACTCGTCGGCGCGGAACGGGCGGTGGAACCACATCGCGTGGTCCAGGGAGGCGCCCACCACGTCGCCGACCGCCCAGCCGCCGCGGCCGTGGGCCAGGAGGACGGAGTCGAGCAGGGTCATGTCGGAGACGTACGTGGCCAGGACGACGTGCAGCAGCGGCGTGTCGATGTCGCCGTCCAGCTTGCCGTTGGTGCGGAACCAGACCTGGGAGTGCGGGGACCGGGGCGCGCCGAAGCTGCCGTAGGGCGGGTCGTCCACATGGCGCAGGTCCACCGCCGCCCTGGTCTCGACGAAGCGCTCCACCACCTCCGCGTCCAGGTGGGCGTAGCTCCGCAGGCGGTCCTCCGAGGTGGGAAGCGTCGCCGGGTCGGGGGCGGGCGGCATGGGGGTCTGGTGGTCCAGGCCCTCCTCGTACGTCTGGAAGGACGCCGACAGGTGGAAGATCGGGTGGCCGTGCTGGACCGCGACCACGCGCCGCGTGGTGAAGGAGCGGCCGTCGCGGATGCGGTCCACCGTGTAGACGATCGACGCTCCCGGGTCTCCCGGGCGCAGGAAGTACGCGTGCAGGGAGTGCGCCGGGCGGTCGGCGGGGACCGTGCGGCCCGCCGCCACCAACGCCTGGGCCGCCACCTGGCCGCCGAAGACCCGGGGGACCACGGCGGACCGGGAGCGCCCGCGGAAGATGTCCCGCTCGATCTGCTCCAGGTCGAGCAGATCGAGCAGGGACTGAAGTGCCTGACTCATGGGGTCAGTTGTATCTGGCAATCTTTTCGCGGACCTTACCGACCCGTGTCCTCGCGGACCGGCGTCCTCACAGACCCATGTCCTTGGCGATGATCATCTTCATGACCTCGCTGGTGCCGCCGTAGATGCGGTTGACGCGGTTGTCCGCGTACAGGCGGGCGATCGGGTACTCGTTCATGTAGCCGTAGCCGCCGTGCAGTTGCAGGCAGCGGTCGATCACGCGGTGCGCGACCTCGGTGCAGAACAGCTTGGCGCTCGCGGCCTCGGCGGCCGTCAGCTCACCGGCGTCCAGCGCCTCGAGCGCACGGTCGGCGACCGCCTCGGCGGCGTCCACCTCGGCCTGGCAGGCGGCCAGTTCGAACTTGGTGTTCTGGAACGCGGCGACCGGCTTGCCGAAGACGGTGCGCTCCTGCACGTACTGCTTGGCGAACCGCACCGCCGCCTTGGCCTGCGCGTACGCGCCGAAGGCGATGCCCCAGCGCTCGGAGGGCAGGTTGGCGCCGAGGTAGTAGAAGCCCTTGTTCTCCTCGCCGAGGAGGTCCTCCACCGGCACCTTCACGTCGACGAACGCCAGCTCGGCGGTGTCGGAGGTCTTCAGGCCCAGCTTGTCCAGCTTGCGGCCGACCGAGTAGCCCTCGGACTTGGTGTCGACGGCGAAGAGGGAGATGCCGTAGCGGCGGTCCTCGGCGGTCGGCGCGGCGGTGCGGGCGCAGACGATGACCTTGTCCGCGTGGACGCCGCCGGTGATGAAGGTCTTGGCGCCGTTGAGGACGTAGTGCGTGCCGTCCTCGCTGAGCTTGGCGGTGGACTTCATGCCCGCGAGGTCGGAGCCGGTGCCCGGCTCGGTCATCGCGATGGCCCACATCTCCTCGCCGGAGACGAACTTCGGCAGGAAGCGCTTCTTCTGCTCGTCGGTGGCGAGCATCTTGATGTACGGGAGGGCGAGCAGCACGTGCACGCCCGAGCCGCCGAACGTGACGCCCGCGCGGGCCGTCTCCTCGTACTGGATCGCCTCGAACTTGTGCGTCTCCAGGCCCGCGCCGCCGAACTCCTCCGGCACGTTGATGCCGAAGACGCCCAGCTCGCCGAGCTTGTAGTAGAAGTCGCGGGGCGCCTGGCCCGCCGCGAACCACTCGTCGTACACGGGTACGACCTCGGCCTCGATGAAGGCGCGCAAGGTCTCCCGGAACGCCTCGTGATCCTCGTTGAACACCGTACGGCGCACGCCGCCACCTCCACGGGTACATGTCTAAGCGCTTGCTCAGAGGCCTACCGTACCGGCGAGTACGGATCGTCGTCCAGAGCGGGAACCGTGGGGCTCGTCACGCTGCCCCGGGGTCACGACCGTCTCAGGGCGAACCAGAGTTCCATCCGTACGTCCGGGTCGTCCAGGTCCGTCTCCAGGAGCGCCGCGCAGCGGGCGACGCGCTGGCGGACCGTGTTGCGGTGCACGGACAGCGCCACGGCCGTGCGGTCCCAACTGCCGTGCAGGGAGAGCCAGGCGCGCAGGGTCGCGATGAGGGTGGGGGTGAGCGGGGCGAGGAGCGCGCGGGCGTGCGCCTCGGCCTCGGTGGGCGGGACGAGGTCCGCCAGCCGGGGCGTGCCGTGGCGGACCAGCGGCGCGCGGGTGGCCCGGGCGCGGGCCAGGGCCCGGGCGGCCTGGGTGTCCGCCGCGGGCCAGTCCGGCGGGCCGACGGGGGCGCTGACGCCCAGGGTCCAGCCGGGCTGCGCGGCCGGTGCGCGGTCGGCGGGCACCAGGACGCGGACGACGTCCTCCGCCAGGTCCACCAGGGGCGAGCCCAGCGCCGTGCCCAGGGCCGCGGCCGTCAGCGGGTCGGGAGCGGTCCTGGCCTGCGGCCCGGCGTGCACCACCAGCCACCGCTCCGCCTCCAGCAGCGGTGCCACCTCCTCCGGCGCGGCCCCCAGCAGCAGCCGCACCAGCGCGGAGGAGCGCGCCGCCGCCGCGCCGCTCAGGTGCTCGCCGGTGAGGAGCGAGAGCAGCACGGCGGCCACCGAGACGACGGTGTGGTCACCGGGGGCGCGGCGCGGGGCGGCGACCCCGAGGGCGTAGCCCTGACCTCCGGTGCCGAGCGCGTACGCCGTGAGGTGGGACTCCCGCTCATGGGTGCCCGTGGCCGTCGTCGACGCCCGCGCCGACAACTGCCGCGCCAGCTCCCGCAGGGCCGTTCGCGCCCCGTCCCCCGGCGCCCGCCCCGCCCGCGCGACCTCCGCGCCCTCCGGGTCGTAGAGGACCGCCCACCCCTCGACCCGCTGGGCCAGCTGCCGCAGCACCGACGGCACCGGGTCGGGCCGGGCCGCCGCCGCGGCGAGGCTCTGCTGGGCCTCGGTGACGCGGCGCAGTTCCGTGTGGCGGGCGCGGGCCATCAGCTGCCAGACGGCCCGGGCCACGCCCGCGAAGGTGGTCCGCGGCTCCACCTCGAGCAGCGGCAGCCCGTGCGCCTCACAGGCCGCGACCAGCCCCTCCGGCACCGTGTCGTGCACGGGCGCCAGCCCGAAGCCGAGGGCGGCGCCGCCCGCCGCGACGATCCGGCCGACGTAGCCCTCGAAGTACGCGCTCCCCGGGGCACCCGGGACGTGCGTGCCCGCCGTCAGCAGCAGCTCGCCGCCCAGCAGGTACGGGTACGGGTCGGCCATCTCCGAGCTGTGCGCCCCGTGGATCGCGACGCCGGACGCGGCGGGCCCGGCGATCTGCCGCAGCGCCAGGTCCGCACGGGCCAGCAGGTCCGACAGCGGCACCGCGGGAGTGGGCGGAAGGTCCGCGGGGACAGCCATGGTGTGCGTTTCCTCCATTCCAGCCCCGGCATCTGAAGGAAACGTACACTTCGCGGCCGCCCGGCGGCGGTCCTAGTGTCGGCCCCGCGTGCATACGCGATGATGAGCGAGAAAGCGTACGAAAGAAGGCATAGCCCCATGACCAGCAACGAGACGCCCCGCGGACCCGTCGACTCCTCCCGCGTCCCGCGGTACGCCGGTCCCGCGACCTTCGCCCGGCTGCCCCGCCTGGACGAGGTCGGCACCGCCGACGTCGCCGTCGTCGGGGTGCCGTTCGACTCGGGCGTCTCGTACCGTCCCGGCGCCCGCTTCGGCGGCAACGCGATCCGTGAGGCGTCCCGGCTGCTGCGGCCGTACAACCCGGCGCAGGACGCCTCCCCCTTCGCGCTCGCGCAGGTCGCGGACGGCGGGGACATCGCGGTGAACCCGTTCAACATCAACGAGGCGGTCGAGACGATCGAGGCCGCCGCCGACGACCTGCTCGGTACCGGCGCCCGGCTGATGACCCTCGGCGGTGACCACACCATCGCGCTGCCCCTGCTCAGGAGCGTCGCCAAGAAGCACGGGCCGGTCGCCCTGCTCCACTTCGACGCGCACCTGGACACCTGGGACACCTACTTCGGCGCCGAGTACACGCACGGCACCCCCTTCCGGCGCGCGGTCGAGGAGGGCATCCTCGACACCTCGGCGCTGTCGCACGTCGGCACGCGGGGTCCGCTGTACGGCAAGCAGGACCTCACCGACGACGAGAAGATGGGCTTCGGCATCGTCACGTCGGCCGACGTCTACCGGCGCGGCGCCGACGAGGTGGCCGACCAGCTCCGCCAGCGCATCGGCGACCGGCCGCTGTACATCTCCATCGACATCGACTGCCTGGACCCGGCGCACGCGCCCGGCACCGGCACCCCCGAGGCGGGCGGCATGACCTCCCGCGAGCTGCTGGAGATCCTGCGCGGCCTGGCGTCCTGCCACCTGGTCTCGGCGGACGTCGTCGAGGTGGCGCCCGCGTACGATCACGCCGAGATCACGTCGGTGGCCGCGTCCCACACGGCGTACGAACTGACCACGATCATGTCCCGCCAGATTGCGGAGGCCCGCGCGAAGTGACCCACGACCACGACCTGGTGCTCCGCCCCACGCCCGCCCAGACGGAGGCCGCCCTCAACCCTCCCCCGGGCCGCACCGGCGGGGACCTGGTCGTGGAGACGCTGGCCGGGCTCGGCGCGACCACCGTCTTCGGGCTGCCCGGCCAGCACGCGCTCGGCGTGTTCGACGCGCTGCGCCGCTCCGACCTGCGGTACATCGGCCTGCGCGTGGAGAACAACGCCGGGTTCGCGGCGGACGCGTACGGCCGGATCACCGGTGAGGCGGCGCCGCTGCTGCTGTCGACCGGGCCGGGCGCGCTGACCTCGCTGGCCGCGCTCCAGGAAGCGGCGGCGGCGAGCGCGCCCGTGCTGGCCGTCAGCAGCCAGGTGCCGACGGCCGGGCTGGGCGGCGGACGCCATGGCTATCTGCATGAACTCCCGGACCAGGCGGCCTCGTTCCGGGGCGTGGTGAAGTCGGTGCACACGGTCCGTACGCAGTCACAGATACCGTCCGCCATCGCCGCCGCCTGGCAGTCGGCGCTGACCGCTCCGCACGGGCCGGTGTGGGTGGAGATCCCGCAGGACGTGCTCACGGCCCAGACGGTGATCCCGGTGGTGACCGGCGGTGACGCCTTCCCGGAGGAGCTGCCCCCGCGCCCCGAGCTGACGGCCCTCGCCGCCGATCTGCTGTCCAAGGCCGCGCGACCGGCGATCATCGCGGGCGGGGGAGTGGTGCGCGCGGACGCGGCGAAGAAGCTGCGGCAACTGGCCGAGCGGCTGGACGCTCCCGTCGTCACCACCTTCGGCGGCAAGGGCGCCTTCCCCTGGACGCATCCGCTGTCCCTCCAGTCCTGGCTGGAGGACCGGCACACCACGGACTTCCTGGAGGACGCCGACGTCCTCCTCGTAGTCGGCTCGGGGCTCGGCGAACTCTCCTCGAACTACCACACGTTCAAGCCGCGCGGCCGGGTGATCCAGATCGAGGCCGACCTCGGCAAGCTGGAGTCCAACCACCCGGCCCTCGGTGTCCACGCCGACGCCCGGCTCGCCCTCCAGGCGCTGCTGGAGACGGTCGAGGAGCGCACCGACCCCACGGCGCCGGAGCGGGTGCGGGCGCTGCTGGAGCGGGTGCACGGCCGCGTCGCCGCCCAGGAACTCACGCTGGAGCAGGACGTACTGGCGGCCGTCCGCCGCGCCCTGCCCGCGCGGTCGCCGTCCTTCTGGGACATGACGATCCTCGCCTACTGGGCCTGGTCCGCTTTCGACGCCAAGGCCCCCAACACCATGCACTCCGCCCAGGGCTCCGGCGGCCTCGGCTACGCCTTCCCGGCCGCCCTGGGCGCGGCAGCCGCCGACCCGACCCACCCGGTTCTCGCGGTGTCCGGCGACGGCGGCGCGCTGTACTCCGTCGCCGAGCTGGCGACGGCCCGGCAGTACGGCCTGGACGTCACCTGGCTGATCGTCGACGACGGCGGCTACGGCATCCTGCGCGAGTACCTGACCGACGCCTACGGCGAGACCACGGCGACGGAGCTGACCCGGCCGGACTTCGTCGCCCTCGCCGAGTCGTTCGGGGTCCCCGGGGTCCGTACCACCCCCGGGACCCTGGAACGGGACCTCGCGAAGGCGCTGGCGTCACCCGGGCCGTCGGTGGTCGTCCTCCCGGCGGTGCTGCGGATGTTCGCGCCCACGCATCTCGGCTGAAGACGCCTGAGCGTCAGCAGGCGCCCGGGCCCACCCCGTCGATGCGGCCGCCGAAGTCGCCGAGGTAGCGCGAGCGCCAGTCGCCGTTGAAGACGTCCCGCTTCTCCACGGGACCCCAGTTGACGAAGCAGGCGCGGGTGCTCGCGACGAACGAGCCGACGTGGTCGTGCAGGTGGGGCGGCATGTCGCGGTAGCCGCTGCGTGCCGTCCACTCCCAGGTGCTGCCGCTGAAGCCCTCCCCGCTCCAGAAACACACCGAGCCGTCGGCACAGGCGGGCGGGGCGGCGGCGTCGAGCTGCTGGGCCGCGGCGCCCGGGGCGGGCAGCACCAGGGCGGTGAGGGCGAGCGCTGCGGCGGCGGACCAGGTACGAAGCTTCACGGTGTTCTCCATGGCTGTGTGGACCGGTGGCCCCGGCGAGGTCACCGGGGCGCAGCCATCGTCCCGAGCGCATGGCCCGCCCCGCGGTGAACGGCCGTTCACACCACCTGTTGGAGCGAACCGGTGGCTCGGCGCGGAGATCCACCGGGCGCGCGGAGCGCCGGTGCGCGGGGCGCACGGGCCCCGGACACCGGCGCCAAAAGCGCCGCTACCAGATCGCCTCCACCCACTCCGGGTGGTCGATGAACGGGTTCCGGTTCCCCTGGTAGTTGGTGTAGATGAGCTGGTTGCGGCGCTCCTCGAAGGCGTCCGGCGGGTCCTGTACGTTCCACTGCTTCAGCACCGACAGACGGCCGTGGTAGGGCACGCTGCCGTTGCTGACCGCGTCGTTGGGCTCCAGGTCGGGCCAGCCGTCGGTGCCCTCGTAGCGGACGGCCATGTAGAGGATCATGCGGGCCACGTCGCCCTTGACGGCGCTGCGCGGCTCGAAGGAGTTGGCGTCGGTGAGGCTGCCGCCGCTGTTGGTGAACGAGCTGCCGCCGAGGTCGAAGTCCTTGTTGCCGCGGATGCTGTTGACCTGGACGTCCTCGGGGCGCAGGTGGTGCAGGTCGGTGCCGGGCCCGGCGGAGGTGCCGAAGTCGCCGTGCGACTGCGCCCACACGTGCTCGCGGTTCCAGTTGCCGGTGCTGCCGCCGTTGAGGGACTTGCTGCGGGAGATGCCGGAGTAGAGCAGCCGGACGTTGGCGCTGTTGCTCGGGTCCTGGTCGGTGACCTTCAGCGCCTCCCAGACCGCCGAGTAGGAGATCTTCGTCTGCTTGCTGATGATCGTGTTCAGCGAACTCTTCAGGCTGGCGCCGGTCTTGCCGATCGCGTCCTTGTAGTACGTCGAGTCGTAGGCGGTGGTGGTCGCGGCGGCCGGGGTGGCGGTGAGCGCCGGGGCCGTGAGGGCCACCAGGACGGCGGAGACGGCGAGGGCGAGCGGCCTGAGGCGGTGACGGCGTACGGGGGGCACGGGCATGGGGGTGTCCGTTCTACGCGGGTTGACTGAGCGGCCGAGAGGTAGCGTGGCATGAACATGCATACCCACGGGTGAACGGCGGATTTCCGTCGTGCGTCGGAAATCCCCCCGCGCCGACGGCACTTCACGACATGTCCGCCCCGCCGTCACCGCTCCCGCCTACGGTGGCGCCCATGCGTATGAGATCCGCACTCGCCACCGTCACCGCCGCCCTGACGGCCGCCACCTGCCTGTCCGCCGCCGGGGCGGCCCACGCGAACGCGCCCGCGAGCCACGCCTGTTCGGGCTCCGTCGCCCTCCGGGGCTTCTCCGACGCCCTCGACAAGACGACGTACGAGGGCACGTACGTCGGCAACTTCTCCGCGCTCGCCACCGACCGCGACGGCACGCTCGCCGCCCTCTCCGACCGCTCCGCCCTCTTCGCGCTGGACGCCCGGACGCTCCAGCCGCGCCGGGTCACGCCGCTCGCGGACGAGGGCGGGGCGGCGCTGGACTCGGAGGGCATCGTCGTGGACCGGGACGGCACGTACCTGATCTCCGACGAGCGCGAGCCCGCCGTACGGCGCCACTCCCGCACCGGCGAGATCGTCGACCGCCTCCCCGTGCCGGACGCGCTGCGGGTCGCCCCGGCCGGGCGGGCCGTCACCAACGGCACCTTCGAGGGGCTGACCATGCTGCCCGGCGGCCGGACCCTGCTGGCGTCGATGGAGGCCGCGATCTCCGGCGACAGCGCGGGCCTCCTCCGCTTCCAGACCTGGCAGCGCGCCAAGGGCGGCCACTTCCGGCTCGCGGAGCAGTACGGCTACCGCGCCGACACCGGCCTCGGCGTCGTCGAGGTCACCGCCCTGGCCGACGGCCGTCTGCTCGTCCTGGAGCGCGGCTGGACCTCCGGCGTCGGCAACACCGTCCGCCTCTACCTCGCCGACCCCCGGCACGCCACGGACACCGGCGGCATCGAGAACCTGACCGGCCAGGACGGCGTACGCCTGATCCGCAAGACACCGCTCGCGGACCTCGTCGACTGCCCCGACCTCGGCGCCACCGCCAAGCAGCCACAGCCCAACCCGCTGCTCGACAACATCGAGGCGATGGCGGTCACCGGCCGCACCAAGAACCGTCTCGAGGTGCTGCTGGCCAGCGACGACAACCAGAGCACCACGCAGATCACCCGCTTCTACTCGCTGCGCGTGCGCCTGTGACCCGTCGGCGGGGCCTGCCGGGATGAAATCCGCCCCCGTCCGCGTTGGTGCCTTCCGGAAGATCAGGTCGATCGCAGTCGATCACAGTCGACGGAAACGGGTGGCACCGCGTGGACGAGCAACGGGGATGGGCACGGCGGCTGGCCGGATACGCCTGGCGGTATCCGAAGGACGTCGTCCTCGCCCTGGGGTCCTCACTGGCCGGGATGGCCGTCATGGCGGTCGTACCGCTGATCACCAAGGTGATCATCGACGACGTCATCGGGGACAAGAGCCGTGACATGGGCGTCTGGGCGGGCGCCCTGATCGGCGCGGCGCTGCTCGTGTACGTCTTCACCTACATCCGCCGCTACTACGGCGGACGGCTCGCCCTCGACGTCCAGCACGACCTGCGCACGGAGATGTACGGCACGATCACCCGGCTCGACGGCCGCCGTCAGGACGAGCTGTCCACCGGGCAGGTCGTCGGCCGGGCCACCAGCGACCTCCAGCTGATCCAGGGCCTGCTGTTCATGCTCCCGATGACCATCGGGAACTTCCTGCTGTTCCTGATCTCCCTGGTGATCATGGCGTGGCTGTCCGTACCGCTCACCCTGGTCGCCCTGGCCGTCGCCCCCGCGCTGTGGTGGATAGCCAAGCGCAGCCGCACCCGGCTGCACCCCTCCACCTGGTACGCGCAGGCCCAGGCCGCCGCCGTCGCGGGCGTCGTCGACGGCGCGGTCAGCGGCGTCCGCGTGGTGAAGGGGTTCGGGCAGGAGGCGCAGGAGACCGGCAAGCTGCGCGAGGTCGGGCGCAAGCTGTTCGCGGGCCGACTGCGGACCATCCGCCTGAACAGCCGCTACACCCCCGCCCTCCAGGCCGTCCCCGCGCTCGGGCAGGTCGCCATGCTGGCCCTCGGCGGCTGGCTCGCCGTACGCGGGCAGATCACCCTCGGCACGTTCGTCGCCTTCTCCACCTACCTCGCCCAGCTCGTCGGCCCGGTCCGGATGCTCGCCGTGGTGCTCACGGTCGCCCAGCAGGCCCGCGCGGGCACCGAACGCGTCCTGGAGCTGATCGACATCCGGCCGTCGCTGACCGACGGCACCAAGGACCTGCCCGCCGACGCCCCCGCGACCGTCGAGTTCGACGACGTCTCCTTCGGCTACGACCCCGACCGGCCCGTCCTCGACGGCCTCTCCTTCCGCATCGCCCCCGGCGAGACCCTCGCCGTCGTCGGCTCCTCCGGCTCCGGCAAGTCGACCGTCTCGCTGCTGATGCCCCGCTTCTACGACGCGACCGGCGGCGCCGTCCGCATCGGCGGCCACGACGTGCGCGAGCTGACCCAGGAGTCGCTGCGGGCCGCGATCGGACTGGTCCCGGAGGACTCCTTCCTCTTCTCCGACACCGTCCGCGCCAACATCGCCTACGGCCACCCGGACGCCACCGAGGAGCAGATCCTCCAAGCCGCCCGCGCCGCCCAGGCGGACCGCTTCATCGCCGAGCTGCCCGACGGCTACGACACCAAGGTGGGCGAGCACGGCCTCACCCTCTCCGGCGGCCAGCGCCAGCGCGTCGCGCTCGCCCGCGCCCTGCTCACCGACCCCCGCCTGCTCGTCCTCGACGACGCCACCTCGGCCGTGGACGCCCGCGTCGAGCACGAGATCCACGAGGCCCTCCAGCACGTCATGGCGGGCCGCACCACCCTGCTGATCGCGCACCGCCGCTCCACCCTCAACCTCGCCGACCGCATCGCCGTCCTGGACGCCGGACGCCTCGCCGACGTCGGCACCCACGAGGAACTCCAGCGGCGCTCGGCCCTGTACCGCCGCCTGCTCACCGACCCCGACGAACTGGGCGCCGTCTCCCCGGGCCACACCGTGCCCGAGGTCCCGGAGGAGGACACGTCCGTCCGCGACGAGCTGGACGCCGAGTTCGACGCCGAGCGCGGCATCACCCCGAGGCTGTGGGCGGGCGAGCGCCAGCCCAGGGACGCGGCGATGGAGGGCAGCCCCGCCACCCCCGAACTCCTCGCCCAGGTGGACGCCCTGCCCCCGGCGACCGACGTCCCGGACGTCGACGAGGACCGCGCGGTCACCCCCGAGGACTCCTACGGCCTGCGCCGACTGCTGCGCGGCTTCGGGCTCCCCCTGCTGGTCAGCCTGGGCCTGGTCGCGGTGGACGCGGGCATGGGCCTGCTGCTGCCGGTCCTGATCCGGCACGGCATCGACAGCGGCGTCACCCAGATGGCCACCGGCGCGGTCTGGGCGGCCTCGGTGCTCGCGCTGCTCTCCGTGCTCGCCCAGTGGGCCGCGCAGACCGGCGAGATCCGGATGACCGGCCGCACCGGTGAGCGGGTCCTGTACGCCCTGCGCCTGAAGATCTTCGCCCAGCTCCAGCGGCTCGGCCTGGACTACTACGAGCGTGAGCTGACCGGCCGGATCATGACCCGGATGACCACCGACGTGGACGCCCTGTCCACGTTCCTGCAGACCGGCCTGGTCACCGCGTTCGTCTCGGTCGTCACCTTCTTCGGCATCATGGTCGCCCTGCTGGTCCTCGACGTGGGCCTCGCCCTGGTCGTCTTCGCCACCCTGCCCCCGCTGGTCATCGCCACGTTCTTCTTCCGCCGGGCGAGCGTGAAGGCGTACGAACTGGCCCGCGAGCGGGTCTCCACCGTCAACGCCGACCTCCAGGAGATGGTCTCCGGGCTGCGGATCGTGCAGGCCTTCCGGCGCGAGGGCGACGGCGGCCGGGCGTTCGCCGAGCGCAGCGACAGCTACCGTCAGGCCCGCGTCCACGGCCAGTGGCTGATCTCCATCTACTTCCCGTTCGTGCAGTTCCTGGCGTCGGCCGCCGCTGCCGCCGTACTGATCGTGGGTGCGGGCCGGATCGAGGCGGGCACGCTGACGACGGGCGCGCTGGTGGCGTACCTCCTCTACATCGACCTGTTCTTCGCGCCCGTCCAGCAGCTCTCCCAGGTGTTCGACGGCTACCAGCAGGCGTCCGTCTCCCTGGGCCGCATCCAGGAACTCCTGCGCGAGCCGACCTCCACCCGGAACGCCGCCAAGCCCGCCGACGTGCGCGCCCTGCGCGGCGAGATCGCCTTCGAGGACGTCCACTTCGCCTACGGGGGCGCCGATGACGGGGAAGCGGCGCTGACCGGCATCGACCTGCGCGTCCCCGCCGGGCAGACCGTCGCGTTCGTCGGTGAGACCGGCGCGGGCAAGTCGACGCTGGTGAAGCTGGTGGCGCGGTTCTACGACCCGACCGGCGGCCGGGTCACCGTCGACGGCGCCGACATCCGCGACCTGGACCTGACGGCGTACCGGCACCGCCTGGGCGTCGTACCGCAGGAGGCGTACCTCTTCCCCGGCACCGTCCGGGACGCCATCGCCTACGGGCGGCCCGACGCCACCGACGCCGAGGTGGAGGCGGCGGCCCGCGCGGTCGGCGCCCACGAGATGATCGCCACGCTGGAGGGCGGCTATCTGCACGAGGTCGCCGAGCGTGGCCGCAACCTCTCCGCCGGGCAGCGCCAGCTGATCGCGCTGGCCCGCGCCGAACTCGTCGACCCCGACGTGCTGTTGCTCGACGAGGCGACGGCCGCGCTCGACCTGGCGACGGAGGCGCAGGTCAACCAGGCGACGGACCGGCTGGCGGGCCGCCGTACCACGCTCGTCGTGGCCCACCGGCTGACCACGGCCGCCCGCGCGGACCGGGTCGTGGTCATGGACCACGGGCGGGTCGCCGAGGACGGCACGCACGACGAACTGCTCGCCCGCGACGGCCGGTACGCCGAGCTGTGGCGCACCTTCATCGGCGTACCGGAGGAGAAGGACCTGACCCCGGCCTCCCGCTGACGCAACCAACCCCCCTACGCCGTGCGTCCGTACACCAGTACGTCCAGGGCGGGCAGGGAGGTCGTGCGGGTGGGCAAGGGTGCGATACGCCGATGGCTGGTGCTGGGCACGGCGGTGCTGACCGCGTCCGGGCTGCTGACGCTGATGACGCCCACGGACGCGCAGGCGGCGTCCTCCTGCGCGGGCCGCAAGGTCAGGTCGCTGCCGTTCTCCACCGGCACCGTGCACGTGCACCGCAGCGGCGGTTACGTCTGCGCGGTCACCCTCCCCAAGAACCCCGGCCCGCGGCGCACGATGTCGGTGAGCGTGCGGGCGCGCGGCAACCGGCCGGTCGTCGACAAGGGCAAGTACCGCTACCGCGCGGGCCCGGTGACCGTGCACGCCGGTCAGCGGTGCGTGTGGGTGAAGGGCAAGGTGGGCCGCGGTTCGGTCAGTTCGGGCTGGATCCTCTGCTGAGCCCCCTGGTGTCCCGGAGGTTGCTCCGATAGCTTCCGGCGCACATCTGATTCACAGGGAGGCTGCATGCGCAAGGCGCTCAGATGGCTGCTCGCGCTCACGGTGTTCATAGGCACACTGAGCACGGCGGGGACGGCCACCGCTGCCCAGCCGGAGGCCACGGACATCAAGGACCGGCTCCTGGACATCCCCGGGATGAGCCTGGTCGAGGAGAAGCCGTACCCCGGGTACCGCTTCTTCGTCCTGAACTACACCCAGCCGGTCGACCACCGGCACCCGGCCAAGGGCACGTTCCAGCAGCGGATCACCGTGCTGCACAAGGACGTCTCGCGCCCCACGGTCTTCTACACCGGCGGCTACAACGTCTCCACGACGCCCAGCCGCCGTGAGCCGACCCAGATCGTGGACGGCAACCAGGTCTCCATGGAGTACCGCTACTTCACCCCGTCGCGCCCCGACCCGGCCGACTGGACCAAGCTGGACATCTGGCAGGCCGCCAGCGACCAGCACCGCGTCTTCACGGCGCTCAAGCCGCTCTACGACAAGAAGTGGCTGTCGACGGGCGGTTCGAAGGGCGGCATGACCGCCACCTACTACGAGCGCTTCTACCCGCGCGACATGGACGCGGTCGTCGCCTACGTCGCCCCGAACGACGTCGTGAACAAGGAGGACTCGGCCTACGACCGCTTCTTCGCCACCGTCGGCACCGAGGAGTGCCGCGACCGGCTGAACGGCGTCCAGCGCGAGGCCCTGGTGCGCCGCGAGCCGCTGGAGGAGCGCTACGCCGCCTACGCCGCCGAGAACGGCTACACGTTCGACACCGTCGGCAGCCTGGACAAGGCGTACGAGGCCACGGTGCTCGACTTCGTCTGGGGCTTCTGGCAGTACAGCCTGCTGTCCGACTGCGACACCATCCCGGCGGACGCGAAGAACGCCACGGACGACCAGATCTGGGAGACCGTCGACACCATCGCGGGCTTCTCGTTCTACACCGACCAGGGCCTGTCCCCGTACACGCCGTACTACTACCAGGCGGGCACCCAGCTCGGCGCGCCGACGATCCACTTCCCGCACATCGAGAAGGAGTACGTCCGCTACGGCTACCTGCCGCCGCGCTACTTCGTGCCCCGGGACATCCCGATGCGGTTCCAGCCGTCCGCGATGCGCGACATCGACAGCTGGGTCCAGCACAACGCCACCCGGATGCTGTTCGTCTACGGCGAGAACGACCCGTGGGGCGCCGAGCCCTTCCGCCTCGGCAAGGGCGCGCGGGACTCCTACGTCCTCACCGCCCCCGGCGCCAACCACGGCGCCCGGGTCGCCGGGCTGGTCGAGGACGAGCGGGCGCTCGCCACGGCCCGCATCCTAAAGTGGGCGGGCGTGGCCCCGGCCGCCGTACAGGCGGACCCGACGGCCGCGAAGCCGCTCGCGAAGTTCGACGCGAAGCTGGACAAGCGGGGCGCTGAGCGCACCCTGCGGCCCTAACTAGAGGGCGAGCGCGCAGCCCACGGGAAGCGCGCCGTCGAGATGGACGTACAGGGCGGTCGACTCCGGGCACCGCGCCCGGTGGTCGACCGCCTCCGTCACCCGGTACTCCGGCCGCCGCCCGCCCCGCCCGTCGCACGCGGTCTCCCGGACCTGCCCCTCGGCCGAGCCGTGCAGGCAGTCACCGACGATGGTCCGGGGCCCGCCCCCGGCGCCGGGATCGCCGGGGTGCGGCGGCTGGAGGGAGCGCATACAGGCGTACCCGCCCGGCACCCTGCCGTCGCCGTCCTCGTCGGACGCGGGCCGCCGCTCGCTGATGTGCAGGACGAAGTCGGTTCTCGCGGGGCAGGGCGGCCCGTCGTCCTCCGTGCCCGCGTGCCGGGCGACGACCCGCGCGGCGGCCCGCTCACTGGCGCAGGGCACCTCGGTGAAGCTCGTGGTGCCGAAGGAACTGCACTCGTCGATGCCGAGGAAGACGGCGCCGTAGCCGGGCTGCGGGACCGCGGACGGCCCCGTCTCCGGCGGACCGTCACTCGGGCGACACGCCGTCACCAGTACGGCCGCCACGGCCAGCCCCACCACACCACCGCACACCCGCATGACCATCCCCCGCGCCCAGCGTGGCCCGCTCCCACGGGCGCACGCCAGAGGCGCTCAGGACTGCGCGGCACGCGGTGCGCGCGCTTGAGCGCCCTAGTAGGACAGCCCGTGCCCGATGGCGTACAGCACCCGCGCCGGGTCGTCCGCCCGCTGCACCGGCACCGGCAGCCGCCCGCGCGGTGCCACCCGCCCCGCGATCACCCGCGCGGCGGCGCGCAGTTCGACGTCCGTCCAGGAGTACGTCGCCAGGTACGCCTTGACCGAGGGGAACCGCGCGACGTCGTACGGGTTGCGGATGGCCACCGCCACCACTGGTCTCCCGGTCGCCTGCAGCCGCTCGACCAGGGTGCGCTGGGCGCTGGTCGCGGTGACGTTGTAGGTGGCGACCACGATCGCGTCGGCGTCCTGCGCGGCGGCCACGGCCTGGTCGATGACCGCCGCGGAGGGGCTGGTTCCGGTCGGCAGGGCGGTGGCCGTGAAGCCCAGTTCGGTGAGGGCGCCCGCGAGGACGCGGGTGGGCGGCCCGGTGGTGCCGGAGGGGGAGGAGAGGTCGGGCCCGGCCACCAGGAGCCTGCGGTGGCGGCGCGGGCTGAGGGGCAGCAGGGGGCCGTCGTTGACGAGCAGGGTGGTGGTCCGCTCGGCGATACGGTCGGCGGCCTCCAGGTGCCCCCGGACGCCGACCGTGTGCTCGACCCGGCGCGGACTGACGTACGGCTCGTCGAACAGCCCCAGCTTCGCCTTGAGCCGCAGCACGCGCAGGAGGGACTCCTCGAGCCTCGCCTCGGTCAGCTCGCCGTCGAGGACGGCCTGCCGGACGGCGTTCCAGGCGAGGTCCAGCTCGGGGGCGTTGAGCAGCAGGTCGACGCCCGCCTTCAGGGCGAGCACGGGCACCCGGTCGTCGCCGTACTTGGTGCGGACGCCCGCCATGTCGAGGGCGTCGGTGACCACCACGCCGTCGTAGCCGAGGCGTTCGCGCAGGATGCCGGTGAGGATGGGGCGGGAGAGGGTGGCCGGGTCGCCGGAGTCGTCGAGGGCCGGGACCAGGATGTGCGCGGTCATGATCGAGTCGATCCCGGCCTCGACCGCCGCGCGGAACGGCGGCTCGTCCAGGGTCTCCCACTGCTCACGGGTGTGCGTGATGGTCGGGAAGCCGTAGTGGCTGTCGACCTCGGTGTCCCCGTGCCCGGGGAAGTGCTTGGCGGTCGCGGCGACGCCCGACTTCTGGTACCCGGTCACCTCGGCGGCGACCAGCGCGGACACCGCCTGCGGGTCGGCGCCGAAGGACCGCACGCCGATGACCGGGTTGGCCGGGTTGACGTTCACGTCGGCCACGGGGGAGTAGTCCTGCCGGATGCCCATGGCGCGCAGTTCGCGTCCCGCGATCCGGCCCAGGGTCCGGGCGTCGGGGACGGACCCTCCGGCGCCGATGGCCATCGCGCCCGGGAAGAGCGTGGCGGGCTTGCCGACGCGGGCGACGATGCCGTGCTCCTGGTCGGTGGAGACCAGCACGGGCAGCCCGCGCGGGAGTTCGAGGGACGCCCGCTGGATGCCGTTGGAGAGGGCGGCGATCTGGTGCGGGTCGCGGGTGTTGTGCGCCCAGGCGAAGTAGATGACGCCGCCGAGCCGGTACTTGGCGATCAGCTCGGCGGCCGTCCGCACGCCGAACTGCTGGAGGTTGGCGTCGATGTCGGCCTGGTCGGGTTCGGTGGCGGAGTGGCCGTAGACCCGGGAGACGAACAGCTGTCCGACCTTCTCCTCCAGCGTCATCCGCGAGATGAGGGCGCGCAGGCGGTCGTCGTCGGGGGCGGCGTACGCGGGTGCTCCCATGCTGAGGGCGGCGGTGACGCCCGCCGTGGCGGCGAGGACGGTACGTCGGGAGGGGGCGGCGGTGACGGGGTGTCTGGAGGGGCCCGATGCGGTGCTGGCCGTGCCGGTGTCTTGCACGTGCGCTCCTTCCGGAGGGGAGCCGCTGAAGGAAACTTCCGAGGTGTCACCAATATCCGGGAAGTTTCTGCCAGTCAAGGGAGTGAGCGGCCGAAGGAGGGCGGGGACCGTCACCGGCGCATGGGAGGGGGACGCGCCGGTGACGGCCCGCGGGTGGGACGGGCGGGGGTGGCGGCGGGTTCCCCGGCGTCGGCTCAGCGAGCCGGATGGTGGATGCTCTGGGGCGGCGGCCAGTGGGCCTGGAGCGTACGCACCGTCTCGGCGAGCGCGGGACGCCGCCCGAGCCCCGTGCGCCACAGCGCGTACAGCCGCCGTACCGGCGCGGGATCGAGCGGCACCTCCACCACCCCCGCGGGCAACGGCCCCCGCCCCAGCCGAGGAATCACACAGATCCCGAGCCCGGCCGCGACGAGAGCGACAAGGGTGGGATTCTCATCGGCCTGATGCACGACCTCGGGCTCGTGCCCCGCCGTCCGCAACGTCCGCAACAGCCACTCATGGCACACCCGCCCCGGCGGCTGGCACACCCACCGCTCCCCGCCCAGGTCCTCCCGCCGCACCGACGGCCGCCCGGCGAACCGGTGCCCCTCCGGCACCAGCAGCGTGCACAGGTCCTCCCCGATCACCGCCTGCTCCACCCCCGACGGCAGCGTCAGCGGGGCGATGTCCCAGTCATGCGCCACGGCCAGATCGACGGCGCCCTTGGCGACCATGTCGACGGACAGATGCGGGTCGATCTCACTGAGCCGGGCGTCCAGCGCGGGATGCCGTACGGCGAGATCCGCCAGCACGCCGGGCAGCAGCCCGCGGGCGGCGGACGAGAACGCGGCGATGCTGAGCCGTCCCGACGGCTTGCCCCGCCGCTCCTCCAGCTCGACCTCGGCCCGCTCCACGAGCCCGAGCAACTCCGCCGCGACGGACACGAGTTGATGAGCCTCGGCGGTGAGCCGCACCCCCCGCCCCTCTCGCTCCAGGAGCACGGTCCGGGTCTCCCGCTCCAACTTGGCGATCTGCTGGGACACGGCGGAGGAGGTGTACCCGAGGGCGCTGGCGGCGGCGCCGACGGTGCCGTGCACGGAGACGGCGTGCAGGGCGCGCAGCCGTTGCAGATCAAGCACGACAACTCCCCTCGGTGCGTATTTTCACGGATGTTACGTGGTCTTCTCCACGGCATACTCGGCTGCCGCCGAAGGGCGGAGAACCGGTGACGAGTGGGGGAGTCATGGAACGACGGAGAGGCACCCGGCTGGGGGCGAGCATGGCGACGGCGATGGCTGTGCTGCTGCTCGGCGCGTGCGGGGGCGGGAGCGAGGGCGGGGACGACGCCGCCGCGACGACCACGGCCACGACCAAGCCACCCACGGACAGCACCCCCACCGAGCAGCCCACGAGCGAGGTGGAGGAAGCGCCGCCCTCCTCGCCTGCGGCGGGCGCGCAGCCGGACACGAACCTCGAGGAGGTCGTCCTGAAGCCCGGAGACCTCGCCGAGTTCCAGATCACCGAGTCCCCGGGCGGCAACCGCGACACCCCACCCACCAAGGCCAGCCCCGCCACCTGCCAGCCGGTGGAGAACTTCCGCCTGGACGCCTACGCCCCCGAACCCTCGACCACGGTCCGCCGCCTCGCCCTGGCCACCAGCGGTGACTACCTGGGCACGGGGACGACCATCACCCTGGCCGCCTTCGGCCAGCCGGACGCCGAGCAGATCATGTCGGACCTGCGGGACGCGGTGGCGGCCTGCGCCAAGGGCTACTCCGGAGGCGCACTCACCTTCACCGAGGTGCGGAAACTCACGCCGGTCGACATCGGCGACGAGGCTGTGTCCTTCCACCTGACCGGCCGCGCCAACCCGACGTCGTACACCGTCGTCCGCCAGGGATCCGTCCTCGTCCGCTTCAGCTCCGCGATCGGCACGGGCAAGGAGGCGGAGGTGCCTCAGCCGGTGGTCGTCCAGCAGGTCATGAAGCTCATGGCCGCGCTTGACTGAGCCCGCCCGCGAGGAAGTCGGCCCAGGCGGTGGGGGAGACGGTGAGGTGGGGGTGGGTGGGGGTCTTGGAGTCGCGTATGTGGATGGCGGAGGTGAGGGCCACCTCGACGCATTCGCCTCCGCTGGAGTCGCTGTAGCTGCTCTTGGACCACGTCAGCTCGGTCATAGCTCACCTGCCAACCGCTCGATCAGGGCGACGGATTCCTCCGGAGGGAGGGCCTGACTTCTGATCATCGCATAGCGGCGCGCCAGGACACCGGCGTCATCCGGACTGGAGACGAGGGTGCTGTGGCCATTGCCCTCCATGTAGGCCAGCGTTGTCTGCTCCGCCGTCTCCAGAACGGTCAAGGGACCCTGCAAACCCGCATGTGCCCACAGATCCTTCGGCATGACCTGGAGCACCACGTTCGGCCGTACCGCGCAGGCGACCAGGTACTTGCACTGCCCTCGCAGAACCTCGGAACCCCCGACGCGACGTCGTAGCGCGGCCTCTTCGAGAATCACGTTGATGACGCAGGTCGGCTTCCGGTCCAGCAACGCCTTGCGTTCCATGCGCGCGGAGACGAGCAACTCCACGTCTTCCAGTGGCGGGAAGGCGCACCCCAGCAGCGCACGGGCGTAGTCCTCCGTCTGCAGCAGACCGTGCACGAACTGCGTGCAGTACGAGGAGACGCTGATCGCCTCCTGCTCCAACTGCACGAACCCCTGGAAATGAGCCGGATACCGCTCCAGCCGTAGGTACTTGGCCGCGGCCGAGATGATCCCCCCGGCTTCCAGGGCTTTCTCCGCCGCCTGGATGAACTCGTCCGTCGCGGGCTTGGCGCAGGTCTCCACCGCACTCACCGCCGCACCCGAGTAGGCCATCCGCTCGCCCAGTTCGTTCTGTGACAGCCCCGCGGCCGTGCGCAGCATCCGCAGCACCTCGCCGAAGTACTGCGCGGCCGGTGACGACGACTTCTTCCCGGACTGCCCCATTGCAGTCACCCCCTCAACACAGCTCAACGCCGATTCCACACGCGGCCCAACTCCGTCGCCAACCAGGAACGTTGACGCTAGGTCACTAGTGACGCTAGCAACCAGGACTGACAGTGGAGGCGTGAACACAGAAAGTCACCGCACCTGGTACCGCCGCTTCATGCCGGTCGTCGAAAACGTCGCCGAGGCCCGACACGGCGTCCGTGTCGTGCTGGATTCCTGGGCGGTCCCGAAGGACACCGCGGAGACGGTCGCCCTGATCGTCACGGAGCTGGCGGCGAACGCGGTCACCCACGCCCGCCGCCCCGGCCGTACCTTCGACGTGGGCCTGACCTGCGACGGCGGCAAGACGATCGAGATCGAGGTCTTCGACCCGTGCCCCCGGCACCCGACCCCGAAGCCCTACGACCCGGAGGCGACTTCGGGCCGGGGCCTGCTCCTCGTCGAGTCGCTCTCGGACACGTGGGAGGTCAGGGAGCGGGAGTGCGGGAAGACGGTGTGGGTGAGGGTCGTGCGGTGAGCGGGCGACGGGCTGGTCAGCCGGTGAAGGGCTCCAGGGCGAAGCGCCCCACCACCACGAAGGCGGCCAGGGCGAGATAGCCGCCGTCCAGCAGCGCGGCCCTGGTCTCGCCCCGCCGGATCCGCATGGTCACGGCGCCGGTCATGACCAGGGTCAGGCCGCTGGCCGCCAGCGGGACCAGTACCGGCGCGATGTCGAGCAGGGCGGGCAGGACCAGGCCCACGGCACCGAGGATCTCCAGTGCTCCGATGGCCTTGAGGGTGCCGGGCCTGAAGTCGAGGACCCAGCGTGCGGCGGCCATCATCGTGGCCATCCTCTCCCGTGGGACGAACAGCTTCCCGAGGCCGGAGAGCAGGTAGACGGCGGTCAGCAGGCCGGTGATGATCCACAGTGCGGTGTTCACGGGGTCGGGGTCTCCGCGTCAGCCGAACTGTCCGGGCTGGTAGTCGCCGCCCGGCGTCCGGGTGATCACGTTCAGCCGGTTGAAGGCGTTGATCAGACAGATCTCGGCCACCAGGGCCATCAGCTGATCCTCGTCGAAGTGCTTCGCCGCGTTCGCCCACGCCTCATCGGTGACGCCGCCGGAGTCGGCGAGGCGGGTGCCCTGCTCGGTGAGTTCCAGCGCCGCCCGCTCCGCGTCGGTGTAGACGGTCGTCTCCCGCCACGCCCCGACCAGGTTGATCCGCACCATGCTCTCACCGGCGGCTGCGGCGTCCTTGGTGTGCATGTCCAGGCAGCCGCCGCAGCCGTTGATCTGGCTGGCGCGGATCTTCACCAGCTCCTGCACCGCCTTCGGCAGCGTGGAGTCGGTGACGACCTTGTCCGACGAGATGATGTACCTGGCCCACTTCGCCCCGACCTCGTTGGCCATGGGGTTGATACGGGTTTCCATCTCGCTCTCCTTCGTCTGTCGGATGCTTGCACCCCTACGACGAAGCGCCCCGCCGTCACGTAACAGCCACCGCTACTCGGGCCGCGCGGGCAGCCCCATGGTGGCGAGGCGCTTGCGGTCGCTCACGGTCAGCAGCTCGACGATCCGGCCGTCGGCCACGGTGCACGCCGCCACGCCGAGCAGCTTGCCCTTCGCGCCCCAGGCCACGAACCCGGGTTCGCCGTTGACCAGGACCGGGAGCATCGAGGTCATCGACCGCATGCCGCGCAGGACCGAACCGGCCACCTCGGCCGCCCCGACCGTGGTCTTCACGCCCTGCGAGTGGTACGTGCGCCAGGTCACCCTCGGATCGAGCAGCCGTACGAGCCCCTCGAAGTCCCCGTCCCGCGCCGCGGCGAGGAAGGTGTCGACCACCGCGCGCTGCCGCCGCGGCTCCTCCTCCGACAGTGAGGTGCCCCGCACCTTCCGGCGGGCCCGGCTGGCGAGCATCTTGGTCGCGTCGGTGGACCGGCCGACGATCTCGCCGATCTCGGCGAAGGGCACCGCGAACATGTCGTGCAGGACGAACGCCAGCCGCTCGCTGGGCGTGAGGTTGTCGAGCACCACCAGCAGGGCCAGCCCGACCGTTTCGGCGAGTATCGCGTCGTCCTCGGGTGCCGAGCCGCCGTCCACGGTCACCACCAGCTCGGGCAGCCGGTCCTCGTACGGCAGCTCGGCCCGGGCCCTGCGGGAGCGCAGCACGTCGATGCAGACCCGGCCGACCACGGTGGTCAGCCAGCCCGCCAGGTTGTCGATCGTGGCCGCGTCCTGTCGCGCCAGCCGGATCCAGGCCTCCTGCACCGCGTCCTCGGCGTCCACCCGCGACCCGAGCATCCGGTGGGCGACCGCCACCAGGCGCTCGCGCTGCTGCTCGAAGGCCGCCGCCAGTGCTTCATGCGGGCCTGATCCGGTCATGTCGTTACCTTCCCTGCGCGAACCGCGTCATGGTCATGACGAGGCCGAAGGCGACGAGGTAACCGTTCGGCGTGCCCGGAAGCCCGCCCTCACGCCGAGTCGTTCAACAGCCGCCCCAGATGGTCCCGCCCTCCGGCCAGCAGACCGGCGAGCGGCGCCGCGTCCGCGTACCACCGCTTCTCGTACTCCCAGCACAGCCACCCGTCCCACCCGTGCCGGGAGAGGATCTCGACGCACTCGGCGAGGGGGAGGACACCGGCGCCCAGCGGCAGCGGGGTGGTGTCGTCGGCGGAGAGGATGTCCTTGACCTGGACGTAGCCGAGGTGGGGGGAGAGGGCGGCGTAGGTCTCGGAGGGCTGTTCGCCGCCGAGCCAGGTGTGCATGACGTCCCAGAGGGCGCCGACCTGGCGGTGGCCGACCAGGCCGAGGACGCGGATGGTGTCGGCGGCCGTGCGGTGGGAGTCGTGGGTCTCCAGGAGGATGCGCACGCCCGCGTCGGTGGCGTGCTCGGCGGCCGTGCCCAGGCGGCGGGCGGCGGTCGCGTCGGCCTCCTCCGGGGACTGGCCGTGCACATCGGCGCCGGGGAAGACCCGGATGTACGGGGCGCCCAGATCGCGGGCGAGGTCGAGCAGGGCGCGCAGTTCGGCGAGTACGGGCTCGTCGTCGCCCGGCGCGGCCACGCGCGCGTACCCGGCGAGGCCGAGGATCTCGACCCCGGTGGCCTTGAAGTGGGCCGCCACCTCCGTCCGTTCGGCGGGGGAGAGGCCGGTGTGGACCGGCTCCTCGGGGTGGGTGCGCAGTTCGACGCCGTGGTAGCCGTGCTCGGTGGCGAGCCGCGTCACGTCGGGGAGGGGGAGACCGGGGACGCCGAGAGTGGAGAACGCCAGCTTCATGTTCATCGACCCTACTCGTCACTCCGGCGCCGGGCGCAGCGCGAGGCGCCAGTCCTGGCCCATCAGATCCTTGCCGAAGGAGCGGTGGGGCTTCTCCGCGACCAGGACGAATCCATGGCGCTGGTAGACGCGGCGGGCGGCCGACAGCACGTCGTTCGTCCACAGGGTCAGGTCGCGGTAGCCGACGCCGCGCGCGAAGTCGATCACCGCCGTGACCAGCCGGTCGCCGATGCGCAGGCCGCGGGCGTCGGGCTCGACCAGGAGCAGGCGCAGCCGCGCGGTCGCGGGCGCGTCGTCCCGTACGCACATCACGCAGCCCACCGGCCGCCCGTCCAGCTCCGCGATCCACGCCCGCTCCAGGTGCGGGTCGTGGTCCTCGGCGAAGTCGGCGACGATCCGGGCGACGAGCCCCTCGTAGTCGGCGTTCCAGCCGTACTCGGCGGCGTAGACCGCGGCGTTGCGCTGCACGATCCAGCCGAGGTCGCCGGGGCCGGGCTCACGCAGCAGCACGTCCTCGGGGCGGGGCGCGCGGCTGTCGTCGCCGAGGATCTCCCGGACCGTGCTCAGGGCCTCGGAGAGGCGGGGGCGGTCGGCGGGCGCCACGGTGGCCAGCAGCGCGCCGACCGTCTCCCGGGCCCGCTCGTCCAGCCGCGCGGCGGTCTCACGGCCCGCGCCGGTGAGGCTGATCCGGCGTCGGCGCGGGTCCTTCTCCGAGGGCCCGCGCTCGATCAGCCCGTCCTGCTCGAAGCGGTTGAGGATACGGCTCAGATAACCGGCGTCCAGATGCAGCTGACCCCGCAGATCGGCGGCGTCGGTCTGCGGGGCGTGCGCCAGCTCGTACAGCACCCGCGACTCGGTGAGGGTGTACGGGGCGTACAGATGGCGGCCGTAGTCGAGGGCGCCGATGACGTTGGTGTAGAAGCGGTTGAAGGAGCGGATGTCCTGGACGGTCATGAACGGCCCCCGGTCCCAGACCCTTGGATAGTTGACTCAGTCAGAGGTTATTCGGCGGCAAGCCTAGGCCGCCCTCTGCTTTCCGTCCATGCCCGACCCGAAAGCAGTGTGTTTTCCGTCACAGGTATATTTATGATTTGAATGCATGGGATGCTTCGACGCGCTCTATGTGTTCAAGTAATGAACGAATAGGGGACCTGATTAGGGACCTGTGGCCCTTCCCTTCGAGGGGCTCTCCAGTGGAGGCGATCCCGGGTGTTACGGCCTGCGGATGGCTGAAATTCGTCAGTCCGCGAGGAGCGCCGACAGCTGCGGCGAGTACGCCGAGTGCAGCACGAGGGCCGCGCTCCCCACCGGCGCCGCGTCCGCGCCGTGCGGGGACGCGGTGATGTCGACGACCCGGATGTGGCGGGACACCGGCCTGGTGGCGAGCGCGGACGCGACGACGTCCACGTACCGCGACTCCACGTGCCCGATGCCGTGGCCGCCGAGCACGATCAGGTCAACGTCCAGCAGATTGGCCACACTTGAGGCCACCGTGGCGACCTGCGCCGCGGCCTCGTCGATCACCGCGACGGCGACCGGGTCCCCGGCCGCGGCGGCGCGCCGGATCGCGGCGTGGTCGACGGACGCCGGATCCTCTGCGAACGTTTGCGAGAGCGAAGAACTGCCGGGCTGTCCGGCCAGTCGCCGCCGCGTCTGGCCCACGATCGCCGACGGGCTGGCGAACATCTCCAGGCAGCCCCGGTTGCCGCAGTAGCACTCCGGTCCGTCGGGCCGTACGGACAGGTGGCCGAACTCCCCGGCGTTCAGTGAACCACCGCGATACACCTGGTGGTTGAGGATGAGGCCGCCGCCGATGCCGGTGCCGAAGAAGAAGTAGGCGAAGTTCGCCACGCCCCGGCCCGCGCCGGACCAGCGTTCGCCGATGGCGGCGGCGGTCGCGTCGTTGTCCAGGGTGACCGGCATGCCGGTGGCCTCGGCGAGCATGTGCTGCAAAGGGATCCGGTCCAGATGGGCGAGGCTCGGCGGGGCGGCGACCATGCCGAGTTCCTGGTCGAGCGGCCCCGGCGTGGCGAGGCCCAGGCCGAGGACGCGGTCCCGTGGGACGTCCGCCTCGGTCAGCGCGGCGTCCGTCAACTCCGCCATGGCGGCGACGACTTGGGTGGCATCGGAGCCCGGGGGAGTGGGCCGTCTTCTGATGACCAGGGGGCGGCCGAGCAGGTCGAGCACGGCGCAGGCGAGCTGGGCGGCGTCGAAGTGGAGCCCGACCGCGCTGCGGGCGGCGGCGTTGACCCGCAGTCCGGTGCGCGGTTTGCCGCTTCCGGAGGCCCGGCTCGAGCCCTCCTCCCGCACGATCCCCTGGTTGATCAGACGCCGCACGATGCCCGACACGGTCTGTGGTGTGAGGCCCGTGTGCGCCGCGATCTCCACCCGGCTGATGCCGTCGGACCGCTGGATCTGGTCAAGTACGACCGCCTGGTTGTATCGCCCGACTTTCGGCAGGTTTGTACCGGATTGCTGCACTGGTGCCCTCTCCCGCTGGTCCACCTCGCCTCGCGCTTGACTTAGTAAAACAAATGAACTTAACGTCCGGACCAGTTTCCAGCGCGGACATGAGGCACCGCGTAGTTGCCAACGGAGGCAAGCTGATGTCCACCCAATGCCGCATTCCCGATCGCCCGGTGCCGCGTGGTCACCACGGCGCACCCAGAGCGGGGTCCCCGTCGTGAGCGGGAGCCCGATCCTGCTGGAGATGCAGTCGATCACCAAGACCTTCCCCGGGGTCAAAGCCCTCGACGACGTGAACCTCGTCGTGCGGCAGGGCGAGATCCACGCCATCTGCGGGGAGAACGGTGCTGGCAAGTCCACGCTCATGAAGGTGCTGAGCGGGGTCTACCCGTACGGCAGCTACACCGGCGAGATCGTCTACCAGGGCGAGCGCGTCCGGTTCGGCGACATCCGGGCCAGTGAGCACGCCGGTATCGCGATCATCCACCAGGAACTGGCCCTCGTACCGGGCATGTCGATCACCGAGAACATCTTCCTCGGCAACGAACCCCGCAAGCACGGCGCCATCGACTGGAAGTTCGCGCGCCGCCGGGCCCTGGAACTGATGCGGCAGGTCGGCCTCGACGAGGACCCCGACACGCTGATCAAGGACATCGGTGTCGGCAAGCAGCAGCTCGTGGAGATCGCCAAGGCGTTCGCCAAGGATGTGCGGCTGCTCATCCTGGACGAGCCGACCGCGGCCCTCAACGAGGCCGACTCCCGCCATCTGCTCGATCTGCTCCGCGGATTCAGGTCGCGCGGCATCACTTTGATCATGATATCCCACAAGCTCAACGAGATCGAAGCGGTCGCCGACACCATCACGATCATCCGTGACGGCCAGACCATCGAGAGCCTCGACGTCAAGGGCGACGAGGTCGACGAGGACCGCATCGTGCGTGGCATGGTCGGGCGGGAACTGAGCAGCCGGTTCCCCGAGCACACCCCCGACATCGGAGAGGTCTTCTTCGAGGTGCGGGACTGGACGGTGCGGCACCCCACCGCCGAGGACCGGCTGGTCTGCAAGGGGTCGGGCTTCCAGGTCCGGCGCGGTGAGATCGTCGGCTTCGCGGGTCTGATGGGAGCCGGTCGCACCGAACTCGCCATGAGCCTGTTCGGCCGCTCCTACGGCAGGTACCTGTCCGGCCGGGTCTTCAAGGACGGCAGGGAGATCCAGGTCAAGACGGTGTCGGACGCCATCGGCCACGGGATGGCGTACGTCAGCGAGGACCGTAAGTCCATCGGTCTCAACCTGCTGGACGACATCAAGACCTCCACGGTCGCGGCCAAGCTGAAGAAGATCAGCAAGCGCGGTGTCGTGGACCGGGTGCGTGAGCACCGGATCGCCGACGACTACCGCAAGAGCCTGCGGATCAAGACCCCGACAGTCGACGAGGGCGTGCTCAAGCTGTCCGGCGGCAACCAGCAGAAGGTCGTCCTGGCGAAGTGGATGTTCACCGACCCGGACCTGCTGATCCTCGACGAGCCCACGCGCGGCATCGACGTGGGGGCCAAGTACGAGATCTACGGGATCATCCACCGCCTCGTGGACCAGGGCAAGGGCGTGATCGTCATCTCGTCGGAGCTGCCCGAGCTGATTGGCCTGTGTGACCGCATCTACACGGTGTTCGAAGGCACCATCACCGGCGAGGTCGCGCGCGGCGACGCCGATCCGGAACTCCTGATGAAGCAGATGACCGCAATGAAGAAGAGCCCGACCTCATGAGCAGATTCAAAGAGCTGCAGAAGAACCTCTTCGGGGGTTCCCAGTCCAACGCCCGCCAGTTCGGCATGATCTTCACCCTCGTGGCGATCGTCCTGCTCTTCCAGATCTGGACCGGCGGCCTCACCCTGACCTCCAGCAACCTCATCGCGGTCGTCAGCCAGTACTCGTACATCCTGATCCTCGCCATCGGCATGCTGATGGTGATCGTGGCGGGACACATCGACCTCTCGGTCGGCTCGGTCGCGGCGTTCACCGGCATCGTCGTCGCCAAGGCGATGCAGGAGTACGACCTCCCCTGGCCGCTGGGCATCCTGCTCGGGCTGCTCGTCGGCCTGGCGATCGGAGCCTGGCAGGGCTTCTGGGTGGCCTACGTCGGGATACCGGCGTTCATCGTGACCCTGGCCGGGATGCTGCTGTTCCGCGGCGGCAACCAGTTCATCGGCAACGCCGACACCATCCCGGTCCCCGAGGGCTTCCGCGAGATCGGCGCGGGCTTCCTGCCCGAGGTCGGCCCGGAGACCGGCTTCAACAACCTGACCCTGCTGCTCGGTCTGGTGGCCTGCGCCGCCGTGGTCTGGCGGGAGTGGAAGGGGCGTCAGACCCGGCAGGAGATGAACGCCGAGGTGGCCCCGCTGTGGGTCAACGGCATCCGTCTCGCGATCATGCTGGGCGTCATCGTCTTCGCGACGCTGCGCTTCGCGGGCGGCCGGGTCGGCACCAGCCTGCCGATCTCCGGCATCATCCTGATCGTCCTGGTGCTGGCGTACTCGCACTACACCAACAACACCATCGGCGGTCGCCACATCTACGCCGTGGGCGGCAACTCCCGGGCGGCCGAGCTGTCCGGTGTGAAGCTCCGGCGGGTCAACTTCCTCGTCATGACGAACATGTCCGTCCTGGCCGCCCTGGCCGGAATGATCTTCGTGGCGCGGTCCACGGCCTCCGGGCCGCAGGACGGACTGAGCTGGGAACTCGACGCCATCGCGGCCGTCTTCATCGGCGGCGCGGCGGTCTCGGGCGGCCTTGGCACCATCAGCGGCTCGATCGTCGGTGGTCTGGTCATGGCCCTGCTCAACAACGGCCTCCAGCTCGAGGGCGTCGGCTCGGACCGGGTCCAGATGATCAAGGGTCTGGTCCTCCTCCTCGCCGTCGCGTTCGACGTCTACAGCAAGAGCCAGGGACGGTTCTCGATCATCGGAACGCTCTCGCGTCCGTTCCGTCGGGAGGAACCGGCGGCACCGGCCGAACCCACGAGTACGGCCTCCGATCCCCAGAAGGCCCCGGTCGCCACCTGAGCAGTCGTCACCCGACCACGGGTCTCAGGCCGACCCCGGTCGACGACCGGCAAGGGCCACCGCTCGCGGGCTGCCGCCAGCTCGCTCCCCACCCCGCGCCACACTCCGCGGCGCATCTCAGCACCACATGGCAAGAAGGGCACAACTCCCATGCGCAGACTCATCACCAGAGCCGTTGCTACGGTCGGCGCTGCCGCACTCCTCACCCTGGGCACGGCCTGCTCCAACGAGCGTGAGGGCTCCACCTCGGCCGACTCCTCCTCCGACAAGGGCTTCGCGCAGGACTCCCTCATCGGTGTCGCGCTGCCGTCGAAGACCTCGGAGAACTGGGTGCTCGCGGGCAACCTGTTCACCGAGGGTCTGAAGGAGGCGGGCTTCAAGGGGGACGTCCAGTACGCGGGCGCCTCCACCACCGTCGCGGACCAGCAGGCGCAGATATCCGCCATGGTCACCAAGGGCGCGAAGGTCATCGTGGTCGGCGCGACCGACGCCTCGCAGCTCGCCACCCAGGTGGCGCAGGCCAAGGAGGCGGGCGCGACCGTCATCGCGTACGACCGGCTGATCACCAACACGAAGGACGTCGACTACTACATCGCGTTCGACAACTTCAAGGTCGGCCAGCTGCAGGGCCAGGCCCTGATCGACGGCATGAAGGCCAAGGACAAGAAGGGTCCCTGGACCATCGAGCTGTTCTCCGGCTCCCCGGACGACAACAACTCGAAGGTGTTCTTCGACGGTGCCATGGACGTGCTCCAGCCCTTGATCGACAAGGGAGACATCGTTGTCGGCTCCGGCCAGACCGACATCAAGCAGACCGCGACCCAGGCCTGGAAGGCCGAGAACGCCCAGCAGCGGATGGACGCCCTGCTGAACTCGACCTACAGCGGCAAGAAGCAGCTCGACGGCGTGCTCTCGCCGAACGACACCCTGGCGCGCGCGATCATCACCTCGGTCAAGGGCGCGGGCAAGGACGTCCCGGTCGTCACCGGCCAGGACTCCGAGGTCGAGTCGGTCAAGTCGATCATGGCCGGTGAGCAGTACTCCACCATCAACAAGGACACCCGCAAGCTGGTCACCGGGACCATCGACATGGTCAAGGCGCTCCAGAAGGGCGACGAGCCGGAGATCAACGACACCAAGTCGTACGACAACGGCGTCAAGGTCGTCCCGTCCTACCTCCTTGAGCCGATCATCGTGACCAAGGAGAACGCTGCCGAGGCCTACGCCAACGACAGCAAGCTGGCGCCGCTCACCAAGTAGCGCCGCACCAGGGCGTCCCGGGCCCCCAGACCACCCTCCTCGGGGCTCGGGACCCACCGGAACCGGCCGACCTGACCCGCCCACCTGACCGGCCCGGGCCAGGTCGGCCCCACCGCCCTCACCCCACAGACCGGCAGACGGCACCCTCCCGGCCGCCGCACTCCGTACCTGACCCCGGAGCGCGACGACCGAGCCGGGCCACCACCTCACCGACCCGGAGCCGTCTGCCGCTCCCCGAGAAGTTGCGGGACTTCTCGGGGAGTTGGGCGTTTCCAGGCGGTTCCACGTCCGTTCCGGCCACGAGTGCGCTGAACGGCGGGGCGAAGCCCCGGGAGCGCACGTCAGTAACCCACCGGAGCCGTCACGACCGCGGCGCCCCGGAGGACCCCCGCACCATCAACTCCCCCCGCACCGTGGCGATCCCGCCCGGCGGCGGTTCCTCCCGCCCCATGGCGATCCGCCCGGCCCGCGCCCCCGCCCCCGCGAGGGGCAGCCGTACGGTGGTGAGGGCGGGGACCGCGTCGATGCTGAACGGCAGATCGTCGAACCCGGCCACGGAGACGTCGTCGGGAATGCGCCGCCCGGACTCCCGCAGCGCCGCGCACGCGCCCAGCGCGACGGAGTCGTTCGCGGCGACTACGGCGGTCAGGGACGGGTCCCGGCGCAACAGCTCCAGTGTGGCCTCGTAGCCGGAGCGGCGGTCGTAGCGGCCGTGCACGGTCCAGCGCGGGTCCTCCGCGATCCCGGCCGCGGCCAGCGCCTCGCGGTGGCCCTCCAGGCGGTGCCGGGTGGTGGTGCGCTCCTCGGGGCCCGCGATGTAGCCGAGCCGCCGGTGGCCGAGGCCGATGAGGTGCTCGGTGAGCTGCCGGGCGCCGCCGCGGTTGTCGAAGGTCAGGGCGATGGCCCCGGTGTCGGGCGCGGGCGGCCGTCCGCACAGCACCACACGCGTCCCGGCGTCGTCCAGCCTGCGCAGCTTCGCCGCCACCGCCGCCACGTGCGCCGCGTCCTCGATGGCACCGCCGGTCAGCACCACCGCCGCGGCCCGCTGCCGCTGGAGCAGGGTGAGGTAGGTCAGCTCGCGCTCCGGCGAGCCGCCGGTGTTGCAGACGACGGCGAGTCTCTCGCCGCCCGCCCGCCCGCCGGGTCCGCCGATCTCCGACTGGATCGCCCCGGCCATGATCCCGAAGAACGGGTCGGCGATGTCGTTGACCAGGATGCCGACCAGGTCGGAGGTGGCCGCGGCGAGGGCGCTCGCCGGGCCGTTGAGGACGTAGTCGAGTTCGTCGACCGCCTTGAGCACCCGTTCCCGGGTGGAAGCGGCGACAGGGTAGTTGCCGTTCAGCACGCGCGACACCGTCGCGGGCGAGACCTGTGCGCGGGCCGCCACGTCCGCCAGGGTCACCGTCATGTCCTCGTCCTCCGGTCGCGCCTCGTCGTACGCCCTTGTACAGACCCGGGACCAGGCCGCGGGCGTACGCCCTTGTACACATCAGGCCCCCCGGCCACGGTTCCGCTGCCGACCTTACGGCCAAGGAGTCGAGTTGTTCGACCCTTCGAACAACTCGCCTTCGCAGTGGTCTTGTCCAACCGCAGTTCAGAGGCTAGCTTCTGAAGCGATAGAAAGCGCTTGCTGCATACGCTTGCTGCACAGCTCATCACCGCGCACCGGCCCCCGGTGGCGGCCGGGCGTACGCGGCGCGCGGACCGCGTACGAAGGGAATGACGTGACACGCAAGACGGTGCGTATCGCCATGAACGGTGTGACCGGGCGCATGGGCTACCGCCAACACCTGGTCCGCTCCATCCTCGCCCTGCGCGAACAGGGCGGCCTCGACCTCGGCGACGGCACCGTGCTGTGGCCGGAACCCATCCTTCTCGGCCGCCGTGAGCACGCGCTGAACGCGCTTGCTGAGCGGCACGGTCTGGAGCATGTCTCCACGGACCTCGACGCGGTCCTCGCGGACCCCACCGTCGACATCTACTTCGACGCCCAGGTCACCTCCGCCCGCGAGGACGCCCTCAGGAAGGCGATCGCGGCGGGCAAGCACATCTACACCGAGAAGCCCACCGCCACCGGCCTCGCGGGCGCCCTCGAACTCGCCCGCCTCGCGCGCGAGAAGGGCGTCAAGCACGGCGTCGTCCAGGACAAGCTCTTTCTCCCCGGCCTGCTCAAGCTCAAGCGGCTCATCGACGGCGGCTTCTTCGGGCGGATCCTGTCCGTGCGCGGCGAGTTCGGCTACTGGGTCTTCGAGGGCGACTGGCAGACGGCCCAGCGCCCGAGCTGGAACTACCGCTCCGAGGACGGCGGCGGCATCGTCGTCGACATGTTCCCGCACTGGGAGTACGTCCTGCACGAGCTGTTCGGCCGGGTGAAGTCCGTCCAGGCCATCGCCACCACCCACATCCCGCAGCGCTGGGACGAGAACGGCAAGCCCTACGACGCCACCGCCGACGACGCCGCCTACGGCATCTTCGAACTCGACGGCGGCGCCATCGCCCAGATCAACTCCTCCTGGGCCGTGCGCGTCAACCGCGACGAACTCGTGGAGTTCCAGGTCGACGGCACCGAGGGCTCGGCCGTCGCGGGCCTGCGCAACTGCCGCGTCCAGCACCGCAGCGCCACCCCCAAGCCGGTGTGGAACCCCGACATCCCCGCCACCGAGGCCTTCCGCGACCAGTGGCAGGAGGTCCCGGACAACGCCGACTTCGACAACGGCTTCAAGGCCCAGTGGGAGCTGTTCCTCAAGCACGTCCACGCCGACGCCCCCTACCACTGGGACCTGCTCGCTGGAGCCCGCGGCGTCCAGCTCGCCGAGCTGGGCCTGAAGTCCTCGGCCGAGGGCCGCCGTATCGACGTACCGGAGATCGCGCTGTGAGCATCCGACTCCCCGGCGCCGACGGGACACCGCGCGCCTACGAACCCCGCGCCACCCCCCTCGCCCTCACCACGGAAGGCGCCTTCACCTCGCGCACGGTCTTCTCCGCCGCACACGTCGTCGCCGATCCCTGCGCCGACGTCTCGCCCGACTCGCCCGCCGCCGTCGACTGGGACGCCACCCTCGCCTTCCGCCGCCACCTGTGGTCCCACGGGCTCGGCGTGGCCGAGGCCATGGACACCGCCCAGCGTGGCATGGGCCTGGACTGGGCGGGCGCGGCCGAGCTGATCCGCCGCAGCGCCGCCGAGGCGAAGGCGGTCGGCGGCCGGATCGCCTGCGGCGTCGGCACCGACCAGCTCGCCGCCGGTTCGCTCGCCAATATCCGGGCGGCATACGAGGAGCAGCTCGCCGTCGTCGAGGAGGCGGGCGCGCAGGCCATCCTCATGGCCTCCCGCGCCCTGGCCGCCACCGCGTCCGGCCCCGAGGACTACCTGGAGGTCTACGGCCACCTCCTGCGCCAGGCCACCGAGCCCGTGATCCTGCACTGGCTCGGCCCCATGTTCGACCCGGCCCTGGACGGCTACTGGGGCTCCGCCGACCTGGACGCGGCCACCGACACCTTCCTGGAGGTCATCGCCGCCCACCCCGACAAGGTCGACGGCATCAAGGTCTCCCTGCTGGACGCCCAGCGCGAGATCGACCTGCGCCGCCGCCTCCCCCAGGGCGTGCGCTGCTACACCGGCGACGACTTCCACTACCCCGAGCTGATCGCGGGCGACGAGCACGGCTTCAGCCACGCCCTGCTGGGCATCTTCGACCCGCTCGGCCCGCTGGCGGCGGAGGCGGTACGGGTCCTGGACACCGGGGACGTGGCGGGCTTCCGCGCCCTGCTCGACCCCACCGTGGAGCTGTCCCGGCACCTCTTCCAGACCCCCACCCGCTTCTACAAGACGGGCGTGGTCTTCCTGGCCTGGCTCTCCGGCCACCAGTCCCACTTCACGATGGTCGGCGGCCTCCAGTCGGCCCGCTCCCTGCCCCACCTCGCCCGCGCCTACGAACTCGCCGACGGACTGGGCCTGTTCCCCGACCCCGACCTGGCCGAGGAACGCATGCGGAACCTGCTCGCGCTGTACGGAGTCGACCAGTGAGCCACCCCGACGATCTCGCACGCTTCAGCATCAACCAGATGACGGTCAAGCAGCTCTCGCTGCCGGAACTCGTCGACGCCTGCGCCACCTCGGGCATCGGCAACGTCGGCCTGTGGCGCGAACCCGTCCAGGCGTACGGCGTCGAGGCGACGGCCAAGCTCGTCCGCGACGCGGGTCTGACGGTGACCACGCTCTGCCGCGGCGGCTTCCTCACCGCCATCGACGCCGACGCACGCGCGCGTGCCCTCGCCGACAACCGCCGCGCCGTCGACGAGGCGGCGACGCTGGGCACCGACACCCTCGTCCTGGTCTCCGGCGGCCTCCCGCCCGGCTCCAAGGACCTGTACGGCGCCCGGGAACGCATCGCCGACGCGCTGGCCGAGCTGGGCCCCTACGCGGAGTCCCACGGGGTACGGCTGGCCATCGAGCCGCTGCACCCCATGTACGCCGCGGACCGCTGTGTCGTCTCGACCCTCACCCAGGCCCTCGACCTGGCCGAACGCTTCCCCGCCCACCAGGTCGGCGTGACCGTCGACACGTACCACATCTGGTGGGACGACCGGGCGCCGGAGCAGATCGCCCGCGCGGGCGCGGGGGGTCGCATCCACACCTTCCAACTGGCCGACTGGACCACTCCGTTGCCGGAGGGCGTCCTCAACGGCCGCGGTCAGATCGGGGACGGCTCGATCGACATGCGCGAGTGGCGGGGGTATGCGGAGGCTGCCGGGTACGGCGGGGCGATCGAGGTGGAACTGTTCAACGATGCCCTGTGGGCGCGGGACGGGAGGGAGGTGCTGGCGGAGACGGCGGCGCGCTTCGTGGAGCATGTGATGCGGTGAGCCGCTGAGCGATTCCCCTGTGCGGTCGTTGATCGATTCTCACGGCGGGAGCAGGGGGCCCAGCGGTCCCAGGTCGAGGTTGAGGTCCTCCAGGGTGAGGCCGTAGCGGTCGCACAGCTCGGCCATCCGGTCGTGCAGGACCATCAGCGTCAGCCCGAGCCGCTCCTCCTGCTCCTCCGTCAGCCCGCCCTCGTCGACCCGGTGCAGCGCCTGCCGCTCCATCAGCTGGCGCAACAGCTCGACGATGGTCAGGACCAGCTTGACCAGGTCCCGTTCCACCGTGTCCGGATCGGTGCGCAGCCGGTGTGCGGCGCCCCGCCCGGTCGGTGATTCCGGCAGGTCGTCCGGTCGGGCGGGCAGCAGCGAGAACGCCCGTGAGGCCGCGTCGGTGACCTCCCGGAGCCGGTCAGCCGGGTTCGCCACGGCCGCTGTCGCCTTCCGTGAGCGTCCGGTCCGGCGGTACGAAGGTCCACTGCTCGTCCCCCTGCTCGCGGACGGAGACGATCACCGCGCGCAGGGAGATCCGCACCAGGTCGATGTCCGCGATCGACAGCACCAGATCGCCGGTGAGCACGACCCCGCCGCTCAGCAGCCGGTCGAGCAGGTCGATCAGCGCGACCTGCCGCCCGGAGACGGGGCCGTCGTCGTCGTACAGGTCCGGGGTGGTGGCGTGTTCGGTCATGGGTGCGGCGCCCCCTCCCGCACGCCGGGCGCGGTGAAGGAGTACGGCGCCCAGGGGCCGGTGACCTCCACCCGCACCCCGGGCAGGCCGTCGGCGGCGTGCCGCATGCGGTCGTAGAACTCCCCGGCGAGGTGGCGCGGGACGAGATAGGCGTCGTTGGCGACGTTCTCGCCGGTAGTGCCGGGCACGCGCGCGAGGTCGCCCTGCTGGGGGCGGTGCCGGGCGCGTTCCACGGCGACGCCCCGCGCGAGTTCCTCCGTGCGCCGTACGGCGTCCTGGGCGGCCCGCCAGGTGTCCTCCCGTTCCTGCCGCACCCGTCGACGGCCGCGCAGATACGCGCGTCCGGCGTCCGGACCGGTGGACGGGACCGGTGGGGGAGCGGCGGCGGGGGCGGTGTCGGCGTACACCTTCACGCCCCACTCCTGGTGGTCGGCGAACCGGTCGAGCAGCGTGGCGAAGGCGTCCTCGCGTTCCCGGAGCATCTCCGCGACCCGGGCCTCGTCGAGGTACACGGTCGCCAGGCGCAGGGGCAGGACGGTGCTGTGTCCCGCCAGAGCCTCGATGACGGCGTGGTGGGCCCGCGCGGTGGTCTCCAGCCACTCCAGGTCCTCCAGGCGCGACTTCAGGGCCGCCTCGGAGAACTCCGCCGCGGGCACCGCGCCGACCGCGGCGGCCACCGCGCCGGAGCGGACGAAGGTGACCGGCGCCCCCGCCACGCCGGGGAGTGCGCCGGGCCGGTCGGATGCGGCCGACGCCGGGACGACGGCGTAGACGTAGGCCAGCCGCTCGGTCACGGCTCCTCGCCCTGGTCCTCGGAGATCTGGCTGCGCAGTTCCCGTATCTCGGCGCGCAGTCGCTTGTTCTGCGCCTCCAGGGAGCGGCGGCCGTCCGCGCGGGAGGACAGCGCGGGGTCGTGCTCCCACCAGTCGATGCCGATCTCCCGTGCCTTGTCGACCGATGCCACCAGGAGGCGGAGCTTGATGGTGAGCAGTTCGATGTCCAGCAGGTTGATCTTGATGTCGCCGACGATGACTATGCCCTTGTCGAGGACGCGTTCGAGGATGTCGGCGAGGTTGGCGCTGGAGGACTGGCCGTACGGGTAGGCGGCGCGGGAGGGGACCGGGGCGGGGGAGTCGGACGAGGTCACCGCGGGGCCTCCTCGTCGTCCTCGTCGTCATCCTGTTCGCCGTTCTCGTCTTCTTCGTCCTCCTCGTCCTCCCAGTCGGCTTCGTCCTCGGCTTCGTCCTGAGCTTCTTCCCCGGCCTCGTCCTCTTCCTTGGCCTCTTCCCCGGCCTCGTCCTCGGCCTCGGCCTCTTCCCCGGTCTCTTCCTCTTCCTGTTCCTCTTCCTCGTAGTCCTTGTCCTCCGCTTCGACCTCCTCCGGCTTCCGGACCACCTCCCCGTCGCGGATCTCCCCGCGCCAGCCGCCGGTGGCCTCGCCGCGCATCATCACGAACGTGCGGTAGAGCTTCAGATCGAGCCGTGCGCGGCGGCCCTGGGCCCGCACCAGGCCGCCGGTCTTCTCGAACACTCCCTTGGGGAAGTACTGGAGGACCAGCAGCACCTTGGTGAGGTTCTCGCCGAGGGGGTGGAAGGTGACCACACCCTTGGTGGTCCCCTTCTCCCCCTCGGACGTCCAGGCGATCCGCTCATCGGGCACCTGCTCCGTGATGGTGGCGTGCCAACGGCGGTTCGACTTGGCCACCTTGACCTGCCACTCGGTGGACGCGTCGTCCTTCTGCTGGACGTCGACCACACCCTTGGCGAAGCGGCTGAACTCCTGGTACTGCGTCCACTGGTTGTACGCCTCCCGCACGGGGACACCCACGTCGACGTCCTCGATGATGGTGTGTCCCTTGCCGACCCCGCCCTCGGTGGCCTGGGTGTGCCGCTTCCCGGTGACCTCCTTGACCTTGTCCAGCAAGGTGTCCTTGGCGTGGGACGCGGCCGTCGGGACGAGGTTCTTGCGCTTCACCATGTCGCTCAGGTGCGGTCCGCCCAGATGTGCCTCTCCGAGGCGGCGCGCTCCGGAGCCCATCCGCTGGCCCACTCCTTGCAGCATCACCTGGAGACGGGCCTCGATGTACTGCTGAAGCTCCTCCTTGAGATGGGCCGTGCCCGGGTTCTGCTGGACCTGTTCGCGCAGCTTGCTGTCAGCCATCGCCCTGCCTCCTCGCCTTCGGGGCAGCACGCCTGGAGCGGCTCGGGGAGGCGGCCGTGGTCTTCTTCCGGGGGCGGGGTGCTTCCTCCTCCGGCTCAGCCTCCGTTCGCGCCTCTTCCTCGGGCTCCGTTTCCTTCTCCGGCTCACCCTCCTCCTGCGTCGGCTTCGGCGTCTGCTCCCGCAGCCCCGCTGTGCGGTCGTGCAGGGCGTCGGCGAGGTGGTCGGCCTTCGTCGTGAGGACGGAGGTCGCCGCGGCCCGGCTCGCGTCCGTCAGCTCGGTGCGCAACTGCCGCGTGATGTCGTTGAGGAAGGGGGAGTCGAGGGCCTTGCCGAACTGTCCGGGCCGGACCCGGGATCCGGCCAGCAGGGCGCCGAGGCCGATGGCGAGCTTGGCGTTCTTGGTCCGCCCCAGCAGATAGCCGCCGAGGACGGCCGCGCCGATCTTGGCGTTGTCCATGATCCTGCCTTCTTTCCGCGGTACCAGTTCACAGACCCGGCTGCGCGCCCCGCTGGAGCTGGTAGACCCTGATCTCCTCCAGACGCCGCAACAGCTCCTCCTCGTGCCGAGTGAACTCCTCGTCGTCGATCTGCCCCTCCTCCCGCGCGCGTTCCAGGGTCACCAGCGCCTCTTGCACGGGAGCCGGGTCGTAGTACTCCTGCTCGGCGGCTTGGATCACCTTGTCGATCACCCAGCCGACGCCCCGGAAGGGGGCGAGCGGCAAGGTCAGGATGTCCACGACCAGTCCCACACCGGGCCTCCTCGTCAGGCGAAGCTGTACGGCGGCAACGGCCCGCGCAGCCGCAGTTCGACGCCGTCCCCGAGCCGCCCCGCCACCTCGTGCTCCGCGCGCCTGAACTCCTCGGCGCGGTCGCCCTCCACCAGGAAGGACGCGCTGACGAAGTACTGCTGTGAGGGCGGCGAGACCTTCTCGGCCAGCGTCAGCGGGCGCAGCGCGGCGAGTACCTCCCCGGCCAGCGCCTCCTGCCGTACCTGCACCTCCTGGGCCACGAGCTGGCCGAGCGCGAGCCGGTCCTCGTACGTCCCGCCGCCGTCGCGGGTCGCCTCGTTGAGCGTGCGGACCTGCTCGGACCCGGTGAGTACGGCGCGCAGCAGCACGTCCTCGGCCTGGACGCCCTTGACGTTGAACTCGGCCCGCCCGACGAGTTCGTCGAGGCGCTGGGCGAACAGCTCGGCCCGCTCGTCGAGCACCGCGCGCACGGCGTCCTCGTCGGGGGCGACGTAGCCGAAGCCCAGCGGGAGGACGACGCCGTCGGCCCACAGGGCCTCCTGCGTCTCGTGGTGGGCCGTCAGGGCGTCGCGGCTGAGGGACAGTTGCTCGGGGGCGTCACTGACCACGGCGCACAGCTCGCCGCTGCGTACCGTACGGACCTTTGTGGGCGCCTCGCCGACGCCCTTGAGCCCGTCCAGCCGCAGCGGGTGCGACGCCTTGGTGATCCCGTAGACGTACAGTGCCATCGGCCGCTCACTCCTCCCGGTCCCTGGAGGAACGGCGGCCGGAGCCGCGTTCCGCGCGTGTGTGCTGCTTCTCGCGCTCGGGGCGTCGCCTCTCGCGGTCGTCGTCGTCCTCGCGCCCCTTCTGGAGGGACTCGGTGACCGCCTGGACCGCGCCGGTCAGCGCGCCCTTGCTCTTGCCCCGGGCCCCGCCCTCGGTGGCCTCACCGACGATGTCCGACAACTGGGCGGGGGCCTTGCGCCCCGTCTCCAGGTCCAGCCGGTTGCAGGCCTCCGCGAAGCGCAGATACGTGTCGACGCTGGCGACGACGACACGGGCGTCCACCTTCACCAGCTCGATGCCGACCAGGGACACCCGCGCGAACGCGTCGATGACCAGTCCCCGGTCGAGGACGAGTTCCAGTACGTCGTACAGAGTTCCCGAACTGCCCGAGGCGGCGGAAACGGCGCCGCCCTCGCCCTGCGGCACCACAGTCACGGCACTGCCCCCTAACGGTTGTCCCTGTCAGTGGTTCCTGTCGACCTGTGCGCGCGTGTACCGGCGTCCGCGCTCGTATGCCAGCAGCGCGCCCGTGGGGTCGAGAACGACCTGGTAGCTGGCCATCACGCTGCTCGTCTGCGGGATGCGCTCCAGCTCCACGACCTCGACGTCGGCCTCCCAGCCCTGCTCGGTCGGCTTCAGCGCGGAGACCGACTCGGGGGCCCGGCCGAGCAACTCGGTGAGCTGCTCGGCCGCGCTTCGCATGGCCTCGGCAGCGGAGACCCGTTTCTGCTCCGTCATGTGCTCACTCCCCCTCCATCATCGACCTTGCCCATGGCATATGCCACTCAACGGGGACCGTGCGGCAAAAAAGTGCGAGGACCCGTGCAACCCTCCCGGCGGCCGGTGGGTCGTACTTGGCATCGGGACTCCGGGAGGGGATTCCGGGGGGGATCTTGAGGGGTCCCGAAAAGGGGAGGGGAAAAGGGGAGGGAACGCGAGGGGGCCGGTCGACGGACCGGCCCCCTCGAAGCGTCGAAGCGTCGAAAACGTCAGGGAATGGCGTTTTTCAGGCAGCCTCGGCGGAGTTCCTCAGCTCAACCCCGGCGGAGTTCCTCAGCCAGCCTCGGCGGAGTTCCCCAGCAAACCCCAGCGGAGTTCTTCAGCCAGCCCCGGCGGAGTCCCTCAGCTCAACCCAACCCCAACTCCTCCAGCTCCCCAGCCGACGGATACGACTCCTGCGCCCCCGCCCGCGTCACCGCCGCCGCCCCCACCCGCGCCGCGTAGGCGGCAGCCCGCGCGAGCGGCTCACCCGCCCCCAGCCGCCAGGCCAGCGCCGCCGTGAACGCGTCGCCCGCGCCGGTGGTGTCCACGACGTCCACCCGTACCGACGGCACCCGCGCGACCCCCTCCCGGGACGCGACGAGCGCGCCCTCCGCGCCCAGGGTGACGACCACCGAGCGCGGCCCCTTGGCCAGCAGCAGCCGCGCCCAGTCCTCGGGCGCGTCGCTGACACAGGCGTCGCCGAGGATGACCCGGGCCTCGTGCTCGTTGACGATCAGCGGGTCACAGGCCGCCAGCACCTCGCCGGGCAGCGGCCGGGGCGGCGACGGGTTCAGCACGAACCGGCTGTCGGGCGCCAGGCTCCGGACCACCTCCACGACCGTCTCCAGCGGGATCTCCAACTGCGCCGAGACGACCCGGGAGGCGTGGAAGAGGCTGGCCGCGGCGCGCACGTCGGCCGGGGTGAGCCTGCCGTTGGCGCCGGGCGACACCACGATGCTGTTGTCCCCGGACGGGTCCACCGTGATCAGCGCGACGCCGGTCGGCGCCCCGCCCACCAGCACGCCCACCGTGTCGACCCCGGCGGCGCGCTGCGAGTCCAGCAGCAGTTCCCCGTGCGCGTCGGCGCCGACCCTGGCCAGCAACGCCGTACGCGCCCCCAGCCGGGCGGCGGCGACG
Organism: Streptomyces sp. NPDC057877; assembly: GCF_042796855.1. Taxonomy (NCBI): domain Bacteria; kingdom Bacillati; phylum Actinomycetota; class Actinomycetes; order Kitasatosporales; family Streptomycetaceae; genus Streptomyces; species Streptomyces sp. NPDC057877. Next base: position 318,189 of record NZ_JBHVMS010000004.1, read on the forward strand.
GCCTGGTTGGCGCCCTTGCCGCCCGGGTGGACGGCCAGGTCGGAGCCGAGCACCGTCTCCCCGGCGTCCGGCCGCCGCTCGACGGCGATCACCAGGTCGGCGTTGGCCGAACCCACGACCAGCAGGTCGTAGTGGTACATCAGCACCCTCATCTCCGTACATGGCTGTCAGTCGCACCCGCTACGGTCGGATCATGTCCAATGAGGCGGGGCACGCGCAGGGGGAACGGCGATTGGCCGTCCTCGAAGGCGTCCTGGAGCGGATCACCTACGCCAACGAGGAGAACGGCTACACGGTCGCGCGGGTCGACACCGGCCGCGGCGCCGGAGACCTCCTCACGGTTGTCGGCGCGCTGCTCGGCGCCCAGGTCGGGGAGTCGCTGCGGATGGAGGGCCGCTGGGGCTCCCACCCGCAGTACGGCAAGCAGTTCACCGTCGAGAACTACACGACCGTCCTCCCGGCCACCGTCCAGGGCATCCGCCGCTACCTCGGATCGGGCCTGGTCAAGGGCATCGGACCGGTCTTCGCCGACCGCATCACCCAGCACTTCGGGCTGGACACCCTGAAGATCATCGAGGAGGAGCCCCAGCGGCTGATCGAGGTCCCGGGGCTCGGCCCCAAGCGGACCAAGAAGATCGCCGACGCCTGGGAGGAGCAGAAGGCGATCAAGGAGGTGATGCTGTTCCTGCAGACCGTGGAGGTGTCCACCTCCATCGCGGTGCGCATCTACAAGAAGTACGGCGACGCGTCCATCTCCGTCGTCAAGAACCAGCCGTACCGGCTGGCCGCCGACGTCTGGGGCATCGGCTTCCTCACCGCCGACAAGATCGCCCAGTCCGTGGGCATCCCGCACGACAGCCCGGAGCGCGTCAAGGCGGGGTTGCAGTACGCGCTGTCGCAGTCCACCGACCAGGGCCACTGCTACCTCCCGGAGGAGCGCCTGATCGCCGACGCGGTCAAGCTGCTCCAGGTCGACACCGGCCTGGTCATCGAGTGCCTCGCCGAACTGGCGACGCCCGACGAGGACGGCGGGGACCCCGGCGTCGTACGCGAACAGGTGCCCGGCCCCGACGGCTCCCCGGAGCCCGTCACCGCCGTCTACCTGGTCCCCTTCCACCGCGCCGAACTCTCCCTCTCCGCCCAGTTGCTGCGCCTGCTGCGCACCGAGGACGACCGTATGCCCGGCTTCCGGGACGTCGCCTGGGACAGGGCGCTGACCTGGCTGAAGGGCCGTACCGGCGTGGAGCTGGCGCCCGAGCAGCAGGCCGCCGTCCGGCTGGCGCTGACCGAGAAGGTCGCCGTCCTCACCGGTGGTCCGGGCTGCGGCAAGTCCTTCACGGTCCGCTCGATCGTGGAGCTGGCCCGCGCGAAGAAGGCGAAGGTCGTCCTGGCCGCCCCCACCGGCCGGGCCGCCAAGCGGCTCGCGGAGCTGACCGGCGCCGAGGCCTCCACCGTCCACCGGCTGCTGGAGCTGAAGCCGGGCGGTGACGCGGCGTACGACAAGGACCGCCCCCTGGACGCCGATCTGGTGGTGGTCGACGAGGCCTCCATGCTGGATCTGCTGCTGGCCAACAAGCTGGTCAAGGCGGTGCCGCCGGGCGCCCACCTGCTCTTCGTCGGGGACGTCGACCAGTTGCCCAGCGTCGGCGCGGGCGAGGTGCTGCGCGATCTGCTCGCCGACGGCGGCCCGATCCCGGCGGTGCGGCTCACGCGCGTGTTCCGCCAGGCCCAGCAGTCCGGCGTGGTGACGAACGCCCACCGGATCAACGCGGGGCGGCATCCGGTGACCGACGGCATGAAGGACTTCTTCCTGTTCGTGGAGGACGACACCGAGGAGGCGGGGCGGCTGACGGTGGACGTGGCGGCTCGCCGCATCCCGGCGAAGTTCGGCCTAGACCCGCGCCGGGACGTGCAGGTCCTGGCCCCGATGCACCGGGGACCGGCCGGTGCGGGCGCCCTGAACGGCCTGCTCCAGCAGGCCATCACTCCGGGCCGCCCGGACCTTCCCGAACGGCGGCTGGGCGGCCGGGTGTTCCGCGTCGGCGACAAGGTCACCCAGATTCGCAACAATTACGAGAAGGGCAAGAACGGGGTCTTCAACGGCACCGTGGGCGTGGTCACCTCGCTCGACCCGGTCGAGCAGCGGCTGACGGTGCTGACGGACGAGGACGAGGAGGTTCCGTACGAGTTCGACGAGCTGGACGAACTGGCACACGCGTACGCGGTGACCATCCACCGCTCGCAGGGCAGTGAGTACCCGGCGGTCGTCATCCCGGTGACCACCGGCGCCTGGATGATGCTGCAGCGCAATCTGCTCTACACCGCGGTCACCCGGGCCAAGCGGCTGGTCGTCCTGGTCGGGTCGCGCAAGGCGATCGGCCAGGCGGTGCGCACGGTGTCTGCGGGGCGGCGCTGCACGGCGCTCGACCACCGCCTCGCGCCCCGTGGTGAGCGCCTGCCGCCAAAAAATGATCGATCAAACGAGTCGTGAAGGTCACAGACCACTTCCGGATGGGGAAGTGAGCGGGCAGGATGAGCAAGTTGGCGGCACTGAGTGCCGCCAATAAGCCCAATGGTCGACCCCGAGTGCACTCTCCTGAGCCAAATGGGGGATGGTAGAGACAGTCAGGGCACCTCGAAGATGAGGCACTACGTCGGTGAGGGAAGACGTGAGCGACAACTCTGTAGTACTGCGGTACGACGGCGGCGAGTACACCTACCCGGTGATCGATAGCACGGTCGGGGACAAGGGCTTCGACATCGGAAAGCTGCGGGCCCAGACCGGTCTGGTGACCCTGGACAGCGGCTACGGCAACACCGCCGCGTATAAATCGGCCGTCACCTACCTCGACGGCGAGGCGGGCATCCTGCGGTACCGGGGCTACCCGATCGAGCAGCTGGCCGAACGCTCCACCTTCCTCGAAGTGGCCTACCTGCTGATCAACGGTGAGCTGCCGACCGTCGACGAGCTGTCCGGCTTCAAGAACGACATCACGCAGCACACCCTGCTGCACGAGGACGTCAAGAACTTCTACCGGGGCTTCCCCCGCGACGCCCACCCGATGGCCATGCTGTCGTCGGTCGTCTCCGCGCTGTCCACCTTCTACCAGGACAGCCACAACCCGTTCGACGAGCAGCAGCGCAACCTCTCCACGATCCGGCTGCTCGCCAAGCTCCCGACGATCGCGGCCTACGCGTACAAGAAGTCGGTCGGCCACCCGTTCGTCTACCCGCGCAACGACCTCGGGTACGTCGAGAACTTCCTGCGCATGACCTTCTCGGTCCCCGCGCAGGAGTACGACCTGGACCCGGTCGTCGTCTCCGCGCTGGACAAGCTGCTGATCCTGCACGCCGACCACGAGCAGAACTGCTCCACCTCCACCGTCCGCCTGGTCGGCTCCTCGCAGGCGAACATGTTCGCCTCGATCTCGGCTGGCATCAACGCGCTGTGGGGCCCGCTGCACGGCGGCGCCAACCAGTCCGTCCTGGAGATGCTGGAGGGCATCCGCGACGCGGGCGGCGACGTCGACTCCTTCATCCGCAAGGTGAAGAACAAGGAGGACGGCGTCCGGCTGATGGGCTTCGGCCACCGGGTCTACAAGAACTTCGACCCGCGCGCCAAGATCATCAAGGCGGCGGCGCACGACGTCCTCTCCGCGCTCGGCAAGTCCGACGAGCTGCTGGACATCGCGCTGAAGCTGGAGGAGCACGCGCTCTCCGACGACTACTTCGTCTCGCGCAGCCTCTACCCGAACGTCGACTTCTACACCGGTCTGATCTACCGGGCCATGGGCTTCCCGACCGAGATGTTCACGGTCCTGTTCGCCCTCGGCCGCCTGCCGGGCTGGATCGCCCAGTGGCACGAGATGATCAAGGAGCCGGGCTCCCGCATCGGCCGCCCGCGCCAGATCTACACGGGCGTCGTCGAGCGCGACTTCGTGCCGGTCGAGGCGCGTTGAGGGCGGTCGGGTCCGTCCGGACGCGCTGAGACGGCCGTCCAGGAGCGCTAGCTGAGACGGCCTTTTCAGGAGCGCTAGCTGAGACGGCCTTTTCAGGAGCGCTAGCTGAGACCGCCTTTCAGGAGCGCTGAGACAGCAGAAGGCGCCCCGGTGCGTCAGTCCCCCCACGGGCCGACGACCAGGGCGCCTTCCCATGTCCCGGTGCGGATTCCCCCCACGGGATCCGGCCGGGCGCCTGTGAGAACCAGCGCCTGAATCGCTGTCTTGCTCTACCGCTGTTGTGCATGTGCGATCTGCCGGGACAACGCACGCTGGGAGGGCCGCTCAAAGCTCCCCGGTTGTACGTGCCCCGGCAACGCAATCTCTGGGAAAGTCCCCCAAGACATCCCCAGATGCCAGCCAACGCCCCCCAAGACGCTGCCTGACATCGCCAACTTAGACCTTCGAACCCCTTCGATGGTTACGTTCACATCACTGTGATCTGCGTCTCTTGCATTTGTCCTGTTAGGTGCGCAAGAGACCCGGTTCCGTGAACGGGGCTCAAGCGTAAGGAAGATGCGCGAGCCTTGCCGGGACAGCCGGATCGCGTCCGCCGCCGCCCGCAGGTCCCCGCGCACCAGCGTCAGGTCGCCCGCCTCGATCGCCGCGTCCGTCCCGGTGCCCATCGCGAGCCCGAGGTCGGCCTGGGCGAGCGCGGCGGCGTCGTTCACCCCGTCGCCGACCATGGCGACGACCCGCCCCTCGCGCTGCAACCGCCGTACGGCGTCGACCTTGTCCTCCGGCAGCACCTCGGCGATCACCTCACCGATGCCGACCTCGGCGGCCACCGCCTCGGCGACGGTCCTGTTGTCACCCGTGAGGAGGACGGGCCGCAGCCCGAGCGCCGTCAACCGGGCGACGGCCTCGGCGCTGGTCTCCTTGACCGCGTCCGCGACGGCGACGACCCCCCGCGCGGCCCCGTCCCAGCCCACCAGCACGGCCGTACGGCCCGCCCGCTCGGCGCGCTCCCGCGCCTGGGCCAGCTCCTCGGGGACCTCGTCGAAGAGTCGCCCCACGACGACCTCGCGGCCCTCCACGCGCCCGCGTACGCCCTTCCCCGGCACGTTCTCGAACTCCTCGGCCCGCGGCAGCGCGCCGACCCGCTTCTCGGCGCCCACGGCCACCGCGCGGGCGACGGGGTGCTCGGAGGCGTGCTCCAGGGCGCCCGCGAGCCGCAGCACCTCCGTCTCGTCGGTGTCCCCGGCGGCGTACACCTCCTGGAGGGTCATCCGGCCGGTGGTGACGGTGCCGGTCTTGTCGAGGACGACGGTGTCGACGCGGCGGGTGGACTCCAGCACCTCCGGGCCCTTGATCAGGATGCCGAGCTGGGCGCCGCGGCCGGTGCCGACCAGCAGCGCGGTCGGGGTGGCCAGGCCCAGGGCGCACGGGCAGGCGATGATCAGTACGGCGACGGCGGCGGTGAACGCGGCGACGGCGTCCCCGGTGCTGCCCAGCCAGACGCCGAAGGTGGCGGTCGCGATCAGCAGCACCACCGGTACGAAGACGGCGGAGACCCGGTCCGCGAGCCGCTGCACCTCGGCCTTGCCGCTCTGCGCGTCCTCCACCAGCTTGGCCATCCGCGCGAGCTGGGTGTCCGCGCCGACCCGGGTGGCCTCGACGACCAGTCGGCCCCCGGCGTTCACGGTCGCGCCGGTCACGGCGTCCCCGACGGTCACGTCCACCGGCACGGACTCGCCGGTGAGCATCGACGCGTCGACGGCGGAGGCACCCTCGGTCACGGTGCCGTCGGTGGCGATCTTCTCGCCGGGGCGGACGACGAACCGGTCCCCGACGGCCAGCTCGGTGACCGGGATCCGCACTTCCCGCCCGCCCCGCAGCACGGCCACGTCCCTGGCGCCCAGCTCCATCAGCGCCCGCAGCGCGGCGCCCGCGCGGCGCTTCGAGCGGGCCTCCAGATAGCGGCCCAGGAGCAGGAACGCGGTGACTCCGGCGGCGACCTCCAGATAGATCGTCGAGGAGCCGTCCGTACGGGAGACGGTGAGGTCGAAGCCGTGCCGCATGCCGGGCATGCCCGCGTCGCCGAGGAACAGCGCCCACAGCGACCAGCCGAACGCGGCCAGCGTGCCCACCGACACCAGCGTGTCCATGGTGGCCGCGGCGTGCCGGACGTTGGTCCAGGCGGCCTTGTGGAAGGGCCAGCCGCCCCAGACGACGGCCGGGGCGGCGAGCGTGAGGGAGAGCCACTGCCAGTTGTCGAACTGGAGTGCGGGGACCATCGCGAGCAAAATCACGGGCAGGGCGAGCGCGACGGAGACCAGCAGCCGGTGCCGCAGGGTCTCGAGTTCGGGGTCGTCCGCCCCTTCTTCCCGCTCCTCGGCCTCCGGCCGGGGCGGCGCGGGCTCCTCGGCGGTGTACCCCGTCTTGACGACGGTGGCGATCAGGTCGGAGACCTCGGTTCCGGCCGGGTAACTGACCCGGGCCTTCTCCGTCGCGTAGTTGACGGTGGCCGTGACACCGTCCATGCGGTTGAGCTTCTTCTCGATGCGGGCCGCGCAGGAGGCGCAGGTCATCCCGCCGATGAGCAGCTCGATCTCGGCGGTCGGAGCGGTGGCCGGGGCGGCTATGCCGGAGTCGGCCGCGGTGGTGGTGCTGGTGCTGCTGGTCATGCCCGGGCTCCAGAGGAGGGCCGGGCCGTACGGGTGCGGGGCGACGGGTACGGCCCGGTGCCGTTGCGAGGGGGTGTGCTGGTCCGCCGGGTAGCGGGTCAGGCCTTGCCGACCAGCTCGTAGCCCGCCTCGTCGACGGCGGCGCGCACGGCCTCCTCGTCCAGCGGGGCGGCGGAGACGACGGTGACCTCGCCGGAGGCGGCGACGGCCTGTACGGAGCTGACGCCGGGCAGCTCGGACAGCTCGCCGGAGATGGCGCCCTCGCAGTGGCCGCAGCTCATCCCGCTCACCTTGTAGACGGCGGTGACGGAACCCTGGGTGTCGGTCTGGGCGGTCATGTCGTTACTCCTCGTCGAGGCGTGTGGGTCTGACGTGACCCCGGAGGAGGGGCCACGTTCACCACACTATACCCCCTGGGGGTACTTCTCAAAGGGCTGCCGCGGTGCGCTCCGCCGCCATCGGGGCCAGGTAGCGGATCACGGCGTTCTTCAGCTCCTGGATGTACGCGTCGCGCTCGGCGCCCTCGTGGGCGAGGACCAGCTCCAGGCCCGCCTTGTAGATGCCGAGGCAGACATGGGCGACGCGGGTGATGTCGGCCGGGGAGGTGTCCGGCAGGAGTGAGGCGAGCAGTGCCTCTATCCGGCTGAGCAGGTTGGTGTGCAGGGCGTCGTGCTGCTCGGCGATCCGGCCCGGGATGTCGGGGCCGTGCATCAGCGCGAAGAACACCGGGTGCTCGCAGTTGAAGGTGATGAACCGGTCCACGGCCCCCGCCACGGCCACCTCCAGCGGGGTCGCGTCGTCGACCGGGGCGAGCGCCTCGCCGTAGGTCTCGCGCATCTGGTGCATCAGACGGCCGCCCAGCTCCACCGCGATCGCTTCCTTGTTCGGGAAGAACTGGTACAGCGTGCCCGGCGAGACACCCGCCTCGCGGGCGATGGCGTTGGTGCTGGCGGCGGTGTAGCCGGTCGTGCAGAAGACGTTGGCGGCGGCCTCCAGCAACTGCGCGATCCGCCGCTCGCCGCGCGCCTGACGGCGGCGCGGCTTGTCCTGTGCCTCGTCCGCCGAGTCGTTCGCCCCGTTCGTCCCGTTCTCTGGTCGCTCCTCGGACACGCGTTATCCCCAGCTCTCCGGACGCGATTGACAAACACGAGCGACCGCTCGCATTCTGGAGAAACGCGAGCGAGTTCTCGTGTTTGCCAGTCTATGGCAATGGCACTCCCATGCTGCCTGCCCGTACGCGGGCAGATGGGCCACGGTGAAGGGGACACCGCAGGATGACCGAAGTCAAAAGTCCACCCAGGGCCGACCGGCCCAGGGTCGGGGGCTGGACCCGCTTCGTGACCGCCCGCCCGCGGCTGTCGCTGCTCGCGGCGCTGCTGGTGACCCTGCTCGCCGTGCTGGCGGGCGGCGGCGTCGCCGACCGGCTGGGCAGCGGCGGCTGGGAGGACCCGGCCGCGGAGTCGACGTACGCCACCGAGGCCCTGGAGCGCGAGTTCCCCGGCTCCCAGCCCAATCTGCTGCTCCTCGTCGACGCGGGCCGGGCCTCGGTGGACGACCCGGCCGTGGCCGCGCAGGCCGAGCGCCTCACCGACCGCCTGGCGGCCGAGGAGGGCATCACCGGCGTCGGCTCCTACTGGCAGTCCCGCTCACCCGCCCTGCGCTCCCAGGACGGCAGCCAGGCGCTGATCGCCGCCCGTATCACCGGCGACGAGACCACCGCGGGCGAGACCCTGGACCGCGTCGCACCCCGCTTCCAGGGCGGTCAGGGCCCGGTGGAGGTGCGGATCGGCGGCATCGTCGCCGTGCGGCACGAGATGCAGACGATCATCCAGGAAGACCTGGTGCGGGCCGAGATGATCGCCCTGCCGGTGACCCTGGTGCTGCTGGTGATGGTCTTCGGCAGCGCGATCGCCGCCCTGCTGCCGCTCGCCGTCGGCATCGTGGCGATCCTCGGCACCAACGCCGTACTGCGCGGCCTCACCGAGTTCACCGATGTCTCGGTCTTCGCGCTGAACCTCACCACCGCCCTGGGACTGGGCCTCGCCATCGACTACGCCCTGTTCATCGTCCGCCGCTTCCGCGAGGAACTGGCCACCGGCGCGGACCCCTTGGCGGCGGTGGGCACCACCCTGCGCACCGCGGGCCGCACCGTCCTCTTCTCCGCCCTCACGGTCGCGGTCTCCCTGGCGGCGATGCTGCTTTTCCCGCAGTACTTCCTGCGGTCCTTCGCCTACGCCGGTATCGCCGTCGTCCTGCTGGCCGCGGCAGCCGCGCTGATCCTGCTCCCGGCGGCCCTGGTGCTGCTCGGGCACCGGGTGAACTCCCTCGACCTGCGCCGCCTGTTCCGGCGCGGCGGTGACCGGGCGAAGGGCGCGGAGGAAGGCAGGGGCTGGGGCCGCGCGGCGGGCCTGGTGATGCGCAGGGCCCCCTTCTTCGCCCTGGGCACCACCGCGGTCCTGGTGCTGCTCGGGCTGCCCTTCCTGGGCGTGAAGTTCGGCACCGCGGACGACCGCCAGCTCCCCACCGACGCCGAGTCGCATGTCGTCCAGCAGTACATCCGCGACGGCTTCCCCGGCAGCCCCGGCGGCGGTCTGGAGATCCTCGCCGAGGGCCGTGCGACCGAGGCCCAGTACGCGGCCTACAAGGACCGCGTCGCCGACCTGCCGGAGGTGCTCCGCGTGGACGGCCCGCTGGTCCAGGGCGACTCGGCGTACTTCACGGTGCAGCCGAAGGGCGAGGCCGTCGACGAACCGGCCCAGCGCCTGGTGGGCGACATCCGCGCCCTGGACGCCCCCTTCGACACCTCCGTCACGGGCACGGCGGCGGTCCTGGTCGACTCCAAGGACGCGATCGGGGAGCAACTCCCCTGGGCGGCGCTGTTCATCACCGTCGTCACCCTCATCCTGGTCTTCCTGCTCACCGGCAGCGTCCTGATACCGATCCAGGCGGTGCTGCTCAACGCCCTCAGCCTGACCGCCATGTTCGGCGCCGTGGTGTGGGTCTTCCAGGACGGCCATCTCTCCGGCCTGCTCGACTTCACCAGCACCGGTTCCATAGAGACGACCCTGCCCGTCCTGATGTTCTGCGTCGCCTTCGGCCTCTCCATGGACTACGGCGTGTTCCTGCTGTCCCGCATCAAGGAGGAGTACGACCACACCGGCGACCACCAGCAGGCCGTACGGCACGGACTCCAGCGCACCGGCGGCCTGATCACCGCGGCGGCCGTCATCCTGGCGGTGGTGATGGTCGCCATCGGCACCTCCCGCGTCGCCAACACCAAGATGCTCGGCCTGGGGATCGCGCTGGCCGTGCTGATGGACGCCATGGTGGTGCGCAGCCTGCTGGTCCCGGCGGTCATGCGGCTGACGGGCCGCGCCACCTGGTGGGCCCCGGCCCCGCTGCGGCGCTTCCACGCGCGGTTCGGACTGAGCGAGGGGGAGACGACGGCGGCCACCGTTCCGGACGGGCAGGAGCGGGAGCAACGACGGGAGGAGGACAAGGTGGCGACGCGGGGCTAGCGTTTCGCGGACGTCCACGCGAGGCGGATGTCCACGCGAGGCGGACGTACCGGCGAGCGGACGTACCGGCGGCGGATGTACGGGCGAAGGGAAGAGGACGGCGCATGCGAGCTGTGGTGTTCGAGCGGTTCGGGGAACCTGCCGAGGTGCGGGAGGTGCCGGACCCGCGGCCCGTGGGGCACGGCGTGGTGGTGCGGGTCGAGGCCACCGGCCTGTGCCGCAGCGACTGGCACGGCTGGCAGGGCCACGACCCGGACATCACGCTGCCGCACGTCCCCGGCCATGAACTCGCCGGTGTCGTCGAGGCGGTCGGCGACCGGGTCACCGGGTGGCGGCCGGGCGACCGGGTCACCGTGCCGTTCGTGTGCGCCTGCGGCGGCTGCCCGTCCTGCGCCGCGGGCGACCAGCAGGTGTGCGAACGCCAGACCCAGCCCGGCTTCACCCACTGGGGCTCCTTCGCCCAGTACGTCGCGCTGGACCACGCGGACGTGAACCTCGTCGCCGTCCCCGAGGGGCTGTCCTTCGCCACGGCGGCCTCGCTGGGCTGCCGGTTCGCCACCGCCTTCCGTGCGGTGGTGCAGCAGGGTCGGGTGGCCGCGGGGGAGTGGGTGGCGGTGCACGGCTGTGGGGGAGTGGGACTGTCGGCGGTGATGATCGCCGCGGCGGCGGGCGCCCGCGTGGTCGCCGTCGACGTGTCACCCCGGGCCCTGGACCTGGCACGGAAGTTCGGCGCGGCGCACACCGTGGACGCCGCCCGCACCGAGGACACCGCGCGGGCGGTCCGGGAGCTGACCGGCGGCGGCGCCCATCTCTCCCTTGACGCCCTCGGCTCGCCCGCCACCTGCGCCGCCTCCGTGAACGGCCTGCGCCGTCGCGGGCGCCACCTCCAGGTCGGCCTGCTGCCCTCGGCCGACGGCACCACCCCCGTGCCGATGGCCCGCGCGGTCGCCCTGGAGCTGGAGATCCTCGGCAGCCACGGCATGGCGGCGCACACCTACCCGCCCCTGCTGGACCTCGTCCGCTCCGGCACCCTCCGCCCCGACCTGCTGGTCACCTCGGCGATAGGCCTGGACGCGGCCCCGGAGGCCCTGGCCGCGCTGGGCACGGCGCCGGGCGCGGGCGTGACGGTCATAGAGCCCTGGAGCTGAGCGCCGCCCACTCCCGGTCCAGCAGTCCCATCACCACCTCGTCCACCCACGCCCCGTCCCGCAGCTCCACCTCGCGCCGCACGCCCTCCACCACGAACCCGGTCTTCTCGTAGACGCGCAGGGCCCGGTGGTTGTGGGCGTAGGCGTCCAGTTGGATGCGGTGCAGACCGAGTCGCTCGAAGCCGTAGCCGACGATCAGCCGGGTCGCCTCGGTGCCGAGGCCGCGGCCCCGGCCGCGCGGGCCGAGGAGGGTGCGGAAGGTGCAGCCGCGGGCCTGCGCCTCCCACTCGTGCAGGACGACCTCGCCGACGAGTTCGCCGGTGGCCCGGTCGGTGACGGCGAGGTCGAGGCGGTCGGGCTGGTCGGCGCGGGTGGCGTACCAGGAGCGCACCCGCTCCGGGGTGAGCGCGGCGGGCGGGGTGCCGGTGAAGTGGGCGACCTCCGGGTCGCCGATGATCTCCCACATCACCTCGGCGTCGTCCGCGGTGAAGGGCCGCAGCACGGTCTTCTCGCCGGTGAGGACGGGTTTCACGGAGAAGTCCGTGACGCTGGGGAAGCTCATCCGCGGATCCTCCGACGTCCACCGGCGCCCGGGCAACCGAATTCAGTCCTGTCGGCGGCTCCGGTTGCCCGGCCTGGCGGCGACCCAGGCGCGGACGGTGTCGGCGTACCAGTAGGGCTTGCCGCCTTCCACATGGTCCGGTGGGGGCAGCAGACCGTGCTTGCGGTAGGAGCGCACGGTGTCGGGCTGCACCCGGATGTGCGCCGCGATCTCCTTGTAGGACCAGAGCCTTCGGTCGGTCATGGGTCGCACCTCCCTGTTTTCGGCAAGTCTGTGTCCGGTCAACGACACAGAGTGACGACAAGCGGGGGCTGTGGGACGGGTGTGACGGGGGACCCGCGTACATGCGACATGTGTGACACGGAGGTGGTGTTTGTGACAGACATGCCGCAAAGGCGTACGCCGGTCCCTGGGCGGGGCGCGTTGACATCGCCCCCGGAAGCGGGCACCCGGGCAGCGGCCCTATCTCGTCAGAATGTCCGGACAAAATATTGACAGGGCTGCCCACCCGGAGCTAGAAACCGGGGAGAGCCGCCGCAAGGCGCGTAGGCACCGTGCAGGGCATCGCGAAGGGGACTCGATGGCGTACGACCTGATCACGATGGGGCGGATCGGGGTGGACCTGTACCCGTTGCAGACGGGCGTTCCGCTCCCGCGCGTGACGTCCTTCGGCAAGTTCCTCGGCGGTTCGGCGACGAACGTCGCGGTCGCCGCCGCGCGCCTGGGCCGCCGTACGGCGGTGATCACCCGCACCGGCGACGACCCGTTCGGCACCTACCTCCACGAGGCGCTGCGCGGCTTCGGCGTCGACGACCGCTGGGTCACCCCGGTCGTGGGACTGCCGACGCCGGTGACCTTCTGCGAGGTGTTCCCGCCGGACGACTTCCCCCTGTACTTCTACCGGCAGCCGAAGGCCCCGGACCTGGAGATCGACGCCCATGACCTCGACCTGGACGCCATCCGCGAGGCGGGCGTCTTCTGGGTCACCGGCACCGGTCTGAGCGAGGAGCCCAGCCGCACCGCCACCCTCGCGGCGCTCGCGCACCGGGCGAAGGCGGGCACGACCGTCTTCGACCTCGACTGGCGGCCCGTGTTCTGGACGGACCCCGACACCGCCCGTCCCTTCTACGCCGAGGCCCTGCGCCACACCACCGTCGCCGTCGGCAACCTCGACGAGGTGGAGATCGCCACCGGCCTGCGCGACCCGCACGCCGCCGCCCGCGCCCTGCTGGCCGCCGGAGTGGAACTGGCCGTGGTCAAGCAGGGCCCGAAGGGTGTGCTGGCCGTCCGCGCCGACGGCGAGTCCGCCGAGGTCCCGCCCCTGCCCGTGACCGTCCTCAACGGCCTGGGCGCCGGAGACGCCTTCGGCGGCTCCCTGTGCCACGGCCTGCTGGGCGGCTGGAACCTGGAGAAGACCATGCGGCACGCCAACGCCGCCGGAGCCATCGTGGCCTCCCGCCTGGAGTGCTCCTCCGCGATGCCCACCCCGGACGAGGTCGAGGCCGCGCTCGCCGCGGGAGCGGTCCGATGACCGTCGACGTCACGCACCTGGTCCGGATCCGCACCCGCCACCCGGAGGCGATCGCCGAGGCCGCCGCCCGCCGCCGACGCCGCCCGCTGCTCGGCGACAGCGGACGGCTGATGATCGTCGCCGCCGACCACCCGGCCCGCGGCTCGCTCGGCGTCGGCGACCGCAAGCTCGCCATGGCCAACCGCGCCGACCTGCTCGAACGCCTCTGCCTGGCGCTCTCCCGGCCCGGTGTGGACGGCGTCCTCGCCACCGCCGACATCCTCGACGACCTGCTGCTGCTCGGCGCCCTCGACCGCAAGGTGGTGATGGGCTCGATGAACCGCGGCGGCCTCCAGGGCGCCGCCTTCGAACTCGACGACCGCTTCACCGGCCACCGCCCCGAGGACATCGAGCGCCTCGGCTTCGACGCGGGCAAGCTGCTGCTGCGCATCGACTACAGCGACCGCGGCTCCCTGACCACCCTGGAGTCCACCGCCCGCGCGGTCGACGCGATGGCGGCGCGCGGGCTGCCGGTCTTCGTGGAGCCGTTCATCTCCCGCCGCGACGAGCGGGGGCGGCTGCGCAACGACCTGTCCGCCGACGCCGTCACCCGGTCCATCGCCATCGCCTCCGGGCTCGGCGGCAGCTCGGCCTACACCTGGCTGAAGGTCCCGGTCACCGAGAACCCGGACGACATGGCCCGGGTGATGGAGACCTCGACCCTGCCCGCCGTCCTCCTCGGCGGCGACGTCGGGGACCACCCGGACGACCAGGCGGGCGCGTACGAGAAATGGCGTGGCGCGCTCCAACTGCCCACCGTGCGCGGGCTGGTGGTGGGCAGGTCGCTGCTGTATCCGGCGGACGGCGACGTGGCCGCCGCCGTGGACACCGCCGTAGGACTGCTGTGAGGGCCGTATGAGCGAGGAGTTGCACATCCCGGACGGTGCCGCCGCCCACGCGGAGTACGCGCTGGACATCGACCCCGAACGCGCCGGGTGGGGATACAGCGCCCTGCGGGTCGTGGAGCTGGCACCGGGCGGCACGCACACCTTCGCCGCCGGGGACAGCGAGTGGATCGTGCTGCCCCTGAACGGCGGCTGTACGGTGCACGTAAATGACGAGGTGTTCCCCCTCCTGGGCAGGGAGGACGTCTTCGCGTCGGCAACCGACTTCGCGTACGTGCCCCGTGACGCCCAGGTCCAGATCGCCTCCGACGCGGGAGGCCGGTTCGCCCTGGCAGGAGCGAAGTGCGAGCGACGACTCCCCGCTCGCCGCGGCCCCGCGTCGGAGGTTCCCGTGGAGGTGCGCGGCAGCGGCACGTGCACCCGCCACGTCCGCAACTTCGCCTCCGCCGACGCCTTCGCGTGCGACAAGCTCATCGCCGTGGAGGTGATCACTCCGGGCGGCAACTGGTCGTCGTACCCGCCGCACAAGCACGACGAGCACCGGCCCGGGCGGGAGTCCGCGCTGGAGGAGATCTACTACTTCGAGATCGACGGTCCGAACGGGTTCGGGTACCAGCGCGTATTCCCCTCCCGTGAGGGCGGCTCGGACGTCCTCGCGGAGGTCCGCTCCGGCGACGCCGTCCTGGTCCCCGACGGCTGGCACGGCCCGTCGATCGCCCAGCCCGGCCACGACATGTACTACCTGAACGTCATGGCCGGTCCGGGGGAGAACCGGGAGTGGCGGATCTGTTTCCACCCGGACCACACAGAGGGGTACCGATGACGACGACCAGGCTCACGGTCGCGCAGGCGCTCGTCCGCTTCCTGTCCGCCCAGTACACCGAACGCGACGGGGTGCGACAGCGGCTGATCGGCGCGACCTGGGGCATCTTCGGCCATGGCAACGTCGCCGGGATCGGCCAGGCGCTCGTCGAGTACGGCGACGTGATGCCGTACCACCAGGGCCGCAACGAACAGGCCATGGTGCACGCGGCCGTCGGCTACGCCCGCCAGTCGAACCGCCTGTCCACGCACGCGGTGACCACCTCCATCGGCCCGGGCGCCACCAACCTGGTCACCGGCGCCGCGCTCGCGACGATCAACCACCTCCCCGTCCTGCTGCTGCCCGGCGACACCTTCGCCGCCCGCCCCGCCGACCCGGTGCTCCAGCAACTGGAGGTGCCGTACGCGGGCGACGTGTCGGTCAACGACTGCCTGCGCCCGGTGTCGAGGTACTTCGACCGCGTCAACCGGCCGGAGGCCCTGATTCCAGCAGCCCTCCAGGCCATGCGCGTCCTCACCGACCCGGTGGAGACCGGCGCCGTCACCCTCGCCCTCCCGCAGGACGTCCAGGCCGAGGCGTACGACTGGCCGGACGACTTCTTCGCCGACCGCACCTGGGTGATCAGGCGGCCGGGCGCCGACCCCACCGAGCTGGCCGAGGCGGTCACCGCGATCCGCGCCGCGAGCCGCCCCCTGATCGTCGCGGGCGGCGGCGTCCACCACAGCCGCGCCGAGGAAGCCCTCGCCGAACTCGCCGCGGCCACCGGCATCCCGGTCGCCGCCACCCAGGCGGGCAAGGGCTCCCTGACCTACGACCACCCCCAGGACGTCGGCGGCATCGGCCACACCGGCACCGCCGCCGCCGACGAACTCGCCCGCACCGCGGACCTGGTGATCGGTGTCGGCACCCGCTGGACCGACTTCACCACCGCCTCCGGCACCCTGTTCGCCACGCCCGGCGTCCGCTTCCTCAACCTCAACATCGCGCCCTTCGACGGCCACAAGCTGTCGGGCCTGCCCCTGGTCGCCGACGCCCGCAGCGGCCTGACCGAACTCACCGACGCGCTCCGGCTGCACGGCCACCGGGTCCCCGACGCGTACGTCACCGAGTACACCGAGGACAAGGAGCGCTGGGAACAGCGCGTCGACGCCTGCTACGAGGCCGACGAGCCCGACGTACGGCGCCCCACCCAGCCGCAGGTCCTCGGCGCCCTGGACGCCCTCGTCGACGAGACGGACATCCTCATCAACGCGGCCGGTTCCCTCCCCGGCGACCTGCACAAGCTCTGGCGCACCCGGTCCCGCGACCAGTACCACCTGGAGTACGGCTACTCCTGCATGGGCTACGAGATCCCCGCCGCCATCGGCGTGAAGCTCGCCGCGCCCGACCGCCCGGTGTGGGCGCTGGTCGGCGACGGCACCTACCTCATGATGCCGACGGAGATCGTCACCGCCGTACAGGAGGGCGTCGCGATCAAGGTCCTGCTGGTGCAGAACCACGGGTACGCCTCCATCGGCGGCCTCTCCGAGTCGGTCGGCGGCGAGCGGTTCGGCACCGCCTACCGCTACCCGGCCGACGACGGCACCTACACGGGCGCCCCGCTCCCCGTCGACCTCGCCGCCAACGCCGCCAGCCTCGGCATGCGGGTGCTGCGCGCCCGGACCGTGCGCGACCTGCGCGCCGCGCTCGCCGAGGCGCGGGCGGCCGACACCCCCACATGTGTCTACGTCGAGACCGAAACGGCAGACACAGTGTCGGGCGCGCCCCCGGCGCAGGCCTGGTGGGATGTACCCGTGGCCGAGACCGCGACCAGGCCGTCCGCGGTCAAGGCACGTGAGCTGTACGAACGGCACGTCTCCACCCGACGCCGCCATCTGTGAAGGAGCAACCGGTCATGACGAAGATCGTCAACCACTGGATCGGCGGCAAGACCGTCGACGGCACGTCGGGCACCTACGGCCCGGTCACCGACCCGGCCACCGGCCAGGTCACCACGAAGGTCGCCTTCGCCTCGGTCGAGGAGGTGGACGCCGCGGTCGCCGCCGCCAAGGACGCCTACGCCACCTGGGGCCAGTCCTCGCTGGCCCAGCGCACCTCGATCCTGTTCAGGTTCCGGGCGCTGCTGGACGACCACCGCGACGAGATCGCCGAGCTGATCACCGCCGAGCACGGCAAGGTGCACTCCGACGCCCTCGGCGAGGTGGCGCGCGGCCTGGAGATCGTCGACCTGGCGTGCGGGATCAGCGTGCAGCTCAAGGGCGAGCTGTCGACGCAGGTCGCCAGCCGCGTCGACGTGGCCGCGATCCGCCAGCCGCTGGGCGTCGTCGCGGGCATCACGCCGTTCAACTTCCCGGCGATGGTGCCGATGTGGATGTTCCCGCTGGCCATCGCCTGCGGCAACACCTTCGTCCTCAAGCCCAGCGAGAAGGACCCGTCGGCGTCCCTGAAGCTCGCCGAACTCCTCGCGGAGGCGGGCCTCCCGGACGGCGTCTTCAACGTCGTGCACGGCGACAAGGTGGCCGTCGACCGGCTCCTGGAACACCCCGACGTCAAGGCCGTCTCCTTCGTCGGCTCCACCCCGATCGCCCGCTACATCCACACCACCGCCTCCGCGGGCGGCAAGCGCGTGCAGGCCCTCGGCGGCGCCAAGAACCACATGCTGGTCCTGCCCGACGCCGACCTCGACGCCGCGGCCGACGCGGCCGTCTCCGCCGCCTACGGCTCGGCGGGCGAGCGCTGCATGGCGATCTCCGCGGTCGTGGCCGTCGGCGCGATCGGCGACGAGCTGGTGGAGAAGATCCGCGAGCGCGCCGAGAAGATCAAGATCGGCCCCGGCAGCGACCCCGCCTCCGAGATGGGCCCGCTGATCACCGCCGCCCACCGCGACAAGGTGGCCTCCTATGTCACGGGCGCGGCGGCCGAGGGCTGCGAGGTCGTCCTGGACGGCACCGGCTACACCGTCGACGGCCACGAGGACGGCCACTGGATCGGCATCTCCCTCCTCGACAAGGTGCCGACCACCGCCAAGGCCTACCAGGACGAGATCTTCGGCCCGGTGCTGTGCGTCCTGCGCGCGGAGACGTACGACGACGGCGTGGCCCTCATCAACGCCTCCCCCTTCGGCAACGGCACCGCGATCTTCACCCGGGACGGCGGCGCCGCCCGCCGCTTCCAGCTGGAGATCGAGGCGGGCATGGTCGGCGTGAACGTGCCGATCCCGGTCCCCGTCGGCTACCACTCCTTCGGTGGCTGGAAGGACTCCCTCTTCGGCGACCACCACATCTACGGCAACGACGGCACGCACTTCTACACCCGCGGCAAGGTCGTCACCACCCGCTGGCCCGACCCGGCCGACGCCCCCGCGGGCGTGGACCTGGGCTTCCCGCGCAACCACTGACCGGGCGAAACCCGTGGGCGTGTACCGCGAGCGCGGTACACGCCCACGGCGCCGTACGCCCGTGGGAGGTCAGGGGCCTCCGACCGGGGACTGCATCGGTTGTCGGTGGCGGCCCGTACCGTTGACGCATGGATCTTCGACTGCCCGGACTGCGAGGCCCCCGCGGGCCACGGAGGCTTTTCGCCGCCGTGGCCGCCGTGGCCGTCCTCGCCGGTGCCGGTACGTGGACGGCCGTCGCCTCCGACGACACGCCCGCGGTGCGCCGCGCCGACCGGGTGCTCGACGTGGGTGACGGAGTGCGCGTCGACACCTCGTACTTCACCTCGGCCGACTCCGGACGCCGCCCCGCCGTGCTGCTGGGGCACGGCTTCGGCGGCAGCAAGGACGACGTCCGCGAACAGGCGGAGGAGCTGGCTGGGGACGGGTACGCGGTCCTGACCTGGTCGGCCCGCGGCTTCGGCCGCTCCACCGGCGAGATCGGGCTGAACGACCCCGAGGGCGAGGTCGCCGACGTCTCCCGGCTCATCGACTGGCTGGCCGAGCGGCCCGAGGTGCGGCTCGACCAGGACGGTGACCCGCGCGTGGGCGTCACGGGCGCCTCCTACGGCGGCGCGATCTCCCTGCTGGCCGCCGGGTACGACGACCGGGTGGACGCCATCGCCCCGGCCGTCACCTACTGGAACCTCGCCGACGCGCTCTTCCCGAACGGCGTCTTCAAGAAGCTGTGGGCGGGGATCTTCGTCAACTCCGGCGGCGGCTGCGACGCGTTCGAGGCGCGGCTGTGCGCGATGTACGAGCGGGTCGCCGAGTCCGGCACCCCCGACGCCGAGGCCCGCGAACTGCTCGAGCGGCGCTCGCCGTCCGCCGTGGCCGACCGCATCGACGTCCCCACCCTGCTGGTGCAGGGCCAGTCCGACTCCCTCTTCCCGCTCGGCCAGGCCGACGCCGCCGCCCAGGCGATCCGCGCCAACGGCGCCCCCGTCGACGTCGACTGGATCGCGGGCGGGCACGACGGCGGCGACCCGGAGACGGACCGCGTCCGCGCCCGGGTGACGTCCTGGTTCGACCGCCACCTCAAGGGCGACAAGGGCGCCGACACCGGCCCCGCCTTCCGCGTCACCCGCACCGGAGGCATCGACTCCACCGACGGCGCCGCCCTGTTGCGGGGTGCCAGCGCCGACAGCTACCCCGGCCTCGACAGCGGACGCCGCGCGATCCCGCTCACCGGCCGCGAACAGAGCTTCGACAACCCGCCCGGCGCCGCCCCGCCCGCCGTCTCCGCGCTGCCCGGCATCGGCGGCGCCGCGGGCGGCCTGTCCCGGCTGTCGTCCCTCGGCGTCGGCGTGTCCCTCGACTTCCCCGGCCAGTTCGCCCGCTTCGAGTCGGCGCCGCTCGGCAGCGACCTGCGCATCACCGGCTCCCCGAAGGCGACCGTCCACATCGAGTCCACCAGCGACGACGCCGTGCTCTTCGCCAAGGTGTACGACGTCGGCCCGGACGGCACCCAGCAGGTGCTGCCCTCCCAGCTGGTGACCCCGGTGCGGGTCGAGGACGCCAAGGCGGGCCAGGACGTCACCCTGACCCTCCCCGCCATCGACCACGAGGTGCAGAAGGGCCACCGCCTGCGCCTGGTCCTCTCCGCCACCGACCTCGGCTACGCCTCCCCGGCCGCCCCGGCGACGTACCAGGCCTCCCTGCAGGGCGATCTGGAGGTGCCCACCGCCCCCGGCGTGACGACGGCCGCCGCGCCGCTGCCCGCGTGGGTGTGGTGGCTGCCGCTCACCGCCGCCGTCCTCGCCGCGGCCCTGCTGCTCAGCGGCCGACGCCGCACCACCACGCCCGCCCCGGACCCCGCCCTCGCCGAAGTGCCGCTCCAGATCACCGGCCTGAGCAAGCGGTACGCCAGGTCGGCGGACCGGTACGCGGTCCGGGACGTCTCCTTCCGCGTCGAGAAGGGCCAGGTCCTCGGCCTGCTCGGCCCGAACGGCGCGGGCAAGACCACCACCCTGCGCATGCTGATGGGCCTGATCCGGCCGGACGACGGCGAGATCCGCGTCTTCGGACACGCCATCCGCCCGGGCGCGCCCGTCCTCTCCCGCGTCGGCGCCTTCGTCGAGGGCGCGGGCTTCCTGCCGCACCTGTCCGGCCGGGAGAACCTGGAGCTGTACTGGCGGGCCACCGGCCGCCCGCCCGCGGACGCCCACCTCGACGAGGCGTTGGAGATCGCCGGTCTCGGCGACGCGCTAGCCCGCGCGGTGCGCACCTACTCGCAGGGCATGCGCCAGCGCCTGGCCATCGCCCAGGCCATGCTGGGCCTTCCCGACCTGCTGATCCTCGACGAACCGACCAACGGCCTCGACCCGCCCCAGATCCGCGAGATGCGCGAGGTGATGATCCGGTACGCCGCGGCGGGCCGCACGGTCATCGTCTCCAGCCACCTCCTCGCGGAGGTCGAGCAGTCCTGCACGCATCTCGTGGTGATGGACCGGGGCAGGCTCGTGCAGGCGGGCCCGGTCGGGGAGATCATCGGCTCCGGAGACACCCTGCTCGTCGGCACCGCCACGCCCGTGGAGGAACCCGTCGTCGAGAAGATCGCCGCGCTGCCCGGCGTCACCTCGGCCGTCCGCGCGGACGACGGGCTCCTGGTCCACCTCGGCGCCGACGGCACCCCCGCCCGGCTGGTGGCGGAACTGGTCCGCCTGGAGGTGCCCGTCGCGTCGGTGGGCCCGCACCGCCGCCTCGAGGACGTCTTCCTCACCCTGATCGGAGGTTCCGCATGAGCGCCGGGACGCTGACCAAGCACACCGATGTGGCGTCCGGTTACCGGGCGGGCCGCACCCTGCCGCTGCGCGTGGAGCTGATCCGCCAGCTCAAGCGCCGCCGCACCCAGGTCATGTTCGCGATCCTCGCCGTGCTGCCGTTCGTGCTCGTCGCCGCGTTCGCCATCGGCGGCGATCCGGAGGGCCGCGGCGAGGGCATCACCCTGATGGACACGGCCACCGCGTCCGGCGCCAACTTCGCCGCCGTCAACCTCTTCGTCTCCGCGGGCTTCCTGCTGGTCATCCCCGTCGCCCTGTTCTGCGGGGACACGGTCGCCTCGGAGGCGAGCTGGTCGTCCCTGCGCTACCTGCTGGCGGCACCCGTGCCGCGCGCCCGCCTGCTGTGGTCCAAGCTGGTCGTCGGGCTCGGCCTGAGCCTGGCCGCGATGGTGCTGCTGCCGGTGGTGGCGGTCGGCGTCGGCACGGTGGCCTACGGCTGGGGCCCGCTCGAGATCCCCACCGGCGGCACGCTGGACGCGGGCACGGCGGCCGGGCGGCTGGTGATCGTGGTGGCGTTCATCTTCGTCTCCCAACTGGTCACCGCCGGGCTGGCGTTCTGGCTGTCGACCAGGACGGACGCGCCCCTCGGCGCGGTCGGCGGCGCGGTCGGCCTGACCATCGTCGGCAACGTCCTCGACGCCGTGACCGCCCTCGGCGACTGGCGCCACTTCCTGCCCGCCCACTGGCAGTTCGCCTGGGCGGACGCCGTCCAGCCCCACCCCGAGTGGTCCGGCATGATCCAGGGCACCGCGATTTCCATAACGTACGCCCTGGTGCTGTTCGCGCTGGCCTTCCGCGGTTTCGCCCGCAAGGACGTGGTCTCCTAGGTCACCGGAGGATCACCCACCGGTCTCGACACCCCGCCCCCGTGCCCGCATCGAGACCCTTCCGCAACGCCCCGTCCCGCACCTTCGGACTCCCCGCGCCGTCACAGTCACAGAAACCGACGCCGACGCGCACAGGGGAGCCCCGTATGAACACCACCGCACCCGCCGACCGGCAGCCCGCCCCGACGACGGGCGACGACCTGCGGGAGCACCCGCCGCCGAGCGGCGACCGGCGGCGGTGCGCGCGGCGGCTGCGGGCCACGCTGACCGCGCTGGCACTGGCGGGCGGCCTGCTCCTCACCGGCTGTAGCGGCGAGGTCGGGGACCAGAGCTACGCGCCCGACGGGAAGGGCGCCCGCGACTCCCTCGAGGACGGCAAAGCCCAGCCCGCACCCGGCTACGGCCAGGACCACGACACGCAGGACGGCACGGAGGGCGAGCAGGACTCCCGCGACATCGCCCCCGCGCCCGACTACCTCTCCACCTTCGCCCTGGACGTGGACACCGCCTCCTACGGCTACGCCCGCCGCACCCTCGCCGACGGCCGGTTGCCCGACCCCTCGACGGTGCGCCCCGAGGAGTTCGTCAACAGCTTCCGGCAGGACTACGAACGCCCCGACGGCGACGGCTTCTCGGTCACCGTCGACGGCGCCCGCACCCGCTCGGACGACTGGTCCCTGGTCCGGGTCGGGCTCGCCACCCGCCCGGCCGGGGAGGAGAGCGAACGCCCGCCCGCCGCCCTCACCTTCGTCCTCGACATCTCCGGCTCCATGGCCGAGCCCGGCCGCCTCGACCTCGCCAAGAAGTCGCTCGGCGTGATGACGGACCGGCTGCGCGACGACGACTCGGTGGCGCTGGTCACCTTCAGCGACGAGGCGGAGACCGTCCTGCCGATGACCGGGCTCGACGGCAACCGCGACGAGATCCACGACGCCATCGACGGCCTGCGGACCGAGTCCTCCACCAACCTCGGCGCGGGCGTCGAGACCGGCTACGAGACCGCCGTGGAGGGCCTGCGCGAGGGCGCCACCAACCGGGTCGTCGTGGTCTCCGACGCGCTCGCCAACACCGGCGACACCGACCCCGACACCATCCTCGAACGCATCGCGGAGCACCGCCGCGAGCACGGCATCACCCTGTTCGGCGTGGGCGTCGGCAGCGACTACGGCGACGCCCTGATGGAACGCCTCGCCGACCGCGGCGACGGCCACACGGTCTACGTCTCCGACACCGACGACGCCTACGAGGTGTTCTCCGAGCAGCTCCCGCGCAACGTCGACCTCACCGCCCGCGACGCCAAGGCGCAGGTCGCCTTCGACCCCGAGACGGTCGCCGAGTTCGCCCTGGTCGGCTACGACAACCGGCAGGTCGCCGACGAGGACTTCCGGGACGACGCCGTCGACGGCGGCGAGATCGGCCCCGGCCACACGGTCACCGCGCTGTACGCCGTGCGGACCCGGCCCGGCGCCTCCGGCCACCTCGCGACGGCCACCGTCCGCTGGCTCGACCCCGACAGCCGTACCCCGCACGAGGAGTCCGCCCAGCTGGAGACCGCCGCCGTCGACGACTCCCGCGCCACCGCCTCCCCGAGCTTCCGCGTCACCGCGGTCGCGGCCTACTTCGCCGACGCCCTGCGCCACCCCACGCCGGAGGGCACCCGCAGCAGCTCCCTCCCGGGCGCCCCGTCCCTCACCGAACTCACCGAGGAGGCGGAGGACCTGGCGCACGACACGGGCGACAGCGCGGTACGGCAGCTGGCCGACGCCATCCGCCGGGCGGACGCCCTGACCTGAGCGGGGCCCACCACACCACCGTCCGCGCCCGCCCCATTGACTCGTTCTTACTTGCGAGTAAGTTACTGTCGCGACAACATCGTTCGCCGGACCGGGAGCCGCCATGGGCGTACGCAGGGATCTGAAGCGGGCCAAGCAGCACTCCGGCCTGTCGGACCGCACCGGCATCGAGCTGGTCAGGGACGAGGACGGCACCGTGCGCGAGGTGCGGGCCGCGCCGCTCGCACCCCGCCTGGCGACGGGCAGCATCGCCGACATCCCGTACGTCAACGCCGCCGAGGCCCCCGACGCCGTGGTGATGCGCCGCCGCACCCCGGACGGGCGCTGGCGGCCGGTGACCGCGCGGGCCTTCGCCCAGGAGGTCACCGCGGTCGCCAAGGGCCTGATCGCGGCCGGACTCGAACCCGGCGGCCGGGTCGCGCTGATGTCGCGCACCCGCTACGAGTGGACGGTCCTCGACTTCGCGATCTGGGCCGCGGGCGGCCGTAGCGTTCCCGTCTACGCCACCTCCTCCGCCGACCAGGTGGCGTGGATCGTCCGCGACTCCGGCGCCCGTTTCGTCATCACGGAGACCGCCGAGAACGCCGCCACGGTCACCACCGCCACCGCCGACCACGCCGCGCGCCCCCGCGTCTGGGAGCTGGACGCGGGTGCCCTGGACGACCTCACCCAGCTCGGGCGGCACATCGCCGAGGAGGAGGTCACCAAGCGCCGTGGCGCCCTCACCCCCGGCACGGTCGCCACGATCTGCTACACCTCCGGCACCACCGGCCGCCCCAAGGGCTGCGTCCTCACCCACGCCAACCTGCACGCCGAGTCCGCGAACACCGTCGAACTCCTGCACCCCGTCTTCAAGGCGGTCACCCGGCAGACGGCCTCCACCCTGCTCTTCCTGCCGCTCGCCCACATCCTCGGCCGCACCCTGCAGATCGGCTGCCTGCTGGCCCGGATCGAGACCGGCCACTTCCCGAGCGTCAAACCGGCCGAACTGCGGCCCGCCCTCAAGGAGTTCCGCCCCACCTTCCTGGTCGGCGTCCCCTACCTCTTCGAGAAGATCCACGACACCGGCCGCGCCACCGCCGAGAAGCTGGGCCGCGGCGCCTCCTTCGACCGCGCCGACCGCGTCGCCGTCCGCTTCGGCGAGGCGTACCTGAACAAGTTCCTCGGCACCGGCAAGGGCCCCGCCCCCGCCCTCTACGCCGCCTGGGCCCTGTACGACCTGCTGGTCTACCGCCGGGTCCGCAAGGAACTGGGCGGCCGGGTGCGCTACGCCATCAGCGGCGGCTCACCCCTGGACCGCAACCTCAACCTGTTCTTCTACGCCGCCGGGATCATCGTCTACGAGGGCTACGGCCTCACCGAGACCACCGCCGCCGCCACCATCGTCCCGCCCCTGCGGCCCCGCCCCGGCACGGTCGGCCTCCCGGTGCCCGGCACCGCCGTGCGCATCGCCGACGACGGCGAGGTGCTGCTCAAGGGCGGCATCGTCTTCGGCGCCTACTGGAACGACCCCGAGGCCGCCGACGCCACCCTCACCGACGGCTGGCTCCACACCGGCGACCTCGGCGCCCTCGACCGGGACGGCTACCTCACCATCACCGGCCGCAAGAAGGACATTCTCGTCACCGCGGGCGGCAAGAACGTCTCCCCGGCCGTCCTGGAGGACCGGCTGCGCAGCCGCTCACCCGTCGGCCAGTGCATCGTCGTCGGCGACAACCGCCCCTTCGTCGCCGCGCTCATCACCCTCGACCCCGAGGCCGTCGCGCACTGGCTCGCGGTCCGCAAGCTGCCCGCCGACACACCCCTGTCCGAGGTCATCCGCGACGAACGCGTCCGCGCCGACGTCCAGCGCGCCGTCGACTACGCCAACGAGGCGGTGTCCCGCGCCGAGTCCATCCGCGCCTTCACCCTCCTCGACGGCGAGTTCACCGAGGACAACGGCCTGCTGACCCCGTCCCTGAAGATCAAACGCAACGCGGTGACAGAGACCTTCACGAAGGAGATCGACGCCCTCTACGGCACCTGAGAAACCAAGCCACCCGAAGACCAAAAGGGGGCGGGGCCACCGGAAGGATTCCAGCGGCCCCGCCCACACCCACGGAAGCAGGTGTCACTCCTCGCCGTTGTACGACAGGATCGAGACATCCTCCAGCAGATGCGCCAGCGCACCGTCGCGCTTGGACTGCGTGGAGTTCTCGGCACACTGCTGGGTCATTTCATCCGACAGGATCGGCACGTCCTGGATCGGGATCAGGTTGACAACGCTGACGGGAATGTCACTGACGGCAATGCAGGGCTTGTTGAAGGAACCCTGGATAAGCGCCATCTGCGGGCTCATGTTCCCGTAGGTGGCCGAGTTGCCGTAGAACTGTGCGGCACCATTGCCGTTCGCGGAGGCCGGACCGCTGTCATCGCCGATCGCCATCGCCTGCGGAGCGGTGACAGCGGATGCGCCCATGACGGACGCGGCGAGCGCCGCGGTGGCAACAACCTTCTTGATCACTGGCCAGTCCTTTCTGAGGAAACCCCGTCCACCGGAGCTCTCTGGTCAACTGTCCGTGTGCAGTGGGGTTTCTCCCGTTCACTCAGTCGGCCGATATGCGGGCCAACCGGGTGAACCGCCGCAACCAATCCTTCTCCGCCGTGTTGATGAGGCCGTAGGACATGCGTCGCTACGAGGAAAGGAATGCGAAGTGCTCAAGAAGGCAATGGTCGCCGCGGCGGCCGCCGCTTCCGTCATCGGTATGTCGGTGGCGGCCGCTCCCCACGCGCTTGCCGTGGGCGACGACTCCGGCCCGGCCGTGGCCAACGGCAACGGCGCCGAGTCGGCGTTCGGCAACTCGGCGACCAAGGGCGACATGAGCCCGCAGCTCTCGCTGGTCGACGGGTCGCTGAACAAGCCGTGCGTCGGCCTTGAGGACATCAACGTCGCGGTCATCAACCTGGTGCCGATCCAGGACGTGCCGATCCTGTCGGACGACCTGGCACAGCAGTGCACCGACAACTCCACCCAGGCCAAGCGCGACGCCGCCCTGTCGCACATTCTGGAGGACCTGTCGGTTCTGTCGGCGAACGGCGACTGACCCGGCCCCGGTCCAGCCCGGGTGGCCCGCCGCAGTGGTTGCGGAGGGCGCCCGGGCTTTTCCGGAGGTGCCCACCCGAATGCCATGGGAGAAACGGGTGGTGGCGAGCTGCGTTCGGGTGAATTCCCGGACGACTCGCGTTCCACGGTTCCGCCATCCGTCTATCCCTCCTTCTACAGCCTGCCGGTCATGGTGCGAGCCTGTGAAGCTGCGCTCGCTCGGTTTCGGCCGTCATAGGGGCATGACCGCAGAGAAGGGAATTCTCATGAAGAAGTGCGCTGCTGTTGTCGCGGGCGCGATCATGGCTTTGGGCGCGGCGACCCCGGCGTTCGCCGACGCGGAGGCCCACGGCGCCGCTGTCGGTTCCCCGGGTGTCCTCTCCGGCAATGTCGTGCAGGTGCCCGTCCACGTGCCCATCAACGTGTGCGGCAATTCCATCGGCATCGTCGCGGCGCTGAACCCGGCGTTCGGGAACAAGTGCGTCAACGGCTGACGGGGTAACGCACCGGCTCGTCCGGCTGCGTCCCCGGCCGGTCTCGGACAAGGGTTCTCATCCGTCCGAGGCCGGCTGTCCCATTTCTTCACACCAGGAAGACCACGAGATTGCGACAGACCCTGAGCAGGGGAATGGTCGCGGCGGCTGCCGCGACCGGAATTCTGTCCCTGTGCGGCACCGCCGCCGCGGACTCGACGGCCGACGGAGGCGCCCGGAACTCGCCCGGCGTCGCCTCGGGCAACGCCGTCCAGGCACCGGTGGAGGTACCGGTCAACGCCTGCGGCAACACCGTCGACATCGTCGCCGGGCTGAACCCGGCCTTCGGCAACTCCTGCACGAACGCCTCGGACACCCACGATGACGACGGGTACGGCTCCTCCCCCGAGGAGCCGCCGGGCTACGGCGACACGCCCTCCCCCCATCCGAGCACGCCCCCGTCCACGCCCGGCGGCGAGGAGAAGCCGCCCACGGAGGAGGAGCGGCCCCCCGCCCCCGAGGAACAGCCCCCGTCCACGCCTCCGGCGGCCGAACAGCCGCCCGTCGAGGAGGAGCGGCCACCCGCCCCCGAGGAACAGCCCGCCACCCCGCCCGGCGGCGGGCACCACGAAGCACCCCCGGCGCTGGCGGAGACCGGCGGTGGCGCCCTGATCGGCGCCTCGGCCGCGAGCGCCGCGCTGATCGCGGGCGGCGTCGTGCTGTACCGCAGGGGACGGGCCGCCGCGAACCGGTAGCAACCAGCGAGAGAAGCAACCCCGCCGCCCCGGGTGACGACCGACCGTCACCCGGGGCGGCGCCCTTCATCCCCGCGCCTCCGCCCGCGCCACCCACCCCCCGCCACGCCCCGGCGCCGGAATCGCCCCGACGCCCGCCCCCGTGGCCAGCCGCCGCCGCACCCCCCGTACCAGCGTGGGCGCCGTGAAGGCGGCGCCGTGCACGAAGCGCATCGCCGGGCCGAAGGCGCTCGCCGTCGTCAGACCGGCGAGAAAGAGCCCGGGATACGACGACTCGAAGTCACGCCCGACCGCCGGGGACCCGTCGGGCAGCGTGAGCAGGGTGCCGCGCAGGTCGGCGGTGAGCGGGGTGAGCCGGTCGGCGGTGGCGCGGAAACCGGTGGCGGCGACGACGTGCTCGGTCTCCAGCGGCCGGGCCCGGTCGGACCAGCCCGGGAGCGTCTCCGGCCCGGCCTCGGCCGCCCGCGCCCCGGCCCGGTGCCGGACCACCTCCAGGCGTACCCCGCCCGGCACCGGGTGGGCCGCGGCGATGCGGTGCCCGAGGTGGATCTCGACGGACGGCTCGACCCGGTCCCGTACCCACCAGGCGCCCGCGGGCCCGAGGGCGGTGGCGGCGATCCGGGTGCGGGTGAGGTCGGGCAGCCGGTGGAAGAGGCCGGGGTGCGCGGCGTAGAACCAGTTGCGCCAGCCGCGGCCGAGGGCGGTGTGCGGGGCGCGGGCCGAGCGCCACCAGGGGCGGCGCCGGGGCGGGGGCGCGTCGTTCCAGCGCAGCCGTGGCGCGCGGGCCAGGACGCGGACCCGGGTGCCCTGTTCGGTGAGCAGGGCGGCGGTCTCCAGGGCGGCCTGTCCGGCGCCGACGACGGTGACGTCCCGGCCGCGCAGATGGTCCAGGTCGGCATGGTCGCTGCTGTGCGAGACGAGCGCCGGGGGCAGACCGCGCAGGGCGGCCGGGATCTCGGTGAACGGCATGACGCCGACCGCGAGGGCGACGGTCCGGGCGCGCAGGGTGCGGCCGTCGTCGGTGACCGCCTCGAAGCCGCCGGGGCCGGGCGCGAGCCGGGTCACGGTGTGTTCGTCCACGTCGGGGACGGCGTTGCGGGCGAACCACAGGCCGTACTCGGCGAACGTCTCCACCGGGACCGGCTCGCCGTGCCGCACCGGTGTGAAGGCGTCGAGCGGCCAGCGGCCCTCGGGGTCGGCGAGGCTGGACGCCCAGGGCTCCGACTTCAGGAACATGCCGCGGGGCATGTGGTCGCGCCAGGACGCCATCGGGCGGCCCAGCACCCGCAGGGACAGCCCGGCCGCCGCGGCGTGGGAGGCGACGGACAGACCGTACGGGCCCGCGCCGACCACCAGCAGGTCGTACATCACAGGCTGCTCGCTTTCTCGTCGGTGGGCCGGGCCGCGGGGGTGTCCCCCGTGTCGTCGGCCGGGGCGGTGGCCTGGCGGACCACCCGGGGCTGGGCGCGGGCCGGGCCCGCGGGGGCGGGGCGGTGCAGCCGGGTGCGGACGCGGTGGGAGACATGGCGCGACCACAGGCCCCACAGCTCCCGGCCGGGTCCGCGGTCGTCGTCGGCGTGCCAGGCCAGTTCGCGTCCGGCGGGTGCCGGGCGGAGCGCGGTGAGGGGCGCGTAGTTCTCCACCACGAAGGTCCGCCCGGGACGCGGCTTGCCGGTGGGCAGCGGACGGTGGGTCAGGTCCAGGTGCAGGGCGCGTACGACGTCCAGGTCCGCGGTGTCGCTGAACAGCCGGAACTGGGCGCCGGGGCGCGGGTTGAAGTCGAGCAGGTGATAGCGGCCGGTGCGCCCGCAGCGGCGGAAGTCGAGGTCGAAGACGCCCCGGAAGCCCAGCTCGGCGGTGAGGCGTGTGGTGAGTGCGAGCACCTCGCGGTTCGGCGTCCACTCGCCGACCGCCGTCAGGCCCGCGCCGCGTGGCCAGGAGCGCAGCTTGCGGCCCGGACCGCCGCCGCGCACCGTCCCGGAGCGGTCGGCGTACCCGTGGCAGAACCAGTCGCGGCCGGTGCCGGGCGGCAGGAACTCCTGCAGCAGCAGCGCGCTCCCGGCGTCCGGCGTGCGCCCGTACAGTTCGCGGGCCTGTCGCGCGGAGTGGACCAGGGTCGTGCTGCGCAGCCCGGACCCGGCGGGCAGCAGCCAGGGGCGGCTCCACTTCGCCACCATGGGCAGACCGAGGCGCCAGACCGCGTCCGCGGCCCCGGCCGCGCTGTCGGGCACCAGGGTGAGCGGGTGCGGCAGGCCCAGCGCCGTGCACACGGCGGCCAGTTCGGCCTTGTCGGCGAGGCGTTCGGGCAGCGCGGCGGGCAGCGTGGGCAGCAGATAGGCGGGGGCGAGTTCCGCGCGCAGCCGCCCGACCGCGACCGCGCTCGCGTCGTCCATCGGGATCAGCACCGCGGGCCGGGCGATCCGGGCGGCCACCCGGCGCAGCGCCAGCGCGATCTCGTCGGCCGCCGCGCCCGGCCGGGGTGGCGCGTGCACCTGCCGTACGTAGCGGGACGCGCGCACGGGGCTGTCCGCGCAGTCGGCGACCACGTGCACGTCGAGCCCGGCCCGGCCGAGGGAGCGGACGGCACCGAGGGTGCCGTGGTGGAAGGGGTTCCGGTCGATCCGCAGCAGTACGGCGGGGACGCGGGTGTCGAACAGCGACACGGTCATGTTCCTCCGGTCGGTTCACCCGTGCGGGCGAGCGGGGACGCTCCAACGCCGCAGCCGCACTGGCGTACTTCCATGTGATGTGACTGGGTGTCAGTAGTGGACAGAGAACTGGACAGAAGTGATGCGCGCGCGTGGAGAGAGGAGCAGGCATGGCCCCACACCAGCAGCGACGGGCCCGGCCCAGACGGCTGGCACTCCTCGCGGCGACGGTCGCCGCGTCGGCCGTCCTGGCGTCCGGCCCCGGTTTCGCGGCGGGCCTGGGGGTGGTGGCGAACGCCGATCCCACCCCGCCACCGCCGACGGCCCCACCGGCGTCGAACGCCGGTCCCACCACCCCGCTACCGGCACCGAACGCCCCGGAGGCGCCCGCCTTCGGCGCCTACCTCGACTACGGCCCGCGCGGCGTGGCCCGGATGGCCGAGCTGAGCCGCTGGCTGGGCGGCGCCGAACTGCGCGTCGGGCACACCTATCTGCCCGGCGACCGCTGGAGCAACATCGAGGGCGCCCCCACCTTCCTGGAGGCCTGGGCGCGCTGGCGGACCGAGCGGCCCGACCGGATGCTGGTCCTCAACGTCCCCCTGCTGGAGCGCAACGAGGAGGGTGTCCCCGACGCCGAGGTCCGCCGCCAGCTGCGGCGCGGGGCGGCCGGGCGGTACGACCACCACTTCCGCGCCCTCGCCGAACGCCTGGTGGCGCTGAAGGTGCCGGACACCGTGCTCGTGCTCGGCTGGGAGATGAACGGCACCACCTACACCCACCGCTGCGGCCCGGACCCGCAGGCGTGGAAGGCGTACTGGAACCGGATCGTCACCACCATGCGCGCGGTGCCGGGCCAGCGGTTCCGCTTCGACTTCACCCCGAGCCGCGGCCGGGACGCCGTGCCGTGGACCCAGTGCTACCCGGGTGACGACACGGTCGACGTCATCGGCATGGACGCCTACGACCAGCCCGCCGGGCTCTCCTTCGACGACCAGGTCAAGGAGCCCTACGGCCTCCAGGACCACGTCGACTTCGCGAAGGCGCACGGCAAGGCGGTCTCGTACCCGGAGTGGGGGCTGTTCCGCAACGGCGACAACCCGGAGTACATGCGGCGCATGCTCGCCTGGATGGCCGAGCACAAGCCGCTGTACAACACGCTGACCGACTACTGCCCGCACGGCGTGTGGCAGTGCGCCGCCAACCCGAAGTCGGCCGAGGTGTACCGGGCCGCCCTCTCCGGCGGCGGCGAGCAGCCGCAGCCGACCCCCACCCCGACCCCGACCCAGCCCACCGATCCCACCGGGCCCCCGGCCGACTGCTCGCCGGTCGACCTGGGCGACTGGGTGGAGTACTGGCTCGGCGGGAAGCTGTGCATGCGGCTCGACTGGTGGTCGCGGCACCGCTGACCCGGCACGGTGGCGGCGGGCCCGCTCAGGACCTGCCGTCACCGTCGTGTCCTCTCCCTCGGCGCCACTCGGCCCGGCGACGCAGCAGTTCCTTGCCGCGCCGCCGGGCGGCCACGTCGCACACGGTGGCCGCGAGCAGCGCGGCGGTGCGCCGCCGGGCCAGCAACAGCCGCTGGTTGACGACGGGTTCGGGCCGCCAGTGCCGCTTGTACGGCTCGTCGCCGCGCAGCAGGCTCAGCGTGCCGTGGGCGTGCTCACTGGTCGCGTTCAGGAGCATCACCGCCACGTCCGCGCGGCGCTCGCGCAGACACGGGTGGGCGCCGTACAGGTAGCCGCCCGTCAGACCGTGCGAGCGCAGCGTCAGATCGACGGCCACCACGTCGTCGTCCAGCCGGAACTCGGTGACGACGGCGTCCCCGGAGCGCACCATCGGCTCCACCGAGCGCACCAGATGGAGCCGGAACCGCTCCCGCAGGTGCTCCGCGGTCACCTTCCGCCCCCGCCACTGCAACGCGTGCAGTTCCAGCAGCCGCCGCAGTGCCTTGTCGACCTCGCCCGGCGCCACCACGTGCCGCTCGACGCCGAGCGCGGCCAGCCTGCGCAGCTTGGCGCGGGCCCGCTGCTGGGACTTGCCCGACGGCAGCCGGGCGACCAACTGGTCCATGGGCACGGCGGGCAGCTCCAGGCACAGCGAGTCGGACACCCGGTGACGCGGCCCCGACCAGTGCTCGTAGACCCGCTCGGCGGCGCCGCCCGGCCGTACCTCGCGCAGGTCGACCAGCGCGGTGCGGGCGGCCCGCGCGAGCGCCTCGGTGAGCGCCGCGACGGCCCGCGTGCCGTGCCCGTCGTCCAGCAGCACGTCCCCGTAGTCGGAGATCGCCCCGCCGATCGGCACCAGGGACGGCACGGGACGGCACACCAGCGTCAGCGGTGCCGCGGCGACCAGTTCGTCCCCGTCGCGGACGACGACCAGCCGCAGCCGTCCCCGCCTGCCGTACGACAGCCACCAGGAGTGCAGCCAGGCGTGGCTCTGGAACGGGGTCGCGGCTGAGCAGTTGCCGTACAGCCGCGCCCAGTGCGGGGCGAGCGCGGCGAAGGCGTCCTCGTCGGTGACGAGTTCCGGCGTGTACGTCACAGCTGCCGGTGGGCGTCGGCGGCCAGGGCCGGACCCGGTACGGCGGCCGGGCGTCCGCCGTCGTCGGCGGCGCGGCGGGGCCGGACCAGCAGCGCGAGCCCGCCGAGCAGTCCGCCCGCGCTCGCGCCGACCAGCCCGGTCAGCGCGGCCGAGGCGGTGGACGGCTCGGTGGGCTCCACCGCGCGGGCGAACTGCCGCAGTTCCACGCGGGTGGCGTCGGCGCCGTCGCCCGCGTGCCGGGTGAGCGCGCGGGCGACGGCGTTGGCCATGTCGGCGGCGAGGTCGGGGCGTTCGGAGGTGGCGGTCACCGCGACCATCGGCGCGTCCGGTGAGGTCGCCGTGCGCACGCCGTCCCGCAGCGTGCCGACCGGCACGCCCGCCCACACCTGGGCGTCGCCGAGCACCGCGAGCTGGGTGGCGACCCGGCCGTAGGCCTGCGCGAGACCGAGCGCGGCGGACGGGTCCGAGTCCTCGCCGGGTACGGCGATGACGTAGCTGGTCGCCGCGTACTCGGGCGTCTGCAGCGCGCCGTAGGCGCCGCCGAGCAGCCCGCCGGTGAGGGCACCGGCCACGAGCAGCGACCAGGGCGGCAGCGTCCGGGCGCGGGCCAGGACGGCGCGGGCCGCGGCGGCCGGGGCCGCACGGCGTGCCGTGGAGGGGTTGTCGGTCATGACGGGCTGACTCCCTGGGCGGATACGGATCGGGCTTGCCGGGCGGCGGCCGGGACGCCCGGTGGCGCGAGCACGGCCCGGTACACCTCCAGGAGCCGGGCGGCGCTGCGGTCGATGCTGTAGTGGTGGGCGGCGTCGGGCGCGGCGCGCGAGGCCGGGCCCGCCGCCCTGACCTCGGCGACGGCGTGTGCGAACGCGTCCGGCCCCGCGTCCCCGGCGACCCGCCGGGCCCCGGGCGCGGCGTGCGCGGGGAGGTCCTCGACGGCCGGGCAGGAGGCGTACCGCACCGGCAGCCCGGAGGCGAGCGCCTCCACCACCGCGAGCCCGAACGCCTCCTCCGGGCAGGGCGAGGCCAGCACGTCCATCGCGGACAGCAGGGACGGCAGGTCGGGTCCGGGCGAGCCGTCGGGGACGGCGGGCCGCTCGCCGGTGAACAGCACCCGGTCGGCGACGCCCGCCTCGTGGGCGGTGCGGCGCAGCACGTTCTCCTCCGGGCCGCCGCCGACCAGCAGCAGCCAGTGGTCGCGGGGCAGCCGGGCCAGGGCGCGCACGAGGACGTCGAAGCGCTTGCCCGCGGTGAGCCGTCCGATGCCGCCGACGACATAGGCCGTGTCGGGCAGCCCGAGCCGCTGCCGGGTGCGCAGCCGTCCCACCGGGTCGAAGCGGAAGCGGGCCAGGTCGATGCCGTTGGGGACGACCTCGATCCGCGGCGCGGGCACGCCCCAGCGCCTGAGGCGGTCGGCGACCGTGGGGGAGACCGCGACGGTGGTACGGCCGACCCGCTCCCCGGCGAGGTACAGCGCACGCACCCCGGCGGTCAGCGGACGGCCCTCCACCTGGGAGTCGCCGAGGGAGTGCTCGGTGGCGACGATCGCCCGCACCCCGGCGATCCGGGCGGCGAGACGGCCGTAGAGGCAGGCGCGGTACAGGTGGGTGTGGACGAGGTCGTAGCCGCCGTCGCGGATGATCCGCACCAGGCGGGGCAGCGCGGACAGGTCGCGGTTGCCCGCCATGCCCAGGTGCACGACGCGCACCCCGTCGGCCTCCAGCCCGTCGGCGACCGGACCGGGGTTGGTGAGCGTGACGACGTCGCTGTGGACCGGCAGGTGCCGCAGCAGCAGCCGCAGTTGCTGCTCGGCCCCGCCGACCCCGAGGCCGGTGATGATGTGCAGCGCCTTCACCGCGCCGCCCCCGCCCCGGCCACGGGCCGTCTGCGCAGCCGGTGCAGCTTGTACTTCAGCAGCAGGCGTACGGCGGTGTCCCGCTGCCCGATGTGCAGCCGGGGCAGCGCGTGCGGGCCGGTCAGCGGGCCGGGGTCGATGGCGCAGGCGTACGCGTACCCGGCGTCCCGTACGGCGGCGACGGTACGGCGGTCGAGGGTGCCGTACGGGTAGCAGAACCCGGCGACCGGAGCGCCCGTCAACTCCGCGAGCAGCGCCCTGCTGTCGCTGACCTCGGCGTGCAGCAGGGCGTCGTCGGCCTTCGTCAGGTCGACGTGGGTCAGCCCGTGCGAGCCGATCTCGACGCCCTGGGCGGCGGCGTACTGGATGCCGTCGGCGGTCAGCAGGGGCTTGCGCGGGCCCAGCGGGTCCCAGGCGTTGTCGCCGCCGAGCCGCCCCGGCAGCACGAACAGGGTGGCGCCGTGGCCGTGGCGGCGCAGCAGCGGCAGCGCGTGCTCGACGAAGTCGGCGTACCCGTCGTCGAAGGTCAGCCCCACCAGACCGGCGCTCTCGCCGCGCGCCCGCGCGGCCAGCAGCTCGGCCACGGGCACCCCGCGCAGCCCGCGCCGCCGCAGCCAGCCGAGCTGGGCGTCGAGCCGGTCGGGGGTGACGGTGACGCGGTAGGGGTCGTCGGCGCGGTCGCCGACGGAGTGGTACATCGCCACCCAGGGGACCGGGCCGGGGGCCGGGGCCGGGTGGCTGCGGACGTCAACGGGAACGGACATACGGAAGCCTCCGGATCACGGAACGCAGGGAACTCACGGCCAGCGCACAGCCCCGGTCGCCCAGGGCCCGGCCGACCAGCACGAAGACGACGGCGACGGTCACGGCACCGGCGGCCAGACCCGGCGCCGCCGCCTCGGGTCCGCTCGCCGCCCAGGAGCCCGCCGCCGTCGCGGCGACCGCCGCCCGCACCGGCCTGCTCAGCTCGGCCAGCACGGCGCGGCGGCGCAGCGGTACGACCTCACCCGGACCGCCCTGGTGGGCGCCGGCCAGCAGCAGCGCGGCGGTGACGGTGATCCCGGCCGCGTTGGCGGCGGCGATCCCGGCGGTGCCCCACGGGCCCACCGCCCAGGCGCCGAGCCAGGCCGTGGTGAAGATGCCGGCGGTCATCGTGGCGAGCGGGTACCAGGTGGGGCGGCCCGCCCCGAAGTAGCAGCGGATCAGCGCGCCGACCAGGGTCTGGCCGAGCAGCCCGAGGGCGTACACCCGCATCACGGACGCCGTCGCCGCCGTGTCGCGGGCGGTGAACGCGCCCCGCTGGAAGAGGAGTTCGATGATCTGCGGGGCGCAGGCGACGACCGCCGACGCGCCCGCCAGGACCACACAGGCGGCCAGCGCGAGATCCCGCTCCACCCGCTCCCGGGCCCGCTCGGTGTCCCCGTCGGCCAGCGCCCGCGCGACCACCGGGAAGGTGACCGTGCACAGCATCAGCGACAGCGTCATGGGGATCTGCGCGACCTTCTGCGCGTAGTTCAGGTGCGAGATCGACCCGGCGGGGAGGTGGGAGGCGAGGAACCGCTCGATCAGCACCTGCGACTGACGGCACAGCGCGAACAGCAGCACGGTGCCGACGAGGGCGAGCCCGACCGCGGCGGGCGCGCCGGGAGCCCCGGGCCCCCCGTCGAGGACGCTGACGCGCTCACGCAACCGCCCCCACAGCACCGGCAGTTGCACCGCCACCATCAGCAGCCCGCCCACCGCGACCCCGACCGCCGCCGAGCGCACCCCCCAGCGCCCGCCGAGCACCAGCATCGCCGTGATGACGCCGGTGTTGTACGCCACGTAGATCGCCGCCGGGGCCAGGAACCGCCGGTGCGCGCGCAGCGCGGCGCTGGAGTACCCGGCGAGCCCGAAGCTGAGCAGACAGGTCGCGGTGAGCCGGGTGCAGTCGACGGCGAGCGCCCGCTCGGACAGGCCGGGGGCGAGCGCGGCGACCAGGTAGGGAGCGGCGGCGATGGTCAGCGCGGCCCCCGCGACCAGGGCCAGCGCGAGACGCGGCAGCGTGGCCGCGACCAGCGCGCGCACCGGGTCCTTCGGGACGCCCCCCGCCCGCTGGGCCAGGGCCAGACTGAACGCCGGGACCAGCGCGAACGCCAGCCCGTCCTCGATCAGCAGCGTCGCCGCGAACTCCGGCACCGTCCACGCCACGAGGAACGCGTCCGTGTCCCGCCCGGCCCCGAACAGCCGCGCGAGCGCCTGGTCCCGCACCAGCCCGAGCACGGCTCCGGCGATGGAGAGACCGGCGGTGAGCAGGGCGGCCTTGGCGAGGAAGCCCCGGCTCTCGTGCGGACGGTCCGCCGACACGGCCCGCGTCGGCTCGGAGACCTTTTTCTCCGGCGTCACCGTCATCGCGCCCCCACCAGCCCCCACCACGCGGCCACCCCGAAGGTCACCGCCGTCAGCACGGTCGACGGCCCCCCGATGTCGGCGTAAGCGAAGTCGGTGAGCTGCCAGATCAGCAGTCCGCAGGCGACGAAGGCGCAGTCGGGCACGGTGCCGCGCGCCCGGCGTTCCCGCACCAGCCCCCGCACCGCGCACACCAGCAACGCGAGCCAGCTGCCCGTGAGGGCGATCAGACCGATCAGCCCCTGCTCGCTGAGGACCAGCAGGTACATGTTGTGCGGCGAGAGCAGCGGCTGCCGTCGGAAGGCGGCGCCCGCGCCCTCGGTGTCGCTGCCGGAGGAGAGGGCGAGGGTGGCGTGGGCGTCCCGGTGGTCGGGGAAGCCCTTCAGGCCGACGCCGGTCAGGGGCCGCTCGCGCCACATGCCGGTCGCCGCCGCCCACAGGGCGTACCGGTCGGTCACCGACTGGTCGGGCGCGTCGGCGACCTGGGTGATGCTCGCGATCCGCTCCTGGAGCTGCGCCGTACCGACACCGAAGCCGCCCACCAGCACCACGCCCGCCGCGACCACCACGGCCCCCGCCGTCAGCGCCCGCCGCGCCCCGGCGAGACCCAGCAGCGCCGCGCAGGTCACCACCGTGGCGATCCACGCGCCCCGGCTGAAGGACAGCGCGAGGGGCAGCAGCAGCGCGGTGGCGCAGCACGCGGCCACCACCCGCTGCCGCACGGGCGCCGATCCCAGGGCCAGTCCCAGCGCGCAGACCACGCCCACGGACACCGTGCTCGCCATCCCCATGACGTCCTGCGGCCCGAAGGTGCCCACGGCCCGGATCTGCTGCCCCTGGTACGAGGCACCGGTACCGGTCGCGTACTGGTGGACGCCGACCGCGCCCTGCCACCCGGCCAGTCCGACGAACGCCCAGGCCAGCAGCCGCGCGTCCCGCCGGTCGCGGATCAGCAGCAGCACGGCCGCCGGGACCAGCACGAAGACCTGCGCGTAGCGGGCCAGGCCGGTGAGCCCGGCCGTCGGGGAGGCCGCCGCCATCGCGGCCAGCGCCAGCCCCGCCACCGGCAGCCCCAGCGCCACGGCCGCCGTCCGGGGCAGAGGGCGCCCCCGCTGTCGTAGCAGCCGCAGCGCGCACCACCCCACCAGCAGCGCGGACGCCACGTCGGCCGGGGTCGCGCCGCCGTCGGGTGCGTGCGGCAGGGCCAGCAGGGCGACGACGGCCACCACGGGCAGTACCGGCACGGCGAGGCCCATCCGCGCTCAGCTCCCCGTCGGCCGCAGCAGCGCGGCGGCGGTGCGCAGCAGGATGCAGACGTCCTGCCACAGCGACCAGTTGTCGATGTACGCGTTGTCGAACCGGGCCCGGTCCTCGATCGAGGTGTCCCCGCGCAGCCCGTGCACCTGCGCGAGCCCGGTGATCCCGGTCGGCATCCGGTGGCGGGCCGCGTAACCGGGGTGGGCCTGGCTGAACCGCTCGACGAAGTAGGGGCGTTCGGGGCGCGGCCCGACCAGGCTCATGTCGCCGCGGAAGACGTTCCACAGCTGGAGCAGCTCGTCCAGCGAGGTGCGGCGCAGGAAGCGGCAGAACCACGGCATGCCCCGCTCGTCCGCCACGCTCCACCGGGTCGCCGCCTCGTGCGCGTCGGCCGGGCGGTGGGTGCGGAACTTCAGCAGCGTGAACGGCCTGCCTCCCTCGCCGATCCGCTCCTGCCGGAACACCACCCCCGGGCCACCGGTCAGCCGCAGCACCGCCGCGCACACCACCAGCAGCGGCCCCACGGCCACCAGCAGCACCCCGGACACCAGCACGTCCAGCGCCCGCTTGCCGAGCCCGCCGCGCCGCCCCGGCACCAACTCCAGTCGTCGGCATCCGAACCCGGCGAGCAGCTCGGGCGCCCCGTACGCGGGCGAGTCGGCGTCGACCTCCCGCACCGCGCACCCCGACTCGGCCAGCGCCCGCAGCAGCGCCGCCCGCTCGGACCGCACCGAGGGGTGCACGGCCAGCACCTCCCGCACCCCGTTCTGGATGAGCGCCCGCTGCACCTCGTCCCCGGTGGTCAGCACGGGCAGCGTCTCGGTGCCGTCCGGGTCCTCGGCCACGATCCCCACCGGCCGCACCCCGCACTCCGGGTGGCGCAGCACCGCCGCGGCCACCCGCTGGGCGGTCGCCGCGGGACCGACGACGAGCGCGGGGCGCGGATGCCGCAACAGCGCGGCGCGCCGCCGCCGATGCACCAGCGCGCGCCCGGCGCAGTCCGCCCCCGCGTGCAGCAGGAAGCCGGTGACCAGGACCCGGGCGGCCAGTGCGTGCTGCGGGGCGTACGCCGCCACCAGCGCGGCGAGCGCCAGCCAGAGCACCGCGATCCGCCCGCACACCGAGGGCAGTTCGTCCAGCACGCCCCGCGCCGGGCGCGGCGGCCGGTGCGGACGCAGGAGCATCGCCCCGGCCAGCACCAGCGCCCCGAACAGCGGGCGCCGCCCGGCCAGCGCGACGGCGCCGGGCAGCGCGGCCACCAGGTCCACCAGCAGCAGCGGCACCGGCGAGGGGGACCGGGTGGCGGGCCGCCGGGCGGGGAACCGGAAACCGGGCACGCGCGGCGGCCCGCCGCGCCCCTGGCCCTGCTGGGTGCCGGGTGACGGGACGGTACCCGCCGCAACGCCTTCCGCAGTCACGAGTGGATCGACTCCCTGTACTCGTCGGTGAGCGCGTGACCGGCCGTCGGCCGCCCGCCGAGCACCTCGCGGTACACCCGCGCGACCGCCTCGGCCGTGTGCCGTACGTCGTGCGCGGACCGGACGTGGTCCAGTCCCGCCGCGCCGAGCGACGCCCGCAGCCGCGCGTCGCCGAGCAGCCGGGCGATCGCCCGGGCCAGCGCCGCCGGGTCGGCCGCGGGGACGAGGCAGTCCGCCACGGCCGACGGCGGCAGGCTCTCCCGGGCGCCGCCGACGTCCGTCACCACCACGGGCCGCCCGCACGCCATGGCCTCCAGCGGCGCCAGCGCCATGCCCTCCCAACGGGACGGCAGCACGACCACGTCGGCGGCCCGGTACCAGGGCAGGGGATCGGCGACGGCCCCGGCGAACAGCACCGACTCCGGCGCCCGCGCGCGCAGCCGGTCGCCTCCCGGCCCGTCGCCGACGAACGCCAGCCGCGCCCCCGGCACCCGCCGCACCACCGCGTCCCACGCCGCCAGCAGGACGTCCTGCCCCTTCTGCGCACACAGCCGCCCGACGCACACCACCAGCGGTGCCCCCGGCTCCAGCGCCGGAACGAGCCCGTCCCGTACGGCGTCGGCGGGCGCCGGACCGAAGCGCGCGCAGTCGACGCCGTTGGGTACGACCGCCCAGGCGGCCCGCACCCCGGCGCACACCCCCGTGACGCGCTCCGCCTCGCTCACGCACACCACCCGGTGCGCCCAACGCGCCCCGAACCGCTCCCAGGCGACCGCCAGCGCCGCCGTCGCCCCGCCGACCGCCTCGAACGACCAGGCGTGCGGCTGGAACACCGTCGGCACCCGCCCGCGCACCGCCAGCCGCCCGGCCAGCCCGGCCTTCGCGCTGTGCGCGTGCACCAGGTCCGGCCGTACGGTGTCCAGGAGCCGGGCGGCCCCACGCACCTCTCCGGCGAGCGACGGCCCCGGCGCCCGCGTCGCCTCCCAGCGCCGTACGTCCGCGCCCGACTCCCGCAGGGCGGCGGCGAGTGCACCGCCGGGGCAGCCGACCGTGACCCGCAGACCGGCGGCGAGCTGGGCCCGCGTCAGAGCGGCGACGACTTCGGCGACCCCGCCCTCGACGGGCTGGGTGAGATGCAGGACCCGTGGCGGAGGGGAGGTGGCTGTCTGGTGCATACGCGGGCTCTCTCGGTCACGGGGTGCTCGGGACGGGGGAACGGCGCCCTCAGTCGCGGGCGTCGACGGCGGTGAACAGCACCCCGGCCCAGGCCGCGTCCCGCTGGGCGGCGAGCCGGAGGACGGGCCGGTCGGCGCCGCGCCGGGCCCCCGCGCGCAGGGCGAACACGTCGGAGTCGTAGCCGAGCGTGTGCGGGTAGGAGGGGACGCGGGCGGCCGTGGCCCCGCTGATCGTCGAGTTCAGTACGTCGTCGCGGGGGTTGGCGGCGTCCGAGAGCGCCGTGCCGGAGACGGTGAGCGCGTCGCCGGTGCGGCCCCGGTCACCGTTGTAGGCCACGAGCCCGGCGTAGCCGCGGGAGCCCTCGGGCAGCCGGGGGCCGCGCAGCCCGCCCTCCCGGCGCCCCGCCAGCGACTCGAAGCCGTCCCACAGCGACAGCCGCCGCAGCGGCTCCGCCGGGTCCTCGTACGCCGCCACCAGCGTCCAGCCGCCCCACGCCCCGGCCGCGGACCTGCCCATGGCCACGTTCACCTGGGCCACCGTGTAGAGCCCCGCGCCGCTGTCCCGCACCAGCTCCGTGACGTCCGCCGAGGCCTGGAAGGCGTCCGCGCCGTGCGCCACCCGGTGGCCCACCACGGTGTCCGCGAGGACCTCCTTGTAGGCGCCGCCCGGCTCCGCGACCAGTACCCGCCCGTTGTCCTCGGGCGGCTTCTGCTCCCCGACGCGCAGGTTGCCGCCCCAGTACAGCCGCGCGTACGTCACCCGCGCGCCCGCGGGCAGCCGGACCTCGGCACGGGAGGAGTTGTAGGTGTTCGGATCGCGGTCGACGTCGACGTAGAACATGTCGAAGTCGCCGTTCACGCCCGCCGCGCCCCGCCGCACCGCCGCGCACGAGGACGCCGTCGTACGGCAGCTGATGGCGGTGTTGGCGGCGCGGACGATCCCGCCGTGCTGGGTCGCGCGGTACCGCTCGGCGAAGGGCAGCCGCTCCGCGTCCGCCGCGCCCGCCGGGGCCGTCGCGGAGGTCCAGAACGTGGCGAGGGCGAGCATGCCGACCGTCGCACGGCGCAGCATCGGACCCGGGGAATGGCGCATGACCGGCAGTGCCCTTTCGGAAAGCGACAGTGCGATTTGCGTGCTATAGGCGCGTCGGACGGTCCGCAACTCTAGCCGCTATGCGGATTAATACGGTGAAAGCGGGCAAGTGTGTCGGAACGGTGAACTGGGCTTTACCCGAGATCACTCCATTGGCGGCACAACTCCCGCGTTTTCCACGCGTTGACACAACGCCGGGCATCCCGCCCGGATGTTTGTGTCAATCCCAAGGAGCACCTCTCCATGTCGCGTATCGCGAAGGGCCTGGCCCTGACCTCCGTCGCCGCCGCCGCCGTGGCTGGCACCGCCGGTGTGGCCACCGCCGACGCCGGCGCCCAGGGCGCCGCCGCCCACTCTCCGGGCGTGCTGTCGGGCAACGTCCTCCAGGTTCCGGTCCACATTCCGGTCAACGTCTGCGGCAACACCATCAACATCATCGGCCTGCTGAACCCGGCGTTCGGCAACGAGTGCGTCAACGACTGACGTCTAGCCGCACCTTTTTGACCGGCCGTCCTCCCGCACGGGGGGCGGCCGGTTCCCTGTGCCCCCGAATGGGCGGTTGCGGTTGCGGGCGCTGGTGGCCGATTTCACGGTGGGACGCACATCCCTCCACTTCCACGGTGGGACGCACACCCCTCCACACCAGCGAACCAGCGAAAGGAACCCCCCATGCGTGGTCTGCCCATACGACGCCTCGCGTCCACCGCGTTCTGCGCCGCCCTCGTCCTCGGCGTCGCCGGACCGTCCGCGATGGC
This sequence comes from Streptomyces sp. NPDC057877, assembly GCF_042796855.1. Taxonomy (NCBI): domain Bacteria; kingdom Bacillati; phylum Actinomycetota; class Actinomycetes; order Kitasatosporales; family Streptomycetaceae; genus Streptomyces; species Streptomyces sp. NPDC057877. The sequence goes on from NZ_JBHVMS010000004.1 coordinate 361,553, forward strand.
GGACGACGACGACCCGGCCCGGGAGCGCGGCACCACGGCGTCCCGGGCACCCGTCCCCGGCGCGGACACCCTCCTCGACCAGAGCACCACCCTGGCCGGACTCGGCACCGTGCTCACCCCGGTGAGTGAACTGCTGGGCGCCGTGGCGAAGGCCGACGACGGCCAGCTGAGCGCCGATGACGCCGAGGAACTGGGCGAGGCGGTCAAGGAGGCGATCACCGAGGTCAACGGCACGTCGTCCGTGACGCCGTCCGCCCAGACGCTCCCGGCCGACGTGGCACCGCAGACGCCGAGCATGCCCCTGCTGGACCTCGACCTGGGCCTGGGCCTCGACCTGCTGGGCCTGGACGACGACAAGGCGCCCGCGCCCGACCTCAAGGCCGACACCCTCGGCGCGCTCCAGGTGGCGGTCGACGACCTGCTCGCGGCGACCACCTCCGGGTCCGCCACGAAGGTGGAGCCCGCCGCCCGCTCGGTGGTGACCGGCGCCGTCAACCTGATGGCCGCGACCCAGCTCAGCGGCGGCCTGCCGCAGCCGACCGTCCAGACGCCACCGGCTCCCTGAGCGGCGGATCATATGAGGATGGGAGCCCGGGGTTTCCGGGCCGAACGGGGCTCGTTAGGCACGGCGTCAGAATGCCCTCCGGTGGCGAGAGCCGCCGCAGAAAGGAACACGATGAAGTCCCTGAAGGCTGCCGCTGTCGTTGTCGGGTCCGTGGTCGTCGCCGGTGCCGCCGCGCCCGCGTCCGCCTACGACACCGCCGACCTCACGCCCACCAGCCTCAACGGCGCCGTGAACACCCTCACCAAGGGCCCCATCGACCCGATGATGCCGCTCCAGAACCAGTCCAACGCGCTCGACACCGAGAACAAGGACTCCGTGCTCAGCACCGTGAAGGGCGCCACGCGCACGCTGAACTCCGAGAACGGCCTCCTGGGCGGCCTCCCGCTCAAGCGCTGAGCCGGGCGGCATCAGGTCAAGGGCCGGTTCCCACGCTCCGTCCGCGCGGCGGACCGTGGGAACCGGCCCTTCGCATCCCTCGATCGGGTGGCGGGCCCGGACGCGCTCCGCCGCCCGGGTGACAACCCGGCCGCCCCGCCCCGGCCCGTGGATAGGGTCCCGCGGGTGACCACAACACCCCCCGCAACGCGCCCCGTTCCCACCTCCGACCTGGGCACGCTCGTGATGATGTCCTGGAGTGGCGAGGCCGCCGACGACAAGGACATGCCCTACCTCCTCGCCTGCACCCTCGGCGACGCCCCCGACGGGCCCGAGGCCGCGGGCGCCGCCGTCGAGAAGATGCTCACCGACACCGGGCTGCCGGTGGGCGGCGAACTCGTCGACGGCAACCTGAAGCCGAGCCTGCCGGTCAGCCTGCTGGTCGTGGCGGGGCAGGCCGTCGTCACCATGCCGCGGCTGAACGCCCAGTGCACGGTGGGCGAGGAGTGGCTGGCGGCGGTCGCCGAGCGCGGCTACGCCTATCTGGTCTTCACTGCCCGCCCCTGGCCCGGCGAGCGGCCCGGGACCACCGTCGACCGGGAGGAGTTCGCCGAGTTCGCCACGGCCGACGAGACCCTGAAGGCCGCCGCCCACGTCGTCCTCCCGGCCCGCAGCCTGCGCGGCTGATGGCCCGCCCGGCCCGCAGCCTGCGCGGCTGATGGCCCGGGCCGGGGCGGCGCACGCCCGCCCGGCGCCACCGTCGGCGGGCGCGAGCCCCGGACTCGCCCTCGTGTCCTGGCTGCAGTTCGAGTCGCTGTACCGGATCAACGCGCTGTGCCTGTGGTGCTGTCTGGTGTGGGCGGCGACGATCCCGCTGTTCTGGTACGTCACCTCGCACACCGTCCGCCGCGGCCTCCTTCCCGCGCCACGTCGGCTGCGGTCGCTGTCCGGCGCATTCACCTGGGTGGTCGTGGCGCTGCACGTCGGGGTGATCGGCATGTTGGTCCTGACCCGCTGGTGGGGCTTCTGGACGAGCCGACGGCCGTATGACAGCCGTACTACTGCGGCATGCGGGGGATTCCCGTGCTCGTGCTGTTTCCCGGCTCGTTACGGGTATGCACGCACAGCTTCCCGACATCGGAAAGGGACCGCACCCGAATGAAGCCCACCACCCGAGGAACCCTCGCCGCCGCGATCACCTGTGTGGCCGCCGCGACGGCCGGTGCCGCGAGCGCGTCCCCCGCCGCGGCGGTCACCGCGGTGCCCGTCCCCGTGCCGCTGGGGGGCGTCGAGAAGTCCCTGAACGTCGAACTGCCCGAGGTGAGGGGGGAACTGCCGGTGCCGGTACCGGGCGAGCCGGAGGGCCCGCGCTATGTCGAGGGCCGTCTCCTGCCGGACCGTGCCGTCCCCCAGCTGCCGGTGCACGCCGGACTGCCCGGCGGCGAGGCGCGCGCACCCCTCCCGCACGTCCTCGGCTCCCGCTTCGACCACCTGGCCGTCTCCGCGCCCGCCTCCGACCTGCGCACCCTCGCCCCCGGCGTGACCGTGGACGCGCCGCTCACCCAGCCCGACGCGCACCGCTACGGCCTGCCCGGCACCAAGCTGCCGCAGGCGGGCGTGCTCACGCCGATGCTGCAGGCCGTACCGGCGGCGGCCGTGGTCACGGGACCGGGACTGTAGGGACGTACGCGGTACGACCGTTCCGGGTCCGCCGCCAGGAGGCCCCGCTCCGTGACCACGGGCCCGGCCCGGCGGTTACCGGTACGGAACACCGGAGCGGACGAGGAGCACAGCGATGGCCGTCAGAGTCGGCACAGGGGCGGCGGACCGCCCGCCCGGGCGGCGGCGGGACGCGTTGCGCGCCCTCGCCGCCGCGGTCACCACGGTGGCGCTGGCCCCCCTCGTCGCGGCCTCCCGCCCCCGGCGGTCCGAGCCTCCCGTCCCGGTCGACCTCGCCTTCGAGGAGACCTACCGGGGCCGCCGCCTCCACGGCTTCGCGACGACCGCCGCCGGGCGCGTCCTGGGCGCCCTGGCCTGGCAGGTCACCGTGGACGGACGGCCCCTGCACCTGATGCGCCGGGCCGACGGCAGCTGGCTGAGCGTGCTCGACCACTACGGCTCCTACGACACCCCGCTGGCGGCGGCCCGCGCGGCCGTCGACGAACTGGGGCCCAGGCAGCGGCTGCGCGCCGACGGAGGGGGCCACCATGGTGTACACCCGTAAGGACGTGAGCACCCTGACGGCCGCCGAGAAGCGGCGGTTCGTGGGGGCGCTGCTGGAGCTGAAACGGCGCGGGGAGTACGACGAGTTCGTGCGCACCCACATCGAGTACTACGTCGCCGACGGCGAGGCCGGGCTGCGGACGGCCCACATGGCGCCGTCCTTCCTGCCCTGGCACCGCAAGTTCCTGCTGGAACTGGAGCGGGCACTGCGCCGGGTCGACCCGTCGGTGTCCGTCCCGTACTGGGACTGGACCCGCGACCGCACCCCCACCTCGGCCCCCTGGACGCCCGACCTGCTCGGCGGCAACGGGCGGCGCGGCGACCTCCAGGTGACGACCGGCCCGTTCGCCCACGCCACCGGGAACTGGACGATCAGGGAGAACGTCACCGACGGCACCTTCCTCACCCGCGACCTCGGCCGTCCCCGCGACCCCATCGACCTGCCCACGGCGGCCGACCTGGAGTGGGCCCTGGAGGACCCCGCCTACGACGCCGAGCCCTGGGACTCCACGGCCAGACGCGGCTTCCGCAACAAGCTGGAGGGCTGGGGCGCCGGACGCGGCAAGACCTCCTGGCGCAACCACAACCGCGTGCACCGCTGGGTCGGCGGCGCCATGCTCGGCGGCGCCTCCGTCAACGACCCCGTCTTCTGGCTCCACCACGCCTTCATCGACCTGCTCTGGTCCCGCTGGCAACACCGCCACCGCGACCCCCGCTACCGCCCCGCCACCGCGCCCAGGCCGGGCACCGCCCAGCACGGCCGCATCGTCGCCCGGCACGAGCGGCTGCCGCCGTGGGACCTGACGCCGGACCAGCTGGAGGACCACAGAGGGATCTACCGGTACGTGTGAGAGCCCCGGCGCTCACCGCGATTCCCGCTCCCGTCCCGCGACGCCGCCCGGGACGGGCTCAGCACGGCCGGATCGCCGCCCGGCACGAGTGGTAGCCGCCAAAGGAGGTGACGCCGCATCGGTTGGCGGATCGCGGCGGGAGCCATCGGTAGGGGTACGGGGCACGGTCTACCGGTACAGGTGAGAGCCCCGGCGCTCGGGGAGGGGGCCGGGGCTCTCGGGGAGGTGACGTCGGACGGTGTCAGCTGCCGTAGCCGCCGTCGCCGTTACGGCCGTCGTGCTTGCCGTTGTGGCCCTTGTCGTGGCTGCTTTCGTTGACGCACTCGTTGCCGAACGCCGGGTTGAGCAGGCCGATGATGTCGATGGTGTTCCCGCAGAGGTTGATCGGAACGTGCAGCGGGATCTGGACGACGTTGCCCGACAGGACACCCGGCGAGTGGACGGCCGCGCCCTGGGCGCCCGCGTCCGCCATGGCCAGACCGGCCCCGCCGAGGACCATGGCGCTCGTGCCGAGAGCGACCCCGGTCGCCTTCGCGATGCGAGACATCAGGTTCTCCTTAAGGAATCGAGGAGCGCGACGGCAGGACGCGCCGCCGCACTTCCCGTTCAACGCGGCGGATCTTGCCGGGTCACGGCGATCAGTCCCGGATCACCCTTTTTGAACAGGGAATTCGGCGGGGTGGCGCCGTGCCGGACCCCGGGCGGTATGCCGATCGACTGATTTGGCGCGCCGAAACGCGGGGAAGTACCTGCCATGCTGGACATCTCGCGGTCGGCGCACGCCGTGCTCGTCGGAGTGGAGCAGTACGCGGGCGGTTCCGACTGGCGCCTGGACGGGCCGGTGCGCGATGCCCTCGGCCATGCGCGACGGCTGCTGGACGCCGGGCTGCCGCCGGAGCGCATCACGCTGCTGCTGTCGCCGTCGCCGCGGAACGCCCTCGCGGCGGCGGACCTCGGCCTGGTCCATCGACCGGCCACCCGGGACGTCGTACACGAGGTGCTCTACCGTGAACTCCCCAAGTCCGACGGCGACTTGTTTCTGTTGTCATGGTCCGGGCATGGCCTGCTCGACGCGGGCGGCCACCACCGGCTGCTGTACGCCGACGCGGTCACCGAGGACCTGCGCTGCCTGGACCTGGACGCCGCGCTCGCCGCCTGGCGCTCCGACCTTGTCCCGTCCTTCCCGCGGCAGCTGTGGCTGCTGGACGCCTGCCAGGTGTTCGGCGACCTGAGGGCCGAGCGGGGCGCGCTGAGTCCCGACCCGGTCCCCACCGGGCAACTGCGCGAGCGGCCCGGACAGTACGCGTTCTTCGCCGCCGCCCCCGGGCAGTCGGCGCGCGGCGCGGGCACGGGCGAGTACGGCCTGTTCACGTCCTGGGTGCTGCGGCTGCTGGACGAGCGGGCCGGTACCGGGCACGCCTGGCTGGCCGACCCCGAGGGGTTCGCGGCGGCGCTGCGGGACGGGCTGCGCGGGGCGGTGCCGTACGGGGACGGACTGCAGACGCCCACGTACTTCTGGCACGCGGGACCGGACGGGCGCGACGAGCGGCGGCGACGGACGGGACCCACGGGACCCACGGGACCCACGGGACCCACGGGCTCCACGGGACCCATGGGACCCACGGGCTCCACGGGCCCCACGGGATCTTCCCAGCCCACCAGGGAGCAGCGGCGGCGACTGGTCCGGCTGCTGGAGCGGGTCCCGGCGATGAGTAGTCCCGGTGACCGGACGCGGCTGATCCGGCAGTTGCCGCCGGAGGTCGCGGTGAGCGTGCCGCAGTCGGATGTCACCCGGTTCGCGCTGCTGGACCTCATCGACACCTGTGTGGAGTTTCCCGGCGGGCTTGACGAGTTGTGTGCGGCGTTGGAGATGGTGGACGGGGGAACGGCGGCCTCCGCCGAGTTCGCGGACGCGGTGCGCGAACTGGCCGGAGGGTATTGACCGTTGGCCGGGAGAGAGGGAGGAGGATCATGCTTTTGCCTGCTCAGGGGAGTCCGCCACGGACTCATGGCTCGAAAGGATGTCTGAGACACGGGCTTCCCGCACCTCAGTGGCGCAGTCATGATGGACAACAGTGGGTCGGCGTCGGCGGCATCGGCCCGGATGCTGGGAGGGCAACGGCACCATGGAACACGCCGACAGCATTGTCGAGTCGGACCTTCTTGACCTCGGGGGAGTGACGCTTGATCAGCTACGCGCGATTACAGACCGGGAACGGGCCGACAACAAGCAGCGGCTGCTCCGGAAGCTCGAACAGCCGGATGTCAACTTCGGCGGCGAGCAGAGCTGATCGACGCCTGATGTGGCCGGGGTGCTCCGGCAGGTGACCCGGTACAGCCTGAGCACCGCGGACTTCGACGCCCTGATCGGCGGCGGCGGCACGGCGGAGACGCTGCGCCGGGTCCGGGACGGTGAGCGGAGCCACCGGCTGCTGCTGTTCGATCTCTTCCTCGACCTGGTCCAGGACCGCCCGGAGACACTCGGTCCGCTGCCGCCCGGCGCCACCGCGTGGGACCTGCTCCGCGCGGCGGAGGCCCGGGACCCCGCCGCGGTGGGGGAGTTGCTGCTCGCGCCCGAGATCGGACTCTGGCTCGCCGCGACCCTGCGTCGACTGGGCGGCCCGGGGGAGGGCGCGGCGCCCCTGTGGGCGGACGCCGGACAGTTCCACGCGCTGGCGGTGGCGGCGGCCGTGCGCGCCGGGCTCGACTGCACCCTGACGGTGCCCGCCCGGCACGGCACGGTGTGGCTGCCGTCCCTGGGGCGCGCCGTGACACCGAGGGCCGTACGGCCCTGGGGGACGGCCCGGGTGAGCTGCACCCGCGGCGAGCTGAGCGTCCGGATCGGTGACCGGACCATACGGGTGTCCGCTCCGTACGGCACGGAGAGCGCCCACTGGCAGCCCGCGCGCGCCATGACCGTGCCGATCCGGGGCGCGCACACCCCCGTACTCCTCGACGACCTCGGTACCCACCGCATCGATCCGGCCGCCACGGCCGCACCGCCGCGACGGCTGCCCGGCCGGGAGGCACACGCGTGGGAGGCGCTGCTGCGGGACGCGGTGGCCCTGATGGAGGAGACGGACCCGCAGTCCGCCGTCGACGCGGCGGCGCTGCTGCGCAGCATCGAGCCGTTGCCGTCCCCGGAGAACACCCGCCCGGTCAGCGCCACTTCGGGCGACGGCGTCGGCCGTTTCGCCTCGACCATGCCACCGGACGCCCTGCAACTCGCCGCCGTCGTGGCACACGAGATACAGCACAGCAAACTGGGCGCGCTGATGCACCTGTACGCCCTGTACGAACCGGGCGACACCAGCCTCTGCTACGCCCCCTGGCGCGACGACCCACGGCCGGTGCGCGGCCTGCTGCAGGGCATCTACGCCTTCACCGGTGTGGCCCGCTTCTGGCGGGGCCGGGCGCTGCACCCGGGCACCACCGGCGCGGAGGCCGCCGCGGCACACTTCGAGTACGGCCTGTGGCGGCGGCAGTTGCTGCGGGTCTTCCCGGAACTGCGCGACCACGCGGGGCTCACCGACCTCGGCAGACGCACGGTCCACCGGCTCGGCGAGACGGTCCTCGGCTGGTCGGCCCCGGACCGTACCGGGAGCGCGTACGCCATGGCGGACGCCGCCGCCGACCACCACGCCGCCAGTTGGCGGCTCTACCACGTGCTGCCCGACCGGGCGATGGTGACGGCCCTGGCCCGGGCCTGGCCAGGGCGGCCGGAGCCATGGCGGTACGGTGCCCCGAGGCGCGTGGTGTCCAACCCGCGCGTGCCCCGGCTGGACACGCTGGCCTGTCTGTCCCAGCTCGCGCTGCGGGACCGGGGCGCCCTGGAGCGGGTCGGCGATGATCCCGGCGCGCTCGCCGCGCTGGTGCCGGGCGCCCGGGCGGCGGAGCTGCTGTATGTGCTCGGGGACGGCGAGGGAGCCGTGAAGCTGGCCGCCACCGCCCTCCAGAAGCGGGAGGGCGACGCGGAGTCGCAGTGGGCGGATCTGCTCATCGCCCTGCGCGCCACCGGCAGCGACGCGGCCGGGCCGGTGCTGGAGCGCCCCGAACTGGCCCACGCGGTGTACCAGGAGCTGGACCGGGCCGCCGGGACGGCCCCCGACCCGGTGACGTTCCTCGGATGGCTGAACGGCCAGGTGCCCGGCGACTGACGCTGCCGGGCACCGACGGGCCCGCGCTAGATGGGCATGGGGTCGATGTCGCAGTTGGCGCGCTGCCAGGCAGCCGCGTCGGCGTGGGCGGGGTGCTGCTCGCCGAGCACCTGTGCGATACCGGCCAGGGCGATCTGGTGCTGGGCCTCGGCGTCCTCCGTGCGGCCCAGCGCCTTGAGGTCCTGGGCGACGTTGCTGGTCAGGACCAGCACGGTGGGGTGTTTCGCGCCGAGGATCCCGGTCGCGTGGTGCAGGGTCTCCTCGTCCATCTCCAGGGCCGCGTTCACCTCGCCGTGCGCGAACATGTCGCTGGCCAGGTTGATCCGGCACACCAGGGTGTCGGGGTGCTCCTCGCCGAGGTTCTCGATACAGCGGGCGAGGGCGGCCTCGTTCAGTTCGCGGGCCGCGCCGACCCTGTTCAGCAGCCGGTAGGTGATGGCGAGGTCCATGGCCGTCTCGATGGTGTACGGATGGCCGTCGCCGAAGACCTGGACGTACAGGTCCCTGGTCTGCTCGCCCAGTTGCACCGACTCCTTCAGCTCGTTGAGCTGCCGCAGGTCCACGGAGAGGTTCAGCGAGGCCACCAGGGAGTCGGGGTGCTCCGGGCCGTAGCGGTTGAGGAGTTCCTTGCGTGCCCGGCGGGTGTGCTCCACGGCCTCGGTGTGGCGTCCCGCCTTGCGGAGGGTCACCCCGAGACGGGCCAGGTTGCGCAGGGTGTTCGGGTGGTTCTCACCGGTCTGCTGCCGGTAGCGCTCCGTGATGCTCTCGAACAGCCGCACGGCGGCGAGGTACTCACCCAGTTCGCGACGGTCGAGGGCGACGCTGCTCTCGGTGAGCATGCTGGTGAGCGCTTCCTCGCCGTACATCTGCGACTTGAGCTGCCAGGTCTGCTGGTCCAGCTCCAGCGCTTCCCTGAACTTGCCGTTGACGCGGAGGCTGACGGCGAGGTTGTGGGCGTGCAGCAGGGTCTCCGGCTCGTCGTCGCCGTAGCGCATGGCCCGCTGGTAGACCTCTTGGTTGATCTTGAGGGCCTCCTTGAAGTTGCCCTGGGCGCGGCGGTCGCCCGCCGCCAGGGCCAGGACCCGCAGGAGTTCCTCGTCCGCGTCGGTGTCGGCGTCCGCCTGCTCCAGCACCGCGCGCATGCGCCGGACGACCGCCGCGGCCTCCTCGTACCGGCCCATCTGCGACAGGACGTACCGCAGATGACGGCCGAGCATCAGCGTCTGGCCGTCGCTCTCGCCGCGCAGTTCGCACCACAGGTCGTAGGTGTTCCGGGCGAACTCCCGGGCGGCTTCGTGCTCGCCCCAGTAGAAGAGGTACTCGGCGACGTTCTGCACCATCTGCCGGACGTGCCGGGACGGGGACCGTACGGCCTCCGACACCAGGACGTGCGGGTACAGCTCGCCGAACTTGGCCCAGTTGATCGGGTCCTGCGGGTTCCCCGGCGTGTCCCCCGCGAGCAGCATGTGCGCCCCGTTCTGCATCCGGTCGCGCTGCTCCTGGGACATGCGGGCGATCAGCACCGCCTGGACCAGACGGTGCATCTGGATCGAGTTGGTGCGGTGGTCGATCTTGGCGAGGGAGTAGCGGTTGATCTCCCGGATGGCGCGGCCCAGACGCAGCGGGTCGGTCAGGGCGCGGTCCAGGTCGGGGGCGATGGGCTCGACGGGGGCGCGGGAGAACAGGGAGCGGGAGATGGGTTCCGGCGCCAGGTAGGCGCAAACCTGCAGGAGTTGGAGGGCGGCGGCGTTCTTGCGCTCCAGGTGGTCCAGGGAGACGTTCCAGGCGGTGGCGACGGTCTCCTCGTAGTGGGTGGGCTTGGAGACCGTCATCAGCTCCGCCCGCTTCTCCTCGAACAGGCGCAGGTACTCGGCGGCCGGCATGCCGGTCTCGGCACGCCAGGCGGACGCCTGCTCGACCGCGAGCGGCAGATCGCCGAGTACGGCGGCCAGTTGGTCGGCCTCGACGTCGGGGAGGTCGGGGTTGCGGCGCTGGAGGAGGTGGATGGACTCCTCGCGTTTGAAGACGTCGACCTCCAGGGGATGGGCCAGGGTGTTCCACTGGGGGTTGCGGGAGGTGACCAGGATGGAGCCGATGGGGCCGCTGCCCGGGCTGGTGGGGAAGTAGTTGCGCACCGCCTCCGGGCTCTCGGCGTTGTCGAAGACCAGGAGCCAGTTGCTGTACGGGTGACCGGTGCGCAGCGCCTCCAGGACCGCGGGCACGGCGGTGTTGGCCTCCGAGGTCATCCGCAGACCGAGGCGCTGGGCGAGTTCCACCAGGGCCTGTGCGATCTGCGTGGGCCGTTCGGCGGGAATCCACCACACGACGTCATAGCGGGTGGCATTCCGGTATACGTACTCAAGGGCGAGCTGTGACTTTCCCACGCCGCCCATTCCATGCAGGGCATGCGGCAGCACAGCCGTCGGGCCTTGCCCCAGATTGCGTTCCAGCATGCGCAGCAGATCGGCCCGCCCGGTGAAGAGAGCGTTGCGCGGCGGCATGTTGTTGAGGACCGCTGGGCGGAGCGAGGAGACGCCTTCCTGAGGCTTGCCCAGCGTGACGCCCTCGGGTTCGGGGGCCGGGGTGGCGGTCCCATGGGCAACCGTGGTCACTGTCGTGCCTCCTTGGCGTGTGCTGCTCTCGACCTGCCCGTGGATATCAGAAACGGAGGACAGAAGCTCAGTAGTGCTTCCGCTCTCTGGGGCGTCGGCTGTATTCATGATGCCGGAATCTTTTCTTAAATGATCGGTTATGACTTCGGTGTCCACTCCGGTCCCGGTCGGTTCATCCGATTGGATGTGCGCCGCCGAAAGGAGCCCGTGAATTCGGTGCGCGCGACGGAGATGAGGCCCGGCGAGCGAACTGAGAACGACGTATTCGGTCGTTCGGAAACGGACGTTGTCCGGAGTGATCTCAGTGCGGCCGGTGGTCTCCCGGCCGTCGAAATAGGCGAGCAGTTCCCGCGCCGCGCTGTTTTTCGGCGCGAGGACTTCGGCGGCCCGCCGGGAGGCCCGCAGAGTGGCACGTTTGGTGCTTGCGGCAAGGAGTTCCGCACGGATTCCGGGCAGAAAGCTGTACGACTCGGGACGGCCCGGCCGTGGTTCGATCAGTCCGCTGACGAGGACCTCGGCCAGTTCCACCGGCCCGGAGGGCGGCACCATGTCGCGCTGCACCGCCGTCATCACCGGCAGGTCCAGCTCGACCGCCGCCAGCCTGACCATCAGTTCGAAGGACTCGGGGGACGCCCACACCCGGAACCGGGCCACCTTCTGCGCCGGGCTCTCCTCCAGCGGGGCGGTCTCCATCAGCGGGATCGGCTTGGCGCCCGGCGCCACCATCGTGGCCGCCGCCTCCGCCCAGCGGGGCTCGGTGCCCGCCACGAACCGCGCCCAGGGCCCCACCCAGTGACCGGCCGTCTCCAGCACCGGCACCGGGAACGACCGACGCGGGTGCAGCGGCGCCGACCACTCGCTCGCCCCGTGCGGATTGAGCAGCTCCCAGGTCAGCGCCCCGCCCGCGGCCCCCGGCCCGGCGGCGTGCATCCGGACCCGCTCCGGGAGCAGCCCCGTACGGTCCCACAGGCGTTGGGGTAACGGCGTCAGGATCGCCAGCGGCTGGTACCTGCCCCACACGGCCAGCGCCCCACGCGCCGCCCCCGTGTGCCAGGCGGGCGCCATTCCGTCGGTGAGGACCAGCACGATCCGGCACCCGGACTGGTCCACGAGACTGCGCACCGGCACCGGGCGGCCGGGCCGCCCCGGATGTCCCGGGGCACGTAACAGGATGCCGTCGGGCGTTCCGTCCGCGGTGTCCAGCAGCCGGGTCTCGACGCCGCGGAAGCCGCCGTACAGCCGCAGGTCCCGGGTCAGCGACGCCGCGAGGCCGCGCCAGGCGACCATGTGGGGGGCGGTGTCCACCACGAGGACCACGCTCCAGCGGGCCTCGTGCGCCGGTCGCAGCACGGGCGGCAGCCAGGGGGCCTCGGCCAGCTGCTCGCCGGTGCGCTCCTCGTCGATCTCGCCGACGGGGGAGGTGCGGTTCCGCTGCCGCAGCGCGCGCAGGGCCGGGCCGAGGGACGGGACGGCGGCCGTTCTCCGGCTGGTGCGGCGGCGGGAGCGGCGTAAGCGGGCGCGGGACTCGGTGGGGGCGGGCCGTGGGGGCGCCTCGACGGTGTCCGGGGTCCCGGGATCGTCAGGTGGGTCGGAGGCCTCGGGTGCCTCGGGCGTTCGTGGCTCGGCGGGGAGGTCGTCGTGGTCCTCGTCCTCGCCTCCCGGACGGCGCGCGGTCTCGGGGGGCGGCACCGCCTGGGTCGCGTCAGGCGCGTCGGTACCCCCGGGCTCGCTCGGCCGGTCCGCCTCGGTCTCCCGGTCCGTCCCGGCCTCCCGCTCCGGCTCGTACTCGTCCGGTTCCACGAGCCCGGGGTGTTCCCGGACGAGCCACAGCGCGTCGGCGACCTCCCGCCAGTGCAGGTCGCCGACGCGTAGGCGCTGGTGGTCCGGGGCCGGGCCGCGTGCCGCCCGACCCGCGGACGCGGGGTGGTGTTCAGTCACTCCGCCCAGCCCCATCGGCGTTGAGGGGGTGCCAGATGGCGCTCAGCACCGCCTGCCACTCGGCGTCGTCGCCCTCGGAATAGGTGTACGCGCCAGAAGTGACCAGGTGGGCCGCGTTGAGCAGCATGTCTGCGGCCAGTCCCGAGGATTCCTCGCTGTGGGACTTGAAGGCGCGGATCAACTTTCCCTGCATGTCACCGAGTCGATCGGAGAAGTGGGCGGAGAGCAACTCGGCCAAGCCTTCCGCATCGAGGTCTGCCATGTCCAAACGCAGACAACGGCGCATGAACGCTTCGGGAAATGCGCGTTCCCCATTGGAAGTCATGATCACAACGGGGAAGGCCCGGGCTTTGACCACGCCTTCCTCGACGCGTGCGAAACCGCCCGGATCGGCGGTGTGGACGGTGACGGTGGGGTGCTGCTTCCTCACTCGAACGAGTGGCGGCACAGCGTACCAGCCGTCCTCGAAGAGGGTGAGCAGATCGTTGGGAAGGTCCGCGTCCCCCTTGTCGATCTCGTCGATGAGCAGGACCCTCGGCAGCCTGTACGGCAGCAGGGCGGTGCCGAGCGGGCCCAGTTGGATGAAGTCGCCGATGTCCCGGGCCGCCTCGTCCGACGCGGCACCGTCCCCGTCCCCCTCCCGCGGCGGCGTGAGCCACGGGTTGCGCGACTGGGCCCTGCCGATCGCGTCGTACTCGAAGAGACCGGAGGCCAGGGTGGTGCGGCTGGTGACGGGCCACTGCAGGACCCGGCCCAGGGACAGCTCACGGGCGATACGGAAGGCCAGCGCGGACTTGCCCACTCCGGGACGGCCGGTCACCAGCAGCGGGCGGCGCAGCAGCAGGGCGGCGTTGACCAGCCGGACCTCCTCCGCCGGGGGCTGGCGGGGGACGGTGACCGGGCCCAGGCGGCGGTCCGCCTCGTCGTCGTCGGGTGGTTCGGGCATGGGCGGGCCGCCGTTGAAGCTCCGCCAGCGCGGACCCTCGGGCCAGCTCCGCTCCTCGTACGGAGCGGTGGGAAGTGACCGTCCCGTGCCCTTGTAGGGCAACGCGTTGGTCTCCTGCGCGTTCACTCGGTCCCCCCTATGAAGGCAGCGGGAGCACACGCGTCGCCGTCGAGGAGGTGGTGCGGGTCGTCCCAGACGACACCGAGATGTCTGATCAGGGCCTTGTCGCGCTGGCCGGCGGCACCCGCGGCGGCGTCGCCCCTCCACTGTCGTGCAGTGGACGGCAGATTGGCCAGGCCTTCACCGGCCAACAGCTCCTGCACCAGGCTCAGGAAGGCCTCCGAGGAGGCGGACTCCCGGTGGAAGACCATCACCGGCACGCCGTGGTCGAGCCCCAGCCGTAACTCCCGCAGTCCCATGCCGTTCCTGGTCCGCGGGGTGTCACTGAGCACCATGCAGACCACCCCCTCCTCTTTGCCGATCCGGGCATCCAGTAGCTCAAGGTGCTCGGTGGCGGGCCGCCCCTGGGGATCGCACCAGTGGGCCTGGCCGGTCCCCGGGTCGCTCCGCCACCGTGTCCATCTCCTGCGCCATACGTGATGCAGATCGCGTCGCTGCATGCGCTCCAGACTATGGATGAAAATCTCAGAGTATTTACTCAACAGCGGGTTGGGATGGCCGAGTTGAGGATTTCTGTTCCACCACTCGACCGGTTCCGCGAGCAGCTCGGTAGGGAGGAATATCTCCAGGACGACGTTCTCGTCCCGAGACTGCCACAGCTCGGCGGTCGCGGACAGCAGCTCGGCGACGGCGCTCGGGACCTTGCTGCGCGGAACGGGTGCTTCAGGGTCGCGCCCCACCTGGTGCAGCCGGGTCGACTCCACGTACCGGACCCGGGAGGAGAGCCGGTAGCGGCTCTCCGGCCGCCTCCTTCGCGCCCCCGAGGACTCGAACGGGGTGAGGTCCGGGGCGACCTTGATGAACATACGGATCACCGGGGCGGCGGAGAGGGGTTCGGCCTCGGCGTCGGGCTGCGGGGCCGCCGCCGAGGTGGCCGTGGCGGGGATCAGCTGCTCGGTGTGCTGCTTCTTGTCCATGGTGTGGACCGGGTGCCCGGCATGCGCCGGGTCCATGGGGAGCGGTGGACGGGGCCGGTCGCGGTCGGCCAGTTCCTTGCGGAGCACGCGCAGCCCGGCCGGGCCGCTCTCCGTGCCCCAGGCCGCCGCGAAGTGGTCGTTCCACGCGCGTATCTCACCGACGAGGGCCGCGGCCTCCGTGCGCAGCATCAGGTGTTCCAGCAGCACCATGCTGGGTTCGAGCCCGCCCACGGGCGCGTTGTGGCAGGCGAGGTGGACGAAGGCGTGCCACACCGAGGTGCAGTACGTGGGCAGCCGCACCCGGTCGCCGCTGACCTCGGCGATCAGCGCGGGCAACTCCGGCAGTGAGAAGTCCAGTCCGGCCCGCAGCGCCGTCCAGTCCCGGCCCTCGTACAGATCGGTGGCGTACCACTCGTCGAGCAGCGGACGCAGCCGCGCGGAGAGGGCGGGGGCGAGGAACTCGGTGATGTCCACCAGCCCCTCGAGGCCGCCCTCGGTGCGGCTGCACAGCCGTACGGCCTCCACGAACTCCTGGCGTGGCGTCGGGAAACCGGTCAGCTCCAGACCCTCGAACTCCGCCGCCAGTTCACGGGCCCACTGCAGCCGCCCCCGCGGGTCGGCCAGCGCGGCGGAGGTGCCCAGGGCGTCGACCATCGCGCTGAGGACCCGTTGTCGCGCCGAGTGTTTCCAAGGCCTTTGCTGCACGTGCGTTCCCCCTCGCACTGCCCGACACCCTCATCATCCCGGAACACCCGCGTCATTCGGGAAGGGCCTGGGCCAGAAGTTCGTACAGGCGCGGGTTGGCCCAGTAGGCGCCGTGGGCGGCTGACACCGGCTGTCCATTGTCCACCTCCACGTCCCGTACCCGGGAGCCGAAGATCGGGGAGCCGAGGAAGGAGAGCAGATCGCGGGGGTCGTACACGTTGAGCCACTCGGGGAACCGCGCCGGGAGGCCGGTGCCGTAGGGACGGGAGGGAAGGGCGTCCAGTTCATAGAGGAGGGGTGCCTGGGAGCCGACGGTGATGAGCTGGGCGATGTGGGGCGGCAGCGGCTGGCGGGCCGCCAGCAGGTCGAAGGCGATCACCCCGCCGAGGCTGTGGCCCAGCAGGACGACCGGCGCGGGCAGCGCGCGGGCCAGCTCGGCGACGTAGGCGCGGACCGCCTCGCCGCGTACGAGGTAGCTGAGGATGTCTCCGGAGAAGCCCAGCCCGTGCTCGCTGATCGCCCCGCGCCTGCTGACGACCAGCCGGGAGCCGCCCGACCGCTCGGCCAGCCGCGCGAAGGCCCCCAGGGAGCGGCCGACGACGTCCGCCAGCCCGCGCTCGTCCCCGCCGAGCGCGTCGGTGACCGCGTCCACCGCCGCGTCCCGCTCCGCCACCGGCACGGCCCCTGGCCCCTCCGGCAGCCGCACCAGCGCCCGGGCGACCAGCGAACGCCCGGTCAGCCGGGGCAGACCGCGGCCGGGCCCACCGCCGTCCGGGGCGTCGCAGGCGGAGCGGAAGACGGCCGAGGCCCGTAACTCGCGTACGACATCGTCCAGTTGCCCGGCGAGTCCGGCGGCCTTCCAGGCGTCGCGTACGGCGTCGGCGACCGTCTCCGTCTCCTGCCACAGCCGCTGCCCACCCGGGACGGCGCCCGGCACGAAGGGAGCCGTGCGGTTCGAGGGCCCGCTGAGGGCGAACAGCGTCAGCTCCGCGTCCGGCTCGGCGTACAGCAGCGCCCAGCGGGCCCGTTCCTCGTCCTCCGGGGCCCGTCTGGGGGTGGTGTCGGTCTTCTGGGGGCGGTAGCCGGGGATCGACGCGCCGTCCGCCCGCAGATACGACCCCAGCGCCGACCCCCAGTCGCACTCGGCCACGGTGACATCGGGCCGCACCCGGGCCAGCCCGGCCCGCACGGCACGCAGCGCCGAGGCGTAGGCCGGGGCACGCACGCCCGTGCCGTGGATGAGGAGCACGCTGGTCATGGGGGTGCCTCCGAGATGGCGGTCCGGGTCTTGGAGCGTGCCCCATGAACTGGTCGGTCACAAGAGGGGGTTGTGGGGGAGGGTGGTCCTGTGCGTGGGTCGGCCTGATCTCACCCGTCGACTGCCGGGGGAGCCCCTGCGGGGGCCCCTGCTAGCGTGCTCCTCAAATCCTTGGAGTACCGGAGAAGTGGGACGAGTGGACATGGGAGACACGCGGCTCAAGGCGGATCTCTACGAGCAGTTCGCCCGCGTCGGCAAGGCCCTCGGCAGCGGCAAGCGGCTGGAACTGCTCGATCTGATCGCGCAGGGCGAGCGGACCGTCGACTCGCTGGCCAGGGCGGCCGGTCTGGGCCTGACCACCGCCTCCGCGCACCTCCAGGCCCTCAAGCGCGCCGGAGTCGTCGCCACCCGCCGGGAGGGCACCCGGGTGTACTACCGGCTCTCCGGCGAGGACGTCGCCGCCCTCTGCGTCCTCGTCCGCGGCGTGGCCCAGCGGCACCTGGCCGAGACCGAGCGGGCCCGCGCGGCCTACCTCGGCGAGGAGACCGAGGCCGTCGACCGGGAGGAACTCCTGGCCAGGGTCGCGGAGGGCAGCGTGACCGTGCTGGACGTACGCAGCCACGAGGAGTACCTGTCGGGCCATATCCCGGGTGCGCTCAACGTGCCCCTGGAGGAGCTGGACGAGCGGCTGGCCGCGCTGCCGGAGGACCGGGAGGTCGTGGCCTACTGCCGGGGCAGGTACTGCGTCCTGGCGCATGACGCCGTACGGCTGCTCAGGGAGCGTGGGCGCACGGCGCGCCGACTGGCGGACGGGATGCTGGAGTGGCGGGTGGACGGACTGCCGGTCACCGCCGGACGGTGACGGTGCCCGGGGCCCCGGCGGTGACCCGGCCGATGACGGCGGCGGGCAGACCCTGCCCCTCCAGGGAGTCCACCAGGGCGGTGTCACCCTCTGGCCGGGCGAGCAGCAGGCCGCCGGAGGTCTGGGCGTCGTGCAGGAGGACCGCCAGCGTCTCGGGGACGGACTCCTCGACGGTGACGGCGTCCTGAAGGCGGTTCATGTTGGCGCGGGTACCGCCGGAGACGAAGCCCCGGGCGACGAGTTCCCCGACCCGCGGCAGCAACGGCACGCGCTCCGCGTCGATCGTCGCGGCCAGTCCACTGGCGCGCAGCATACGGTGCAGATGGCCCAGCAGCCCGAAGCCGGTGACGTCGGTAGCCGCCCGCACCCCGGCCGCCAGGGCCGCCGTAGCGGCACCCGCGTTCAGCAGCGTCATGGAGTCGACGGCCGCCCGGACGGTGCCGTCGGCCACGGCGCCCTTCTTCAGCGCGGTGGAGACGACTCCGGTGCCGAGCGCCTTGGTGAGCACGAGCTGATCGCCCTCCGCCAGGCCGTCGAGCCTGAAGAGGCGGTCGGGGTGGGCGAGCCCGACGACGGCCATGCCGTACTTCGGGACCGGGTCGTCCACGGTGTGCCCGCCGACCACCGGGCAGTTCGCGGACGCCGCGACCTCGGCCCCGCCGCGCAGCACCTCGCCCAGCATCTCGACGGGCAGTTCGCCGCCCGGCCAGGCGGCCAGGTTGACGGCGATGAGGGGGGTGCCGCCCATCGCATAGACGTCCGACAGCGCGTTGGCGGCGGCGATCCGGCCCCAGTCCGCCGGATCGTCGACGATCGGTGTGAAGAAGTCCGTGGTGAGCACGATCGCCCGCTCGTCGTCGAGCCTGAGCACCGCCGCGTCGTCGCCTTCGAGGGCGCCGACGAGCAGGTTCCCGGAGGCGGGCTGGAGACTGGCAGTCAGGGGGGAGAGGAGGGACTCCAACTTGCCCATGGGGAGCTTGCAGGCGCAGCCGCCGCCGGGGGAGAGGGTGGTGAGGCGGGGGAGGTGGGGCGTGGGGGGTGAGGGCATCGGGGCTCCGATGATCTCGGGGGTGGGCGTTCTTGTGACGCTAGCAGGGGGTTGGCCGTGACGGGTGGCCGCCGAGCGCGATGGACGACGAGGAGACCGTGAGGCGATCGACTGACCGCCCGTGCCCACGCGATCGAGGAAGTCGGCGACGTAGGTGACCGTGATCCACCGGTGGACCGGCGAGATGGGCGAGGCGGGCGGCGTAACAGCCGTCAAGGGGCCGCGGAGTGCCTGCCATGCTGTCTTAGGACGTGCCCCGCGCGAGGGCCGACCGTCCCGCTCGCGGCACCGGCAGGATGACCGGTCGAGCGGAAGCCGCTGGCGCCGTCCTCCTGCGTGGCGCCCCCGGCAGGAGCCACAAAACAAGGCTGGCTGTGTGTACGGCGCTGACCTGCGCACTTGCGCCACGATGGCGGTCGAGGGGCGGGCGCGGCTGGTCCCGCAGTGCTCGGCGCCTGCGGGAGCCGCACGATCAGGCTGTCGCTGGCGGTGCCGGCGCCGCTGGCTTCTCCCGTGGTGATCGCTCCGGGGTCAGTCGCGTGGCCTCTTGTGCCGGGAGTCTGCGGGGAGGGCTCCGGGCCGCGACATCGCGGTCACCGCGGCAGGCATGGCGACGCTATCGTGGACGTACGGCAGGGCGGAGAGGGAGCGGTCATGACCTCGGCGCATGACTACAGTGACCTGCACGAGCTCATTGATCACTTGGAGCCCGAGCAGGCGGAGGAGTTGCGCCGCCACGCTCTGCGTCTGGTCAGGCCCGCGCCGAGCCGGTTCCGGATACTGCGGAGCTTCGATGGTCCGGCGACCGATCTCGGTGCCCGGGCGAAGGACGTCGTACGGGCGGAGATCGGCGAGGACGATGCTGATCGTTGTTTCCGGTCCGCTCGTCGCCTCCCTCAACCGCAACGATCCTGATCATGAGCGCTGTGCCGAACTCCTGGAGTCGTACGACGGTGACCTCGTTGTCACCCCGTACGTGCTGACCGAGTGCTGCTATCTGGTCGGCAAGTATCTGGGTGCCGAGGCCGAGATCAATCTGGTGGAGTCCGTCGTCGGCGGTGACTTGGTGCAGGTGTTCCCCGATGAGCGGGACATGGCACGGATCGTGGAGCTGATGCGCCGCTATCGGGGCTTTCCGCTGGGCGTGGCTGACGCTTCGGTGGTCGCTGTGGCGGAGCGGCTGAAGCTGACGGATGTCGCGACGCTCGACCACCGGCATTTCCGGGCGCTTGTGCCCGATCACGTTCCCGCGTTCACGCTGCTTCCCTGAAGCGGGGAGGGAACAGCCCGGCCCGCCCAGGGTCGGGAACGAGCGGCTTATCGGAGGCCGTGGCGGTCGAGGCGGTGGGTCAGGCCGGGATGACGCTGATTGTCCTCGCGCAGGCTGGCAAGGCGCTGCCAGAAGTCCTTGTCACGTCCGGTGTGTGTACGCGTCGCGCAGTTCCGTAAGGAGGGTGGCGGCCCGGTCGTAGGCGCTCGTCTTCTTGGTGGCGATGTGGGCCCGTACCTGCTGCCAGAGGGCTTCGACCTCGTGTGCGAGGGCGGTCAGGCGTCGGCCACGGGCTTCGGCCCGCTCCTGTTCTGCACGCTGCCGAGGCTCGTACGCAGGGCGTGGGCAGCGTCCAGGAGGTGCGCAGCGGACCGGTCGCCGGGGGCCGCGATGGGTGCTGTCATGCCGCGCAGGCGGTACAGGAGGTCGGTGCGCAGTTGGGGCTCTGGGCCGAGGGCGAGCCGCAGCAGCAGGGCGTCCTTCTCCTGCTGGGGGAGAGCGGCGATCAGCGGGGCGAGTTCCTTCTTCGTGGGCCTGAGCGGCTCCTTCGGCGCGGTGGGACTGGCCTGGGCCGCGACCGCAAGGAGATCGGCGTCCACGCGCAGGAAGTCCGCGAGCGCGTGCTGCGGTGCGGTCAGCTCGCCGAGCCCGGCCGGGACGGGCGGCTCAGGGCAGGTCTGGTACTCCTCTTCGTCGTCGTCTTCGAGTTCCCAGGCGGCGAGTGCGGAGAGCCAGGCGAGGTAGAGGGGGCGCAGATCGCCGGTGGCGAGTTCGTCACGGACGCCGATGAGGGCGGCCAGTGAGTCGTCGGCGCCCTCGATCCAGTCGCCGCCCTCGTCCTCGCTGGTGAGGTCAAGCACGAGGTGGGTGCGGGTGGTCCAGGCGTCGACGTGGTGGTCGAGGCGGTACGGCCGCACTGCGGGCAGGTCCAGGGTCTGTTTGGGCAGGCGGAGCATCAGTCGGTGGGTGCCCCAATTGGTGACGTACAGGTGGGCGTCGAAATAGCGCTCCACCATGCTGCGCGGATTTCCGCTCAGGTCACCCCAGTTGTAGGTGTTGGTGAAGCTGGTGGCGGTGATCCGCGCCCGGGTGGAGACAGCCCGCAACTGCTCCTGTTCCTCGCGGCTGAGCGGCCGGTCGAGGGCCTGGAACTCGTAGTACTGGTACTCGCTCACGCGGGGGACACTATCGCCGCCGCGGCGGCGGAGCAGACCGGGCGCCGTACTCAAACGCCGTAGGGCGAGCCGAGACGACCGGCTCTGCCGCGCTCATGAGCGCATTGCGCCCTTATACCGCTGGATCACGATTCCCGGCGAAACCGTGCGCCGTCCTGCGAATGCCTTCGCATCCGGACCCACGGGATGTGGCGATGGAAGTAGGGGAGTTCTGGGCGCACTGTGCCCGGGCGCATGACCCGGTCGCTCGGGTGGAGGTGCTTCGTCTTGGCACCAAGTGTCCGGTGCGCGTCAAGGTCCGCTTCACCGCAGACGAGGAGGAGGGGCGTGAAGCTTGGGTACCGCCTTCTCAGCTGCGCGTTCCCTGGGAACAGGTCGACCGCTGGCTTGAGAGAGAACGCCGCTGGAAAGAACTCAGCGCTGCTACACCTTCTCGTGATGTTCCCGAACGCCGTGCGGTGGACACCGTCTTCGAGGTCTGCCCGTGGGACGAGCTGGCGAGGGTCGGCTATTCGCGGCACGGCGACGGCGTCTTGTACGTCTACGACGTGACGGCGTTCGCCGAGGCGCTGGAGGAGAGTGCCGAGTTCCTCACTGGTGATCCGTTGACGGTGTTTCACGATGACGGGAGTGCGGAGGCGCCCTGGTCGGCGACCCTGGCGTGCGCTCGCAAGGGCGCCACCCTGCACGCCGAGCAGGTCATGGCAGAGGTGGCACGCGAGGAGCAACGGGCTCAAAGGGAAGCGATCTACGGCTCGTACACCCCGGGGCGGGGCAAACGGGAGGGGCATCACTTCAGCCCCGAGGTCTGCGCCCAGGCCGACAGGGAGTTCAAGCCTGCCCGAGACCTCGTACGGCAGTGGTGCGGTGCGCAGGCAGTCGAGCCCGATGCCGAACTTCACATCCTGCGGGCGGAGGTCGTCAGGCTCGGCAGGATCGTGGAGCAGGCCGTCGGCATGCTCCGGCAAGCCGGCCGGGAGAAGGACGCCACGAAGATCGAGGCACAGTTCGAGATCCCAGTGGCGGAGTTCCGCAGGATGCAGCCGCCCGGCTGACCCATCCACGGGACGATATGCGCGCTTGGTCGGCGACAGTATCGTCCGCGGTATGCGAGCAGGAGACAGAGATGGCCAAGGAGCCCCTCACCGAGCGGCAGTCTCCACGTCGACCAGAGCCCAGTCGTGGGCGTAGTCGGCCATGTCGGGCACATCGAAGGAGGTGGAGACGAGACTCATGACGGCAAGGATGATCTGATATCCAGCGCCCCTTCAACCCGTATGCCGATTTGCCATCGTTTGGATGGCTGCAACGAGGCGGTCCTACGACGTCGACCGCTGAACCGGCGGGACCACCGGGCGCTGACGCATCCGCAGGCCACGCCTTCTCGGCGGCTTACCGCCCTCACAGGCAGCGAGCCGCCATCAGCAGAACCGCCCGCCAGGCCGACACGCGGGCTCTCGCTCCGAGCGACGACCTTGCTGACACGGCATCACCGGGCTGGCGAGGCGTCAGCGACGCTGCATGCCGAGCTGGCTCGCGGCGGCTTCCACGGTCTGCGCGAGCAGGACGGCAATGGTCATCGGCCCAACGCCACCGGGAACCGGAGTGATCAGACGAGCTCGGGTGAGGGCGGTGTCGTAGTCCACGTCTCCGACGTTGCCCGGGTTGTAGCCGGCGTCGATCACGACCGCGCCGGGTTTGACGTCCTCACCGCGGATCAGCCGAGGCCGTCCCACGGCTGCTACCACGACATCCGCTTCCCGGACGATCGCCGACAGGCCAGCCGTGCGGGAGTGGCAGTACGTGACCGTCGCGTCCTTGGCGAGCAGGAGCATCCCGGCCGGTTTGCCGAGAATCGCGCTGCGGCCCACCACGACGGCGTGCTTGCCGGCGAGTTCGACGTCGTACGCTTCCAGCAACCGCATGATCCCGCCCGGAGTGCAGGACACGAATCCCGGCAGCGCGAAGCTCATCGCGGCGAAGGAATGCATCGTCACCCCGTCGACGTCCTTCTCCGGAGCGATGGCCTCGAACGCCGCTCGCTCGTCGATGTGCGGGCCGCAGGGGTGCTGCAACAGGATCCCGTGCACTTCCGGATCGCTGGACAGGCCCGCGAGGGTGTCGATCAGTTCGGCGGTCGTGGTGGCGGCGGGCAGACCGATATGCCGGGACTGGATGCCTGCCTTCGCGCACCGCGCCCGTTTCATGCGGATGTACGTGGCCGACGCGGGATCCTCTCCCACCATCACCGTCGCCAGGCAGGGACTGGTCCCCGCTCGTCGTGAGATCTCTGCCGCCTTGGCAGCAGCCTCTTCGACGATGCGTTTGGCGAGGCTGGTGCCATCCATGAGCTGGGCCGTCTGAGTCGCGGACATCGTTGCCCTCCAGGCGTTGCTGACCACTCGCCCAGGCGCACGGCAACGACGTCTCGTCAGACCGCTCCCCGGTGGTGCTCCACCTCAGCGCCAGTCACGGCCCACGCTGAACTGTAGTAGACGCAGCATGCTCACACCCGACCAGCGTGCTCGGCCGGGAGCGACCTGCGAAGGCGCACCTCCTGCAGTGACGTCATGTCACGTGAACATCCCAGACGCGCTTCCACCTGTCGGATACCTCCCGAACTCACAGACAGATGCTGCAGGAAGTGAACGAAGCCAGGCGGGTGGCGCTGTCCGCTTGCCATGCGGCGGCTAGAAGATGTCGACCGATGCATCCTGCGTGAGGTTCTCGAGGATCGTGCGTATCCACGGGCTGCGAACGGCTGGTAGCCGGACCAAGGTGTGCTCGAACGTGCCCCGGTCGGCCCGGAACAGGTAGTTGGGGCGCGGAGGGAGCGGGTCGTCGCGGAGTACGTCCTGGGGTATGCCGCCCGACGCGGGAACAGGCAGGTACGGCTCGGGGGAGACCAGCCACAGCCACACCCCCAGCGGCAGGGGCACCGGGTACGCCGATGCCGCCGGGCCGGCGGGGGTCCAGGTCTGACCCGTCTGAGGATGGACCGGTACGAGGAGGATGTCGACTCCCGCACTGGCGGAGGGTTCTCCCGGTCCGGCCAGGACGGCGTGCCGCGTTGGCGGGGCTGCGGGCAGCAAGGCGTCGAGCGCGCGTTGGAACACGTCCGCGGTCAGACCGCCCGGGACCTTCACGGGCTGCCCTTTGGAGGCCACCAACAGGTGGGCGAGCGCCTGGCCGGCTGCCGCCTCCCATTGAGGACTCCACGACCAGTAGTGACTCGACCCAGACCGTCCTCCCCATGTGCCGATCGGCTCGAACGGGGGCGTGCGCTCCGCCCTCTCTGCCAATTCCGTCCAGGAGAACGGCGCGGTGCGGACGCCGTCGACGAGGACGCGGCGCACGGCGTCTGAGCTGAGCCGCACTGCCTGCCAGAGCGAGCAGTCGTCGACCCTTGTTGCTACGGGCAGGTCGCACGCCTCGCAGGCCATGTTGGGCCCCTCGGCCCCGTCGAGGCCACAGCAGGCACCGCCGCGTTTCTCGGGAATCAGCCGGGTACCGCGGATGTCACCGGGAGCAATGACGATTGCCCCGGGCGTGTTGTCGGACAGGGCGTAGACCGGCGCGTAGATGCCGCGTGCCTCCGCCTCGCCCGGATCGATCTCGTCCCCCATCCGCCATGGCCCTCCCCATGGGTCCGGGTCCACGGCAAACGTCCCTGCCTCCATGAGTACCGGTAGTTGGACCCCATTCCCGTACTTCTGACGGGCATGGGACGGAAGGGAGACCTGGGACAAAGGGACTGTCAGCTCGACACCGCAACGCGCACAACTGAAAACGAACAAAGGCACCCTCCGTAAGGGATACAGCTGCATGGTCGCAGCTCAGAGGTGGCCCGCCAACGTGTTTTCATCCGTCTGGCAATGGCACCTGCCACAGTCAGGGAGCGTCGACGCAGCGGGGGTGAGTGCCAGCCGCCGCCGATGACGCGGGCGCACGTCTGCGCGGCCGAGGGCGATGCTTGTGGGCCGACCACAGACCGTGGCGTTGGTGAGCGGTTCGACGGCAAGAGAGCGCACCGAAACTTCGGGAAGTCTTCGGGAAGGGCACCCGCCGAGGGCCGGACGAGATCGTCTCCAGCCGGACACCAGCCAGCTCCGCCCGAGGATCCACCCGCACCCGCGAAGCTGCTCGGCCGGGCCCGATAAACGGCCCTGAACAGCAAAAATGCCCTCCCGATGGGAGGGCGGAAAGAGGGCGCCCCCGGCAGGACTCGAACCTGCGGCCAAGCGCTTAGAAGGCGCCTGCTCTATCCACTGAGCTACGGGGGCCTGGTGTGGTGGCCTCTGTCGTGGTGCCCGGGTGTGGGCTGATCCTTGACGCTGCCGGGGACAAGGATAGGGCTCCCGGATCCATGTCCCTGTCGCTTCGCCTCCGTGGCTCGATGTGGAGGTTCGGTGAAGCGGTCCTGATAATCGCAGGCAGGTACGAATCGTGCAGCGCTTTTGGCGTCCCGCGTCCCGGGTGTTGTGCACTCGTTATGCCTCGGCTGTGGCCATGTCCCGGTCGCCCCTTCCGTCCCTTGTGTTCCATCGGCGCGCAGACATGTCTATATGCTTCAGAATTCCCCTAAAATTGGGCATTCTTCACATGTGGTGACCTTGGACGTACGGCCTCAGCTGCTCGACGCACTCTCCGCCCTGCGCGACCGTGTCGCCGCCGCACGCTTCCCGCTGCCCCTGGCGGGGGCCCCACGCGCGCGTGCCAACCGCGACGAACTGCTCGCGCAGCTCGACGACTACTTGGTGCCCCGGTTGAGGGAAACCGAAGCACCATTGCTGGCCGTCGTGGGGGGCTCCACCGGCGCGGGCAAGTCGACGCTCGTCAACTCCCTCGTGGGGCGGCGGGTCAGCGAGGCGAGTGTGCTGCGGCCCACGACCCGGACGCCGGTGCTCGTCTGCCATCCGGAGGATCATCACTGGTTCAGCGGCATGCGCGTACTGCCCGACCTCACGCGCGTGTGGGTGCCCCAGCGCGAGACAGGCGACGATCTCCTCCTCCCCGGGGAGGACCCGATGCGGGTGCTCCGGATCGAGACCGCCGACACCCTGCCGCCCGGCCTCGCCCTCCTCGACGCCCCCGACATCGACTCCCTGGTGGCCGACAACCGTGTCCTCGCCGCCGAGCTGATCTGCGCCGCCGACATCTGGGTCATGGTGACCACGGCCGCCCGGTACGCCGACGCCGTGCCCTGGCATCTGCTGCGCACCGCGAAGGAGTACAAGGCCACCCTCGTCACCGTTCTCGACCGCGTCCCCCACCAGGTCGTCTCCGAGGTCTCCCGGCAGTACGGGGCGCTGCTCACCAAGGCCGGACTCGGCGACGTACCCCGCTTCACCGTGCCCGAGCTGCCCGAGTCCGCCTGGGGCGGCGGACTCCTGCCCGCCACCGCCGTGGCGCCGCTGCGGACCTGGCTCCTCCACCAGGCCCAGGACGCGGGCGCCCGCCAGCACGCCATGGCCCGTACGGCATACGGCGTCCTGGACTCCCTCAAGGCCCGCATGCCCGAGCTGGCCGGTGCCGCCGCCGCGCAGTACGCCGCCGCGCTCCGGCTCACCGGCGCCGTCGACACCGCCTACGACAGCGAGCACGCGCGCGTACGGGGCCGGTTGCAGGCCGGTGCCGTACTCGCCGGTGACGCGCTCAAGCGCTGGCGCGCCTTCCCTCTCGACTGCACCGCTGGCGAACTCCTCGACGCCCTCGGCGAGAGCCTGTGCGAGCTGCTGCTGTGCGCCGTCACCGCCGCCGACGAACGCGTCGACGACGCCTGGCGGCGCGAACCCGCCGCGGACGCCCCGGAACTCACCGCCCAGGAGCCGACCACGGAGCCCGTCGAGCACCGCATCGGGATGACCGTACGGCGGTGGCGGCGCGAGGTGGAGGAGTACGCCGAGGAAGAGGTGCGCGAGCTGGACCGGAGCGTCGCGCCCGACCCCGAGGTGATCGCCGCGCTGGTCGCCACGGCCCTGCTGGGCGGTCGCCGGGCGCGCACCGCGGGCGAGGGGCTCGCCGAGCGGATCGGCGCCCACGGCGCGCTGCGGCTGCGCGACCGCGGCGGGCGGCTGCTCATCGACTGCCTGGACCGGGTGATGAACACCGAGCGCGAGCGCCGTCTCGCCCCGCTGGACGCGCTCGAGGTCCATCCGGAACCGCAGGCCGAACTCATCGCCGCGCTGTCCGTACTGCAGAAGGAGAGGTGACCGGTGACCGCCGTCACTGACCAGGACCACACGGAGCACGCCGATCACACGGAGCACAGGGATCACAGCGATCACACCGAGAACGTCGATCGTGCCGTGGAGACGGAGGCGGAGGTGGAGAAGGAAGCAGAGACGGAGAAGGAGCCGGAGCGCGAGGAGCCCGGCTCCGGCAGCGGGGACGGCGTACCTGCGGAGGGTGGCATGGGGGAAGAGGAGAGCCCAGGGGCGGCGCGCAAGGACAGCCCGCGCGTGACGGAGCGTCCGGCCGACCGGCCCGCCGAGCCCCGCCCCATCCCCGATCCCCCCTCCTACCGCCCTACGGTCCGCCCGCCTGAGCCTCCCGCCGACCGCCAGGGCAAGACCCGTACGTCGACCAGTACGGCCCCTCAGGGGGACGCCGAGGACTCGGCGGAGGCCTGGGACGACGGGCTGATCGCGCGGCGGGTGAACGAGGACGCGGAGGCGCCGGAGACGGCAGCCGTGGTGGAGACCCGGACGCCCGGGCCGCGGACCGTGCCGCCGCTGGCGTACGACGGGTCGCTGCGGTCACGGCTGGACGCCATGCGCGAGCTGGTCGGCCTGTCCCGGGCGCGGCTGGACGGCCGGACGCTCGGCGAGGCGGGCCGGGTGCTCGACGAGGCCGCCGCGCGGCGCAGGCTCTCCGGACAGCACACCGTCGTCGCCATCGCGGGCGCGACGGGCAGCGGCAAGTCCCAGCTGTTCAACGCGCTCGCCGGGGTGACCATCTCGGAGACCGGCGTACGACGGCCCACCACCGCCTCGCCCATCGCGTGCAGTTGGAGCGACGGCGCCGCGAGCCTGATCGACCGGCTCGGCATCCCCGGGCGGCTGCGCCGCCGCCCCGTGCAGAGCCCGGAGGCGGAGGCACAACTGCGCGGGCTCGTCCTGGTGGACCTGCCCGACCTCGACTCGGCGGCCGTACAGCACCGGGAGCAGGCGGACCGGGTGCTGGCGCTGGTGGACGCGATCATCTGGGTCGTCGATCCGGAGAAGTACGCCGACGCCGTACTCCACGAGCGCTATCTGCGGCCCATGGCCGGTCACGCGGAGGTCATGTTCGTCGTCCTGAACCAGATCGACCGGCTGCCCGGGGAGGCCACCGAGCAGGTCCTCGACGATCTGCGGCGGCTGCTGGACGAGGACGGCATCGCCCTGGGGGAGTACGGCGAACCGGGCGCGACCGTGCTCGCCCTGTCCGCGCTCACCGGGGACGGCCTCGGGGAACTGCGCGAGGCGCTCGGCCAGTTCGTCGCGGAGCGCGGCGCGGCGGCCCGGCGGATCTCCGCCGACCTGGACGCCGCGGCCGTACGGCTGTGGCCGGTGTACGCCACGGGACGGCGTACGGGGCTCAGTGAGCGCGCGCGGGACGAGTTCTCCGCGCGGCTCGCGGACGCCGTCGGTGCCACCGCCGCCGGTGAGGCCGCCGAACGTGCCTGGCTGCGCAACGCCAACCGCGCGTGCGGTACGCCGTGGCTGCGGCTGTGGCGCTGGTACGAGGAGCGTCGGGAGCCGTCCACGGGCCGGTTCCCGCAGCGCCCGCAGCCGGAGGAGGAGGTCACCGCGCGGCAGCGCGTCGAGCAGGCGGTGCGGACGGTGGCCGACCGGGCGTCGGCGGGGCTGCCCGCGCCCTGGGCGCAGGCCGTGCGGGAGGCCGCCGTACGCGGCTCGCAGGGGCTGCCGGAGGCGCTGGACGAGCTGGCGTCGCGGGCCGGGTTGCCGCCGGGTCGGCCGCCGCGGCCGGGCTGGTGGCCCGCCGCGGTGCTGGTGCAGGCGTCGATGACGCTGCTTCAGGTGATCGGCGGGCTGTGGCTGGTGGGGCAGATCGTGGGGTTCATGTCGCCGAACCTCGGGGTGCCCGTGCTGCTGATGGTGCTCGGGATCGTCGGCGGGCCGATCGTCGAGTGGAGCTGCAGGATGGCCGCCCGGGGACCGGCACGGCGGTACGGCCTGGAGGCGGAACGGCGCTTGCGGGACGCCGCGGCCGGGTGCGGGCGGGCCCGGGTGCTCGATCCGGTGGCGGCTGAGCTGCTGCGGTACCGGGAGGTGCGGGAGCAGTATGCGCGGGTGATGGGGGCGGAGGTGGTGGGGGCGGCCGGGGGGAGGTGAGGGGGCCGCCGGGCCCCTGCCCTTGTGGGCGCGTCACCCGTTCGGGTGGCGGAGTTTTCCACAGGTGGGGAGCGGTCCACAGCGCTCAGCGGGCCCGGCGCGGCGGAGGCAGTCTGGCCTTGCGGCGATCGCGACGGACGCGGTCGCCTCGGCAGACACAGCCGCATGGAGGGGACAGCGATGAACGAGACGGTGATCTGCGTGGTGGGCAACGTGGCGACGCAGCCGGTGTACCGGGACCTGGCGTCGGGACCTTCGACGCGCTTCCGGCTGGCGGTGACCGCGCGGTACTGGGACCGGGAGAGGAGCACCTGGACGGACGGGCACACCAACTTCTTCACGGTGTGGGCCAACCGGCAGCTCGCCACCAACGTGTCGGCCTGCCTCTCGGTGGGCGATCCGGTCGTCGTGCAGGGCAGGCTGAAGGTACGGACGGACGTGCGCGAGGGTCAGAACTGGACCTCGGCGGACATCGACGCGCTGGCGATCGGCCATGACCTCGCCCGGGGCACCTCGGCCTTCCGACGCGCACAGGCGAGGAGCGACACGGCAGCGGCCTCGACGACGCGGCAAACGGAACCCAACTGGGAGACACCGGCGCCCAGTTCGGAGGACCGGGAAAGGCAACCGAGTCAACAGGCCCCGGAGCCAGCTCTGGTGACGTGAAGTCGGCTCCCCCGTGACCGCCCAACCGCCGTCGCCCGAACTGCGGCTTATCGACGAATGTGCACCGAACAACCCGCAGTGATTTGTCGATAAGCCCTGCTCGCGGGGGGTCCCCGCGATAACGATTCCGATTCGGATCGGTTGGCTGACGGGCTCACGGGGAAGCGCGGCGCGAGCCGTACCTAGGATGCCGGAAATAGCTCTTGGGGCTACTGATTCTGCTGGTGGGACCGCACCCCCACGTCAATGGGTCCTGCTCGAAGGGGAATTACGTGCTTTCTTCGTCCTCCACGCCGTCCCTGCCGTCGGCGCCGTCCGCTCCGTCCACCCTGCCCGGGCAGTCGGCGCGCAGACAGCGGATGGCTCGCCGTGCCGCCGGGGCGGCGCTGGTCGCCGGGCTCGTCGCCACCGGTGTGACGGTGGGCGCGGGCTCGGCCGCCGCCGAGGACGGGACGGCCCCCACCCGGGGCGGGGCGACGGCCACCATCGGCGGCCTGAAGACGTACGGCGGTGCGGTGGTCCACACCGAGGGCGGGGACCTGGACGTGTCGGCGGGCCTGTTCGAGATGTCCGTCGAGGGCGGCGGCACCCTGCAGACCTACTGCGTCGACCTGCACAACCCCACGCAGAAGGACGCCAGGTACCACGAGACCCCGTGGAGCGGCACGTCCCTGGGCGCCAACAAGGACGCGGGCCGGATCCGCTGGATCCTGCGGCACTCCTACCCGCAGGTGAACGACCTCGCGGCGCTGGCGCGGAAGGCGGGCATACGCGGCGGCCTGACCGAGCAGGACGCGGCGGCCGGTACGCAGGTGGCCATCTGGCGGTACTCCGACGGCGCGGACGTCGACGCCGTCGACGCGGAGGCGGAGAAGCTCGCCGACTACCTGGAGAAGAACGCCCGCGACCTGACGGAACCCAAGGCCTCCCTCACCCTCGCCCCGCCCGCGGTCTCGGGCCGCCCCGGCGAGCTGCTGGGCCCGGTGACGGTGGACACGGACGCCGACACGGTCACGGTGAGCCCCCCGGCGGACGCCGTCACCAGCGGCGTACGCATCGTCGACGCGAAGGGTGAGCCCGTCACCTCCGCCGCCGACGGCGACCGGCTGTTCTTCGCTGTGCCGAAGGACACCGCGGACGGCTCGGCGGACCTCACCCTGACCGCCACCACCACCGTCCCGGTCGGCCGCGCCTTCGCCTCCGAGAGCCGTAGCCAGACCCAGATCCTGGCTGGTTCCAGCGAGTCGACGGTGTCGGTGACGGCGCGGGCGACCTGGGCCTCGGCGGGCGCCATACCCGCCGTGTCCGCCCGGAAGAACTGCGCCGAGGGCGGCCTGGACATCACCGCGTCCAACGTCGGCGACGAGGACTTCACCTTCGAGCTGATGGGCATCGAGCACAGCATCGCCGCGGGCGAGACCCGCACGGTGACGGTCCCCCTGCGGGAGGACCAGCCCTACGACTTCACGATCACCGGCCCCGGCGGCTTCGAACAGCGCTTCACCGGCGTCCTGGACTGCAAGACCCAGGGCACCGACACGGGCATCACCACCCAGACGCTCAACGAGCCCAGCCCGACCGTCTCCACCCCCACCGACGACGACCTGAACCTCGCCGCCACCGGATCCTCCAACGCCACACCGTTGATCGCGGGCGCGGCCATCGGGTTCGTGGTGATCGGTGGGGCGGCGCTGGTAGTCGTACGCCGCAGGAACGCTCAGTAGGCGACCTTGCCCCCCGCCCTCTCCACCGCGGCAGGCCTCGGGCTCCCGGCCCTCGCCGCCGTGGCGAGTTGGAGCAGCCTCCTGCTGGTCGTGCAGGGCCGGGTGGTCCCCGGCTGGTGGCTGAGCGCGGCCCTCCTGACCCTCTCGCTCCTCCTCCACCGGACCCTCACCCGACGCGGCACGGAGGCCCCGGGCCTCCCGCCCAAACGGGCGGCATGGACCCGGCGGGGTGCCCGCCTGCTGATCGGCACGGCGGTCCTCGGCACCGCGTGGGGAGCGGCGGACGACCTGATCTCGGGCGCCCAGTACCACGTACTGCGCCCCGAGGGCCCGGACGGCTGCACGGCCGTGGTCCGCGAGACGTCCTACCTCGCGATCGCCAACGGCGAGGCGTACGCGGTGGGACACACCGGCCTGGCCCTCGGCACATCGGGATCCTGGACGGTCGACGACGGCTACCGGCCGATCGCCGCGGGCACGTACAAGCTGAGCTGGGGCCGCGACGGCGGTCTCCTACGGATCAGCGGCACGGCCACCGATCCCGTCGTCAGCGGCGGCTGGGCCGAGATCGACTGCGGCTGAGCACACTGCCCGTCAGCCGCGCTCAGCAGTAAAACCCCAGGTCACGGGCGCCCGGTGAGACGCGTTTCCTCCCAGGGCTAGCCGTACGGCAAGATGGGGTGTATCTGCCCACTGCCAGATTCAAGCTGCCGGACGGTTTCTCTTGGCTGAGTTCATTTACACCATGCGCAAGGCGCGCAAAGCGCACGGCGACAAGGTGATCCTCGACGATGTCACCCTGAACTTCCTGCCGGGGGCGAAGATCGGCGTCGTCGGTCCGAACGGTGCCGGTAAGTCGACCGTGCTGAAGATCATGGCGGGGCTTGAGCAGCCCTCCAACGGTGACGCGTTCCTGTCTCCCGGGTACAGCGTCGGCATCCTGATGCAGGAGCCGAAGCTGAACGACGAGAAGACGGTCCTGGAGAACGTCCAGGAGGGTGTCGCCGAGATCAAGGGCAAGCTCGACCGGTTCAACGAGATCGCCGAGCTGATGGCGACCGACTACTCCGACGCGCTGCTCGACGAGATGGGCAAGCTGCAGGAGGAACTGGACCACGCGAACGCCTGGGACCTCGACGCCCAGCTGGAGCAGGCCATGGACGCGCTGGGCTGCCCGCCCGGGGACTGGCCCGTCGTCAACCTCTCCGGTGGTGAGAAGCGCCGCGTCGCGCTCTGCAAGCTGCTGCTGGAGGCGCCCGACCTGCTGCTCCTCGACGAGCCCACCAACCACCTCGACGCCGAGTCGGTGAACTGGCTGGAGCAGCACCTGGCCAAGTACGCGGGGACCGTCGTGGCCATCACCCACGACCGGTACTTCCTCGACAACGTCGCCGAGTGGATCCTGGAGCTCGACCGCGGGCGCGCCTACCCGTACGAGGGCAACTACTCCACGTACCTGGAGACCAAGCAGACCCGCCTCAAGGTCGAGGGCCAGAAGGACGCCAAGCGCGCCAAGCGGCTGAAGGAAGAACTCGAGTGGGTTCGTTCCAACGCCAAGGGGCGCCAGGCCAAGTCCAAGGCCCGGCTCGCCCGGTACGAGGAGATGGCCGCCGAGGCCGAGAAGATGCGGAAGCTGGACTTCGAGGAGATCCAGATCCCGCCGGGCCCGCGTCTGGGCAGCATCGTCGTGGAGGTCAACAACCTCAGCAAGGCGTTCGGCGAGAAGGTCCTCATCGACGATCTCTCCTTCACCCTGCCGCGCAACGGCATCGTCGGGGTCATCGGACCCAACGGAGCGGGTAAGACCACTCTGTTCAAGATGATCCAGGGGTTCGAGACGCCCGACTCCGGCTCCATCAAGGTCGGCGACACCGTCAAGATCTCCTACGTCGACCAGAGCCGCGAGAACATCGACCCCAAGAAGACCCTGTGGGCCGTGGTCTCCGATGAGCTGGACTACATCAACGTCGGGCAGGTCGAGATGCCCTCCCGCGCCTACGTGTCCGCCTTCGGGTTCAAGGGGCCGGACCAGCAGAAGCCCGCCGGAGTGCTCTCCGGCGGTGAGCGCAACCGGCTGAACCTCGCGCTCACCCTCAAGCAGGGCGGCAACCTGCTGCTCCTCGACGAGCCCACCAACGACCTGGATGTCGAGACGCTCAGCAGCCTGGAGAACGCGCTGCTGGACTTCCCCGGGTGCGCGGTGGTCGTCTCCCACGACCGGTGGTTCCTGGACCGCGTGGCCACCCACATCCTCGCCTACGAGGGCAACTCCAAGTGGTTCTGGTTCGAGGGCAACTTCGAGTCGTATGAGAAGAACAAGATCGAGCGGCTCGGTCCGGACGCCGCTCGTCCGCACCGTGCGACGTACAAGAAGCTGACTCGGGGCTGATCTTGCGGCATATCTATCGCTGCCCACTGCGCTGGGCGGACATGGACGCGTACGGGCACGTGAACAACGTGGTCTTCCTCCGCTACCTGGAGGAGGCCCGTATCGACTTCCTGTTCCGCCCGGACAAGGAGTTCAAGCAGGGGTCGGTGGTGGCGCGCCACGAGATCGACTACAAGCGGCAGCTCGTGCATCGGCACCACCCCGTCGACATCGAGCTGTGGATCACCGAGATCCGGGCCGCCTCCTTCACCATCTCCTACGAGGTGAAGGACGGCGACCAGGTCTACGTCCGCGCCTCGACCGTCATAGTGCCGTTCGACTTCGAGGCGCAGCGTCCGCGTCGGCTCACCGCCGAGGAGCGGGAGTTCCTGGGCGAGTACACCGATGACGCGACCCAGGAGGAGGCCGTCGCCGCATGACGGTGCTGCACCTCGCCGACGAGGGGGAGGCGGCGGATCTCGCGGCCTTCCTCTCCCGGCTGCTCCACTACGACCGTGGAGCCGCGGTACGCCTCCAGGCCGCGGGCACCGCGCTCGCCGTCTTCGGACGGCCGCCGTCCTTCGAGGTGCTGGCCATCCGCACGGCACGGCTGGCGAAACCGTACGAGAACGGACTCGACGTCATGCTGGACGTGACCGTCTCCGCCGGTGACTTCCTGGAGTCCGTCGACGAGGCCGCCGCCACCGTCGTCGTACCGGCCGCGGTGACCGGGCCGCCCTGGGCGGGCGTCCTGCCGCCGCGTGGCGGCTGGCGCGAGGTGGCCGGGCTGCCCGGCGTGGACGCCCTGCGGGCGATGGTCGGCGCCGGGGTCGCGGAGTTCCGGGCCCGGACGCGGGAGCTGGCCGAGGAACGGCGTACCCGGGCCGAGCTGGACCGGATCGGGCGGGAGATCTGGTCCCGGACGGTCGCGGAGACCGGGCTGCCCGTGCGGGTCGTGCACGCCGCTCAGTCGCTGGGCTTCCTGCGGGGGGCCGGGGGCGTCGGCCTGTTCTCGTCCGGGGCCTGGCTGCGGCTGCGCACGCCGTACGGGTCCGTCGCCGTACGGCGGGTGGGGGCAGGGGCGCTGCCGCTCAGCGTCCGCTGAGCGGCCCCGTCACCGGCGTCAGTCCGGCGCGTTCACCATCGAGGCCGCCGCGTACGTCATATAGCGCCACAGCTGTTCCTCGTGCTCCTCCGACAGGCCCAGCTCGTCGACGGCGACCCGCATGTGCTTCAGCCAGGCGTCGTGCGCCGCGCGGTCGACGGTGAACGGGGCGTGGCGCATCCGCAGCCGGGGGTGGCCGCGGTTATCGCTGTACGTCGTCGGGCCGCCCCAGTACTGGATCAGGAACAGGGTCAGCCGCTCCTCGGCCGGGCCCAGGTCCTCCTCGGGGTACATCGCCCGCAGGACCGGGTCCTCGGCGACCCCCTCGTAGAACCGGCGGACGAGCCGACGGAAGGTCTCCTCCCCGCCGACCTGCTCGTAGAACGTCTGCTCCTGAAGCGTGCCTCGCCGAATCTCATTCACGTCTCCCATGGTCTCAGACGGGGTGGACGAGGACTCAAGGCCTAGGACCGGATCGGATCAGCGGGGGCCGGGCACTCGCCTCCCGGCCCGAAGCGCAGCACAGTGGACCCATGGGCGCGCACGCTCTCGGCAACGACCTGGACGACCTCGCCGCCTCGGCACGGACCGCGCTGGTGCGGGAGATCGCCGCCGAGGGGACCTTCGACGCGGACCCGGTGTGGCGGGCGGCGTTCGAGGCCGTCCCGCGCCACCTCTTCGTCCCCTACTACTACGTCGGTGTCGTCGGCGGCTTCGAGCGGCGCTGGTGCGACAGCCCGGAACCCGGCGCGCGCGAGCGCTGGGTGCGCGGGGCGTACGCCGACAGCCCGCTGGCCACCCGGCTGCGCGACGGCGAACTGCTCTCCTCCAGCAGCCAGCCGTCCCTGATGGCGGCGATGCTCGTCGAGCTGGGGGTGGCGGACGGCGACCACGTCCTGGAGATCGGCACCGGCACCGGCTACAACGCCGCCCTGCTCGCCCACCGGCTCGGCGACGACAGCCTCGTCACCACCGTCGACCTGGAACCGGAGATCACCGACGCCGCCCGGCGGCATCTGGCCACCGCCGGATACCACCCGGTCGTCGTCACCGGCGACGGCGCGCGCGGAGTGCCCGAACGCGCCCCCTACGACCGGATCATCGCCACCTGCGCCCTGCCGTCGATCCCGGGCGCCTGGATCGCCCAGTGCCGTCCCGGCGGGCGCATCCTGACCCCGCTCGCCACCGGTCTGATCACACTGACGGTCCACGACGCCGGGCACGCCGAGGGCCGCTTCCTGGACACGGCCGCGTACTTCGTGCCGCTGCGCGGCGGGGGTACGGCCGCGACGGACCCGGTGCCGATGGGCGGGGTGCCGCGCCGGGGCCGGGAGCACGAGTTGTTCCGCTTCCTGCTGACCCTCACCCGCGGCCGACTCGACCCCCAGGAGGCGTACGCCCTGTGGGAGCGCGAGGGACAGCCACGGCGCGAGCGGTACGGCATCACGGTCGTCGGAGACCGTGAGTGGGTGTGGCTGGATGACCCGGAGGGGCCTTACGCCTGGCCCCTCTCGGGTCCTCCGTCAGCCCTGGTCTAGCCCCGGCGGACCGTGATCGTCGTCCAGGCGCCCACGTGCACCCGGTCGCCGTCCTGGAGCGGGACCGGCACGAACGGCTGGATCGGTTCCTCCGAGCCGTTGACCGTGGTGCCGTTGGTCGAGTTCTGGTCGACGATCGCCCAGGTGCCGTCCGGCTGCTGCACCAGCACCGCGTGCTGGTGCGAGACGCCCGGGTCCTCCGGCGGCACCGACAGGTCGATGTCGGGGGTCTCGCCGGTGGAGTGGCGGCGGCGGCCGATGGTGACCTGGTTGCCGGAGAGCGTGCGCTGCTGCTCCGGGGAGTACGCGGGCAGGTTCAGGCCCGCGGCCTCCGGACCCGAGCGCTGCATCATCGACATGAAGTACTCGCGGTCCGGGCCGATGGTCGCCAGCCAGGTCGCCGGGCGCTGCGGGGTGGCCGGGCCGGGCGGGGCCTGGGTGGCGCCGGGCTGCGGGTAGCCGTAGCCGCCGCCGGGGCCCGTGGGGCCGGGGCCGCCCGGTCCGCCTGGCCCACCGGGGCCGGTCGCGGACGGCGGGGAGAGCACCCAGTCGTCGTCACCGCCGAAGGGCGAGCCGCCGGGGGCGCCGCCCGGCTGCGGGCGGTTCGGGTCCTGCGGGAAGCCGGGGGACGGGGGCGGGGCCTGCGGACCGGGGCCGGGGGCACCTGGGCCGGGGGGCTGCTGGAACGCCTGGGGGGCGCCACCGGGCGCACCGGGGCCGCCTGCCGGGCCGTTCGGACCGCCAGGACCGCCAGGGCCACCAAGGCCGCCAGGGCTACCGGGACCACCGGGTCCGCCAAAACCACCTGGGCCACCGGGACCACTGGGACCACTGGGACCACCGGGTCCGCCAAAACCACCCGGGCCACCAGGACCACCGGGCCCGCCAGGCCCCCCGAGCCCATTCGGACCACCAGGACCACCCGGGCCACCAGGACGACCGGGACCGGGACCACCAGGTCCCCCATGCCCCCCAGGCCCCGCATGCGGCGTCGGGCCAGGCGGCGGCGGGACCGGTCGCGACGGGTCGCCGCCACCGAAGCCGGAAGGACCACCAGGGCGCCCGGGAGCACCGGGCGGGCCCGACGGACCCCCCGGCTCCCCGCCGAACGGCGGGATCGGCTCGGCCGGGCGGTTCATCTGCGACGGCCGCGAGCCCTGGTAGTCGTAGGAGTCACCGCCCCCGAAGGACGGCGGCGGCCCGCCCGGGCGCGGGAAGTTCGGGGCCGCGCCGGACGTCGACGGGCGCGGTGCGGCCGGGGTGTAGGAGGTCGCGGTGTTGGTGAGGAAGTTCCACCGGCACTCCTCGCAGAACGGCGCGCCGCCCTCGCGGGGCGTGCGGCACTGCGGGCACAGCTCCGGCTCGGGGTTCGCGCGGGCGCCGGGCGGCGGGGGCGGGCCCTGGCCGGGGCCGGGCGGCGGGAAGCCGTAGCCACCGGCCGGGGGCGGTGGGGGCGGGGGTGGAGGTACGGCACCGGCCATGCGGTGACCGCAGACCTCGCACCAGTCGTCGGAACCCGACTGGTGTCCGTTCGGGCAGGTCGGCATGTCGGCGCTTCCCCCTTTCCTTTCCGGCCGGTCCGGCCGGATTTCTCCAACCCCGAGGGGTCAGGCTCGCTGTGGTCCGCAGACCCCTCTACGGACCCTCCCAGTCAATTCTGTGTCACTTCTTCACACGAACGGTCTTTGTTGACCGCGTCTCGAGAGTCATCTCGTCCGCGTCCGCGACCTTCGCCTTCAGTCGCACAGTACCTGTCGCGGCGTCGACCACGTCCACCACCTTCGCAAGCAGTTTCGCAGTATCCGCGTTCCCGGAGGCACTGGCGAGCTGAACGGCGCGGCCCAGTTTGGCCGTTGCTCCGTCGAAGTCTCCCGCTTTGCGTAGATCCAGCCCTTGTTGGATGGCCTGTGCCAGTTCGGCCTGCCCGGTGTAGTGGGCGACCTGCGGGTTGATGGCGGTGGAGGCGGCCATGTCATCGGTCCACACGGCCCGTACGAGACCCTGGGCGCCCAAGTTCTGCACCGTGCCGTCGGGTTGGGGAATGACCAGCGAGACGCGCGCCGCCAGCATCTCCTGGCCGATACCGGCGACCGGGACCTCCACGCAGACGTGGTAGTCACGGGACTCGTCGCCCCAGGAACCGGTGGGGTAGTCCCCGGCGCGCGGTCCCGCCTCGGTGCGCCGGTCGCTCAACTCCACCACCGTGGGCGCGACTTGCTTGACGAACTTGATGGTCGTGCCGACCGGTGTCCACAGCCGCAGGGCGACGTCCGCGACCTCCTTGCCCATCGCCGTCTCCATCATCTGCGTGAAGTCGGCGGCGAGTCCGGACGGGTCGGCGACGATGTCGGCGGTGCCGAGCAGGGCGGAGGCGATCCCTGTGACTTCTTTCACTTCCCAGTCGGTGCCCACGCCCCGCGCGTCACAGGTGAACCGTCCGGCGCAGGCGTCCAGGGACGCCTTCAGGTCCTCCGCCGACTCGTGTTCGTTGCGGCCGTCGGTCAGCAGGATGCCGTGCCGGATGGCGACGTCCGCCGACGCCAGCAGCCGGTCCGCCAGCCGCAGCCAGGTGCCGATCGCCGTACCGCCGCCCGCGCTCAGCTTGCGCAGCGCCTGCTTGGCCTGGCCGCGGGTGGTGGCGTCGGCGACCGCGAGCCGCCCGCCGCCCGGGTAGACCTCCCGGGCGACGTGCGTGCCGTCGATCACCGCGAAGTGCACGCCGTCGCGCAGGGTGTCGATCGCCGCGGCGGTCGCGTCCCGGGCGTTGCGCATCTTGGTCGGCGGGTAGTCCATCGAGCCGGAGCAGTCGACCATGATCGCCACGGCCGCGGACGGCCCCTGCCCCGGCGCGTAGAGGTGGGGCGCCGCCACGGCGCTCCCGATCGTGCCGCCGCCGGTGGCGGTCACCGTGACGATCGCGTTGACCTCGCGGCCGGATTCCGGGAGGTACTCGTTCTGGTACACGTCGACCGAGAACTGTGGCACGTTCGACTTCGAGAAATTGGCCATGCCTCTTCTGATCCCCCTTGGTCCCCGTTGAGCGCCCCGTGCGCGGCGGGGAGGTGACGGTGAGCGGACCGGTCCCCTCCGGCCCGCCTCGTGCGGCCTCAGGCCGATCCTGCCCCCTGCGGCGGGGCGGGGAACGGCACGAGGGCCACTGTTACGTTGTCGTGGCCCCCGCCGTCCAGGGCGTGGCCGACGAGGACCCGTGCGCCGTGCAGCGGCCGGACGGCGGCGTCGGGGGGGACCACCCGGGCCATCTCCTCCGCCGCCTCGGCGTAGTTCCACAGCCCGTCCGTGCACACCACCACTACACCCGGCCGGTCCGGTTTGAAGGAAGCGGTGTGCGGCTCCAGTTCGTAGGCGTCCGCGCCGAGCCAGCCGGTGATGGCGTGGGCGCGCTCGTCGGCGTACGCCTCCGCCTCGTTCATCAGGCCCGCGGCGACCATCTGCGCGGCCCAGGAGTCGTCCTCGGTGAGCCGGGCGGGGGGCGCGCCGCGGTCCAGCGGCACCCAGTACGCGCGGCTGTCGCCGACCCAGCCGACGACCAGCAGCCCGGCCGTCACCACGGCGCCGACCAGGGTGCAGGCGGGGGCGTTCTGGTGCGGGGCGTGCTCGCGGGCCGTCGCGGGCTCCTGGGCGAGGGAGTTGACCGCCCGGGAGGCGGCGACGATCGCCTCGTGCATCGCCTGCTGCGGGTGCGTGCCGAGCGGCAGCGCGGCGAGCAGGGACTCGCTCGCCGCCTTCGACGCGGCCAGCGAGGCGTCGTCCGGGCGGGTCGCCGAGGACACGCCGTCGCAGACGATCGCCAGTGTCGCGGGCGAACCGTCGGGCAACGCGGTGTGGCCGATCGCGAACGCGTCCTCGTTGCGGTGGTGCCGCAGGCCGCGGTCGCTCACCGCGGCGATCGGGCCCACCTCCTGCTCCATGTGGTCGCGTTCGCGCGGCTGGGCGTGCCCGCAGGTCTCGCAGTAGCCGTCGGTGTCGACCCGCCCCGACCGGCAGGCCACGCACACCTGACCGCCCGTCTCCGGCTGGTCGCCGGAGCCCGCCTGCGCGGCGAGGTCGGCGGCCACGCGCGGGTCCGGGGCCTGGAGGGGGTAGTCGTCGGGTTCCGGGCGGTGGGGCGGGTCCGGGGTGTGGGCCGGTTCCGAACGGTGGGTCGGTTCCGAACGGTGGGTCGGTTCCGAACGGTGGTCGAAGCGGACGTCCGCGGCGGGAGCCGCTGGTGGCGGTGGTGGTACGGGCGTACCGGCGGCGGCCGGGGACACGGGGACGCCCGCGGGGGCGGGTACGGCCGTGTCCCGGGCGGCCGTCGGCAGATGCCCCGGGGGCGGGGTGCCGTCGGGGGCCTGCGGTGCCGAGCCGTTGTTCATGGTCAGCGTCGGGCTGTCGTCCGGCAGCGGCGGCACGGCGGACAGGTCGTATCCACACGCACCGCAGAAACGGTCACCCGACTCCAGCGGCTCCGCGCAGCTCGGACACCTCGACAGGGCGGCCTGCTGGGGCATCTGCGACATCAACTACACCCATGTCCGGGGGCGGTAACGATTGGCACGTTCCACCAGGTCGATCCTCTCCTCGCCGCCCCGGGCCAGCCGGGCCAGCGTGCGGTACGAACGCTCCAGGCCGAACCTGAGGCCCCGTTCGTCCAGGCCGCTGCCGAGCAGCGTCCGTCCCCCGGCGGCCTGGGGCGGGACGGAACCCTGGCTACCGGAGAGTATCCAGTCCAGCGCGCAACCGAGGACCTCTGTGGCCAACTGTTCACGCCGCGTCGGGTCCAGGCCGTACGCCTCCAGCGCCTCGACCTGCTGCGCGGCGGCGGTCAGATCGTCCAGGAAGGGTACGGCACCGGTGACCTCCGTGCGCTGGCGCAACCGCGCCCGCACCGCCGCCACCCGAGCCGCGATGTAGTGGATGGAGCTTTCCGGCACCGACTCCAGCGTGCTCACCGCGCCGCGCCGGTCACCGGCCGCCAACTGGACGCGCGCCAGGCCGAACGCGGCGCTGACCTGGCTCGGGTCGGTCGTCCACACCAGCCGGTAGTACTCGGCGGCGTTGTCCAACTGGCCCAGCACCTCCGCGCACAGGCCGAGCGCGAGCTTGGGCGCGATCTCGCCGGGGAAGGCGTCGTAGATCGCGTCGAAGGCGAGTGCGGCGCTCTCTCGGTCGCCGGTGACCAGCGCGGTCACGCCCCGGTACCAGACCACCCGCCAGTCGTCCGGCCGCTCGTCCTCCAGCTTGGCCAGGGCGGTCAGCGCGCTCGCCGAGTCGACGTTCTCCAGCCAGGCGCGGATCTGCCGCAGCCGGGTCTCCACCGACGGGGCCGGGGCCGCGGCGAGCGCGCTCAGCAGCTCCGCGGGGGCCGTGGCCATCAGACCCGCCAGGAAGCCCGCGTTGGGGTCGGAGGGGTCGACGCGGGGGACGGGGAGGGCCAGGGCGGCGGTGGGGGTGTCCACCGGCTTGGTGAGGTTCGTGGGAGCGGCTGCGGCTGCCCCCGCGGCGATCGCAAGGCCCGCCGTGCCCGTCGTGCCCGTCGTGCCCGACGTGCCCATCGTGCCCGACGTGCCCGTCGCGCCCGCCCGGAGCGCCGGAGGTGCCGGGAGCGCCGGAGGCGTGCGGCGGGCGCGGGGCACGCGGGCTCCCAGGCGGGAGACCTCGTCCGTCAGCCGCGAGAACAACTCCGTGTCCGGCACCCGCAGTTCGGGGCCGAACAGGGTCGACAGCGCCGGGCGCGCCCGGCCCGTCTGGACGGACACCACCTCGCGCAGGACGCCCAGCAACTGCTCGGCCATCTCCTGCGCGGAGGCGAACCTGCGGGCCGGGTCCGGGTCGGTGGCGCGGACCAGGAGACGGTAGAAGGACTCGTACTGGCGGAAGACCTCGATGCTGTCCGGGTCGGGCAGGGAGTCGACGAAGACGGTCGTGTAGCCCTGGAAGTCGAAGGTGAGGACGGCCAGGGTGCGCGCCACCGTGTACAGGTCCGACGCCACCGACGGGCCGACCTCGGCGACCTCCGGTGCCTGGTAGCCGACCGTGCCGTAGATCGCCGACTCGTCGTCGTCCATGCGGCGCACCGCGCCCATGTCGATCAGCTTGAGCTGGTCCTCGGTCTGGATGGCGTTGTCGACCTTGAAGTCGCAGTAGAGCAGGTTACGGCTGTGCAGGTGGTCCAGCGCCTCCAGCGCCTCGATGCCGTACGCGCAGGCCTGTTCCACCGGCAGCGGGTCGCGGCGGCCCCGCTCGGTGCGGCGGGCGTTGGCGATCTCCTTGAGCGACTTGCCGCCGACGTACTCCATGACGATGTAGCCGTCCAGGGAGCCGGTGCGCTGGTCGAGGTGCTCCACGAAGTTGTAGATCCGCACGATGTTCGCGTGCTCGATCTCCGCGAGGAAGCGCCGCTCGGAGATCGCCGCGGCCATCGCGTCCTGGTCGCCGGTGTCCAGCAGGCCCTTGAGCACCACCCACCGGTCGGAGACCGCGCGGTCGACCGCGAGATAGATCCAGCCGAGCCCGCCGTGCGCCAGACAGCCCGCGACCTCGTACTGCCCGTGCACGACGTCACCGGACTTCAGCTTCGGGACGAAGGAATACGGGTGTCCGCACTTCGTGCAGAAGCCCTCCGTACGGCCCGGACGGTCACCGCGCGCCCTGCCGACCGGCGCCCCGCAGTCCGAGCGCGAGCAGAACCGCTTGCGCTCCGGCACCTCCGGGTTCTCCAGCACCATCTCGCGCGGGTCCGGCCTCGGCACCTGCGGCACCTGCACCAGACCCGCGCCGAGCCGCCCACGGGACGAGGAGGCGGAGGTGGAGCCGGAGCTGCGCACCGACAGCGAGCGGCCGGTGGACTTGCCCGACAGCGAACGCGACAGCCTGCCCGACACCGAGCGCCGTGACTTCGACGACTGGGACGACGTACGGGAGCTGCGGGAACTACGGGAGCTGTGGGAGCCGTCGGAGCCCCGTGAACTGGAGCGTGCGCTTCCGCTGCCTGCCGAGCCTCTTGAGCCCCTGCCGCCGCCCGTGATGCCGGTCGGTGGTGAGCCGACCTCGCCCATCGGCGAGACGACCGGTGCGAGACCGCAGGTGTCGCAGTACAGCTCGCCGCCGCCCACGTCCTCGTACGTCCCGCCGCAGCCGGGCCGCTGGCAGGTCTGCTGGCTCCGACCCGTGTCCGTCTGACTCATGACGCCGCATCCCCCTTCTCGCTCATCCGCCCGGTCCCCCGCGGTCCCGTGGGCCGCTGAGCAGTTCCGCCGCGGCGTGCTGGTAGCGCAGCACCGCCTGTTCGGCCACCCGCAGGTCGCAGGGCGCGCTCCACAGCATGCGGCGCGCCTTCTCGTACCGCTCCACCAGCAGCGGGTCCTCCGCCAGGCCGTGCCGGGCCACCTTCGCCTTGTACGCGTCCAGCCGCCCGCGCAGCTCGGCGCGGACCGCCAGCGGCGCGGTGACCGCGGTCAACGACTCGCGGGCGCGCAGCAGTTCGTCCTCCGCCTTCCGCTCCAGCGACTCCAGCAGCGGGGAGAGGCGGTGCCACTGGGCGTGGCGGCGGTACTCGGCCGCCGTCGCCAACTGCTCCTGGAGGGCCGTCGGCGGTCCGCTGACCACCGGGACCTCCGTCGCCGCGATCTTCGCCAGGACCTCGCCGCGCGCGGTACGGGCCTCGGCGAGCGTGCGGTCCGCGCGCGAGAGCACGTCCCGTAGTTTGATCAGCCGCTGTTCCGCGTCCTTGCGGACCTCCAGTACGGCGTCGATCTCCCGGCGGACCTCCTCCAGCGCCCGCGCCTCGCGGTCGTACACCGTGGTGTCCGGTCTGCCGCCGCCCGGCGCCGAACTGCCCTTCGTCGGCACCCAGAACGCCAGCGGATCGGAGACC
Organism: Streptomyces sp. NPDC057877; assembly: GCF_042796855.1. Classification (NCBI taxonomy): domain Bacteria; kingdom Bacillati; phylum Actinomycetota; class Actinomycetes; order Kitasatosporales; family Streptomycetaceae; genus Streptomyces; species Streptomyces sp. NPDC057877. Next base: position 406,251 of record NZ_JBHVMS010000004.1, read on the forward strand.
ACCTGCTCCCGGAGGGAGGTGAGCGTGCGCGTGATGCGCTCCAGGTCGTCGCCCGCCGGGTGCTCGCCCGGACGCACGCCCACCGAGTGCGCGAGGCGCCGGGTGCGCTGGAGTTCCGCGGCGAGTAAATCGATCCGCGCGGGCAGCGCCGACCACACCGCGTCGGCCGCGACGACCAGGTCCAGCGACGTCGCGTACAGCTCGTTCATCTGGTCCACCAGCGTGGTCAGGGAGTAGCTGTGGCTGAGCTTGCCCGTGCCGTGCAGGGTGGGGGCGTTGGCCGTCGCCGTGGCGCTGCCCGCGACCATGACGGACTCGCCGCGCAGCAGCTCCGTCAGCTCCGCCAGGTCCTCCCGGCTGGACCAGCGGCGGCGGGCGCGGATGTCGCGGGCCGTGCGCAGCGCGTCCGTGTACGCGTCGAAGTACGTCCACAGCAGCGTGATCGCGGCCTCGGCGGCGGCCCAGCGCTCCTTGGTGACGCCCGTCAGGTCGGCGCCTTCGAGGAGTCTGCGGCCCGCGTGGTCCTGGAGGGCGAGGAGTGAGGTCTCGATCGCCTCGTGCTCCGCGCCGAGCCGCGCCAGCGCACGGTCCACCTCGTCCCGGTCCAGTACCGGCCCGGTGGGTCCCGCGCCCATCGATCACCTCTCGTCGCTGTTGTGTCCCGGTGTGGTGTGTGGTGTGTGGTGTCTGTGGTTCGGGGTCGGGTGTTCGTGCCTACCTGTACCGCGGCACCGGCGGCGTCGCCGAGTCCGACCTCGAACCCAGCGTCGCCGACAGCCAGTTGTCGTACGACCTCTTCCAGCCGCCGTCCTCGCGGTAGTCCTGCAGTATTCGGTTGACCCGGCGTACCAGATCGTCGGCGCCCTTCTTCATCGCCACGCCGTAGTACTCCGTCGTGAAGGTCTCCCCCTTCAGCGTCACCGTCGGGTCCTGCGCCGCCTGGCTCGCCGCGAGCGCGCCGTCCGTCACCACCGCGTCCACCTCGCCCAGTTGGAGCCTGACCAGGCAGTCGAGCTGGTTGGGGACGGTGAAGGAGATGTCCGCGGAGGCGGGGAGCGCACCGGACTTGCGGTCCGCTTCCAGCTTCTCGTACGCCGTCGAACCGTCCGCCGAGCAGATCCGCTGGTCGGCGAGCGAGTCGTCGTAGCCCTTGATCGGTGAGGACTTGGGGGCGAGGACCTGCTGGCCGGTGACGAAGTACGGGGCGGAGAAGTCGACCTGCTCCAGGCGCGAGCAGGTGATCGTCATGGTGCGGACCACCATGTCGACCCGGCCGCTCTGGATCGCGGGTACGCGCTGGTTGGTCGGGATCGCCTTAAACCTGATCTTGTCCGGGTCGCCCAGCAGTTCCTGCGCGATACGGCGGGCCAGGTCGATGTCGAAGCCCTCCAACTCGACCTCGGGGTCGGTGTTGTTCGGGTCGCGGTAGCCCCAGCGGAAGCTGTTCTGGTCCACGCCGACCGAGAGGTGTCCGCGCTTCCTGATGGCCTCGATCGCCGGGCCCTCGGCCGTCGAGGGGGAGAGGCTGAGGTCCTGGGGGTTGTCCTCGCACTCCGGGGCCCTGGCGTGTGTGCCCTCGGCCACGCCCTGGCCGCCGATGCCCGTGCTGCCGTCGACGGGTGGCTGGGTCAGCGGCAGCAGCAGGACGATGAGCGTCGCCAGGGCGCAGACGACCGCCATCGCGCCTACTCCGCCCCAGCCTCGCAGGCCGGTCCGCAAGCGTCGTGCGTGCATCCTCACGCCCCCTTTCACCGGTACTCCGAAAGCCTGCGGCCGATGCCGAGCACCGCGCCGGCCGCGCCCAGCACCGCGAGGACGGCCGCGCCGACGGTCAGGCCCGTCATCGCGTCCAGGCCGTCGCCCGCGGACTTCTTGAACTCGTTCTCCTCGTGTGCGAGGGCCGTGCGCAGATTACTGTCGATGCTGTCGAAGCACTCGCCCGTCGGCTTCTCGGACTTCGAGCCGATGATCTTGTTCAGGGCGGCCTGGTAGTTGCCCTCGTCGTCCTGTGCGCGGGCGTCGGTGTGGCGGGACTGCCACTCCCGCATGTTGCCCGTGGCGGCGCGGACCGGGTCCGTGCCGGACGCGTCGTCGGCCAGGTCCTGTGCGTCGGTGAGGTGTTCGGAGAGGTCCTTCATCGACGCCTTGAAGGCGACGTCGAACTTGTCCTCGAACTCGCCGGGCTTGACCTCGACCGTCTCGGCGCCGCGGCTGACCAGGGTGAGGTTCTCGTTGCCGCGGGCCTTGAGTGAGGCGATGCGGGCGTCGTGCAGGACGTTGAGGGAGCGGACGCCGTGGTCGTAGGAGTCGTTCAGGCCCTGGCGGGCCACGGTGTGGCCGATCACCAGCCAGAGCAGGACGACCGTGGTGGCGGCCGTCGCGGCGACCAGGCCGTGGTTGAGGACGCGGTTCGTCCGCTGGTAGTTGCGGTGCTGGGCCCAGGCGAGCGCGGCGAGGGCGAGGACGCCGAGGGCGATCGCGGCCCAGGGGTACGGGGTGGCGCTGTCGTAGTCACCGCGCAGCCGCTCGTTCTCGGAGGTGTAGAGGTCCTCGGCGGCCGGGAGCATGTCGGTCTGCATCTTGTCGTTCGCGTAGCGCAGGTAGGCGCCGCCGAGGGGGTAGCCCTGGCGGTTGTTGGCGCGGGCGCGTTCGATGAGGCCCTTGTACTCCGGGAGGAGGCGGTTGAGCTTGGCGATGGTGGCCGCGGCGGGGGAGTCCGGGTCGCTGCTGTTGGCGGCCTTGACGAGTTTGGCGGCGGCCGTGCGGATGTCTTCCTCGTAGCGGTCCCGGGACGCCTTGGTCTCCTGGCCGCCGGCCAGGAAGCCGCTGGAGGCGGCGGTGTTGGCGTCGGCGAGGGAGCGGTAGATGTCGGCGGCTGCGGAGCTGAGGGGCTGGCTCTTGTTCAGGACGTCTTCGGCGGCGGACGCTCGGGTGCTGGTCTGCCAGGCGGTGAGGGTGCCGAAGGCCACGACGAGGAGGGCGAGGACGGCGCCGATGATGCGGAGGCGGCCGGGCTCGGTGGTGGCGGCTGCCCGCAGTTGGTCCACGCCCTCCGCGAAGGCGGTGCGGCGGGTGGGGCCGGGCGCGGGCGGCGTCGGGCTCGGTGGTGCCGCGCTGCTCATCGGCGTGTGTGTCACTCCTGACCTCCCCCATGGTCATCCGTCGCCGCAAGTATCGCTGCCGGGACCGACAATCGCACCGGCCTTGACTGGATCTTGATCGGATCGCACCGGCGACGCTCGCGCCGCGGCTCAGCACGGGCGCCGTCTTGCACCACCCCTGCCCATCAATACGCCGGTGGAATCGGTTCGGTTCCCGGGGCGGGTGGGAGCCTGACAGGAGCGTGAGGGGTGCGTGGGGGGCGTGCATGGCGCTGCGCGCCGGGGGGTGGGCGGGGCCCGCGTGACCCGCCCCCGTGCCCGCGCCCGCCTTACTTCGTCGTGCTCGGCGGTGTCAGCGGGGACGCCGCCATCGACTGCGGGGACGCCGTGCTCGCGTAGGCGGAGGGGGCGGCCATGCCCGCCGTGGGGTCGGTCGGGTCCTCGTCCTGCTGGACGGGGAGGCCGCCGACGATGCGGATGCCCTCGTGGTCGAAGGCGCGCTTGATGCGCCAGCGGAGTTCGCGCTCGATGGTCAGGGACTTGCCCGGCATGGTCTTGGCGGAGACGCGGACGACCATCGAGTCCAGCAGCACGCTGTCGAGGCCGAGCACCTCGACGGGGCTCCACAGCATCTCGTTCCAGGGCTCCTCCTTGCTGAGGACGGAGCCGACGTCGGTGAGGACGGCCTTCACGCGGTCGAGGTCCTCCGAGGGGCGGACGGTGACGTCGACGCCCGCCGTGGCCCAGCCCTGCGAGAGGTTGCCGACCCGCTTGACCTCGCCATTGCGGACGTACCAGATCGCGCCGTTCTCGCCGCGCAGCTTGGTCACCCGCAGGCCGACCTCGATGACCTCGCCGGAGGCCACACCCGCGTCGATGGAGTCGCCGACGCCGTACTGGTCCTCGAGGATCATGAACACGCCGGAGAGGAAGTCCGTGACGAGGTTGCGCGCGCCGAAGCCGATCGCCACGCCCGCGACACCGGCGGACGCCAGGAGCGGCGCCAGGTTGATCTGGAAGGTGGAGAGGATCATCAGCGCGGCGGTGCCCATGATCAGGAAGCTGGCCACCGAGCGCAGGACCGAGCCGATCGCCTGGGAGCGCTGGCGGCGGCGCTCCACGTTCACCAGCAGCCCGCCGATCGCCGTGCCGTCCACCGCCTGCACGGTGCGGTTCATGCGGTCTATGAGCTTGGTGATCGCGCGGCGGACCGCGACCCGGAGGACCGCCGCTATGACGACGATCAGCAGGACGCGCAGGCCGATCGCCAGCCAGGTCGACCAGTTCTCCTCGACCCAGCTCGCCGCGTGTGTGGCGCTCTCCTGGGCGTCCTGGATCGAGGGGACCGCCGGGGTCGTCGTCCCCGAGGGGGATGGCGACGGGGTGGCGGCGGCCAGTAGGCCGGACAGGGGCGACGACGACACGGGGGTACCTCCAGGCGCAGCGGTCTGCCCCGCGGCAGGGCGGTCGAGGCCACGGAAAGGTGTCGAGGCCACGGAAAGGTCACCGAAGGGCAGACTCACCACATTAGCGGGGTGTCGTGTGGGGATCGCTGTGATGTTCGGGGGAGAGAACGCGTACATCCGGGGATGTACAGGTGGGATGAACCGTTGTCCCTCCTGGGGATGAATTCCGGTGTGGTCGAAAACACTCCCAGCCCGTTACCGGGACATGGTGGCGCTTCGACCAGGCATGAGGGGAGACTGACGTCAGATCGTCCCGGCGCGAGCCACGCGCCGCCGGCGTACAAGGAGGCATCCGTGCCGCATGTCCTGGTCCTCAACGCGTCGTACGAGCCGCTCGGCGTCGTACCGCTCCGCCGCGCGCTCGTCCTCGTCCTCGAGAACAAGGCCGTATGCCTTGAGGAGTCCGGCGCCTACCTGCACAGCGCGACCGTCACAGTCCCCGCACCCAGCGTGGTCCGGCTCAAGCGATTCGTACGGGTTCCCTATCGGGGGCCCGTTCCTCTCACCCGTCGGGCCCTGTTCGCCCGGGACGGGGGCCGGTGCATGTACTGCGGTGGCGTCGCAACCAGCGTCGACCACGTCATCCCGCGCTCACGCGGGGGCAAGCACGTCTGGGACAACGTGGTGGCCTCCTGCCGCCGCTGCAACCACGTCAAGGCCGACCGGCATCTCGGTGAGATCGGCTGGCGGCTGCGTCACAAACCCGCTCCACCCACCGGCCTGGCCTGGCGCATCATCGGGACCGGCCACAGGGACCCGCGCTGGCTGCCGTATCTCCAGCCGTACGGCGCGGACGACGCCCTGGCCCGGATCGACGGCATCTCCGCCTGACCGGTCCGGGCCTTCGCATGCCCCGCGCGGGCCGGGACGATCCGCCGTCCGTTCCGGCCCCGCGTCGCTCACGCGTGCCGCAGCTCCTCGGCGCGCACCGAGCGGTGCAGCAGGGGCAGGGCCGTGGCGGCGGCCAGGAGCGCCGTCGCGTACACGGCGAGCGGGATCAGCAGCGCCGACCAGGGGACGGACCAGGTGGTCGTGTCGTCGGTGAGGCCCGCGTAGCCCGTACCGATCGCCATGCCGCCCAGGCCCGCGAGGAGGATCGCCGGTGCCAGGGGCAGGGCGGTCTCCAGCAGGAGTGCCCGGCCCAGCACCCCGTGCGGGACACCCGCGGCGGCCTGGGCGGCGAGCGCCCGGCGTCGGGTGGCCAGGGATTCGGCGGTGCTCACGGCGAGCGCGGACAGGGTGATCAGCAGGGCCATGCCCACCGCCGCCCCGGTCAGGTCCAGGCCCGTGGTGTAGAAGGACCTGTCCTCGCCCAGCCGCTTCTGCGAGTCCAGGACCTGGAGCAGCGTGTGCCGGACGCCCATGTACGCCGTCCCGGTCAGGGTGACCAGCAGGAGCGCCGCGTGGCTGCGGGCCGCCGCCCAGGGGTCGTCACGCAGGCGCTCCGCCGCGATCAGCACGGCCGGACGGCTCGTGCGCGCCGCCAGCAGACGGCCGGTCAGGCGTGACGTGGCGCCGCCCAGCCACAGCGCGGCCGTCCCGGTCAGCACCAGCAGGGCGAGCACCAGCAGCGGACCGCTCGCGGTGCCCCGGCCGTTCGGACCGTCGCTCGTCGTGGCGTACGCGCCCAGCGCCGTCCCCAGCACCAGCAGCACCGCCAGCAGGAACAGCAGCCCCGGGCGCGGCTGCGGGCGCACCCGCCGCACCAGACCCAGCGGTGAGGCGATGACACGGCGCAGCGCCAGCACGCTCACCAGGGCTCCCACCACCGGCACCGCCACCGCCGTCGCCGTGATCCCCGCCCAGGTCAGGGCCGTCGGCCCGCTCCAGAGCAGCAGCAGGACGAGTACGGAGAACACCGTCCCGACCGCCGAGCCCACCAGGCACGTCAGCCCCGTCTCGTACCCGGCGATCCGGCGCACCTGCCAGGGCGTGGCGCCCGCGAGGCGCAGCCCGGCCAGCCGCCGGTCCCGGTGGACCGCGCCGATCCGCGCGCACTGGCCGAGGAAGCCGAACACCGGGAGCAGGAGCAGGAGCAGCGCGACGACCACTCCGGAGCGCTCGCCGGGGCGGTCCAGCAGGCCGTTGCCGAGGGACACGCGGTACTGCCCGTCCAGCGAGGCGAGCGTCACCGCCGCCAGCGCGAGAACCGTCGCCAGCAGCGCGCCCAGCGCCGTGCGCGCGATCCGCCACCACTCGCGCCGGTCGGAGCCCAGCAGCAGGTGCCGGGCGAGCCGGAGGTCGCCGGTCACCGCTCCCCCTCCACGACGGCCGGGTTCCCGGCGCCGGTGACCGTGCCGTCGTGCAGCGTGACCTCGCGGTCCGCGTACGCCGCCACCCGCGCGTCATGCGTGATCAGCAGGACGGCCGTGCCGGACTCGCGGGCCGTGTGCGCCAGCGCCGTCATCACCTGCTCCCCGGCGAGCGAGTCCAGCGCGCCGGTCGGCTCGTCCGCGAAGACCACCCTCGGGCCGGTCACCAGCGCCCGCGCGAGCGCCACCCGCTGGACCTGGCCGCCGCTCAGCTCACCGGGCCGCAGCTCCTCCTGGCCGCGCACCCCGAACCGCTCCAGCCACTCCCCGGCCCGCTCCCGCGCCCCGGCCCGGTCCTGCCCGGCCAGCAGCAGCGGCAGCGCCACGTTGTCCACGGCCGTCAGCTCCGGGATCAGCTGGCCGAACTGGAACACCACCCCGAACTCCGTGCGCCGCAGCTCGCTCAGGCGCTTCTCCGGCAGTTGGTCGACGCGCTCACCGTCGTAGGTCACCGAGCCCTCGTCCGGGCGGACGATGCCCGCCAGGCAGTGCAGCAGGGTGGACTTCCCGCTGCCGCTGGGGCCGGTGACGGCGAGGATCTCGCCGGGGCGCAGTGCCACGGAGGCACCGCGCAGGGCAGGTGTCCTGCCGTGCGCCTTGCCGAGGTCGCGGGCCGCGAGCAGCGGCACTTCGTTGGTCATGCTGGGTCGACCTCCGCGGTCAGGGTGATGAGCCGGGCCGCCGTCGTGGTCATCCAACGGAGGTCGGCGTCGAGGTGGTTGAGGGCGTAGTCCGCCGAGAGCACGGTGGCGAGGTCCGCGCCGCGGGCGGTCTTGACCGCCGTCAGCTCCCGCATCCGCTCCATGTGGGCGGCGCGCTGGGCCCGGAGATAGCCCTCCGCGTCACCGCCGGACAGGATCGACACGACGACCTTGGCGAAGATCTCGTTCGTCACGAACGGCACGGGCGGCGCGATCTCCCCCGCCCAACGGGTCAGTTCACGGCTCCCGGCCTCGGTGGCGCGGTAGAGCGTGCGTTCGGGACCCCCGTCGGAGTCGGTGCCGTCGACCTCGGCCAGCTGGTCGCGGACCAGCCGCTGCAGGGTCGTGTACACCTGCCCGTAGGCCAGCGGACGGGCCTGCGGGAAGCGTTCGTCGTGCCGTCGCTTGAGGTCGTAGCCATGGCTGGGACCGGTGGCGAGCAGGCCGAGCAGGAGGTGGCGGGTGCTCATGGAGATCAGTATGTACTGAGTACATGTACTGAGTGAATAGTGAGCGGACGCTGATTCCGCGGGCGTCGGCGAAGGTGGCCGTGATGTCGCATTTGATCCACTCTGGGGGAGCGCGCCGAGGTGCGCGGGAGGGCGTGGAATCTGACGAGAAGCGCGTTGTCCGACATCGGGGCGTCTGGGGACGCGCCCGCTGGGTAGGGCTGCGGATACCCCATCCACTCGACGAGGAGAACCCGTGGCCGCATCCGCACACCTGCTGATGGACGCTCTCTCCAAACGCCCGGCGGACCCGTCCGGCGCACCCGCCGTGTTCGAGATGTCCGCCGAACCCGCCGTACCGGCCCAGCCGGAAGCCCCCCACCTGTGCGTCTTCAGCGCCGAGGGCCCCTGCTCCGAGGCCCCGCTGACCAGCGAGCCGCCGCTGCCCGACGCCGAACCCCTCACCAGCGAGCCGCCGCTCGCCGCCCCGGACGCCGACTCCACGAGGCCGTAGATGACCGCGCCCCGCCCGGCCGAAGCCGTCCACGAGCCACCACTCGACGACGAGCTGTCCCGGCTCGCCGAGCTGCACGGCGTGGCGACCTCCTTCCGCCCCGCCCCGGACCGCACGGTCGCCGCCTCCGCCACCGCCGTCACCCGCGCCCTGCGCGCCCTCGGCGTCGACGCGATCACACCCGACGCCGTGCGCGCCGCCCTCGCCGCCCGGCGCCGGGACGCGGAGCGGCTGCTGCCGCCGACGGTGGTGTGCTGGGCCGGGGAGGGGTGCGCCGCCCTCACCGGGCTGCCGGACGGCACCCGGCTGCGGATCGACACCGAGCAGGGCGAGACCCGCGCCGACGCCGGGCAGCTCCCGCCCGGCGTCCACCGGCTGACGGCCCAGGCTCCCGACGGCCGCACGGCCGACGCCCACCTGATCGTCGCCCCGGCCCGGCTGCCCACGCCGACGGGACGCTCGTACGGCCTGCTCGTCCAGCTCTACTCCCTGCTCTCCCGGCGCTCCTGGGGCATGGGCGACCTCGGCGACCTCGGCGAGCTGACCAACTGGGCGGGGCGCGCCCTCGGCGCCGGATTCGTGCAGGTCAACCCGCTGCACGCGGCCGTACCCGGCCACCCCACCGACCCCTCCCCCTATCGCCCCTCCTCGCGCCGCTTCCCCGACCCGGTGCACCTGCGCGTCGAGGACGTGCCCGAGTTCGCGTACCTGACCGACCCCGACCGGGAGCGGGTGCGCGGGCTGCTGGAGCGCGCCGGGCGGCTGCGGGAGGCCGTGCTGGACAAGGGCGCGCTGATCGACCGGGACGCGGTGTGGGAGCTGAAGCGGGAGGCCCTGGAGATCCTGCGCGCCGTTCCGCTCGGACCCGGCCGCCGCGCCGCCTACTGCGACTTCCTCGCCCGCGAGGGGCAGGCCCTGGAGGACCACGCCACCTGGTACGCCTTCGCCGAGGAACACGGCCCGGACTGGCGGTCCTGGCCGGAGGGCCTGCGCGACCCCCGCTCGGCGGCCACCGCCCGCGCCCGCGCCGAACTGATGGACCGCGTCGACTTCCACTCCCGCCTCGCCTGGCTCACCGACAGCCAGCTCACCGCCGCCCAGCGCACCGCCCGCGAGGCGGGCATGCCAATCGGGATCGTGCACGACCTCGCGGTGGGCGTGCACCCCGAGGGCGCCGACGCCTGGGCCCAGCAGGACCACTTCGCCGCCGGGATGTCGGTGGGCGCCCCGCCGGACGCCTTCAACGCCCACGGCCAGGACTGGGGCCTGCCGCCCTGGCGCCCCGACCGGCTCGCGGAATCCGGATACGCCCCCTTCCGCGCCCTCCTGCGCGCCCTGTTCCGCTACGCCGGAGCCCTGCGCATCGACCACGTCATGGGCCTCTTCCGGCTCTGGTGGATCCCCGAGGGCCTGCCCCCCACCGAGGGCACCTACGTCCGCTACGACGCCCAGGCCATGCTCGCCGTCCTGGTGCTGGAGGCCTCCCGGGCCGGGGCGCTGGTGATCGGCGAGGACCTGGGCACGGTGGAGCCGGGCGTGCGCGGCGCGCTGCGGGAGCGGGGCGTCTTCGGTACGTCCGTACTCTGGTTCGAACGCGACTGGGACGGCGACGGCCGCCCCCTGCCCCCCGACCGCTGGCGCGCCGACTGCCTCGCCACCGCCACCACCCACGACCTGCCGCCCACCGCCGCCCGTCTCACCGGCGAGCACGTCGAACTCCGCGACCGCCTCGGCCTGCTCGGCCGCCCTCTGGAGGTCGAGCGCGCCGAGGCCGCCGCCGACACGGGGGAGTGGCTGGGCCTGCTCACCCGGCTCGGGCTGCTGCGGGGCACCGGCGGCGGCGTCGACGCCTCCTCCGAGGAGGCCGAGGTACGGGCCGTGCACCGCTTCCTGCTGCGCACCCCCGCCCGGCTCATCGGCGTCTGGCTCCCCGACGGCATCGGCGACCGGCGCCCGCAGAACCTGCCGGGGACCTGGGACGAGTACCCGAACTGGCGGCTGCCGATCGCCGACGCGGCCGGGCGGCCGGTGACGCTGGAGGAACTGGCGGAGTCGGCGCGGCTGCGCGGGCTGGTGGAGGGGCTGCGGGGAGGCTGAGAAGGGCGGGGTGTGCTCGTACGGCACCCCGGGCGCGCGGCCTGAACCGGCGTTCGCTACTTTTGCACCGTGGACAAGAAGAACGCCCTGCGCGCCGGCGCCCTGGCTGCCGGTACGACGCTGATGATGCTGCTCATGTCGTCCCCCGCGCTCGCGCTCACCCGCGACGACGGCGACGACCCCGGCCCGGGCCTGAGCGTCATCGAGACGCTGGGCCTCTATGTCGCCCTCCCGATCGCGATCTTCGCGGTCATCGCGGGTCTGGTCATGGTTCTGGACCGGTCCCAGGAGAAGCACCGGGTGACGTCCAAGAACATCAAGACGAAGAGCACGGCGAAGGCCTGACCGCCGGGCCCGGCTCACTCACGCGCTGAGGGCGCCGCCCCTGCCGTCGTACGACGGTGAGGACGGCGCCCTCGGCGCGTTCTTCTTTACGGGGCCTTCGTTGCGTGCCCTTCTCTTGCGGGGGTCTCAAGGGCTCGGCTCTCTTGCGGGGTCCCAAGGGCTCGGCTCTCTTGCGGGGTCCCAAGGGCTCGGCTCCCTTACGCGGTCTCAAGGGCTCGGCGCGGTCAGGTACCGCTGGATCGTGGGGCCCAGCCAGGCCACGATCTCCTCGCGGGACAGTTGCTCGGCCGACGGGATGCGTACGACGTAGCGGGTGAGCGCGAGCCCCAGGAGCTGCGTCGCGACGAGCGCGGCCCGCGCGGGCACCTGCTCCGGGTCCGGGCACATCCGCCGCGTGACCGGCAGCACCTGCTCGCGGAAGATGCCCTGCATCCGCTCGGCTCCGGCCTCGTTCGTGATGCCGACCCTGAGCAGGGCGGTGAGCACCTCGTTCTCCTCCCACTGGGAGAGGAAGTGCGCCACCAGGCCCCGTCCGGCCTCCTCGCGGGGCAGGGCGGCGAGGTCGGGCATCCGCAGATCGATGGCGACGGCCGCGGCGAAGAGGCCCTCCTTGTTGCCGTAGTAGCGCATCACCATCGAGGGGTCGATCTTGGCGTCCCTGGCGATGGCGCGGATGGTGGCGCGCTCGTAGCCGTCGGCGGCGAAGCGCTCACGGGCGGCGTCGAGGATGGCGGTGCGGGTGGCGTCGGAGCGGCGGGGGGCGGGGGTGGTCGCTTGGCTCATGTCAACAAGCGTAGGCCTACAAGTGTGGGCCCACAAGTGTTGACCCATCTCCCGCTGCCCGCTACCTTCATTGCCAACGGTCGTTGACCCACAACCGTTGGCCAACAAGCGTTGACCGGCGGTCGCTGTCACCCAGGAGGCGCACATGTCCAGCACCACTGGCACCACCGGCCCCACCGGCACCGGCACCGGCACCAACACCGACCCCGCCCCCGTGATCGTCATCGGCTCCGGCCCCACCGGCCTCCTCCTCGCCGGAGACCTGGCCACCGCCGGAGTCCCCGTCACCCTCGTCGAGAAGCGCCCGCAGAAGACCAGCAACCTCTCCCGGGCCTTCGCCGTACACGCCCGCACCCTGGAGCAACTCGACGCCCGCGGACTGGCCGACGAGTTGGAGCCCACCGGTCAGGTGCTGCAGCGCCTGCGCCTGTTCGGCCGCCTCACCATCGAGCTGGAATCCCTCCCCTCCCGCTTCAACCACCTCCTCATCACCCCCCAGTACGAGGTGGAGAAGCTGCTCAAGCGGCGGGCGGAGGAGGCCGGGGTCGACTTCCGCTACGAGACGGAGATGACCCGGCTGACCCAGGACGCCGACGGGGTCACCGTCGGACTCCGTGGCCCCGGCGGCGCGGAGGAGAGCCTGCGGGCGGCGTACGTCGTCGGCGCGGACGGCATGCGCAGTGCCGTACGCCAGGCCGTCGGGCTGTCCTTCCCCGGGCACTCGGTCATCCGTTCCGTGGTCCTCGCCGACGTCCTGCTCGCCGAGAAGCCGGAAACCCTGCTCGCCGTCAACGCCGTGGGGGACGCCTTCGCCTTCATCGCGCCCTTCGGTGACGGCTACTACCGCGTCGTCGGCTGGCACCGCGGCCGCGACGTCCCCGACAGCGAGCCCCTGAACCTGGAGGAGGTCAAGGAGATCACGCGGATGGCGCTGGGCACCGACTACGGCATGCACGACGCCCGCTGGATGTCCCGCTTCCACAGCGACGAACGCCAGGCGCCCGCCTACCGCGTCGGCCGCGTCTTCCTCGCCGGTGACGCCGCGCACGTGCACACCCCCGCGGGCGGACAGGGCATGAACACCGGCCTCCAGGACGCCGCCAACCTCGGCTGGAAGCTCGCCCAGGTGGTCAACGGCCACGCGGCCCCGGAACTCCTGGACACCTACCACGCCGAGCGCCACCCCGTCGGCAAGGCGGTCCTGCGCAGCAGCGGCGGCCTGGTCCGCCTCGCCATGGCCAAGACCCCCTGGACACTGGCCCTGCGCGCCGCGGTCACCACCCTCCTCGACACCGTGGCACCGGCCCGCCGCAAGATGCTCGGCCAGCTCACCGGCATCGGCTACCGCTACCCCGCCCCCCGCGGCTCCCACGCCCTCACCGGCACCCGCGTCCCCGACGTCGCCCTCGCCGACGGCACCCGCCTCTACGAGGCGCTGCGCGGCGGGCGCTTCGTCCTGATCACACCGGACGCCTACGACGACAGGAACGCCGCCCGCCGCAACCGGCTGACCGTGGCCCACTGGTCGAGCGCCCGCCGCACGACCGTCCTCGTCCGCCCCGACGGCTACGTGGCCTGGGCGTCCGACTCCGCCGCCCCGACGGACATCGACACCGCGCTCACGGCCCACGTCGGCTGACCGCCTGACCGGGAGCCGTCAGTCGGCTGCCGTGGCGCCCAGCAACTCCCGCAGCAGGTCGGCCAGTTGGTCGGCCTTCTCGGGCGTGAGGGCGGACAGCGCCGCCGTCTGGAGCGCGAGCCCCGCCCCCACCGCCTCGTCCACCACGGCCAGCCCCCGCTCGGTGAGGGTGACCTTCAGGCCGCGGCGGTCATGGGGGTCGGGGGAGCGGCGCAGCAGGTCCGCGCGTTCGAGTTTGTCGAGGCGGCCGGTCATGCCGCCGGTGGTGAGCATCAGGGTGGCGGAGAGCTGGCGGGGGGAGAGGGTGTACGGCTCCCCGGAGCGGCGCAGGGTCGCCAGGACGTCGAACTCACCGCGGGAGATCCCGAACCGGGCGTACGCCTTCTCCATCCGGTCGCCCATCGTGCGCGCGAGCCGGTAGACGCGGCCGAAGACCTCCATCCCGCGGGTGTCGAGGTCGGGGCGTACGGCCGCCCACTGGTCGATGATCGCGTCGACGGGGTCCCGGTCCTGTGCGTCCATGCGGGGAGTATCCGCTGGCGGGCGGTCCCTTGCAAGCAAGTGGCTTGGAAGGGAGTTGCTTGACTGTGACTTGCTTAGTACTAAGCTAATCAGCGCTGGCCTACCTCGAAAGGTGTGCGCCCATGACCTCCCCGACGCCCCCGACCACCCCCAACCGCCTGGCCTTCACCCTCCTCACCGCCCTCGCCCCCGTCTCCTGGGGCACCACCTACGCCGTCACCACCGAGTTCCTCCCGCCCGACCGCCCCCTCTTCACCGGCATGCTGCGCGCCCTGCCCGCCGGGCTGTTGCTGCTGGCGTTCGCCCGGGTGCTGCCGCGCGGCGTCTGGTGGGGGAAGGCGGCGGTGCTCGGGGCGCTGAACATCGGGGCGTTCTTCCCGCTGCTGTTCCTGTCCGCGTACCGGCTGCCCGGAGGGATGGCGGCGGTCGTCGGATCCGTGGGCCCGCTGCTCGTGGTCGGGCTGTCCGCGGGGCTGCTGGGGCAGCGGCCCACCGTACGGGCGCTGCTCACCGGGGTCGTGGCGGCGTTCGGGGTCAGTCTCGTCGTACTGCGGGCGGCCGGGGCGCTGGACGCCCTCGGCGTGCTCGCGGCGCTGGCCTCCACGGCGTCGATGTCCGCCGGAACGGTCCTCACCAAGAAGTGGGGCCGCCCCGACGGCGTCGGCCCGCTCGCCCTCACCGCCTGGCAGCTCACCGCGGGCGGCCTGCTGATCGCGCCGGTCGCCTTCCTCGCCGAGGGCGCGCCGCCCGCGCTGGACGGCCGGGCCGTCGGCGGCTACCTCTACCTCGCGCTGGCCAACACGGCCGTCGCCTACTGGCTCTGGTTCCGCGGCATCGGCCGCCTCACCGCCACCCAGGTCACCTTCCTCGGCCCCCTCTCCCCGCTGACCGCCGCCGTCGTCGGCTGGGCCGCCCTCGGGCAGGCGCTCACCCCGGTGCAACTGGCGGGCATGGCGCTCGCCTTCGGGGCGACGGTCGTGGGACAGCTCCCGGCGAAGGCGCCACAGCCCCTCGTCGTCGACCCGCGCCCGCTCCCCGAGGCACGCGAAAGGCGCCCGGTGTCCCCCTGACACCGGGCGCCCGTCAGCCAGCAGCCGGAGGCTACTCCGCCGCCGCGTCCGCCGCCTGCGCCTTCAGCGCCCGCTCGACACCCGCCCGCGACTCCGACACCAGCCGCCGCAGCGCCGGAGTCGGCTCCGCGGACGCCAGCCAGGCGTCCGTCTTGGTCAGCGTCTCCTCGGCGACCTGCACCGACGGATACAGCCCGACCGCGATCTGCTGCGCCATCTCATGGGACCGGGAGTCCCAGACGTCCTTGACCGCGTCGAAGAACCTGTCCGTGTACGGCGCCAGCAGCTCCCGCTGGTCGGTCTGGACGAAGCCGGAGATCACCGCCTCCTGCACCGCGTTCGGCAGCTTGTCCGACTCGACGACGGAGGCCCAGGCCTCGGCCTTGGCGCCCGGCGTCGGACGCGCCGCGCGGGCCGTCGCGGCGTGGCGCTCACCGGCCGCCGTCCTGTCCCGCTCGTACTCGCCCGCGATCTCCGTCTCGTCGAACCGGCCGACCGCGGCCAGCCGCTGCACGAACGCCCACCGCAGCTCGGTGTCGACGACCAGGCCCTCGACCGACTGGGAGCCGTCGAGCAGCCCCTCCAGCAGGTCGAGCTGCTCCGGCGTCCGGGCCGTCGCCGCGAACGCCCGCGCCCAGGCCAGCTGGTGGTCGCCACCGGGCTCAGCCGCCCGCAGATGCGCCAGCGTGGCGTCGGTCCAGCGGGTGAGCAGCGCCTCGCGGCCCACCGGGGCGGCGTACAGGTCGATCGCCAGCTTCACCTGCCGCTGGAGCGACTGCACGACACCGATGTCGGACTCCTTGCCGATGCCGGACAGCACCAGCGAGAGGTAGTCGCGGGTGGCCAGCTCCGCGTCCCGCGTCATGTCCCACGCCGACGCCCAGCACAGCGCGCGGGGGAGGGAGGACTCGAAGTCGCCGAGGTGCTCGGTGACGTACGCCAGCGACTGCTCGTCCAGTCGGACCTTCGCGTACGACAGGTCGTCGTCGTTGAGCAGCACGACCGCCGGGCGGCGCTTGCCGACGAGGCCGTCCACGGCCGTCCGCTCCCCGTCCACGTCCAACTCGGCCCGCTCGACGCGCACCAGCTTGCCGGTCGCCTCGTCACGGTCGTAGAAGCCGACCGCGATCCGGTGCGGGCGCAGCGTCGGCTCGCCCTTGGCGCCCACGGGGAGCGCGGGGGCCTCCTGGCGGACGGCGAAGGAGGTGATGGTCCCCTCCGCGTCCGTCTCGATCTCGGGGCGCAGGACGTTGATGCCCGCCGTCTCCAGCCACTTCCCCGACCAGGTCTTCAGGTCGCGGCCGGACGTCTCCTCCAGCGCGGTCAGCAGGTCGCTCAGGCGCGTGTTGCCGTACTCGTGGCGCTTGAAGTACGCCTGTACGCCGCGGAAGAACTCGTCCTCACCGACGTACGAGACGAGCTGCTTGAGGACGGAGGCGCCCTTGGCGTACGTGATGCCGTCGAAGTTGACGAGCACGTCGTCGAGGTCGCGGATCTCGGCCATGATCGGGTGGGTGGACGGCAACTGGTCCTGCCGGTAGGCCCACGTCTTCATGGAGTTGGCGAACGTCGTCCACGCGTGCGGCCAGCGCGACCCCGGGGCCGCGGCCTGGCAGGCGATGGAGGTGTAGGTGGCGAACGACTCGTTCAGCCACAGGTCGTTCCACCACTCCATGGTGACCAGGTCGCCGAACCACATGTGGGCCAGCTCGTGCAGGATCGTCTCCGCGCGCATCTCGTACGCCGCGTCGGTCACCTTGGACCGGAAGACGTACTGGTCGCGGAAGGTGACCGCGCCCGCGTTCTCCATCGCGCCCGCGTTGAACTCCGGCACGAACAGCTGGTCGTACTTCTTGAACGGGTAGGCGTAGTCGAACTTCTCCTGGAACCAGTCGAAGCCCTGCCGGGTCACCTCGAAGATGGCGTCCGAGTCGAGGTACTCGGCGAGCGAGGGGCGGCAGTAGATGCCCAGCGGGACGGTCCGGCCGTCCTTCTCGTAGACGCTGTGCACGCTGTGGTACGGGCCCACGATCAGCGCCGTGATGTACGTCGAGATCCGCGGCGTCGGCTCGAACTCCCAGACGCAGTCGACCGGCTCCGGGGTGGGCGAGTTGGAGATGACCGTCCAGCCCTCCGGCGCCCGCACGGTGAACTGGAACGTCGCCTTCAGGTCCGGCTGCTCGAAGGACGCGAAGACCCGGCGCGCGTCCGGCACCTCGAACTGCGTGTACAGGTACGCCTGCTGGTCGACCGGGTCGACGAACTTGTGCAGGCCCTCACCGGTGTTCGTGTACGCGCAGTCGGCCACGACGCGCAGGATGTTACGGCCCTCCAGCAGGCCCGGCAGCGCGATCCGCGAGTCCTCGAACACCTCGGCGGGGTCGAGCGCGTCGCCGTTGAGGGTCACCTCGTGGACCGTCGGCGCCACCAGGTCGATGAAGGACTCCCCGCCGTTCCCGGCCACGTCGAAACGGACCGTGGTGACGGAACGGAAGGTGTCGCCCTCCTGCGCGCCGGAGAGGTCGAGATCGATCTCGTACGAGTCAACGGTGAGCAGCTTCGCCCGCTGCTGCGCCTCTTCGCGAGTCAGGTTTGTGCCAGGCACGCGGTCATCTCCTCGTTATGTGTCGGTTACGCCATCCTTCCACGGGACCCACACGGAACGCGATGTCCTATTCCCGCCGGTGAACGCGGCGCGAGCGGGCCACGCTGGGGCGCATGAGCACCTACACCGCACGGCCCGTCGAACCCGCCGTCCTCAAGGAACTCCGCACCGCCGACGACGCCGGACGCCCCCTCGTCCCGGTGACCGACGCGGAGGGCGGCGCCCCCCTGCGCTGCTGCCTGCGCCGCAGCACGCCCGGCGAGCACATCGCCCTCGTCTCCTACGCCCCACTGCGGCGCTGGGCCGCCGGGCACGGTGCCGACCCCGGCGCGTACGACGAACAGGGCCCCGTCTTCATCCACGCGGAGGACTGTCCGGGCCCGGACGGTGACGCCCTGCCCTTCACCAACGCCCACCGCGTCGTCCGCCGCTACTCCGCCGACGGCCGCATCCTGGGCGGACGGCTCGTCGATGACGCCGACGGGTTCGACGCGGCCTTCGCCGAGGCGTTCGCCGAGCCGGGTGTGGCGCTGGTCCATGTGCGGGCCGTGGAGTACGGGTGCTTCCTGTACGAGGTACGGCGGCCGTAGCCCGGGTTCGGGGTGCGGCGGCCGTCACCCGGGTTCGGGGTACGGCGGCCGTCACCCGGCGAGTGCTTCCGGATGCCGGAAACCGAACAGCGTGAGCGGGGCAGCGTGCACCTCGAAGGGCAGGAGGCTGCGGCGCGGGCTCCCCGCGGTCGCCCCGCTGATCACCGGCCGCTTCGCCGCGTACACCTCCGTCCGCCCGGGCCTGGGACGCGTCCGCGGCCCCGCCCCGGTGGGCGCCCTCCTGCTCGGCTACGGCGCCGCGGACGTCGTCGGCGCCTTCGCGGGCGGCACCCTCGCCACCCGGCGACCGCGCCACGCCCTGCCGCTGACGGGATACGCGCAGACGAGGAGGGCGGTCACCGGCGTCCGGTGACCGCCCCGCTCGTGCGCGCGCCTACTGGGCGGTGGCGCCCGTCGCCTTCGTGGTCAGCTCCGCCGCCACCAGCTCGGCGACCTGTACGGCGTTCAGGGCCGCGCCCTTGCGGAGGTTGTCGCTGGAGACGAACAGCGCGAGGCCGTTGTCGACCGTCTCGTCCGCGCGGATGCGGCCGACGTACGACGGGTCCTGACCGGCGGCCTGGAGCGGGGTCGGCACGTCCGTCAGGGCCACGCCGGGGGCACCGGCGAGCAGCTCCTTGGCGCGCTCCACGCTCAGCGGGCGCGCGAAACGGGCGTTGACCTGGAGGGAGTGGCCGGTGAAGACCGGCACGCGGACACAGGTGCCGGAGACCTTCAGACCGTCGATCTCCAGGATCTTGCGGGACTCGTGGCGCAGCTTCTGCTCCTCGTCGGTCTCGTGCAGACCGTCGTCGACGATCGAGCCCGCCAGCGGCAGCACGTTGTACGCGATCGGCGCGACGTACTTGTGCGGCTCCGGGAAGTGCGCCGCCGACCCGTCGTGGGCCAGCTTCGGCGCGTCCTCGCCCACCTTCGTGACCTGCTCGAACAGCTCCTCGACACCGGCCAGACCGGAACCGGACACCGCCTGGTAGGTGGCGACGACCAGCGCCTGCAGCCCCGCCTCCTGGTGCAGCGGCTTCAGCACCGGCATCGCGGCCATCGTGGTGCAGTTCGGGTTGGCGATGATGCCCTTGGGGCGGCTCGCGACGGCGTGCGGGTTGACCTCGGCCACCACCAGCGGCACATCCGGGTCCCGGCGCCACGCCGAGGAGTTGTCGATCACGACCGCGCCCTGCGCGGCGACCTTCTCAGCCAGCGCCTTGGAGGTGGCGCCGCCCGCCGAGAACAGCACGATGTCCAGGCCGGTGTAGTCGGCGGTGGACGCGTCCTCCACCGTCACGCCGTCCAGGACCGTCCCCGCCGAACGGGCCGAGGCGAACAGCCGCAGCTCGTCGACCGGGAAGTCCCGCTCGGCCAGGATCCTGCGCATGACCGTGCCGACCTGACCGGTGGCTCCGACGATTCCGACCCTCACGGTGACTCCCTCTACCTCTGACTGCGTGACCTGTGTGACCTGTGTGACCTGCGTGTGCCTGCCGGATGGCCGAGGCCTTTCCATCATGCGGTGGACCCCGGCCGATG
The DNA here is from genome assembly GCF_042796855.1 of Streptomyces sp. NPDC057877. Classification (NCBI taxonomy): domain Bacteria; kingdom Bacillati; phylum Actinomycetota; class Actinomycetes; order Kitasatosporales; family Streptomycetaceae; genus Streptomyces; species Streptomyces sp. NPDC057877. Next base: position 425,987 of record NZ_JBHVMS010000004.1, read on the forward strand.
TGTCCAATCCTTAAGGCACCTCACAGCCGGACCTGCCCAGGATCCGAGACGCTACGCCCCTCACCCGCGTGGCTCGAGCGTCCACCGGCCCGCCGTCCTGATCTGGAGATATCCGCCCGGAACCCGCTGCAGACCGGAACTCGTGCTGATCCGGCGCACCGGTTCCAGGCGTTCGTCCAGTTCCCAGAGCACCGGCAGGTCGATCGTGCCGCGCGGCTCATGGGTGAGCATCACGTCGGTCTCCGGCCCGGTGTGATGTACGACTCCATAACCCTGCCCCTCGACCCGCGCCCCGAGCACGGGCGCCCCGGACAGCGGTGCCGGTTCGATCCGCCAGCCCGTGCGGTCGGAGGTGGCGACCTGGACATAGCAGTACCCGGCGTGCGACACCCACACCGGCCCGGTCACCGGGCGCCGCCGCCCCGAGGTGTCGGCCAAGATCCGCGCCCGGCCGTCCGCCTGGATCGTCTGGGTGATCAGTTCCTCCTCGTCGGAGCTGGTCCGGGTCAGACCGAGCAGCGCGGGCGGACCGTCGTAGCGGAACACCGCGCTGCCCCGGCCCTCCGCCGGGCCGGTGAGCGGGGGCGCCTGCTCGACGGGCAGCAGCCGCAGGCTCCAGTCGCCGACGTCCTCCAGCTTCAGCCGGAGCCGCGCCTCGCCCTTGCGGAAGATCACGGTACGGCCGTGCTCGCCGTGCCGGGAGCCCTTGAGGAACTCCTCCTCGTCGTCGTACTCGTCGAGCAGGCTCACCCGGTGGCCGAAGAGGCCGCCGTCGCCGCCGATCGCGTACTCCAGCAGCGCGGGGCGGCCCGGCGCCGGGTTGACCAGGGTGACCGTCTTGGCGCCACGGCCCGAGTACGCCCCGGCGGCCTGGGCGGCGGCCTGGTCGAGCACCGGGAGCGGGCGGGCGGCCAGTCGCCAGGGGCCGTCGGCCTCCATGTCGAGCAGCAGCGGGCCGTCGGACAGCGGCACGGTCTGGCGGAACGGGTCGGTGTCGTTGACCAGCAGGTCGTACTCGTCCGGGTCGGGCAGCCGCGCCGCCTCCCGGCCGCGGATCGCGAAGTAGCCGCCGCCGTCCTCGTCGCCCGCGAAGTCCACGTCCAGGTCGGCCGCGGTGCCGTAGTACGCGACGATCTCGGGGCCGTACCCCTGGAGCGGTGTCCCGGCGTCCAGCCTGCGGGCCACCGACAGCGGCTGCACCAGCACCGTCCAGTCGTTGTCGGCCTCGATCCGCAGCCGCAGCGGGCGGTCCCGCAGGGGCCAGGCGAGGGCGCGGCCACGGAAGTCGCGCAGGGTGCTGTTGAAGAGGAGTTCGTCGTCCTTGTTGCGGCGGTTGAGGGTGTGGGCGGAGAAGTAGCCGGAGCCCTGGTGCCAGGCCTCCACGAGCACCGGGTGCCCGGGTGGGAGGGGCGCGGTGACGGAGACGACACCGTTGCCGCGGCCGCGCTGGGTGTAGGGCTGGAAGTCGGGGCCGAAGGGCTGCGGGGCGGCGGGTGCGGGTGCGGGTGCGGGTGCGGGTGCGGGCGCGGGCGCCGGGGGAGGCGGGGGCGCGGGCGGGGTGAACGCCGGGGCGGGAGCCGTGGGCGGCGGGGGAGGCGTCGGCACCTTCCCCACCGCGCCGACCGGCGGGGGCACGGGCGTCGGCACGGGCGTCGGCACCGGCGTGTCCACCGGCTCCCCCACCACGATCCCGAAGTCCGTCGCCAGCCCCGCGAGCCCGGAGGAGTAGCCCTGCCCCACCGCCCGGAACTTCCACTGCCCGTCGCGCCGGTAGAACTCCCCGAGCACGAACGCCGTCTCGGTCGTCGCGTCGGTCACCGCGTAGTGCGCCACCACCGCGCCGTCGGCGGCGCTCAGCGTCTGCACATACAGCCCGGGCACCTGCCCGAAGACCCCGCCGTCACAGGAACCGGCGATGAGCACCCGCTGGACGGCCGGTTCGACGCCCGGCAGGTCTATCTCCAGCCACTCGGCGAGCTGACCGTCGCCCTCGGCGGTGCCGGAGTGCCGTACGGCGCCGGACGGATGGGCGGGCTGGTTATAGAAGACCAGGTCGGCGTCGCCACGCACCTTCCCCGTCGCGTCGAGCAGCAGCGCCGAGGCATCCACGACCGGAGCCCCCGGCACCTTCCGCCGCCCGACCACTACCCGCAGCGGAGCCGCGGGGACAGGGGTGTTGGCGCCTTTGGTGATGTGCGTCATGGTGCACATGGTGACAGTGAAGCTGGCGTGAAGTCGATGGTCGGAAGAAGTGGAGATCATCCCTCCGGCATGGCCCGGCGGGTGGGTCGGGGACCGCGGTTCGAGCGACGCGGAGATTCCCGCCCGCCCCGGCCGAACGTTTCCGACCGCCCCGGCGTCATAGGGGAAACGCGGCGAGGAGAGGGGTGGCTGTGCTGCGCAGAAAGGCGCGTCGCGGCCAGGGGGCGGAACGCGGGCACGGGGCGGACCGTACCGCGGACGACCCGCTGGACGCTGTTCAGGAGCGCCGGGTGCGGGCGGTGCTCGCGCTGGGCGGAGTGCCGCAGGCGGACCTGCTGGACGGGGTACAGCAGGTTCGTCTACGGCTGCTGGAACGGGCGGCGAGCGGGCGGGAGGCGCCGCGCGACGTCTCGGCGTGGGCGGCCGTGGTCGCCTCCAACCTCGCCGTCGACTGGCACCGCGCCAAGCGGCGGCAGGAGCGCATCGGCGAACGCCTCGCCTCGCTGCGCCAGTTGGAGCACCCCTCCGGCGAGGACACCAGCGTGCTCTCCGTCGCCGTCGCGCAGGGCCTGGACGAACTGCCCGACGCCCAGCGGCAGGTCGTCGTCCTGCGCTTCTACGCCGATCTGCCGGTGCGCTCCATAGCCGAGGAACTCGGCATCCCGGAGGGCACGGTCAAGAGCAGGCTGCACACCGCGGTCCGGGCGCTGCGCACCCGGCTGCACGAGGACGAGGTGGTGTGACGTGTCCGTCGAACACGACGGCTACGACGGCTCCGACGGCTCCGACGGTCGTGGGGACCCGGCCCTCGACGCCCTGCTGGCCGTGCTCACCGACGAACCGCTGCCGGACGGCGCCCGCGAGGACGCCGCCTTCATGGCCGCGTACCGGTCGGCGTCGGCCGACGTGGCGGTGTTGCGGGAGCAACTGGACATCGTCGCCCGGACCCTCACCGAGTCGACGGCCCCACAGCCGTCCCCGGCCCCCGCCCCCGCCCCCGCCCCCGCCCCGGCCCCCGCCCCCGCCCCCGTCCCCGGGCGGCCACGGAACCGCCGCCGCCCCTTCGTCCTCGCCCTGCGTGTCGCGGCGGTGGCCTGCGCGGCCGGTCTCCTCGCGGGCCTGGGCTGGCTGGTCGTACAGGCACCGGGCGGCGGCGCGGACGACAGCGCCGGGAGCGGCGTGGCCGACAGCGGTTCGAAGGGCGACGCCGGAGGGGACGAGGAGGCGGCGTCCCAGTCCCAGGCCGGTTACCTGGCCTGCGCCCGACTGGTCGTCGAGGGCACGGTCACCGAGGTCCTGCCGGTGCCCGGGACGGGCAAGGACCGCATCACCCTGAGCGTGACCCGCTCCTACAAACCGGACAGGGGCCCGGACGAGACCACGTTCACCATGGACGAGGCCGTGGACCCCCGCCTGCGGGAGGGCCAGCACGTACTGCTCGGCATCCCCAAGGGCGCCGCCGAGCCCGACATGTGGGCCGTCGACGAGCGGGACATCGCCGACCACCGCTCGTGGATCACGGCGGCACTGCCGGACTCCCGCACGATCGACTGCGAGTAGGAGATACGGGAAAGGGGCGGGCGCCCGCACAGGACGCCCGCCCCAAGGCCGTACCGCCGCGTTACGGCGTGACCTTCTCGATCTTCACATTGCCCACGCCCGCGACCGTGCCGCGCGCGTTGAGCAACTGGACCTGCCCGAAGAACTCCCGCCCGGCGGGGGCCTCGGCGGCGGCCGTGACGCTGCCGGTGACGGTCGTCGTCGCACCCGTGCCCAGCTTCACCGGCGACTCGTCGACGGTGACGGTGCCGAGGGCGGCGGAGTAGAAGACGTCCCGGTAGTCGTAGGCGGTGGAGCCGGTCGGCACGCCGTACCCGTAGACCTGGACGGTGTACGTACCGGCGGCCGGGGCCGGAATGGACACCGACTCCTCGGAGTCACCGTCGGCGTCCTCGGCGACGACCGCGCCGCTGCTGTCCCGGACCGTCAGGTCGAGGTCGGCACCGGCGTCGGAGACGTTGCCGATGGCCACGTCCAGGGAGGTGGCGCCCTCGGGCACCTGGACCGTGGTGGTCACGGTCTGGCCCTGCGCGATGGTCGGGCGCTCGCTCTTGGCGGAGCCCAGCGGACCGCCCGCCAGCCTGCCGTCGATCGCGGCGCCCTGGTTGGTCACCGTCCAGGACGCGGTGGCCGGGGTGCCCACCTTGACCTCGGGCACGGTCACCGTCGCCGGGTCGAAGACCGCGCCGAGGATGGTGACGTCGAGGGTGTACGGGTTGTCGAGCAGCGGCGACGTACGGCGCGACTCGACCTCGATCTCCCAGACGCCGGGCTGCGGGTCGGCGTACGCGCGCACGTCGGGCTTGCAGCCGTTGCCGTCGAGGTAGTTGTTGTAGCAGTACGGGGTCGAGGTGTTGTCGACCGGGACGCCGTACGGGTGCAGGGAGATGAACCGCGTCTGGCTCTTGCCCTTCAGTCCGCCGATCGCGACCTCGAGGGTCTTGGCGCCCTCGGGGACGGTCACGAAGTACGACTTGGTGCTGTTGCGCTGCACCGAACCGGACGTCGAGTAGGTGTGGTTCAGCGGCTCGGACACCACGACCGTGTTGAGGACCTGCTTGTCCACGCCCTCGGTACGCGGGTCGTCGACCTCCAGGATCACGCTCTTGAGCCCGGCGGACCTCGGCGCGGCCTGCACCTTCACCGTCACCGGCTTGTTCAGCGGCAGCGCGACCTCGTCGGAGCCGACGATCCGGAAGGTACCGGCCGCGTTGTTCTCCAAGTCCAGGTCGTGCCGGATGGCACGGTCGGCGCCGGAGGTACGGGTGAGGGTGATGTCGTACGTCTTCTTCTGCCCGGCCTTCAGGCCGCCCTCGCGGTCGTAGACGCCGGTGCCGTAGCCGGGCGTCTCCAGGTACTGCTCGATGGCGGTGTCCACCGGCGCCTTCACGGTGTACGTGTGCGCGGTGGCGCCGTCCAGGACGGCGTCCCAGGCGTCCTCGATGTCGATGAGGCCCGCGCCCTCCTCGTAGGCCTGGACGCCGGGGATGTGCTCGGCGGTCGAGGTCAGCGCGGTGCGCAGGGTGGCCGGGGTCAGCTCGATGCCCTTGCGCTTGGCCGCGGACAGCAGCAGCGCGGAGGCACCGGCGGCCTGCGGGGAGGCCATCGAGGTGCCCTGGAGCATGGAGTAGCCGGGCGGCAGGCTGTAGCCCGCCTCGGCGACCGGGCCGCCGGGCGACCAGGTCTGGGTGGTGTTGATCGCGGCGCCGGGCGCGGAGAGCGTCGGCGTGAACCCGCCGTCCTCACGCGGACCGCGCGAGGAGAACGGCATCATGGCGTACGGCTTCTCCACCGCGGAGCCGTAGTTGGCGGCCCAGGTCTCCTTGGAGATGGTGGCGCCGACGGAGATCACCTTGTCCGCGAGGGACGGGTCGCCGATGGTGTTGGCGCCGGGCCCGGAGTTACCGGCGGAGACGACCAGCTGCACGCCGTACTCGTCGATGAGCCGCGTGTACAGCTTCGCGCGCACGTTGTTGCCGTCGTTCAGCGCGGGCAGGCCGCCGATCGACATGTTGACGATGTCGACGCCGCGGTTGACGACGAGGTCGATCATGCCCTCGGTGAGCGCGACGTTGGTGCAGCCGCCGCTCCAGGTGCAGGCGCGCGAGGAGACCAGCTTGGCGCCGGGCGCGGCACCGTTCATCTCGCCGCCGAACAGCCCGTTGGCGGCGGTGATACCGGCGACGTGCGTGCCGTGCGAGCCCTCGATCACGCCGATGCTGACGTAGTCGGCCTTGGCACCGGCGGCGTTGTAGACGACGTCCTTGCGGATCTCGACGACGAACGGAATCCGCTCGGCGATGGCGGTGGCCGGGTCGTCGGTCCCGAAGTACCCGGTCTGGAAGCCGTCCTTGTACGGCTTCATGGCCTCGTCGTCGGTGAAGTCGAGGTCGTCGTCGAGGTCGACGCGCACGGTGCCCGCGGCGGCGTCGTACAGCACGCCCCAGACGTCGGTGGTGTCCCCGTCGCGGTTGAGGTCGCCCGCCATGTCGCCACCGGTGGTGGCGGACTCGGAGAAGTACTGGAACTTGTAGGCCCCCTCGGGCGCCTTGAAGGTCTCCGTGCCCAGCGCGGTGGTCGTGATCGAGAACGTCGGCCCGGAGACCGAGGTGGTCATACGCCGCCAGGTACCGTCACCGTCGGCGACCGGGTCCGTCGCGGTCACCCAGTCGACGATCTTCCGCTCACCGGTCGTCGTCTTCTGGAGCGCGGGGTGCCCGAGGTCGACCCCGGAGTCCAGGATGCCGATGGTGATGCCCCGGCCGTCCGCCTTCGGGTGGTCCTCGACGAAGTCGACGGCGCCGGTCTCGAAGGAGGGGTTGTACGGGTTCTCGGCCGGGGTCTTCCTGCCGGGCGCGGGGTAGCTGCCCGCGGTGGGCGCCCTGTCCGCCCCCTTGGCCCGGTCCCCGGCGGGGGTCGGGTCGTCCAGCGGGATCTCCTCCCGCAGGTCGATGCCGTGCACGGAACGCAGCTTGGCCGCCGCCGCGATGGCCGCGTCCGCCTGGCCGGTCGGCACGGTGGCCCGGACATAGCCGAGCTTGTCGTAGGTACGGCCCACCAGGCCGCCCTTGACCGAGTCGAGCTGCTCGGCGACCTGCTCGGTCTGGCCGGGCGCGGTCGCGATCATCATCGTGACCGACTTGTCGCCGCCCGCCTTGGCCTCGGCGAGCAGTTCGGCGTCGTTGGAACCGAGCTTGTCGTGGGCCGCCTTGACGCCGGGGTCGGCGGCGGCGGGCGCGTCGTCGGCCCCGACGGCCATGGCCATCGGTATCGGCCCGGCCGCGCCGAGCGCGGCGACCAGACCTGCGGCCACGGCGATGCGGGCCACGCGTCTGGCGCCCGGTATCGGTTCCCGCTGGGGGGTGTGGGTCATCGGCATCCCTTGGAGGTAAAGGAGCGAGCGTGGGCGTCCGGAATGCGATGCCGGACGACCGCTCACCCTTACTCAAGGGATCGCTTTATGGGAGGAGTTGACCGAACCGAAACAGATGTATGGGGAAAACCCCCGGTGCGCTATGCGGCGACGGGCGGCGTATGCCCCCGATTACCCCCCTTCCCGCCGGGGGTCAGCTGTCCTTGCTGCGGGCGTAGTGCCGTGACGCCTTGGCCCGGTTCCCGCAGGCGGCCATGGAGCACCAGCGGCGGGTCCCGTTCCGCGAGGTGTCGAAGAAGTGCAGGACACAGGCCTCGTGCGCACAGTGCCGGATCCGGTCCGGCGCGGTGGCGAGCAGCTCCAGGTAGTTCCGGGCGGCGAGCCACCCGGGCCCCCAGGAGGCGTCCGCGAACTCGGCACGCTCCCCGCCGCCCGCGGTCGTGAGAGTGGCGCGAATCCGCCCTTCCCCCAGCACGGCGTCCACCCGCGCGGCCCCCTCCTCCAGCGACCCGTCCACCACGGCCAACAGCGCGTCCCGCGCCTGGAGCGTCCGCCGCAGGGTGAGGTCGTCGGCGACGAACCGCCCGTCGTCGAGCCCGTTGGCGTGCAGCCAGACCCCGAGCCCGTCGACATCGCCGAGCAGGTCCCGCGGGCGCCCGTCCTCGATCCAACGGGTGTTGAGGAGATCGAGGGAGAGGGGCTCGCCGGTGAGAGGGCGGGGGTCGTGGGGGGACATGGGGGCGACTCCTTCCGTACGCACTAACCACTGAAGAGTACGTGACAGGTTGACGCACGCCTCATCTAACCTTTAATGTCGAGATCAACGGTTAGAGCAGTCATCCGATCACGAAGGGACCAGCCATGACCCGCCTCCGCACCGGCCACATCGGCCTGAACGTCACCGACATCACCCGCTCCCTCGCCTTCTACCGGGACGTCCTCGGCTTCGTGCTGATCGGCGAGGGCAAGGAGGAAGGCCGCCGGTACGCCTTCCTGGGCGACGGCGAGAAGCTGGTGCTCACGCTCTGGCAGCAGGCGGAGGGGACGTACGACGCCACCCGCGCGGGCCTGCACCACCTCGCCCTGGAGGTGGACTCGATCGACCAGGTCAGGACGTACGAACAGGCTCTGCGCGCGTCCGGCGCGACCTTCGCCCACGAGGGCGTCGTGGCGCACGCCGAGGGCGCGGCGTCGGGCGGCATCTTCTTCCACGACCCGGACGGCACGCGGGTGGAGATCTCGGCGCCGAGCGGCGCGCAAGAGGCCCCGGCACCGAGTGGCGCGGCCCCGACCTGCGGTTTCTTCTAGGAGCGCACACCATGACGACCACGACCTACCACGAGGGCTCCCGCGCGGTGCAGGACCGCGTGGGCGTCCGCGAGCTGGCCGACCACGTGGGCCGCTCGATCGGCCCGGGCATCAAGCCGGTGGCGGCGGCCTTCCTGGAGCGCCAGCCCTTCCTGGTCCTCGGCGCGGCGGACCCGACGACGGGCGAGGTCTGGTCGTCGGTGCTCGCGGACACCCCGGGCTTCGTCCGCGCGACGGGCCCCGACCAGATCGCGGTGCGGACGGCTCTGGCCCCCACGGACCCGTTGCGCGCGGCACTGGCGACCCCCGGCACCCCCGTCGGCACCATCGCCCTGGACCCCCGCACCCGCCGCCGCATGCGCCTGAACGGCCGCGCGCGACCGACACCGGAAGGCTTCGCGGTGCGGGCGGAGAAGGTCTTCTCCAACTGCCCGAAGTACCTCCAGAAGAGAGACACCTACGAGGAGGACCCCACACGCACCCCGGGCAGGCCGGAGGTGAGCACCCGACTGTCACCACGACAGCGCGCCTTCATCGCGGCATCGGACACGTTCTTCCTGGCCACCGTCCACGAGACCGGCGCGGACGCCAGCCACCGGGGCGGCAACCCGGGCTTCGTCCGGGCCGCGTCGCCCCGCGAACTCACCTGGCCCGACTACCCGGGCAACTCCATGTTCCTGACCCTGGGCAACCTGGCCGCCGACCCACGGGCGGGCATCCTGTTCCTCGACTGGACGACCGGTACGACGCTGCAGCTGACGGGCGAGGCGGAGACGTACTTCACGGCGAACGGCGACCGAACGATCCGCTTCACCCTCACAAAAGCCATCGAAACCCCCTCGGCGGTTCCGCTCCGCTGGTCGGCGCCCCAGTTCTCCCCTGCCAACCCGGAGTCCGGGCGCTAGCGTCCGCAGTGTGCGCAAGACGTTGCGGGTGGCGGCCTACGCCATATGCGTCCGCCAAGGCCAACTCCTCCTCGCCCGCTCACCGGCGGCGGGCGGCGGCCACGAGTGGGTCCTGCCGGGCGGCGGCATGGAACACGGCGAGGACCCCTACGACACCGTCCGCCGCGAGGTCAACGAGGAGACCGGCTACCACATCGAGGTGACCGGTCTCCTCGGCGTCGACTCCCTCCGCCGCCCCACCCCACGCCGCCACCTGCGCCCCGCCATCGACCACCACTCCGTCCGCCTCCTCTACGAGGGCCACGTCACCGGCGGCGAACTCCGCCACGAGATCGGCGGCTCCACGGACATGGCCGCGTGGCACGACCTCACGGACGTCCCGTCGCTGCGGCGGGTGGGGCTGGTGGACGTGGGGCTGGGGCTGTGGCGGGGGAGAGGGCGGTCCTTCCCCCGTACATGAACGCTGAGTGACCTTTTCCGGGCCGGAGAAAGAGCACCCGCAAACGCGCGGACCTGCCCGAGATCCACGTACAGCGATCGGCGTCACGCGTTGCCGCGCTGTTTACGCGCAGGCCACTCCCGGTGCCAAGCATCCAGTACGAGCGGGCCGTTCGCGATCGCGAGCGTCGTCCGTGACCACTGCCGACGCGTTCGCACTCGAGGGGACCGCGCATGCCGCGCCTACGCTCTGTCGCCAACGGACCTGCCGTCAACCGCCGTGCCCTCCTCGCCACCGCCACAGCCGTGACCCTGTCCGCGGGGGTCGGCTACACCCTGCGGCCGACGGAGAGCGAGGCGGCGGCAGCCGCCGAGGCGCCGGTCGCCAACTCCCGCCAAGCACCCGTCGCACCCCTCGCCCCCTACACCCGCGGCACCACCCTCACCACCGTCGCCACCCCGCGCGGCGACTCCGGCTACCGGCGCCTCGGGCAAGGCCCCGGCTGGCAGCGCGTGGTCCGCGGCGAGCTGGCCGCCCCCCAGTCCGGCCGCGAGGACCGGCGCACCGTCCTCGCCGCCTTCGTACAGCTCAGCGATCTGCACATCATCGACGCCCAGCACCCGATGCGGCTGGAGTTCCTGCGTTCCCACGACCCCAGGGCCTGGCGGCCCCAGGAGGCGCTCACCGTGCAGGGCGCCGTCTCCCTCGTCGAGCGGATCAACGGCCTGCGGGGCGCCCCCGCCACCGGCGCGCCGCTCCACTTCGCCATCACCACCGGCGACAACACCGACAACAACGCGAAGACCGAGCTGGAGTGGTACCTCACCGTCATGAGCGGTGGCCGCGTCCGCCCCGACTCCGGCGACCCCCGCCACTACGAAGGCGTCCAGAACAGCGGCATCAAGCAGTACTGGCAGCCCGACTCACCCGTCCGCGACGCCGACAAGCAGTCCGGCTTCCCGCACCTGGACGGCTTCCTCACCGCCGCCACCCGCGAGGTCCGCAGCCCCGGCCTCAACCTCCCCTGGTACTCGACCGTCGGCAACCACGACGCCATGCCCCTGGGCTGCTACGGCCACGGCGACCCGTACCTCGCGGAGTTCGCCGTCGGCGGGCGGAAGCTGATGAGCCTGCCCGCGACCGAGGCGAAGAAGCTGCAAGCCGCCCTCAAGGCCGCCACCGACCCACTGGGCGTCCAGTTCCGCGACCTGCTCAAGGCCCACGCCCGCGAGATGCGCCCCGTCACCCCGGACGAGCGCCGCGCCCCCTTCACCGCCGCGGAGTACGTGCGGGCCCACCTCGACCCGGCGCACACCGGCCCGGGCCCGGTCGGCCACGGCTACTCCACCGCCAACGCCGAGGCCCGCACCCAGTACTACAGCTTCCGCGTCGCCGACGACGTCATCGGCATCAGCCTCGACACCACCGACCCCGGCGGCCACTACCAAGGCTCCCTCGGCACCGCCCAGCTCCGCTGGCTGGAGCGCACCCTGCGCGACAACGCCGACTCCTACGCCATCGTCTTCAGCCACCACACCAGCAAGACCATGGACAACACCCGCCCCGACCCGGCCCGCCCCACCGAGCGCCGCCACAACGGCGACGAGGTCCTCGCCGCCCTCGGCCGCCACCGCAACGTCCTCGCCTGGATCAACGGCCACATCCACCGCAACGCGATCACGCCCCACACCACACCGGGCGGACACTCCTTCTGGGAGATATCCACCGCCTCCCACGTCGACTTCCCCCAGCTCGCCCGGGTCATCGAGCTGTCCGACAACAGGGACGGCACCCTCTCCCTGCACACCACCCTCATCGAGTCCGCCGCCCCGCACCGCACCGACTTCGCCGACCTGTCACAGACCGGTCTCGCCGCCCTCTATCGTGAACTGTCCCTCAACCGCGCGGGTGGTCTGTCGGACCAGGCGGGCGGCCGAACCGACCGCAACACCGAACTGCTCCTGCGAAAGGGCTGACGCTCACCCAACCGGCCGATACCCTCGCAACCCGCACCCCACCCACCGGGTCTCGCAGCACATGACGACACAGACACGGGTATCCACGACCCTCACGGCGGCGGCCCTCACCGCGCTCGCCGTCGCCCTGACCGGTACGGCCACCGCCGCCCCCGCCGACCACCACGCCACCCGCGAAGCGGTGCGGGCCGCCGTCAAGGACGGCGTCCCCGGCGTCACCCTGACCGCCCGGGACACCCACGGCCGCTGGTCCACCACCGCGGGCGTCGCCGATCTGCGCACCGGCCAGCCGCGCACCCCCGCCGACCGCTACCGCGTCGGCAGCGTCACCAAGACCTTCGTGGCCACGGTCGTCCTCCAACTGGAGGCCGAGGGGCGCCTCTCCCTCGACGACCCGGTGGACCGCTGGCTACCGGGCGTCGTCCACGGCAACGGCAACGACGGCCGCGCCATCACCCTCCGCCAGCTCCTCAACCACACCAGCGGCCTCTTCGACTACACCAACGACCCCGACTTCCTCCGCGCCCACTTCACGGCGGACGGCTTCCGCGAGAACCGCCACCGCGCCCACACCCCGTCGGACCTGGTCGCCGTCGCCATGCGCCACGAACCCGAGTTCACCCCGGGCGGCGGCTGGACCTACAGCAACACCAACTACCTCCTCGCCGGAATGGTCATCGAGGCCGTCACCGGCCGCCCCTACGGCGACGAGGTCCACGCCCGCATCATCCGCCCCCTCCACCTCACCGCCACGTCCGTCCCCGGCACCCGCGTCGACGTGCCCCGCCCCAGCGCCCGCGCCTACAGCAAGCTCGCGGAGACGACGACCGGACCCACGTACGACGTCACCCGCTTCCACCCCTCCATCGCCGGGGCGGCGGGCGAGATGATCTCCGACTCCGCCGACCTCAACCGCTTCTACGCCGCCCTCCTGCGCGGCAAGCTGCTCCCCCCGGCCCAACTGAAGGCCATGAAGGCCACGGTCCCCGTCGGCACCGCCACCCCGAACGTCGCCTACGGCCTCGGCATCATGGACCGCGAGCTGAGCTGCGGGGTCCACGTCTGGGGCCACCCCGGCGGCATCTACGGCTCCCTGTCCGACGCGGTCACCACGCCCGACGGCCGCCACACCCTTGCCGTCAATTTCAACGGGGACTGGGCGGGGGACACCGCGGCCGTTGTGGAGGCGGAGTTCTGCCCGACCGACGGCCGCTGAGCACCGCCGGGCCTACCTTTCCTCCTGGCCTACGTACGCGATGAAGGCGGACCAGGCCGGGGTGGGGAGGAGGAGGGCGGGGGTGGTGGGGGATTTGGAGTCGCGGATGGCTATGGCTATGGCCTGGGGAAGAGGGGCGGCCTTGAGACAGTTCTGACCCGGGTCACTGTAGGAGGACTTGAACCAGGCGGCTTCGAGGCAGTTCTGCATGGCGTCGCTGTACGAGGACTTGAACCAGGCGTCTTCGGGGATGAGCGCGGGGCCGACGAGGTGTACGGGCATGACCTACAGCTCTCTTTGTAGTCGTTGTAGGAAAGCGGGGGTGTCATCAGGCGGTAGTGCGGAGGCTGCCATGGCATCGAATCGGCGAGTGAACCGGTCGACTTCACGGGGTTTGTCGGAGGTGGAGACCGACCCCCAAGCGCTGTCCGTCTGGACCCGGGGTGGCAGGTCGCTCCCGAAGTCCAGGATCGCGAAGTCGTTGATCGAGCGATAGCTCGGCCGGAATGGCAGCACTTGGACGGTGACGTGGTCCCACGCCGACATCTCCCCGATCCGCACGGACTGCTCGCGCATCACTTCGTCGCCGCCGACCGGGTATCGCAAGGCGGCTTCTCCGAGGATGACGTGCAGCTTGACGGGGTTGTCGCGGGTGAGGACCTCCTGGCGTTTCATTCGTAGCTCCACGCTACTTCGGATGCTTTCCGAGGTGTACTCCTCGATGGGCTTCTGCACTTCGTGCAGGGCACGTGCGTACCGTTCGCTCTGGAGCAGGCCGTAGACCAGCGTCGGGTGGTACGCCTTCATCGCGCGTGCCTCAGGCTCCAGCCCGACGAACCCTGGCATACCCGCAGGCATGAGCCCTCGATACTGGGTCAGCCAGTCCTGTTGGTCGGACTCACGATTGAGGTTGATCAGCGACTCGATCACTGTCTCGTCGGTCACCCCGTACTTGTCCAGCAGCTTCCGCAGATCCCCTACATTGCGGAAGTTGAGGTTGCCCGACTCGATCCGCTGCAACGACGCCTCGGAGATGCGCAGTCCCACCACCGCCTGCCTGCGGGTGAACCCACCTCCTCGGTCGCCCAGCCCGCAGTTCTCTCGTAGCTGGCGCAGTTGCAGGCCCAGTTCGAGTCGCTGAGCCGTCCGTCCACGCTTCGCTGCCATGCGCACCGCCTTCGTGCTTCAGTGCCGTGTTCCCTGTGCCGTGTGCAGAGTGTGACAGGGCGTGTGCGCTCCGCGCAGACGATTGCGCAACTCCGGGCATAGTCCATTTCGCCCTGCACTGATTAATCAGGCGACTTTCGATTGAAGTCGAATGCCGGGCCCCGTCACGGGGGTTGAGCAGGCACCCTCTCCCCGAAAGGCCCTCTCATGCACGCCTGGTCGATGGGCTACCCCATGACTCCCCGCAGCATCCGCCTCGCCCGCCTCCACACCCGCCGTCGGCTCACGATGTGGCGGTGGCCCGGCGACATCGATGACGCCGTCCTGGTCACCTCCGAACTGGTCGCCAACGCCGTACGGCACGGACGACTCCCCGGCCACGAACTGCACCTCGGCCTGCGAACGGGGGAGGGGGGCGAGGACTTGATCGTCGACGTGTCGGACCCGATCCTGACGTTCCCCACGGTCGACAAGGAACCCGGCGAGGACGCGGAGTTCGGTAGAGGCCTGCTGGTCGTATCGCAGATCGCCGCCGAACTGGACTGGTTCCTGCGACAGGACGCCGGCAAGACGGTACGGGCACGGTTGGCCGCCGAACCGCCGGTTCCCAAGTGACCGTGGGGGCCGCCCGCTTCTTTGCCAGGGTCGTGCTTCCTCGGCCCGGCCTCAAGGGCGCTCCCTGCGGTCGCGTCGCCTTCGGCGATCGGCCTGCGGCCGACCCTTGACCCCGGCACGCTCCAGCACGGGTGAGAAGCGAGCGGGCGGCCCGGAGGGATGGGTGGCCCAGGTCTGTCGGTCCCTTGGGTGGGCTGAGCTGTCGGCCGGGGTATGGGGCGCGTCGGCGCCTCGCCAGCACGCCGGGTGGGTTTAGCGGCTTTCGGGCCGGTGGGTGGAGGGGCGGAGGGATGGAGGACCTCTGGTATCACATCAGCCTCACTGGCCCCAGGAGACAGGGCCTCGGAGCATGACTGGCCTGTTTGACCCACAGGCTTCTGACCAGGGAAGACGCAGGCCTGTGGGGCAGGAGGGAGGTCAGGCAGGCTGTGAGCCAAAGGCGCCACTCACCCTCTCGGGGCTCACTCATGAGGCCGGTGTGACACCAGAGGACGTCCATCCCTCCACCCCTCCCTCCACTCCTGCGCCCCTCCACCCACCCACCCATAGCCGCTAAGCCCACCCGGCGTGCTGGCGAGGCGCCGACGCGCCCCCAGCCAACGCCCACCCGGAACCCACCCGAAGGGATAACTGGCCTGGGCCCCCGTCTTTCCGGGCCGTCCGCTCGCTTCTTACCCGTGCTGGAGCGGGCCGGGGTCAAGGGTGGCCCGCAGGGCCATCGCCGAAGGCGACGCGGAGCGATAGCGGAGCGCCCTTGAGGCCGGGTCGTGGAAGCACGACCCTGGCAAAGAAGCGGGCGGCCCCCGAAAGCCACGGCAACCCCTGAAACCCAGGGCACGAAGAGGGGCCGCCGGTGAGTATGCGCACCCGCGGCCCCTCCGCTCCCCTCCTGGTCGTGCCGATCCGGTCCGTCACTACCGGGGCAGCACCACCACGTACGCGGCCGGGTCGCGGTCCGCCGCCGCCATCAGGGCCGTGCGGATCACCGCCGCCTGTTGCTCCATCGCGTCCCGGAGCTTGCGGGGGGTGATGTGGACGACCGTGATGCCGAGCCGCTCCAGGTGCTCGCGCTTGCGGGCGTACTCCGACCACGTCGCGTCCTCGTCCTGGCGCGGGGCGCGGGTGTCCAGCTCGACCGCCACGGCGTGGTCGGGCCAGTAGGCGTCGAGGCCGCCGAGGTGGGGGCCGCCGGGGAGGCGGAGGTCGACGTTCCAGACGGGGTCGGGGAGGCCGTACGCGTTGACCATGGCGTAGAGGCGGTCCTCGGCGATGGCCCGGCCCTCGGCCAGCAGGGAGTCGACCGCGTCCACCACGTGCGGGCGGCTCAGGAGCCTGGCCTGGGTCAGTTCGCGGACCACCGAGGCCGGGTCGCAGTGGCCGCCCCGTACCGCCTCCGTGAGCAGGCGGCGTACGGCGTTCGCGTCCGTCAGGTCCGCCACCGCGTCGGCGAGGGCGCGGGGGACGGGGGCGACCGGGAGGCCGGTGACCAGTTCGGGGGCGGGGAGGGTGGAGGCGCGCACGACGCGGGCGCAGCCCGTCGTGCGCAGTCGGCGCAGGCGGGGGACCAGGACGTCGACGTGGTCGAGGGAGGTGAGGGGGGGTGTGGCGGCGAAGCCGTGGAGGGTGAGGGCCGCCAGGCCCGTGATCATGGCGTCGAGGTAGGGAGGGTGGGGGGTGGCCGACGGGCCCGGTTGGGTCGGGACGGCCGCCGACGCGCGGGCCGCGTACAGCAGGACCGCGTGCAGGCGCTCCTCGCTGGTGGGCGGGCCGGGGTGGAGGAGGTGGACGCCGGGGAGGAGTTGTTGCCAGGGGCCGCCCGGGCGGCACTTCGTGTTCAGGTCGGCGGTCGAGAGGCCGCGTGCTCGCAGTTGTGCCGTCGTCACCACGCGGTGGCGGACGTCGGCCAGGTCGTGCAGGGGGCGGGGGGAGAGCGGGGTGTTGTGGGTCATGGTGCGGAGGTTCCCGGGCCCCGTGCCGCCCTTAACCGCTGTTACACGCTCGTCGGCGAACGCGGACAACTCCGTACTAAAGGACGGGTGTTCGGATGCCGAAAACCCCTGGTCCGTTCGGGGGTGGACCAGGGGTTACGGCTCTTACTGCCTGAATTTCGTAACGGTCACCGAAGGCCGAAGTTCAGGCCAGAGGTCAACCTCGTAACCGGCCTTCACCCGGCTTCCGCGTCGCACGCCTGTCCGCGCAGCCCCCGCGCCAGGTCGTCCCGTGCCTCCAGCACCAGTCGGCGGAGTGCGGGCGCCGCGTCCTCGTGGGACGACAGCCACGCGTCCGTCGCGTCCAGCGTCGCCTGCCCGTCCTCGGGGAAGGCGGGGAAGAAGCCGCTGACCACGTGCATGGCGATCTGGATCGACCGCTCGGTCCATACGCGCTCGATCGCCGCGAAGTACTTCTCCGCGTACGGCGTCAGCAGCTCCCGCTGCGTCGGCTGGGCGAAGCCCGCGATCGTCGCCTCCACCAGCGCGTTGGACAGCGCGTCGGACTCCACCACCTGCGCCCACGCCTGTGCCTTGACCGCCGCCGAGGGGCGGGCGGCGAGGCAGCGGACCTGGTGGCGCTTGCCGGACGCGGTGTCGTCGCGGGCCAACTCCTCCGCCAGCGTCGACTCGTCGGCGACGCCGTGCGCGGTCAGCGGTTCCAGGAAGGACCAGCGCAGCTCCTGGTCCACCTCCAGGCCGTCGATCTTCTCGGTGCCGTCCAGGAGGGCCTTCAGGAGTCCGAAGTCGGCCTCCGTCGAGGCCGCCGAGGCGAAGAAGCGCGCCCATGCCAGCTGGTGTTCGCTGCCCGGCTCCGCCCGGCGCAGCTCGCGCAGGGCGCCCTCCGCGAGGAGGGGACCTCCGACGGAGCGCCACTGAGGTGCCGCGTAGTGCGTCAGGGCCGAGTTGGCCCAGGCGTGCAGCATCTGCAGGACGCCGATGTCGGACTCGCGGCCCGCGTGGCGCAGTACCAGGTCCACGAAGTCACGGGCCGCAAGCAGCGCGTCCCGCGTCATGTTCCACAGCGCCGACCAGCACAGGGCGCGGGCGAGCGGGTCGGTCATCGAGCCCAGGTGGTCCCGCAGGGTGGCGAGGGAGGTCTCGTCGAAGCGGGTCTTGCAGTAGGTGAGGTCGTCGTCGTTGACCAGGACCAGGTCCGGGGCATCGGCGCCCGCCAGTGCGGTGACGATCGTGCGCGGGCCGTCGACGTCCACCTCGGCCCGCGCGTACCGCTCCAGCGTGCCGCCCGAGACGCGGTACAGGCCCACCGCCACCCGGTGCGGGCGCAGCTCCGGGTGGGACTCGGCCGCCTCCTGGAGCACGGCGAGTTCGTCGACGCGGCCGTTCGCGGCCAGCAGCACCTGCGGGGTGAGGGAGTTGACGCCCGCCGTCTGGAGCCAGGAGCGCGCCCACGCGGCCATGTCCCGGCCGCTGGTCTCCTCCAGCACCGACAGCAGGTCGCCGAGGCGGGTGTTGCCGTACGCGTGCCGCTTGAAGTAGCGGCGGGCGCCCTCGAGGAACGCGTCCTGGCCGACGTACGCCACCAACTGCTTGAGCACGGAGGCGCCCTTGGCGTACGTGATGCCGTCGAAGTTGAGCTTGGCGTCCTGGAGGTCGCGGATGTCGGCGGTGATGGGGTGGGTGGAGGGGAGCTGGTCGGCGCGGTAGGCCCAGGCCTTGCGGCGGTTGGCGAAGGTGATCCAGGCGTCCTTGAAGCGGGTCGCGCCGACGTTGGCGAAGGCGCCCATGAAGTCGGCGAAGGACTCCTTGAGCCACAGGTCGTCCCACCACTCCATGGTGACGAGGTCGCCGAACCACATGTGCGCCATCTCGTGGAGGAGGGTGTTGGCGCGGCCCTGGTAGGAGGCCTGGGTGACCTTGCCGCGGAAGATGTACTCCTCGCGGAAGGTGACCATGCCGGGGTTCTCCATGGCGCCGAGGTTGTACTCGGGCACGAACGCCTGGTCGTACTTCCCGAAGGGGTACGGGTAGTCGAAGTGGTCGTGGAAGAAGTCCAGGCCCTGCTTGGTGACCAGGAACACGTCGTCGGCGTCGAAGTGCGGGGCGAGGCCCTTGCGGCACATCGCGCCGAGGGGGATCTCCAGACGGGTGCCGTCCTCGAACACGCGCTCGTAGCTGTCGGTGACGTAGTGGTAGGGGCCCGCGACGACGCAGGTGATGTACGTCGAGATGGGCTTGGTCTCCGCGAAGCGCCAGGTACCGTCCGCGCGCTGTCCGGCGCCGTTGCTCCACACCGTCCACTCCTCGGGCGCCCGCACCTCGAAGCGGAAGGGGGCCTTGAGGTCGGGCTGCTCGAAGCCCGCGAAGACGCGGCGGGAGTCGGCCGGTTCGTACTGCGTGTAGAGGTAGACCTCGCCGTCCTCGGGGTCGACGAAGCGGTGCAGGCCCTCGCCGGTGCGGGAGTAGGCGCACTGGGCGTCGACGACCAGTTCGTTGTCGGCGGCGAGGTCCTCCAGGAGGATCCGGGAGCCGTCGAAGACCCCGTTGGGGTCGAGGTCGCGGCCGTTGAGGGAGACGGCGGTGACGCTCGGCGCGATCAGGTCCGCGAAGCTCGACGCGCCCGGTTCGGCGCAGCGGAAGCGGACGGTGGTGACGGAGCGGAAGGTCCGGGGACCGTCGCCGTCGTGGTCGCCGACCGCCGAGCGCACGTCGAGGGACACCTCGTACCCGTCGACGGACAGCAGTGCGGCCCGCTCCCGGGCCTCGTCGCGGGACAGATTCTCACCGGGCACGGACGGTACTCCCTCACGTGGTGTTCAGCATGCGGACAGCGTCGATCCTGCCATGCGCGGCGGACGCCGGTCAGCCGGGAATGGCGGCGACGACGTGCGGTGTTGCCGGGGAGGACGTTTGAGCACCCGTTCCCCCGCGAGGAGAGACATGTCGGACAAAACCCCCGTCGACTTCTGGTTCGACCCGCTGTGCCCGTGGGCGTGGATGACGTCCCGCTGGGTGCTGGAGGTGGAGAAGCTCCGTGACATCGAGGTGCGCTGGCACCTGATGAGCCTGGGCGTCCTCAACGAGGACAAGCTCGACGAGCTTCCCGAGGACTACCGCGAGATGCTCACCACCCAGGCGTGGGGTCCCGTCCGGGTCGTCATCGCGGCCCAGCAGGAGCACGGTTCCGAGGTGCTCGGCGACCTCTACACGGCGCTCGGCACCCGTATCCACAACAAGGAGGAGGGTCCGGGCAAGGAGACGGTCGCCGCCGCCCTCAAGGACGTCGGCCTGCCCGAGTCCCTCCTGGACCACTGGGACGACACCCCTTACGAGGCCGCACTGCGCGCCTCCCACAACGAGGGCATAGAGAAGGTCGGTCAGGAGGTCGGCACCCCGGTCATCGCCGTCCCCGGCGCCGACGGCGAGCAACTGGCCTTCTTCGGCCCCGTCGTCACCCCGGCCCCCAAGGGCGAGGCCGCCGCCCGCCTCTGGGACGGCACGCTGGCGGTCGCCTCGATCCCGGGCTTCTACGAGATCAAGCGGACCCGGACCAAGGGGCCGGACTTCAGCAACCTGTAGGCCGTGACTTCAGCAACCCGTACGCCGTGACTTCAGCAACCCGTAGGCCGTAGGTCGCGGCGCCGCCGCCCGTGCCGTCGTAGCCCCGATACTGCGGAGCCATGAGTACGACCCTCCTGCTGGCCCGGCACGGGCAGTCCGTCTGGCACGCCGAGAACCGCTATGCCGGGGTGAGCGACATCCCGCTCACCGACACCGGGCGCGCCCAGGCGGAGGCGCTCGGGCGGTGGGCGGTCGCCCATCGGGTGGCCGCGGTGTGGACGTCCCCGCTGGTCCGGGCCGTCGAGACGGCGGGGCCCGCCTGCCGGGCGCTCGGCGTCGCCGCGCATCCGGACGCCGGGCTGCGGGAGTGCGACTTCGGGGTGGCGGAGGGCCGTACGTTCGCCGAGTTCGCGGCGGAGCAGCCGGAGCGGGCGGCGGCCTACCGGGTCGATCCGGTGGCGCACGCCTTCCCCGCGGCCGAGGATCCACGGGCCGCCGCGGTGCGGGGCGCGGAGGCGTTGCAGCGGATCACCGGCGCGCATCCGGGCGCGCGCGTTCTGGTGGTCTCCCATAACAGCCTGCTGCGGCTGGCGCTGTGCTCGCTGCTGTCGATCCCGTTGCGCGAGTACCGCCGGGTCTTCCCCGTCCTGCGCAACGGCGCGGTCAGCGAGCTGGTCATGGACGGCGGCACGGCCGGGCTGCTCTCCCTGAACGTGCCCTGCGCCTGAACGGGGGCGGCCCCGCGAGTCACGTCCTCGCGGGGCCGCCCCTTCTTTCCGCCTGCCGTGCGTGAAGGGTGAGAAGACGCTCACGAGGCAGGACGACTCGGTACGGGACTCAGGGCGCGAGCAGCAGCACGTCCGTACGGGACGTGGCGGCGGCGTACCGCCGGGCCACGTCCTGCCAGTTGACGACCTGCCACATCGCCTCGATGAAGTCGACCTTCTGGTTGCGGTACTGGAGGTAGAAGGCGTGCTCCCAGGCGTCGAAGACCAGGATCGGGGTCGCGCCCTGGCCGACGTTGCCCTGGTGGTCGTAGACCTGCTCGACGATCAGTCGGCCGCTGAGCGGCTCATGGGCGAGGACGCCCCAGCCGGAGCCCTGGGTGGTCGCGGCGGCCCGGGACAGCTGGGTCTTGAACGCCGCGAACGAGCCGAAGGACTCGGTGATCGCGTCGGCCAGCTCCGCCACGCCGTCCTGGGCCAGCGGCTCCCCGCCGCCCTCCTTCGGGCCGGTCATGTTCTGCCAGTAGAGGGAGTGCAGGATGTGGCCGGAGAGGTGGAAGGCGAGGTTCTTCTGCAGGCCGTTGATCGCGCCCCACCGCTCCGTGTCCCGTGCCTCGGCAAGCTGCTCCAGCGTGTCGTTGGCGCCCTTCACATAGGCCGCGTGGTGCTTGTCGTGGTGCAGCTCGATGATCTCGGGGCTGATGACGGGCGCGAGCGCGGAGTAGTCGTACGGCAGGTCAGGCAGCGTGTAGACGGGCATGCGGGGTCCCCTCCGACCTCTTATTGCAACGAGCTTGCAAGTGCAGGCTAGCAACAATAAGCGGGCGAGGGGCAAGGAGAAGGCCCCCTCGCCGTGTCGGCGTGGGGGCCTTCGAGTCAGGGGCGGCGGTCAGGCCGTGACCGCCCGCTTCCGCTGCCAGGCGTAGCCGATCGCGGCCAGCACCAGCGTCATCGCGCCCGTCGAGTACAGCTGCACCCGCGTGTCGGGCTCCCGGGCCATCAGGACGAAGATCGCCGCCATTCCGGCCAGCGCCACCCAGGTCAGCACCGGGAACGCCCACATCCGCACCGTCAGCTTCCCGGGCGTCTCCCGCTCCAGTCGGCGGCGCAGCCGCAGCTGGGACACGGCGATGAAGATCCAGACGACCAGGATCACCGCGCCGATCATGTTCAGCAGCCAGGCGAAGACGTCGTCCGGCCGCCAGTAGCTCAGCACGACACAGCCGAACCCGAAGACGGAGGAGGCGAGGACGGCGACGCGGGGCACCCCGCCGGAGACCCGGCCGAGGAACTTCGGGCCCTGGTCGCGCTGGACCAGCGAGTAGCCGATGCGGGAGGCGCCGTAGATGTTGGCGTTCATCGCGCTCAGCAGGGCGACCAGCACGACCACGTTCATCAGCTGACCGGCGCCGGGGATGCCGATGTGGTCCAGGGCGGCGACGTACGGGCCCTTCTCCACGACCGCCGCGGAGTCCCAGGGGACCAGGGTGACGACGACCGCCATCGAGCCGATGTAGAACAGCGCGATGCGCCACATCGCCGTGCGGACGGCGCTGGCGACGCCCTTGACCGGGTTCTCCGACTCGGCCGCCGCGATGGTGACCGTCTCCAGGCCGCCGTAGGCGAACACGGAGGCGAGCAGTCCGATGACCAGGCCCTCGCTGCCGTGGGGCAGGAAGTCGGTGAGGTTGCTCGCGCCGGGGGAGTCGGTGCCGGGCAGCACACCCGCGACGGCCAGGCCGCCGAGGGCGAGGAACAGGGTGATCGCGCCGACCTTCAGCGCCGCGAACCAGAACTCGAACTCGCCGAAGTTCTTCACGGCGGCCAGGTTCGTGCCGCAGAACACCAGCATGAACAGGGCCACCCAGGCCCACTCGGGCGTGCCCGGCAGCCAGCCGCTGACGATCTTCGCGGCGCCGATGCCCTCCAGGCCGACCGCCGTGCACAGCAGCACCCAGAACGACCAGCCCGCCGTGAAGCCCGCCCAGGGGCCGATCGCCCGCTCGGCGTGCGCGGAGAAGGAGCCCGACGACGGATACGCCGCCGACATCTCGCCCAGCATCCGCATCACCAGCATCACGAGGAGGCCGGAGAGGGCGTAGGCGACGACGATCGACGGACCGGCGGCGGCGATACCCGCGCCGGAGCCGACGAACAGCCCGGCGCCGATGACGCCACCGAGGGCGATCATCGACAGATGGCGCTGCTTCAGGCCGTGGGAGAGGGAGGAGTCCGCCTCGGGGAGAGACTCGGTGGGAGCCTGGGCGGAGGTGGTGCGGGACATGCGCGGCTCGTCCAGTACGTGAGTCGGTGCGATAGCAAAAACGTCCACAGTGTCGGTGGCAGACAGCCACGTAGACAGGGATGGCCCAGGATACGGACGTTTGCACGACGGACGGTAGGACGCTGGTCACTCCGACGGCTTTGTCGGAGTCCTACAGTGCCCTCAGTGTGCCGGAACGTGAGCCATCCATCCCGACCTCAGTGACCGGCGTCACGTCCCAGCCGTTGTCACCGGCGTTCTTTGTGTGGAGCGCACCAAGTCGCCGTTCCAGCCTTTGTCGAGCGCTGATGGTGATCGGCGCGAGGGCGCTGGGATAGCGTCGCGATGTCCCGAGTGTCCCTCACCTCACCTCCGCGGAGTCCCCATGAGCACCGCTGCCGCTGCCGTCCCTGCCCGAGCCGGACAGGTCCTCGCCGACCTCCTCCCGGCCTCCCGCGTCCGCGACATCGCGCTGGTCGCCGGTGGCGCCGCGCTCACCGGTCTCGCGGCCCAGATCGCGGTGCCCGTGCCCGGCTCCCCGGTGCCGGTGACCGGCCAGACCTTCGCCGCGCTGCTCGTCGGCACCGCCCTCGGCGCGGGGCGCGGCTTCCTCTCCCTCGCGCTGTACGCGCTGGTGGGCATGGCGGGCGTGCCGTGGTTCGCGGAGGGGGGCTCCGGCGCCGCCGCGCCGTCCTTCGGCTACGTCCTCGGCATGATCCTGGCGGCCACCGTCGTCGGCGCCCTCGCCCGCCGTGGCGCCGACCGCTCCATGCTGCGCATGGCCGGGGCGATGCTGCTCGGCGAGGCGGTCATCTACGCCGTCGGTGTGCCCTACCTGGCCCTCGCCACCGGCATGTCCGCCTCCGCCGCCATCGCCGCGGGCCTCACGCCGTTCCTGCTCGGCGACGCCCTGAAGGCGGCGCTGGCCATGGGTGCGCTGCCGACGGCCTGGAAGTTCGTCAACAAGCGCTGACGCGCGCGGGGTGGACGGAGGGCCGGGCGCTGACGCCAGCACCCGGCCCTCCGTCATTCCCCCTTACTGGTCCACCGGCCGCCTCCGCGACCACCACAGTCCGGCCGCGCCCGCCGCCAGCAGTGCCGCGCCGGTCGCTCCCAGGGGCAGTACCTCCCGCTCGAACCCGGTCTTCGGCAGTTCCTCCGCGCCGCCCGGCGCCTTCTTGTCGCCGCCCGGGGCCGCCGGCTGGTTGTCGGTGCCGAGGAGCAACGGGGTGGCCGGGGCGTTCGGGGACGGGTTGGCCGTGCCGAACGGGACCGGGCCCTGCTGCCAGAAGGTCTTGCTCCCGTCGGCGTTCTGGACGGGCAGGCAGATCCTTCCGGCCTTGGACAGGTCGTAGGTCGCGTCGACGTCGTACGAGGCGGAAGCCCCGGCCGCCAGATTGTCCACGGCACAGCTGAAACCGCTGTTCGATCCCTCCGGAAGGTCCTTTTCGGCGATCGCCGAACAACCCTTGACACTATTGACCCTGAGGCCGTCGAAACCGACCACCAAAAGGTTGATCTCGCCGCTTTCCTTGGTCCCTTCGTTCTTCACCGTGGCGGTGATCGCCGTCTTTTTCGAACTGTTGTCGACCGAGATCTTCTCCGGCAGTGTGGTGGTCAGTTCCACCCCCGCCGGAGCCTGGTCGACGGCCTTTCCCCCTTTGTCGCTGGCCGGTCCCGTGTCCTCCGCGCTGGCAGTGGCGGAGAGGATCATCACGGTCGAGAAAGCTGCCGTGACCAGCGATCCCGTGATGGTCGTCGTCGCGCGACGAGAACTCATGTTCGCCCCCTGTTCGTCCCCCTCGACTGCGCCTGAATTCGCAGCACTTGAAGAGGTACCACAAGATTTCTCCGCACTATGCTGGGGCCGTCCGAAGTGTGACCATTGTGTTTCCGTCGGGGTCTTTCAGGGTGTCCCGGGGGCGCGGAGGGGGTGCAGTGGATTGGCGGGAAACGCGAGGAGCGGCGGTGTTCCAGGGCTACTGGTGACCGGGCGCTATCGGTTGGTCGAAAGCATCGGCCAGGGAGGAATGGGGCGGGTGTGGCGAGCCGCCGACGAAATACTGGACCGGCCGGTCGCCGTGAAGGAAATGCGCATAGACGGGCTCGACACGGAGGACGAGCGCACCCGTCGCGAACGCGCCCTGCGCGAGGCCAGGGCCACCGCCCGCATCGACCATCCCAACGTCGTGCGCGTGTACGACGTCGTCGACGAGGGCGAACGCCTGTGGATCGTCATGGAACTGGTCCGTGGCCGCTCCCTGGAGCGGATCATGGCCGAGGACGGCCCCCTCACCCCGGCCGAGACCGCCCGCACGGGCCTCGGCCTGGTCGCCGCCCTGCACGAGGTGCACGCCGTGGGCGTCCTGCACCGGGACATCAAACCGGGCAACGTCCTGATCGAGTACGGCGGTCAGCGCGGCCCGTCGGAGGGCTCCGGGTCGTCCGGGCCGCGCGGGCCGCGGACCGTGCTCACGGACTTCGGCATCGCCGCCATCCAGGACGCCAAGGCCCTCACCATGGTCGGCATGCTGGTCGGCTCCCCCGACTACATGGCCCCCGAACGCGTCACCGGCCGCCCCCAAGGGCCGCCGTCCGACGTCTGGTCGGTGGGCGCGACCCTGTGCGCCGCCCTCGCGGGGCGCTCCCCGTTCTGCCGCGACACCACCCTGGCCACCCTGCACGCCGTCCTGCACGACGAGCCCGACCTCCCGGCCGCCGCGGGCCCCCTGCACGCCCTGCTCGCCGCCCTGCTGGCGAAGGACCCCGCCGCCCGGCCGAGCCTGGAAGAGGTGGAGGCGGCGCTGCACCCGGTGGCGTTCCCGGCCCGGACACCGACGGTGCTCGCCGAGCCGACGCCGGTCCGGCCGGAGCCGCCACCCCCGGCGCCCGCGGGCGAACTCCCCGGCCCGCCCCGCCCGGCGGCCCCTCCCCGCCACCGCCGTACGGCCGTACTGACCGCCGCCGCCCTGGCGGTGGCCGGTGCCGTCACCGCCGTCGTCCTCACCGCGACCTCCGGCACCCCCGGCGGCCACCTGTCAGGATCCGGCGCCGACCGGCCCCGGGCCTCCGCCACCCCCACCGTCGAGGGCACCTCCCGCCCGCCGAGCCTGCCGCCCGGCACCCGCGAGGAGGCGGGCGGCTTCGCCTGGGCGCCCCCCGAAGACTGGCAGCGGAACGTGAAGACCGGCGCGGAGGTCCACTACACCTCCCCGGACGGCACCCAGGAACTCGTCGCCAAGTCCTCCCTCGCCCGCGGCGAGCTGATCGACACCTGGCGGACCTCGGAGCGGAACGCCCACCAGGGCGAGGAGTACCGCAAGATCCGCCTGGAGGAGACGACCTTCCGCGGCCACCCCGCCGTCGTCTGGGAGTACACCTTCACCCTCGAGGGCGTCCCCTGGCACGCCCGGCTGCTGGGCTTCGACACGAAGGGGAAGTCGTACCAGATCAACACCTGGTACCAGCCGCACGTCGCGGAGCAGGCAGTTCCGCTCTATGCGGAGGTCAGGGAGGGCTTCACGGTCCTGTGAGCCCCGACGCTGCCGCGCGGAAACACCCGTGTCACACTCGTTGCCATGCGCGTGTATCTCGGCTCCGACCATGCGGGCTACGAACTCAAGAACCACCTCGTCGAATGGCTCGAGGCGGCAGGCCACGAGCCCGTCGACTGCGGACCGCACCTCTACGACGCCCAGGACGACTACCCGCCCTTCTGCCTGCGCGCCGCCGAGCGCACCGCCGCCGACGGCGACGCCCTCGGCATCGTGATCGGCGGCTCCGGCAACGGCGAGCAGATCGCCGCCAACAAGGTCAAGGGCGTCCGCGCGGCCCTGGCCTGGAGCGAGGAGACGGCGGCGCTGGGCCGCCAGCACAACAACGCCAACGTCGTCGCGGTCGGCGCCCGGATGCACACCCAGGACGAGGCGACGAAGTTCGTCGAGACGTTCCTTGCCACCCCGTTCTCGGGCGACGAGCGCCATGCCCGCCGGATCGACATGCTCGCCACGTACGAGACCACCGGCGACCTCCCGCCGATCCCGCCGCACCACCCGCAGCGGTAAGCGGCGGCGAGCAGGAGCGGGGGACGGGCAGCGAGGAGGGGAACGACCGTGCCTGAGGGGCACACCATCCACCGGCTGGCCCAGGACTACGCCGCCCGGTTCGCCACCGGCGGCCCGGTCCGGGTCACCAGCCCCCAGGGCAAGTTCTCCGACGCCGCCGCCCTGCTCGACGGCTCACCGCTGACCGGCACCGAAGCCCACGGCAAGCACCTCTTCCTGGGCTTCGCCGAGTCCTGGGTCCACATCCACCTCGGACTGTTCGGCAAGGTCACCTTCGGCCCGGCCCCCGCGCCCCCACCGACGGACACCGTCCGCCTGCGCCTCGCGGACACCCTGTCCCACGTCGATCTGCGCGGCCCCACCACCTGTGCCCTGATCACCGACGCCGAGAAGGACGCGATCCACGCCCGCCTCGGCCCCGACCCGCTGCGCCCGGACGCCGACCCGGCCCTCGCCTACGCCCGGATCCGCCGCAGCCGCACGACGATCGCCGCCCTGCTGATGGACCAGAAGGTCATCGCGGGCGTCGGCAACGTCTACCGCGCCGAGGTCCTCTTCCGGCACGGCATCGACCCCTACCGCGCGGGCCGCGACATCGGCCCCGCCGTATGGGACGCCGTCTGGGCGGACCTGGTCGAGCTGATGCGCGAGGGCGTCCGCAACAACCGCATCGACACCGTCCGCCCCGAGCACACCCCGCAGGCGATGGGCCGTCCGCCCCGCGTCGACGACCACGGCGGCGAGGTCTACGTGTACCGCCGGGCCACCCAGCCCTGCCACATCTGTGGCGACGAGATCCGCACCGCCGACCTCGCCGCCCGCAACCTGTTCTGGTGCCCGGGGTGCCAGGGGGCCTGACCTGCTACGACGGTCAGAAGCCGTGCGGCAGCCAAGGCGCCTGCGCCGACCCGAACGCCACCGCCGCCTCCGCCAGCGCCCCCTGCCGCGGCTCCCGCACCCGACCGGCCCCCGCGAGCGCGGCCAGGCTCACGCCGCCGAGGTAGGCCGCGCCCAACTCCCGCACCGAGAGGGCGAGATCGGCCGGTTCGGTCGTACGGACGCAGGACGCGCCCTTGGCGTCACCGGTCAGCCGCCAACGCCCCGCGTTCCAGGGGCAGAAGTCGTCCTCGACCTCGAACACCACGTCCACCGGCGCCTGGTAGGTGCGCGCCTCCAGCGCCGCGCCGACGTCCACCAGCCGCACGTACAAGGCGTCCCGCAGCCGCGGCTGGCACCGCCGGATGTCGGACACCTGGTACTGCCACGCCTCGTCGACCGGGCGGCCCCGCGCCACCAGCGAGGTCGTCAGATCGAGGTCGAACAGGAACCGCCACAACGCCGCCTGCGTCGCCGGATCGAGCCCGGCCAGCTCCGACAGCACCACCGTGCCGTTGTGCCCGGACACGCCCCAGCCCGGCCGGACCCGGAAGCGCGCGTACCCGGTGACCTCGCCGTCCCGCTCCGCCACCACGCACTGCAGCGGCGACCCCCCGTCCCGCTCGCTCTCCGGGTCGAGCAGCCCGAGCCGCTCCCAGTGCGGCTGCCGGGCCAGCATCCCGGCCCGCCCCGGCACCAGGCGCCCGTACACCGCCTCGCAGGCGTCGAGCACCTCGCCGGGCGGCGCGTACCGCAGCCGTACGTCATCGGTGCCGGGCGGCACGGACAGCCGCACCTGGGCGGTGTCGATCTCGGCGCTCAGCGAGAAGGTGCCGGCGGCGTAGCCGAAGCGGCCGTAGATCGCGGGCTCGGACGCGGTCAGTACGGCCAGTGGCTCGCCCCAGGAGCGGACGTCGTCCAACTGGCGCCGCATCATCGACGTAAGGACACCGCGTCGGCGGTGCGTACCGGCGACGCTCACCATCGTCACACCCGCCGCGGGCACCACGGCACCGCCCGGCACCGTCAGCCGGAACCGGAAGGCGCTCGCCGAGCCCACGCACAGGTCGCCGTCCCAGGCGCTCAGGGAACGGTCGAACTGGGTGATGGCCCGCCACAGCTCACGCTCCTCCGCGGACTCCGGGACACCACCGAAGGCGCGGACCAGGTTGTCGTACCAGATGTCCCATTCGTCGGTGCGCAGGGTCCGCAGCTCGATCCCGGAGGGTGTCGCGAAGTCAGGTGCCATGCACCCATGCCTACCAGTGCGTCGCGGGGACGAGCGAGGGGATTTCTCCCGGGTGACGACACGACGGCTCTCCGTGAAGTTCACTGAGGTTCCCTGACGTTCACTGTGAAGTCGAGCCCCGGACGGGGGACAAGTGGGACCTCCCGTGCCAAGCGGCTGGTCCGATGGATAGGGTCCCGAACTAATGGCAGCAGGACGAGAGCGGCGCGCGGCGGCCGAGACGTTCCCGGCCCGGTTGAAGATGAAGTGGCACCGGGCCCGCGTCGGCGTGCGCCGAAGCGCCGTCGACTACTTCCGCGGGGACGGCTCCGACTGGATCGCGCTGGCCGGGCTGCTGCTCACCATCCCGCTGATCGCCGTCGGCACGATGGCCAACTCGGTGTGGTGCTCACCGGCCGCGCTGGTGCTGCCGATCGTCGCGGGCGGGCTGCTGCTGCGCCCGGCCAGCCTGCTCGGCCTGTACGCGGCGGCGGCCACGGCGCTGATCGTGGAGTCGATACAGCTCGGCCCGTACACCGAGGGCCCGTCGCGGGTGACGCCCGGTGTGGTGCTGGTGGTGGCCGCCTGCGGCTTCACCGGGCTGCTGATCGCACAGTTCCGCAGCCGGGTCGGCGTGCCCTGGCGGCGCGGCGGCACCATGCTGTTCGACCTGCGCGAACGCATCCGGGTGCAGAGCAAGCTGCCCGGGCTGCCGCAGGGCTGGCACCGCGAGATGGCGCTGCGGCCCGCGGGCGGTCAGTCGTTCTCCGGTGACTTCGTCGTCGCGGCCCGCACGAACGGCGGGCGCACCCTGGAGGTCGTCCTCACCGACGTCTCCGGCAAGGGCATGGACGCGGGCTCCCGCGCGCTGCTGCTGTCCGGCGCGTTCGGCGGCCTCCTCGGCAGCCTGCCCCCGCACGCCTTCCTGCCCGCCGCCAACGGCTATCTGCTCCGCCAGGACTGGGAGGAGGGCTTCGCGACCTCCATCCACCTGGTCCTGGACCTCGACTCCGGCGACTACGAGCTGTACTCCGCGGGCCATCCCCCTGGCCTCCAGCTCAGCGCGGGCAGCGGCCGCTGGGAGGAGAAGGCGGCCGAGGGACCGCTGCTGGGTGTGTACGAGGGCGCGCAGTTCGACCCCGTGAAGGGGTCACTCCGCCCCGGCGACGTGTTGATGCTGTTCACGGACGGTCTGGTGGAAACCTCCGACCGCGACATCGTCGAGGGCATCGACCGCCTCACCGGCGAGGCCGACCGCTACGTCACCGGCGGCTTCCACGGCGCCGCCTGGCACCTCATCGAGGCCGTCGCCAAGGACGTCAACGACGACCGGGCACTGCTGCTGATCTGCCGCGAGGGGCCTACGGCGACAGCGGCGGCGACGGCCGCGGCGGCTGAGGCGGCGGAGGGGGCGCGGTGACCGGCGGGCGGCCCCGTGGGGTGCTGCCCCGTGGGGTGCTGCCCCGTGCCGAGGCGGCACGGTGACCGGGTGGTCCCGTGGGCTGCTGACCCTCGCCGAGGTGGAGGCCGTCGCCCGGGCCGCGCACGCCGGGCAGACCGACAAGGCGGGCAGGCCCTACGTGGAGCATCTGCGGGCCGTCGCCGAGGGCGTCCGGGCGCGCGGCGGTGATGCCGAGCAGATCGCCGCGGCCTGGCTGCACGACGCGGTCGAGGACGACGCGGTGACCGCTCAGTGGCTGGACGAGGCGTCGCTGAGCCCGCGTACCAAGGACATCGTGCTGGCGGTCACCAAACGGCCGGGGGAGCCCCCGGAGGCGTACGCCGCGCGGGTTCTCGACACCCCCGGCGCACTCCTGGTCAAGGAGGCCGACCTGGCGCACAACGCCGACCCGGCCCGACTCGCCCGCCTCGACGGACCCACGCGGGCCCGGCTGACCGCGAAGTACACGCGGATGCGCGCGCTCCTGGGCCTGCCGGAGCCGGGCTGAGCCGTCCGTCAGGCGTGGGTCCGCTCGCGCGGGGAACCGTCCTGCTCGCTCTTTCCCGCCGACCCGCTGCCCGGGGGCGCGGCGGCGTCCTTCCGGAACGCCCACTCCATCCGGGGTTCCATCGAGAAGCGGAACACCCGCCGCACGGGCGCGGTGCACAACAGGGTGACGGCGACCGCCGCGACCAGGGTCACGAAGATCTCGCCGCTCGGCCGACGCAGCCACGCGGCGTCGTACCAGCCCGCGTACTCGGAACCCCAGAGCAGGAAGCCGTGCAGCAGGAAGCCGTACAGGGTGCCCGCGCCGAGCGTGGTGAACCAGGTGTCGCGGCCCGGCACCCAGGCGAAGAAGCAGGCGCTCAGCAGCACCGCGCAGCCGAACATGGCCAGCGTCATCAAGGGCCCGGTCCACCACGGGTGGCCCATCGCCTGGGCGGAGTCACGGTGGTACACCCACGTGGTGTCCACCCGGGGTGAGGCCCACCAGGCGAACGCCGCCGCGCCCGCGAACACCGGAACCGCCAGGATCCGGAACGCGCGTCGCCGGACCAGCCGGAAGTGCTCGGGCTTCATGTGCAGACCCAGCACGAAGAACGGCAGGAACTGGAGCACCCGCTGCAGGTCGAAGTCCTCGCCGATCTTCGGGCTGACGGACGCCAGCATCGCGATGACGAGCGCCACGGGCAGCGGGTAGCGCACCAGCTTCCACAGCGGGGTGGTCAGCCGCCAGATGAACAGCGCCGCCAGGAACCACACGAGGAACAGCGGGTCGAGCAGACTGATCGCCAGGTCCGGGCTGTCGCCGAAATGGCGCCTGAACAGCGAGTAGGCGACCTCGTAGATCACATACGGCACGGCGATGCCGGTGACCAGCCGCTTCAGCCGGTCGGGGCGCATGTCGAAACTGCGCGAGAAGAACCCGGAGATGATGATGAACGCCGGCATGTGAAAGGCGTACACCAGGACATACGCCGCATCCAGGGTTCGGCTCTCGTCCCGCAGTGGCGCCCAGGAATGGGCGATGGCCACCAGGACGATCGCCAGGTATTTGGCGTTGTCGAAGAAGGCGTCGCGCCGCTGCTCGGGTATCGGCTTCGGGGACGCGGGCGACGGGGCGGCAACCTGGAACATTTGAGGGACCCTAGCGTCGCCTGTGGTCATCCGTAAAACGATCCCCGCCTCCGGCGAAAAAGCTTCCTGATTACGGTTAAAAATCCCATTTTCCCGTATTTCGTCGTGCGGTGATTACGTCGCATCCGTCGACCGGAGTGCACGACGAGACATCAGGCGTCGTATGGAGAGGGCCCGTTGGTGGCACGATGGTTCTGACGGGGGTGTGGGGCAGGCCGCATTCCCGGCGGGAGAGCGGACCGACCGAGGGTGTGATCAGTTGTGGCCATTTCGCTGTCAGTGGTGTTGCTGTTGGCGATCATCATGGTGGTGTTGATCCGAGGCGGTTCGCTCAAGGCGGGACCCGCGATCGTCGCCGTGCTCTTCGGCTTCTTCCTCGCCTCGACGGGCATGGCCGACGACATCCAGCGCTTCCTCGACTCGATAGCGACGACCATCAACTCGATCCAGTTCTAGGAACCCGCGTCGGCCGCCCGTAGCCGTACAAACGCCTCGGGCCCGGTTCCGTGGAACCGGGCCCGAGAGCGGGACAGAGCGGGCGACGGGAATCGAACCCGCGTAGCCAGTTTGGAAGACTGGGGCTCTACCATTGAGCTACGCCCGCACGCACGCGCCGCAGGTCAGCAGAGCGCGGCGCCAGAGGCATCCTAGCGGGTCGCACCCCCTCGCCGCACACCCCGTTTCCCGCCGCCCCGCCGCGCACTTCGCGCGTTCCGGCCCGTCAGGAAATGCTGCGGCCGTATGGCCTGCGGGCATGTACCCTACGTGTCGCACCAGACGGGGTGTGGCGCAGCTTGGTAGCGCGTCCGCTTTGGGAGCGGAAGGCCGTGGGTTCAAATCCCGCCACCCCGACCACGTACCCGGCCATCCGGTCACCCGCGTACCCGGCCGTCCGGTCACCCGCGTACCCGGCCGTCCGGTCACCCGCGTACCCGGCCGTCCGGTCACCCGCGTACCCGGCCGTCCGGTCACCCGCGTGCCCGGCCGTCCGGTCACCTCGGTGATCCGTGGTGATCCACGCTGGTGATCGCCTTTTGGGTGGGTCAGCCGCTGCGGCTACTATGCAAGCTGCGCGCCCGTGTCTCCGTGTGTCTCCGCACTGAAGTCGCACAGTAGTCCTCCGGGCGACCACATCCGCCGGGCCGGTCTGGCTCCGGCAGAACCCCAAGATGTCAGCCACAAGGAGACCGAACCGTGAAGAGCGCCGTGGAGAACCTGAACCCGACCCGGGTTCGGCTCACTGTCGAGGTGCCCTTCGAGGAGCTCAAGGACAGCCTCGACGCGGCGTACAAGAAGATCAACCAGCAGGTCACGGTGAAGGGCTTCCGCAAGGGCAAGATCCCCGCCCGGGTCATCGACCAGCGGTTCGGCCGTGGCGCCGTGCTGGAGGAGGCCGTCAACGACGCGCTGCCGAAGTTCTACGAGCGCGCCGTGAACGAGGCCGAGGTCAGCGTCCTGGGCCAGCCGGAGGTCGACATCACCGAGCTGAAGGACGGCGACACGCTGAACTTCACCGCCGAGGTCGACATCCGCCCGGCCATCGAGATCCCGGACTACTCCGGCATCGAGGTCGAGGTCGACGCCGTCGAGGTCACCGACGAGGACGTGGAGAAGTCGGTCGAGCAGCTCCGCGAGCGCTTCGCCTCGACCTCCCCGGTCGAGCGTGCCGCCGAGGACGGCGACGTCGTCACCCTCGACCTGGAGGCCAAGGTCGACGGCGAGGTGCTGGAGGACGGCATCGCGAGCGGCGTCTCCTACACCATCGGCTCCGGCGAGCTGCTGGACGGCATCGACGACGCCGTGAAGGGCCTGGAGGCCGGTGGCGAGGCCACCTTCACCTCCGAGCTGAAGGGCGGCTCCGCGGCCGGTCAGGAGGCCGAGGTCACCGTCAAGGTCAGCCAGGTCGCCCAGCGCGAACTGCCCGAGCTGGACGACGACTTCGCGCAGCTCGCCTCCGAGTTCGACACGCTGGAGGAGCTGAAGGCCGACAGCCGTGGGCGCCTCGAGAACATGAAGAAGTACGACCAGGCCACGCAGGCCCAGGAGCGCGTCCTGGAGAAGCTGCTCGAGCTGGTCGAGGTGCCCGTCCCCGAGAAGCTGCTCGAGGACGAGATCAACACCCGTAAGCACAACCTCGAGCACCACCAGCTCGGCCAGATGGGCCTCACCCTCGACAAGTACCTGGAACTCCAGGGCAAGACCGCCGAGGAGTTCGACGAGGAGACCCGCGAGGCCGCGGTCAAGGGCATCAAGACCCAGTTCGTCCTCGACGAGCTGGTCAAGTCGGAGAAGCTCAACGTCAACCAGGAGGAGCTGACCGAGCACCTCATGCGGCGCGCGGCCTCCTCCGGCATGTCCCCCGACCAGTTCGCCCAGGCCGTCGTCGAGCAGGGCCAGGTGCCGCTGCTCGTCGGCGAGGTCGCCCGCGGCAAGGCGCTGGCCGTCGTCGTCGAGGCCGCCACGGTCAAGGACACCAACGGCGAGGTCGTCGACCTGGACGACGAGGAGGACGAGGTCGAGAAGACCGAGTCCGCCACGGAGACGGTCGAGGCCGCCGAGGGCACCGAGGACAAGCCCGAGGCCTGAGCCGTACGGCACTCGCGATGACCTTCACGGGCCCTGAGACGCACTCGCTTCTCGGGGCCCGTCGGCGTTACCCGCCCAGGGGCGCGGGGCTGTCTCTGGTAGGCGGCTTCGCCGCGTGCGCGCGATCAACCACGACGTGCCGAAGCCGCCCACCCACCGACACCCCCACGGCGACCGGAAGACCCCAGCCAGCCCGGCGGAGCGACTACGCCCCGGGCGAACACCCCCGGTACCGGGATTCCCCCGGCGGGCCACGGCGTTAGGGTCCATGAATACGGCAGAACGTAAGACGGCCCGACGGCCCGGCGCCGTCGTAAGACGAGCAGGTGGATACGTGACGAATCTGATGCCCTCCGCCGCCGGCGAGCCTTCCATCGGTGGTGGCCTCGGCGACCAGGTCTACAACCGGCTGCTCAACGAGCGGATCATCTTCCTCGGCCAGCCGGTCGACGACGATATCGCCAACAAGATCACTGCACAGCTGCTGCTCCTTGCCGCCGACCCGGACAAGGACATCTACCTCTACATCAACAGCCCCGGCGGCTCGATCACGGCCGGTATGGCGATCTACGACACCATGCAGTTCATCAAGAACGACGTGGTGACCATCGCCATGGGCCTCGCGGCCTCCATGGGGCAGTTCCTGCTCAGCGCGGGCACCCCCGGCAAGCGTTTCGCGCTGCCCAACGCCGAGATCCTGATCCACCAGCCCTCCGCCGGGCTGGCCGGTTCGGCCTCGGACATCAAGATCCACGCCGAGCGGCTGCTGCACACGAAGAAGCGCATGGCCGAGCTGACCTCCCTGCACACCGGCCAGACGGTCGAGCAGATCACCCGCGACTCCGACCGCGACCGCTGGTTCGACGCGTACGAGGCCAAGGAGTACGGCCTGATCGACGACGTGATCCCCACGGCCGCCGGCATGCCGGGCGGCGGCGGTACCGGGGCGGCCTCCTGAGGGCCGTAGCGGCCCTTTGAAGTCCCGGCAGGTGTCCGGCGCCACCGACGGCCCCGCACCCGCCACAGCCAGCCCTCAGCCCCCGCCCCAGCCCTTTTCCAGGAGACCACCGTGAACGACTTCCCCGGCAGCGGCCTCTACGACCGCACGCGCGCCGAGTACACCGGCCCGCAGGCCGAGTCCCGCTACGTCATCCCGCGCTTCGTGGAGCGCACCTCCCAGGGCATCCGCGAGTACGACCCGTACGCGAAGCTCTTCGAGGAGCGGGTGATCTTCCTCGGCGTCCAGATCGACGACGCCTCCGCCAACGACGTCATGGCGCAGCTGCTGTGCCTGGAGTCGATGGACCCCGACCGGGACATCTCGGTCTACATCAACAGCCCCGGCGGCTCCTTCACCGCGCTGACGGCGATCTACGACACGATGCAGTTCGTCAAGCCGGACATCCAGACGGTCTGCATGGGCCAGGCGGCCTCCGCGGCGGCCGTGCTGCTCGCGGCGGGCTCGCCCGGCAAGCGGATGGCGCTGCCCAACGCGCGCATCCTGATCCACCAGCCCTACAGCGAGACCGGCCGCGGCCAGGTCTCGGACCTGGAGATCGCCGCCAACGAAATCCTGCGGATGCGCTCGCAGCTGGAGGAGATGCTGGCCAAGCACTCCACCCAGCAGATCGAGAAGATCCGCGAGGACATCGAGCGTGACAAGATCCTCACGGCCGAGGACGCGCTGGAGTACGGTCTGATCGACCAGATCATCTCCACCCGGAAGATGAACAACGCTGACGTCCGCTGAGGCGGATCCTGTAGCGTCTGCCGCCCCTTGGCACGGCAGTGGCACGGTCCACGTCAAAGTGAACCGTGCCAAGGGGGGCCCGAACGGGGGGCTCGGCAAGGTACCGTCGGACATAAGGCAGCACCAGGAGCCGCTGGACTCAGGCGTCCAGGCGCTCCCAGGCGAAGGGGAAGCACACCGTGGCACGCATCGGTGACGGCGGCGATCTGCTCAAGTGCTCGTTCTGCGGCAAGAGCCAGAAGCAGGTCAAGAAGCTCATCGCAGGTCCCGGTGTGTACATCTGCGACGAGTGCATCGATCTCTGCAACGAGATCATCGAGGAAGAACTGGCGGAGACCAGCGAGGTCCGCTGGGAGGAACTCCCCAAGCCCCGCGAGATCTACGAGTTCCTCGAGGGGTACGTCGTCGGCCAGGAGCCCGCGAAGAAGGCGCTCTCCGTAGCGGTGTACAACCACTACAAGCGCGTCCAGGCGGGGGAGAACGGCGGTGGCCAGGGCCGTGACGACGCCATCGAGCTGGCGAAGTCCAACATCCTGCTGCTGGGCCCCACGGGCTCCGGCAAGACCCTCCTCGCCCAGACCCTGGCCCGCATGCTGAACGTCCCGTTCGCGATCGCCGACGCCACCGCGCTCACCGAGGCGGGCTATGTCGGCGAGGACGTCGAGAACATCCTGCTCAAGCTGATCCAGGCGGCCGACTACGACGTCAAGAAGGCCGAGACCGGGATCATCTACATCGACGAGATCGACAAGGTCGCGCGGAAGAGTGAGAACCCCTCCATCACCCGCGATGTCTCCGGCGAGGGCGTCCAGCAGGCCCTGCTGAAGATCCTCGAAGGGACCACGGCCTCCGTTCCTCCGCAGGGCGGGCGCAAGCACCCGCACCAGGAGTTCATCCAGATCGACACGACGAACGTGCTGTTCATCGTGGGCGGCGCCTTCGCGGGCCTGGAGAAGATCATCGAGTCCCGGGCGGGCGCGAAGGGCATCGGCTTCGGCGCCACCATCCGCTCCAAGCGGGAGCTGGAGTCCAAGGACCAGTTCGAGAGCGTCATGCCCGAGGACCTGGTCAAGTTCGGCATGATCCCCGAGTTCATCGGCCGCCTCCCCGTCATCACCTCGGTGCACAACCTCGACCGCGAGGCCCTGCTCCAGATCCTGGTCGAGCCGCGCAACGCCCTGGTGAAGCAGTACCAGCGCCTCTTCGAACTCGACGGTGTGGAGCTGGACTTCGAGCGCGAGGCGCTGGAGGCCATCGCCGACCAGGCCATCCTCCGCCAGACCGGCGCCCGCGGCCTGCGCGCCATCATGGAGGAGGTGCTGATGTCGGTGATGTACGAGGTCCCGTCCCGCAAGGACGTCGCCCGCGTCGTCATCACGGCCGACGTCGTCCACTCCAACGTCAACCCGACACTGATCCCGCGGGACGCGCGGGGGCGGGGCGGCGGCGAGCAGAAGTCGGCGTGACCGCCGCGGACTTGAGGACATGAGGAGGGGCCCCGGCCAACTGGCCGGGGCCCCTTCGTCGTTGTGCGAGACGTCGTCGTGCAGGAAGCGTCAGGCCTTGACGCGCACTTCCTCACGGAGCTTGGCCGTGATGTCGGCGGCGGCGGCCTGGTCCGACTCCTTCTCCGCGGCGATGTTCGCCAGGTCCATCGGCATGACCAGACCGAGGGTGCTGTAGTCACCCCACACGCAGTAGGTCACGTGCATCTCGCTGGGCCCGCCGCTGGAGGACGAGCCGTCCTTCGGCTCCATCTTGGCGTCCTGGCACTTCAGCACGGCGCCGTCGGCGTTGTCGTACGACTTCGCCTCACCGTCCATGGTGACCTTCATGTCCTCGTCGTCCTTCCCGGCCTCACTCTCCATGTGGGCCAGGAAGGCGTCGACGACCTTCTCGGGGTCCTCGATCTCGCCGTACACCCCGCCGAAGTTGAGCATCTTCTGCGCCAGCGGGTTGTCCTCGTTGCCCGAGGTGTAGGTCGCCTCAACGTCCGTGGGGTTCTTCACGCCCCACTTCTCGGCGTCCTTGATGTCGTCCTCGGTCATGGAGTCGCCGTCGCTGCCGTCGCCCTTCTTGTACTCGCCGTCGAGGACGGTCGCGGGCGTCGTCAGCTTGTGCGGGCCGTCGTCGGCGATGTCCGAGCCGCTGCCGCTCCCGCCGAGCACGAAGTACGCGCCGACCGCGATCGCGGCGACGACCGCCACCGCGCCGATGATCAGGCCGGTCTTCTTCTTGCCGCCACCCGGCGCCGGGGGCTGGGGAACGCCGTACGGCTGCTGCCCGTAAGGCTGCTGGCCGTACGGGGGCTGCTGCGGCGGCACGCCACCCTGCTGCGGCGGCACGCCACCCTGCTGCGGCGGCACGCCACCCTGCTGCGGGTAGCCGTAGCCGGGCTGCGGCTGGGCGGGGGGCTGCTGAGGGTAGCCGTAGCCGGGCTGAGGGGCCTGCGGCTGCTGACCGTAGGGACCCGGCTGACCGTACGGTCCGGGCTGCTGGGGCTGCCCGCCGTACGGGCCCGGCTGGTTGTAGCTCATTACTGGGTTCCCCTCCAGATGCTTATGTGTTCCCGACATCCTGACCCAGGCCCCGCGTGGTTACCGCACCGGGGTGCGCACCGTTACAAAGGAATCGAGTTTCGGGACGGCACGGTGACACCTCTAAACTGAGCCCGTGACCGAGAACACTCAGCAGCAGCAACCAGCGCCCAGCACCGAACTGCCGACCCAGTACGCGCCGGCCGAGGTAGAGGGGACGCTGTACGAGCGCTGGGTAGAACGGGGTTACTTCGAGGCGGACGAGAAGAGTGACAAGCCGCCGTACACCATCGTCATCCCGCCGCCGAACGTCACCGGCAGCCTGCACCTCGGGCACGCCTTCGAGCACACCCTCATCGACGCCCTGACCCGCCGCAAGCGCATGCAGGGCTACGAGACGCTGTGGCAGCCCGGCATGGACCACGCGGGCATCGCCACGCAGAACGTCGTCGAGCGGGAGCTGGGCAAGGAGGGCAAGTCCCGGCACGACCTGGGCCGTGAGGCGTTCGTCGAGCGGGTCTGGCAGTGGAAGGGCGAGTCCGGCGGGCAGATCTCCGGGCAGATGCGCCGCCTCGGCGACGGCGTCGCCTGGTCCCGCGAGCGCTTCACGATGGACGAGGGCCTCTCCCAGGCCGTCCAGACCATCTTCAAGCGGCTCTACGACGACGAGCTGATCTACCGCGCCGAGCGGATCATCAACTGGTGCCCCCGCTGTCTGACCGCGATCTCGGACATCGAGGTCGAGTACCAGGACGACGACGGCGAGCTGGTCTCCATGAAGTACGGGGACGGTGACGAGACCATCGTCGTCGCCACCACCCGTGCGGAGACGATGCTCGGTGACACGGCCGTCGCCGTCCACCCCGACGACGAGCGCTACCAGCACCTGATCGGCAAGCTCATCAGGCTGCCGCTGACCGACCGTTCCATCCCGGTCGTCGCGGACACGCACGTCGACCCCGAGTTCGGCACGGGTGCCGTCAAGGTCACCCCGGCGCACGACCCGAACGACTTCGAGATCGGCCAGCGCCACGACCTGCCCGCCATCACCGTGATGGACGAGCACGCCGTCATCACCGTCCACGGCCCCTTCCAGGGCCTGGACCGCTTCGAGGCCCGCTCCGCGATCGTCGCCGCGCTGCGCGCCGAGGGCCGGATCGTCGCCGAGAAGCGGCCCTACGTCCACTCCGTCGGCCACTGCTCGCGCTGCAAGACCACCGTCGAGCCGCGCCTGTCCATGCAGTGGTGGGTCAAGGTCGGCCCGCTCGCGAAGGCGGCCGGTAACGCCGTCCGCGACGGCAAGGTCAAGATCCACCCCCAGGAGATGGAGAAGCGGTACTTCGACTGGGTCGACAACCTCCACGACTGGTGCATCTCGCGCCAGCTGTGGTGGGGCCACCGCATCCCCGTCTGGTACGGCCCGAACGGCGAGATCGTCTGCGTCGGCCCCGACGAGCAGCCGCCGAGCGGCGAGGGCTGGCACCAGGACTCCGACGTCCTGGACACCTGGTTCTCGTCGGGCCTGTGGCCGTTCTCCACCCTCGGCTGGCCGGAGCGGACCGAGTCGCTCGCGAAGTTCTACCCGAACTCCGTCCTGCTCACCGGCTACGACATCCTCTTCTTCTGGGTCGCCCGGATGATGATGTTCGGCCTCTACGCGATGGACGGCACCCCGCCGTTCCACACCATCGCCCTGCACGGCATGGTCCGTGACCAGAACGGCAAGAAGATGTCGAAGTCC
Organism: Streptomyces sp. NPDC057877; assembly: GCF_042796855.1. NCBI lineage: Bacteria > Bacillati > Actinomycetota > Actinomycetes > Kitasatosporales > Streptomycetaceae > Streptomyces > Streptomyces sp. NPDC057877. The sequence continues at coordinate 467,107 of NZ_JBHVMS010000004.1, forward strand.
TTCGGGAACGTCGTCAACCCGCTGGACTGGATGGACAAGTACGGCTCCGACGCGCTCCGCTTCACCCTCGCCCGCGGCGCCAACCCGGGCGTGGACGTCCCGATCGGCGAGGACTGGGTCCAGGGCTCCCGGAACTTCGCCAACAAGATCTGGAACGCCACCCGGTTCGCGCTGATGAACGGCGCGACGGTCGAGGGCCCGCTGCCGGACGCGTCCGCGATGTCGTCGACGGACCGCTGGATCCTCTCCCGCCTGAACTCGGTGGTCGCCGAGGTCGACGCGTTCTACGAGGACTACCAGTTCGCGAAGCTCTCCGACGCGCTGTTCCACTTCGCCTGGGACGAGGTCTTCGACTGGTACGTCGAGCTGTCCAAGACCACCTTCCAGGCGGGCGGCGAGGCGGCCGAGGTCAGCAAGCGCGTCCTCGGCGAGGTCCTCGACGTCACCCTGCGCCTGCTGCACCCGGTGGTCCCCTTCGTCACCGAGACGCTGTGGACGACGCTGACCGGCGGTGAGTCGGTGGTCATCGCCGACTGGCCGAAGGACAGCGGGTTCCGCGACGCGGACGCCGAGCGGGAGATCTCCGACCTGCAGGCGGTCATCACCGAGGTCCGCCGCTTCCGCGCCGACCAGGGCCTCCAGCCCGGCCAGCGGGTCCCGGCCCGCCTCACCCTGGACGGCACGCCGTTCGCCGCCCACGAGGCCGCCATCCGCCAGCTGCTGCGCCTCCAGCCGGAGGGCGACGCCTTCTCCGCCACGGCCATGCTGCCGGTCGCGGGCGCAGAGGTCGCGCTCGACCTGTCCGGCACGATCGACGTCGCCGCCGAGCGCAAGCGCCTCGCCAAGGACCTCGCCGCCGCCGAGAAGGAGAAGGCGCAGGCGACGGCCAAGCTCGGCAACGAGGCCTTCCTGGCGAAGGCCCCGGACCAGGTGGTCGAGAAGATCCGCGGCCGCCTGTCCAAGGCGGAGGAGGACATCGCGCGGATCGCCGCCCAGCTGGAGCGTCTGCCGCAGGCGTGAGTGGTGATGACGGGCCCCCGGCGCCTTACCGGCGCCGGGGGCCCGCACGCACGTAAGGGGCGCGGGGAACTGCGCGACCAGCCACGACGGACCCGCACCCGACCGACGACCCAAGCCACCCCCACCTCTGTCGGTCCCGCTCCGTAGACTGGCCTCGTGACCGACCAGAACGAGCCCGACCCCCTCGACTCCTTCGAAGAGATCATCGAAGCGGAGACGACCCGCGACCCCGACCTCGCCGTGATCGAGGCCGGCAGCCGCACCCTCCGCACCCAGGGCGGCCCCCCGGAGGCCGACGTGCCCGCCCGCCCGGAGGACCCGGAGATCGACCGCGCCCTGCGCGAGGTCGAGGCCGAGCTGGCCACCCGCTGGGGCGAGACCAAGCTCGAACCGTCGGTCACCCGCATCGCCGCGCTGATGGACGTCCTGGGCGAGCCCCAGCGCTCGTACCCGTCGATCCACATCACCGGCACCAACGGCAAGACGTCCACCGCCCGCATGGTCGAGGCCCTGCTCGGCGCCTTCGAACTGCGCACCGGCCGGTACACGTCCCCGCACGTGCAGTCGATCACCGAGCGGATCAGCCTGGACGGCGCGCCGATCACGGCGGAGCGGTTCATCGAGACGTACCAGGACATCAGGCCGTACGTCGAGATGGTCGACTCCCAGCAGGAGTTCCGGCTGTCGTTCTTCGAGGTGCTGACGGGGATGGCGTACGCCGCCTTCGCGGACGCGCCGGTGGACGTGGCCGTGGTCGAGGTGGGCATGGGGGGCAGCTGGGACGCCACCAACGTCATCGACGGGGACGTCGCCGTGGTGACGCCCATCGACCTCGACCACACCGACCGGCTCGGGTCGACGCCCGGTGAGATCGCCGGGGAGAAGGCGGGCATCGTCAAGCAGGGCGCGACGGTGATCCTGGCCCAGCAGCCGGTGGACGCGGCGCAGGTGCTGCTGAAGCGGGCCGTCGAGGTGGACGCCACCGTGGCGCGCGAGGGCCTGGAGTTCGGGGTCGTGGACCGGCAGGTCGCCGTCGGCGGGCAGCTGCTGACGCTGCGCGGGCTCGGCGGTGAGTACACCGAGGTGTACCTGCCGCTGCACGGCGCGCACCAGGCGCACAACGCGGCCGTCGCGCTGGCCGCCGTGGAGGCGTTCTTCGGCGTGGGCGCGCAGCGCGCCGAGCCGGTGGACATCGACACGGTGCGCAAGGCGTTCGCGGCCGTGGCGTCGCCGGGACGCCTCGAAGTCGTACGACGGTCGCCCACGGTCGTGCTGGACGCCGCGCACAATCCGGCGGGCGCCCGGGCGGCGGCCGAGGCGATCGGGGAGGCGTTCCAGTTCAGCCGTCTGATCGGGGTGGTCGGCGCCAGCGCGGACAAGAACGTACGGGGGCTGCTGGAGGCCTTCGAGCCGGTCTTCGCGGAGATCGTGGTCACGCAGAACTCCAGTCACCGCGCGATGGACGCCGACGAGCTGGCCGCGATCGCGGTCGAGGTGTTCGGCGACGAGCGGGTGCAGGTCGAGCCGCGGCTGCCGGACGCACTGGAGGCGGCGATCACGCTGGCCGAGGAAGAGGGCGAGTTCGCGGGCGGCGGTGTCCTGGTGACCGGTTCCGTCATCACGGTCGGCGAGGCCCGGCTGCTTCTGGGGAGGGGCTGAATTCTCATGCGTACGCTGTGTTCGGGGACGTTGATCGGCGAGTTCTTCATCATCGGCTTCGCCGGTCTGGTGGCGATGAAGGACGACGACCTGTCCATGTCGGTGGTGTGGACGGTGTGCGGCGTCGCGATGCTGCTGAGCGTGCTGCTGTGCGGGCTGGTCACCCGGCCGGGTGGGGTCGCCCTCGGCTGGGTGCTGCAGCTGGGGCTGATCGCGTCCGGCTTCTTCGTTCCGATGATGTTCGTGGTGGGGGTGCTGTTCGCGGGGCTGTGGTGGGCCTCGGTGCACTACGGGCGGAAGGTGGACGAGGCCAAGGCCAGATTCGCCGCCATGGAGACCGAGCAGGCCGACGCCGTATGACGCCCCGTTCTACCTGACGCTGAGTGACAGGTGCCGGAACACGCCCGGTAATCTCGTGCTCCCGCACATCCTTTGATTGCAAGGAGCCCCTCGTGACCCAGCGCACCCTCGTGCTGCTCAAGCCCGACGCCGTCCGGCGCGGCCTGACCGGCGAGATCATCAGCCGTATCGAGCGCAAGGCAGGCTGGCAGATCACGGCGCTGGAGCTGCGCACCCTCGACCAGGACACGCTGGAGTCGCACTACGGCGAGCACAAGGGCAAGCCGTTCTACGAGCCGCTCGTGGAGTTCATGGCCTCCGGCCCCGTCGTCGCCATGATCGTCGAGGGTGAGCGGGTCATCGAGGGGCTGCGGCAGCTCGCCGGTCCGACCGACCCGATCGCCGCCCAGCCCGGCTCCATCCGGGGCGACTACGGCGTGATCGTCCGTGAGAACCTCATCCACGCCTCCGACTCCGAGGAGTCGGCCGAACGCGAGGTGAAGATCTTCTTCCCCGGTCGGGCGTAGCCCGGTAGCGTGACCGGAAGTCCGGGTGCGGGCCCCCTCGTCCCGGACTTCCTGGCATATGCGTGGCGATCGAGGGAACGACTGTCCCCGAACGCTCGTCTCCACAAGCGAACCCGCAGCGCATCTGCTGACAATGGCGAAGACCCTCCCGCAGTGTTCGGGAAGGCGCGTCTACGATGGAAGCCTTCACGTCACAGCACCCACCTCGCCAACCTGAAAAGCCCTCAAAAGCTCGTGGGAAGGCCAGACGAATCCTGATGGGGAACTCAATGTCGTTCATCGGCCGTGACATGGCTGTCGACCTCGGGACCGCCAACACGCTGGTGTACGTCAGGGGTCGCGGGATCGTACTCAACGAGCCGTCCGTCGTCGCGATCAACACCAACACCGGTGGGATTCTCGCGGTCGGCGCCGAAGCGAAGAAGATGATCGGGCGCACGCCCGGCAACATCGTTGCCGTACGTCCGTTGAAGGACGGCGTGATCGCCGACTTCGAGATCACCGAGCGGATGCTCCGCTACTTCATCCTGAAGATCCACAAGCGGAGGTATCTGGCTCGTCCGCGGGTCGTCGTCTGTGTGCCGTCCGGCATCACGGGCGTCGAGCGCCGCGCCGTCATCGAGGCGTCGTCCCAGGCCGGCGCCCGCCAGGTGCACATCATCGAGGAGCCCATGGCCGCGGCCATCGGTTCCGGTCTGCCGGTCCACGAGGCCACCGGCAACATGGTGGTGGACATCGGCGGCGGCACCACGGAGGTCGCGGTCATCTCCCTCGGCGGCATCGTCACCGCCCAGTCCATCCGCGTCGCGGGCGACGAACTGGACAACGCGATCATCCAGCACATCAAGAAGGAGTACTCGCTCCTGCTGGGTGAGCGGACGGCCGAACAGATCAAGATCACGATCGGTTCGGCGTACGACCTCGACTCCGACGAGCACACCGAAATCCGCGGCCGGGACCTCGTCTCCGGGCTGCCCAAGACCGTCGTCATCTCCGCCGCCGAAGTGCGCAAGGCGATCGAGGAACCGGTCAACGCCATCGTCGACGCCGTGAAGACGACCCTCGACAAGTGTCCGCCGGAGCTGTCCGGCGACATCATGGACCGCGGAATCGTTCTGACCGGCGGCGGAGCGCTGCTGCGCGGCCTCGACGAGCGGCTGCGCCGGGAGACCGGCATGCCGATCCACATCGCCGAGGACCCGCTGGACAGCGTGGCGCTCGGCTCCGGCAAGTGCGTCGAGGAGTTCGAGGCGCTCCAGCAGGTGCTGGACGCCCAGCCGCGCAGATGACGCGAGTTGTCGATTCCGCCGTACGAGATGATCCCCTCTCGTACGGCGGATCGTTGATATAGAGGCATAAGCTGCCAGAGATCGTTCTCCACCCGCCGATTCCCGGTACGGAATCGACTCCACAGCGACTCCACAGCGAACTCCATATCGACCCCATACCGACTCCATTTCCGATCTTCGACGAGGAAGGGCACGGCCGCCGCACGTGAGGGACACACGAGAGAGCCGGCTGCTTCTTGTGCTGCTGGTCGCCACCGCGTTCGCGCTGATCACGGTGGACATCCGCGGCGGGGAGGACTCACCGGTCGACGGTGCCCGGCAGGCCGCCGCGACCGTCTTCGGCCCCATCCAGAACGGCGTGTCGTCCGCGGTCGACCCGGTCGGCAACGCCATCTCCGCGATCCGTGACTCCGGCGAGCGGCACGACCGGCTCGCCGAGCTGGAGCGGGAGAACGCCGCCCTCAAGGCGAAGCTCGGCAGCGACGACCGCAACCGCAGCAGACTGAAGCAGCTCGACAAGATGGTGAGGACGGCGGGCGCGGGCCAGTACGGCATCAAGGGCGCCGAGGTCATCGCCATAGGAGCCGCCCAGGGCTTCTCCTGGACCATCACCATCGACGTCGGCGCCGATGACGGCATCCAGCGCGACATGACCGTGCTCAACGGTGACGGGCTGGTCGGCCGGGTCACCACCGTGGGACCGAGCACCGCCACCGTGCTGCTGGCCAGCGACCCGGACTTCACCGTGGGCACCCGGATGGAGGGCAGCGACGAACTCGGCTTCGCCTCCGGGCAGGGCGACCGTCCGCTGCGCGTCGAACTCCTCAACGGCAAGGCCGAGATCAAGAAGGGCGACCGACTGGTCACCTTCGGATCACAGGCCGACCGGCCGTTCGTGCCCGGGGTGCCGGTCGGCGTGGTCTCCCGCGTCGACCCGTCCGGCGGCGACCTGACCCGCACGCTGTACGTGACGCCGTACGTCAGTTTCACCAAGCTCGACATCGTCGGTGTGGTCGTGCAGGCCCCCGCGGAGGACCCGCGCGACACCGTGCTGCCGCCCAAGCCGAAGCCCACTCCGACGCCGACCGTGACGGTGACCGTGACGCCGGGCGCGGAGAACGCCGAGAACGCGGAGGGCGCCGGGGACACGGGCGCGCCCGCCGACGGCGACGCCCAGCAAGACCAAGAGCAGTAAGGGGAGCTGTACTCATGCGCGTCAACCGGATCCTGCTCTCCTCCGCGCTGGTCGTCGTCGCCCTGGTCCTCCAGGTGAGCGTCCTCGCCCGGCTCCATCTGCCGGGGGCCGTACCCGACGTGGTGCTGCTCACCGTGCTGGGCCTGGCCCTGGTCTACGGCCATGTGGGCGGCTCCCTCGTCGGCTTCGGCGCCGGTCTGCTGATCGACCTGGCCCCGCCCGCCGACCACGCCGTGGGCAGGTACGCCCTGGCGCTGTCCGTGGTCGGGTACCTGGCCGGGCTGGCGAAGCCGGAGAACGGGCGGCTGAAGTCGGCGACCGGGCCGATGGCCGTGGTGGTCGTCGCCGCGATCGGCACGACCCTGCTGTACGCGGGCGTCGGCGCCCTCGTGGGTGACACCGCCGCCCGCCATGTGGGCCTCGGCAGCCTGCTGTTCACGGCCGCGCTGTACGACCTGCTGCTCGCGCCCTTCGTCGTCCCCGGGGTGATGGCGCTGGCCCGGCGCGCCGAGAACGACCCGCTGGAGGCCAACTCCGCCTCCAAGTCCTCCGACATCTCCTCCGGCTGGCTGTCCTCCGGCACCGGACTGCGGATCGGCGCCCAGCGCGGTGGGCTCGGCGGGCTGAAGGTGAAGGCGGCGCGGGCGCGAGTGGCCCGCGCCGGGCGCATCAAGGGGGTCAAGCGGCTGTGACCGCGCGGGAGTTCACCCGGACGGGTGAGTGCGGGCGGAACCGACGGCCGCGGGCCGGTCGTTCCTCACTCGTACACACGCACACATCACTCGCACATCGTCCGGTCGTACGCGTCCCTTGGGACCCGCGGCCGACAGGCGTACGCGGTCCTTCGTACACGCACTGAGAGGGGGAGGCAGCCGCAGTGACCAACATCCCCGAGACCGGCCGGACCCCACGGGTCCAGACCCGGCTCGTCATCGTCCAGATCCTCGTCCTCTCCCTGCTGGCCACCCTCGGCGGCCGACTGTGGTACCTCCAGATCCGCGAGGGCTCCGCGTACGCCAAGGAGGCCTCCGGCAACCACGTCCAGCAGGTCGTCCAGCCCGCCGTGCGCGGCTCGATCCTGGACGCCCGCGGTGTGGCCCTCGCCGACAACGAGACCCGGCTGGTGGTCTCCGCCTCCCGCACCGACCTGCTGAAGATGAAGGACGACGGCAAGGCCGTCCTCACCAAGCTCGCGGGCGTCCTCGGCATGCAGCCGAAGGAGGTCATGGAGAAGGTCCGGCTGTGCGACGCCGAGACCCCCCAGCCCTGCTGGAACGGCTCGCCGTACCAGCCCATCCCCATCACCGACGAGGCCACCGCCAAGCAGGCCCTCCAGATCCGCGAGCGCGCCGAGGACTTCCCCGGCATCACCGCCGAACCCCAGGCCGTCCGCCGCTACGCGAGCCCCGGCCAGGCCAACACCGCCCAGGTCCTCGGCTATCTCTCCCCGGTCACCGACGAGGAGATCCAGCAGGCCCAGGACACCGACTCGCCCTACCTGCGCTCCGACATGGTCGGCCGCAACGGCCTGGAGCGGCAGTACGACAAGGAGCTGCGCGGCAAGGCGGGCGTCACCCGCTACGAGGTCGACAACCTCGGCCGGGTCATCGGCCAGGCCGAGTCGGACGAGGCGGAGCCCGGCTCCAACCTCGTCACCAGCATCGACGCCCGCGTCCAGCGGGTCGCGGAGTACGAGCTGAACGAAGCGATGAAGACCGCCCGCAAGGAGTGGGACCGCAACACCAACGAGCGGTACAAGGCGGACGCGGGCGCCGTCGTCGTGATGGAGGCCAAGACCGGCCGGGTCGTCGCCATGGCGTCCAACCCGACCTACGACCCCAACGCCTGGGTGGGCGGCATCTCCGCCAAGGACTACAGGAAGCTCACCGGCAAGGCCTCCAACTACCCGCTGCTGAACCGCGCCATACAGGGTCAGGCCGCCCCCGGCTCCATCTTCAAGGTGGTCTCCACGGCCGCCGCGGTCCAGGCCGGGTACGACTTCGACGGCAACTACGAGTGCTCCAGCTCGTACTCCGTCGGCGGTCAGGTCTTCAAGAACTTCGAGTCCCAGAACCACGGCGCGATCGACCTCGGCCGCGCCCTGGAGGTCTCCTGCGACACCGTCTACTACCGGCTCGCGCACAGCGAGTGGCAGCGGGACGGCGGCATCGACCCCAAGAAGAAGCCCAACGACTGGTTCTACAAGGCCGCCCACCAGTTCGGCCTCGGCAAGGAGACCGGCATCGACCTGCCCAACGAGGTCACCGGCCGCGTCCCGGACCGCGAGTGGAAGCAGAGCTACTGGCAGGCCAACAAGGACGCCTGGTGCAAGACGGGCAAGAAGGACGGCGACTACGTCGAGAAGATCGCCTACGAGAACTGCCTCGAAGGCAACAAGATGCGCGCCGGTGACGAGATCAACTACTCCATCGGCCAGGGCGACACCCTCGTGACCCCGATCCAGATGGCCACCATCTACTCGGCCATCTCCAACGGCGGCACCCTCTACGACCCCACCGTGGGCAAGGCGGTCATCAGCCCCGACGGCAAGCAGGTCACCGAGATCAAGCCCGAGGCGCACGGCAAGCTCCCCGTCAACAAGCAGACGCTCGCCAAGATGGACAACGCCCTCGAAGGCGTCGCCACCCGGGGCACCGCCGCCTGGCGGTTCGGCGGCTGGCCGCAGGACGAGATCCCGATGCACGCCAAGACGGGCACGGCGGAGGTCTACGGCAAGCAGACCACGTCCTGGTTCGCCACCTACACCGACGACTACGCGATCGTGATGACGATCTCCCAGGGCGGCACCGGCTCCGGCGCCTCCGGCCCGGCCGTCCGCAACATCTACGACGCGCTGTACGGCGTCTCCGACGACGGCACCATCACCCAGAAGAACGCCCTGCTGCCCACCCCGCAGAAGAACCTGCCGAAGATCAAGGCGGACGGCTCGATCACCGCCCCGAAGCTCCCCAAGGACCCGGCGAAGGACCAGCAGGCCTACCAGAAGGCCCCCGAGAACCCGACCGAGCCGCAGCAGGTCGTGGCCACGGTCGAGCAGCCCACCACGGGCAACCGGGACACCCGCAGGCGACAGCGGCGCGGGAAGCGTCAGCGAAGGGGAGCGGCATGACCGGCGCCAACAGCTTCCAGGTCTCCGGTTACGGGCCCGAACGCGCGGGCTGGACGCGGCTGTTGGCCCGCGACTCGCTCGCCCGCCGCCTCGACTGGCCGATACTGTTCGCGGCCATCGCCCTGTCCCTGATGGGCTCGATCCTGGTCTACTCGGCGACCCGCAACCGCACCGAACTGAACCAGGGCGACCCGTACTACTTCCTGGTCCGGCACCTGCTGAACACCGGCATCGGGTTCGCCCTGATGATCGGCACGGTCTGGCTAGGCCACCGCACCCTGCGCACGGCCGTGCCGATCCTGTACGGCATCTCGGTCTTCCTGATCCTGCTGGTGCTCACCCCCCTGGGCTCCACCGTCAACGGCGCCCACTCCTGGATCCAGCTCGGCGGCGGCTTCTCGCTCCAGCCCTCGGAGTTCGTGAAGATCACGATCATCCTGGGGATGGCGATGCTGCTCGCGGCCAGGGTCGACGCGGGCGACAAGCCCTACCCCGACCACCGGACCGTGGTGCAGGCCCTCGGGCTGGCCGCCGTGCCCATGCTGATCGTGATGCTGATGCCCGACCTCGGCTCGGTCATGGTCATGGTGATCATCGTGCTGGGGGTGCTGCTCGCCTCCGGCGCCTCCAACCGCTGGGTCTTCGGGCTCCTCGGCAGCGGCGCGGCGGGCGCGATCGCGGTCTGGCAGCTGCACATCCTCGACGACTACCAGATCAACCGCTTCGCGGCCTTCGCCAACCCCGAGCTGGACCCGGCGGGCGTCGGCTACAACACCAACCAGGCCCGCATCGCCATCGGCTCCGGCGGACTGACCGGCTCCGGCCTCTTCCAGGGCTCGCAGACCACCGGCCAGTTCGTGCCCGAGCAGCAGACCGACTTCGTCTTCACCGTCGCCGGTGAGGAACTCGGCTTCGTCGGCGGCGGCCTGATCATCCTGCTGCTGGGCATCGTGCTCTGGCGGGCCTGCCGGATCGCCCGGGAGACGACCGAGCTGTACGGCACGATCGTCGCCGCCGGGATCGTCGCCTGGTTCGCCTTCCAGGCCTTCGAGAACATCGGCATGACCCTCGGCATCATGCCGGTCACCGGCCTTCCGCTGCCGTTCGTCTCCTACGGCGGCTCGTCGATGTTCGCGACCTGGGTGGCGGTGGGGCTGTTGCAGTCGATCAGAGTGCAACGGCCGATGTCGGCGTAGGGGGAGAGGACCTGGGGAGAAGCGGCCGTTGGTCCGTGATTCAGCGGAAGTTGGCCCTGACGTAGTGCCCTGGATGCCACTAGATTCAGGTCATGGCGGAGACGAAACGCGAGATTGAGCGCAAGTACGAATCCGACGACAGCGGACTGCCCGACCTGACCGGCGTCGCCGGGGTCGCGGCCGTCCTCGACAAGGGTGTGGCCGATCTCGACGCCACCTACTACGACACCGCAGACCAGCGCCTCGCCGCGCACTCGCTGACCCTGCGCCGCCGCACCGGCGGCTCCGACGCGGGCTGGCACCTCAAGTTCCCGGTCGGCCCCGGAGTACGCGACGAGGTCCAGGCCCCGCTCTCCGACACCCTGCCCCGCGCCCTCGCCGGGCTCGTGCGCTCCCGGGTGCGCGGCGCCGAGCTGCTGCCCGTGGTCAGACTGCGTTCCGCCCGCGACCTCAGGCACCTCGTCGACGCCGACGGGACACTGCTCGCCGAGGTCAGCGTGGACGCCGTACACGCGGAGCGGCTCAGCGGGGGAGACGGCGCGGCCCAGTGGACCGAGATCGAGGTGGAGCTGGCCGACGGCGGTGACCCGGCGCTGCTCGACAAGCTGGAGAAGCGGCTGCGCAGGGCGGGCGTACGGCCGTCGAAGTCGTCGTCCAAGCTGGCGAGGGCGCTGAAGGAGACGGCACGCAAGGCGCCCAAGGGGTCCGGCAAGAAGGGCGGAGGGAAGAAGGAGCAGCCCGCCCCCCTCACCACCGGTGACCACGTCCTCGCCTATCTGCACGCCCAGCGGGACGCGATCGTCACCCTGGACCCGGCCGTGCGGCGGGACGTGTTCGACTCGGTGCACGCCATGCGGGTCGCCACCCGGCGGATGCGCAGCGCCTTCCGCAGCTACGGCAAGGTCCTCGACCGCACGGTCACCGACCCGGTGGGCGAGGAGCTGAAGTGGCTCGCGGGTGAGCTGGGCGCGGGCCGCGACCAGGAGGTCCTGACCGAACGCCTGACCGGCCTCCTCGGCGAAGTCCCCCGCCCGCTGCTCATCGGCCCGGTCCGCACCCGGCTGCGCACCTGGTCGAACGCGCGGCGCTCCGGCTCCAGACGCCGCATGATCGCCGTACTGGACGGCAGGCGCTATCTCGCCCTCCTCGACACGCTCGACGCGCTGCTCGCGGACCCACCGCTGCTGAAGGCCGCCGGGGCGGCGCCCGAGAAGGCGATCGCCAAGGCCGTGGACAAGGACATGGCAGCCCTGACCGCCCTGGTCGACCGGGCCTTGGACCTGCCGCCCGGCCCGGACCGCGACCTGGCGCTGCACGAGGCCCGCAAGAAGGCCAAGCGCACCCGGTACGCGGCGGAGGCGGCCACCCCGGCCCTGGGCGACCCGGCCGCGACCCTGACCAAGTCCATGAAGCGGCTCCAGGGACTGCTGGGCGAACACCAGGACAGCGTGATGTCCCGCGAGGCCCTGCGCGACCTCGCCGTCCAGGCCCACGCGGCGGGTGAGAGCACCTTCACCTACGGCGTGCTGTACGGCAGGGAGGAGCAGCGGGCGGCACGGGCGGAGGCGGAGCTGCCGGTGATGTGGACGACGATCGGACGGCAGCGGGACGGCTGACCGTCCCGGGGCACTCGCGGGCCGCGTTAGGCTTGATGGTCACCCCTGTCAGCTCACGCGAAAGTCCCACGATGTCTGTCGAGCCAGCTGAGTCGGTGTTCCCGCAGCTTGAAGCCCTGCTCCCGCATGTGCAGAAGCCGATCCAGTACGTCGGTGGAGAACTGAACTCCACCGTCAAGCCCTGGGACGAGTGCGACGTGCGCTGGGCGCTCATGTACCCGGACGCGTACGAGGTCGGGCTGCCCAACCAGGGCGTCATGATTCTTTACGAGGTCCTCAACGAGCGCGCGGGTGTCCTCGCCGAGCGCACCTACAGCGTCTGGCCGGACCTGGAAGCCCTGATGCGCGAGCACCGGGTTCCCCAGTTCACGGTCGACTCGCACCGCCCGGTGAAGGCGTTCGACATGTTCGGCGTGAGCTTCTCCACCGAGCTGGGTTACACCAACCTGCTCACGGCGCTCGACCTGGCGGGCATCCCGCTGGAGGCGAAGGACCGTACCGTCGACGACCCGATCGTGCTGGCGGGCGGCCACGCGGCCTTCAACCCCGAGCCGATCGCGGACTTCATCGACTGCGCGGTGATCGGTGACGGCGAGCAGGCCGTGCTGGAGATCACCGACATCGTCCGCGCCTGGAAGGCGGAGGGCCGCCCCGGCGGCCGCGAGGAGGTCCTCTTCCGCCTCGCCAAGACGGGCGGGGTCTACGTCCCCGGCTTCTACGACGTCGAGTACCTCCCGGACGGCCGTATCGCCCGCGTCGTCCCCAACCGCTCCGGCGTCCCGTGGCGCGTCTCCAAGCACACGGTGATGGACCTGGACGAGTGGCCGTACCCCAAGCAGCCCCTGGTCCCCCTGGCCGAGACGGTCCACGAGCGCATGTCGGTGGAGATCTTCCGCGGCTGCACCCGCGGCTGCCGCTTCTGCCAGGCGGGCATGATCACCCGCCCGGTGCGCGAGCGCTCGATCACCGGCATTGGCGACATGGTCGAGAAGGGCCTGAAGGCAACGGGCTTCGAAGAGGTCGGCCTCCTCTCCCTCTCCTCCGCGGACCACTCGGAGATCGGCGACATCGCCAAGGGCCTGGCGGACCGCTACGAGGAGGACAAGGTCGGCCTGTCCCTGCCCTCCACCCGCGTCGACGCCTTCAACATCGACCTGGCCAACGAACTCACCCGCAACGGCCGCCGCTCCGGCCTCACCTTCGCCCCCGAGGGCGGCTCGGAACGCATCCGCAAGGTCATCAACAAGATGGTCTCCGAGGACGACCTGATCCGGACCGTCGCGACGGCCTACGGCAACGGCTGGCGCCAGGTGAAGCTGTACTTCATGTGCGGCCTGCCCACCGAGACCGACGACGACGTCCTCCAGATCGCCGACATGGCGACCAGGGTCATCGCCAAGGGCCGCGAGGTGTCGAACTCCAACGACATCCGCTGCACGGTCTCGATCGGCGGCTTCGTCCCCAAGCCGCACACCCCCTTCCAGTGGGCCCCGCAGCTCTCCGCCGAGGAGACCGACGCCCGCCTGACCAAGCTCCGCGACAAGATCCGCGGCGACAAGAAGTACGGCCGCTCCATCGGCTTCCGCTACCACGACGGCAAGCCCGGCATCGTCGAGGGCCTCCTCTCCCGCGGCGACCGCCGCATCGGCGCCGTCATCCGCGCGGTCTACGAGGACGGCGGCCGCTTCGACGGCTGGCGCGAGCACTTCTCCTACGACCGCTGGATGGCCTGCGCCGACAAGGCCCTTGCCCCCTTCGGCGTCGACGTCGACTGGTACACCACCCGCGAGCGCTCCTACGAGGAGGTCCTCCCCTGGGACCACCTCGACTCCGGCCTCGACAAGGACTGGCTCTGGGAGGACTGGCAGGACGCCCTCGACGAGACCGAGGTCGAGGACTGCCGCTGGACGCCCTGCTTCGACTGCGGGGTGTGTCCGCAGATGGACACCAGCATCCAGATCGGCCCCACCGGCAAGAAGCTGCTGCCCCTGGCGGTCAAGAACGCCGCACCCGCGCCGAGCGGTCACACGCACTGAGGTGAGCGACGCGTCGCGACGCGCCCTCGACGCCTTGGCGGACATGGCCGGGGAGGACAGAGCGGCCGTGCTCAGGTCGCTCGGCGCTGAGGGCAGGCGGCAGAGGCTCGCCCGGGATACCCCGAGAACGCCTCTGCCGCGCCTTGAGGGCTCTGGAATCCCGTCCGAGAGGAGTTCTCGGCCCCGGGGAGGGCCACAGGACGGCTGTCGCCTGAGTGGCGGCTCTCGGTTCGCGGGGTGGTTCCCGGCTTCCTAGCGTGGCGGTAATCGCTACGGAGGAGGTGACATGCCAGCGAGTGAGCCGCCTGCGGGCGGACCTCGGTGGGGAAGTGAGGGCAGTGCTCCTCCCCCTTCCGGGCAGTGGACATCTCCCCCCGGGCCGCCGCAGAGGAAGCAGCGTGGTCGTGGCTGTCTCTGGGGGTGCCTCGGTGCGCTCGCCGCGGTGATCGTCATCGTCATCGTGGTGCTTGCGATCGCGATGGGGGACAGCGACGAAAGCACCACGCCCGCGCCCACAAGGACCCCCGCCTCTGAGACGGCGCAGGAGCAGACGCAGGAGGCCGGGGGCGAGCGAGCCGATCTCACCCGTTTCGAGCTGGACGACCGCTCGGAAGCCGGGTTCACCAACATCTGGCTCGTCTGGACGATCAAGAACAGCAGCAGTGAGAAGTCCGACTACTCGTGGGAGTGGGAGGCGGTCGACGCCGACGGCACGCGGGTGGCGAACGGTTCGCAACTGGAGACCGACGTGCAACCGGGCCAGACCGCCGAGGGCGAGTTCCCCACGACGCTCAAGACCGTGGAGGGCATCAAGCTCAACATCACCGGCTTCAACCGCACTGCCAGCTACTGAGCAGGTCGCTGAGCTGTGGCAACCCGCTCCGAGACGGCGCGGCGCGGCAGGTTTCGTGAGGGCGTGGCGCCGCAGAGGGACACCAGCGTCCAGATCGGCCCCACCGGCAAGAAGCTGCTGCCCCTGACGGTCAAGAACGCGGGGTAACCCGGCGGGTCAGCCGTCCGTCGGATCGTCGGCTTCCACGCCCTCTGCGGCGAGGAAGTCGAGGGCCTGCTGGCACAGGGCCGCGCCCCCGGGGAGATTGGCCTCCGTGTAGAGGAGTTGGGCGGTGCGGAACTCCTCGGCGGAGTTCGTGAAGCGGTTCTCGGCCTGGTGGACGCCTGCCAGGCCGACGTGGGCGGTGGCCTGGCCGATCAGGGAGCGGACCGTTTCGTAGACGGCCAGGGCCTTGTCGTAGGCGGCGACGCCTTCCGCGTAGCGGCCCTGGGACTGGTGCAGGAAGCCGAGGCTGACGTACGTGTCGGCCTGGCCGCGGCGGTCGCCGATCGCCTCGTAGGTGGTGAGGGCCTTGTCGTAGGCGGCGGCGGCCTCCTCCGGGCGGTCCTGGGCCTCGTGCAGGTCGCCGAGACCGGCGTGGGCGTCGGCCTGGCCGCGGCGGTCGCCCAGGGTCCGGAAGGTGGCCAGGGCCTCGTGGTAGGCCTGGGCGGCCTCGTCGTAGCGGCCCTCGAAGCGGTGGATGTCGGCGAGGTTCTTGGTGGTGTTGGCCTGGCCGAGCAGGGCGCCGTTGCCGCGGTAGATGGTCAGGGCGTCCTGGTAGGCGGTGACCGCCTCGTCGTAGCGGCCCTGCGCGTAGTGGACGTCGCCCAGGCCCTTGGTGGTGTTGGCCTGGCCGAGGGAGTCGCCGATCTCGCGGTAGATCGCCAGCGCCTCCTCATGGGCGGCCCTGGCCTCCTCGAAGCGGCCCTCGACGCGGTGGATGTCGCCGAGGTCGTCGATGACGTTGGCCTGGCCGAGGCGGTCGTCGAGCGCCTGGTAGACGGCGAGGGCCTCCCGGTAGGACTCGGCGGACTCCTTGTAGTTGCCCTGGACGCGGTGGATGTCGCCGATGCCCTTGGTGGCCTCCGCGTGCCGGGCGGAGTCGGGGAACGTGGTGCGCAGCACGGTCTGGAGGAGTTCCCAGGACTCGATGTAGCGGTCGTCGAAGTAGAGGGAACGGGCGAGGTCCGTCAGGAAGTCCGGGCTCTGCGGCCAGACGTCCGCGTCGGCGGCGCGGGCGGCGGCCTGGAGTTCCTGGGCGTGCGTGTCGAGCCAGTGGCGGGCCTGGCGCACCTCGCCGTCGTCGCTCGTCCGGGTGGTGCGCAGGACGTCGCGGGCCTGCTTGAGCCCCTTGTGGAGATGGCCGTAGAGCCGCTGACGGGCGGCGTCGGCCTCCTCCTCGGTGGCGTGCTGGGCGGCGGTCTCACGGGCGTAGCTGAGGCTGAGGTCGTGCAGGCTGTGGCGGCCGTTCTTGCGGATCAGCAACTGTTCGATCTCGGCGAGCCGGACCTCCACCTCGTGCTCGGGGCGTTCGGCCATCGCGGCCAGGGAGTCGGGGCCGAAGTCGGGGCCCGGATGCCAGGCGCAGTGGTGGATCAGATGGCGCAGATCGGCGTCGAGGGAGGCGTACGCCGTGGTGAAGGCGGCGCGCTCGGCGGTGTCGATGCTGGGGAAGGTGGCGTAGCGGTGCTGGCCGGTGAGCGAGTGGAGTACGGCGGTGGGGGAGGCGCCGTGCAGCAGCCGGGTGCCGATGGGGCCCAGCGCCAGCGGGCTGCCGTTGACGCGGTCGGCGATCTCGTCCAGGTGCGCGGTGTCCTGCGGGATGCCCATCTTGTGCCAGACGGTGACACAGTCCGCGGCGGTCAGCGGCGGCAGCTCGAAGCGCTGGTGGGCGTTGACCTCGGGCAGCTCGGAACGGCTGGAGATGATGACCATGCTCGGGGAGCCCGCGGAGGGCAGCAGCGGGGCCAACTGGCGGGCGTCGCGGGCGTTGTCCAGCAGGAGCAGTACCGGGTTCTGCTTCAGGAACAGCCGCCAGGTCTCGGCCCGCGCGGTGAGGTCCGCGGGGACGTCCTCGGGGGCGTGGCCCATGTGGTGCAGCTGCTCGGCGATCACCATGTAGGGGTCGCGGGGCTGCTCGCCGGGGGTCCAGCCGCGCAGGTCGACCTCCAGACAGCCGCCCGGGAAGAGGTGGGTGGTGCGGGCCGCGAGCGCCCTGAGCAGCTCGGTCTTGCCCTGTCCGCCGCGTCCGTGCACCACGCACACCGCCGCGGGCTGTTCCACGGCCGTCCGCTCCAGCGCCGTCAGCTCCGCCGCGCGGCCGGTGAAGTTCCGGGTGACGTCGTAGGCGGTGGACAGCGGGGCGGCGGGGGCGGCGGTGGCCGCGGGAGTGCCCGTGACCGGGGTCGGCGGGGCGTAGGCGCGGTTCACGGCGAGCGGGATGCGGTGGCCGCCGTCGCGGGTGCTCATCCGGGGCAGCGGCACCGGATGCCCCTCGACGGCGCGGTCCCCCAGCCGCTGCCGCAGGACGTCGTACACATCGGCCATGGTCAGGACGGACAGCTCCGTGCCCTTCCGGCCGTCGGACAGCTCCCCGCTCACCCCGTCGCGCAGCAGACGGACCAGCTCGCGGGTGAAGACACTGCCGTCGGGCAGACACAGCGACCGCTCGGTCTCGGCGGCCGACGTCAGCACGCACGCGCCCTCGATCTCGAACACCGGCGCCTTCCGCGCGGGCGGCCCGTCCTGCCCCGCGTCCATGTGCAGGGCGGCGCCGCTGAAGCAGCAGTCCACCACCACGACCCGGTGCCGGGCCCGCGACCCCGCGACGATCGCGCGTATCTCGTCGTACGACACCGAGTGGTGCGGCCGGTCCGGACGCGAGGCCTCCGTGCCCAGCAGCAGGCTCCGGCCGTCCCGCCCGAAGTGCCCGTGCCCGGCGTAGTAGACCAGCAGCAGGTCCTTGGCGTGGTCCGCGGCGTCCTGTACGGCGTCGAGCAACTGCGCCGGAGTGCTGTTCGCCGGTACGGCCACACAGTGCTCCCCGGCGAACAGGCCCACGTCCTGCGCGACCAGCAGCTCCCGCAGCGCCGGTACGTTGTGCCGGACGCCGTCCAGACCGGGCAGGTGCTGGTAGGCGTGCACCCCGCAGAGCACCGCGCGTGAACCGGTCTGCTCCAGCCGCGTGTCCGGGCTCGCGCCCGCGCTCATGACGAGACGCCGGGGCCCCGGCCGTCGCCGTCGAGACGGCGCAGCAGGTCGGCCAGCTCCTCGGGGGACAGGTCGCCGATGTCCACCGTGCTGTCCCCGTGGACGAGCGTGCGCGCGCCGGGGGCGGCCGGGGCGGCGGGCCTGGTGGAGCGCCAAGTGGCGTAGGCGACGGCGAAGTTGGCGATGCTCGTGGCGTTGCCGAGGATCACGTCGAGCGCCTCGAGGACGCTCATGGTGGGGCCGCTTCCGGTGACGGTCTCGACCGGCACCTCGGCCGTGCCGGGATCGCGGCCCAGCCACGCCCACAGATCCGTCAACGCCCGCTCGTCGCCCTCGGCCAGCACTCGGATGCGCATGCCCCCACCGTTCCCACCGACAATGCCAGGGTCGCTCAGAGTAGTCGGAAACGGGCGCTGGGGAATCGCCCTTGTGGGAAAGTGCGCGGATGCGCGCGTGCGGGCCCCGCCGCACCGGCGGGAACCCCGCGGCGCCGCGGCACGTACTCTTGGTAGAAGTACGACCGCTCTCACGAAGGACAAGGACACTGGGCAAGCGACAGCCCGAAGGCCCGCCGCCCGCACCCGCGGTGCAGCGCATCCGACTGCGCTACACCAAGCGCGGCCGCCTCCGGTTCACCAGCCACCGCGACTTCCAGCGCGCTTTCGAGCGTGCGCTGCGCCGCGCCGAGGTGCCCATGGCGTACTCGGCGGGGTTCACCCCGCACCCGAAGGTGTCGTACGCCAATGCCGCACCCACCGGCACGGGCAGTGAGGCGGAGTACCTGGAGATCGCGCTCACCGAGGCGCGCGATCCCGAGCAGCTGCGCGCCCTCCTCGACGAGTCGTTGCCCACCGGGCTCGATGTGATCGAGGCGGTCGAGGCCCGGACCTCGGGGCTGGCCGACCGGCTGACGGCTTCCGTGTGGGAGCTGCGGCTGACCGGAGTCCCGGCCGAGGACGCCCGCCGAGCGGTGGACGCCTTCAACGCGGCCGGATCCGTCGAGGTCCAGCGCCTCACCAAGAACGGCGTCCGTACGTTCGACGCCCGTCCGGCCGTCGTCAGTCTGGAGAGCCGATCCGGGAA
The DNA here is from genome assembly GCF_042796855.1 of Streptomyces sp. NPDC057877. Classification (NCBI taxonomy): domain Bacteria; kingdom Bacillati; phylum Actinomycetota; class Actinomycetes; order Kitasatosporales; family Streptomycetaceae; genus Streptomyces; species Streptomyces sp. NPDC057877. The sequence continues at coordinate 486,239 of NZ_JBHVMS010000004.1, forward strand.
CCTCGACGTCTCCGACGTCCCCGACGGCTCACACAGCTCGGAAATCACAGAAACGCACAGTTCGCGGGCTGATAGGCCGAGCGACCAGCCCTGTGCGATACTGCGGCTGGTTGTTCGGCACGTGACGCCTGCCGTACGACCCGACGACGTCCTGTCCGGTCTTAGCGCCGTGGCCGACCTGGCGCCGCCGGTCCCCGCAGCGGTGACCAGGCTGGCGCAGGGGCTGTTCGATGAAGAGACCGGCACGGTGACCGACCCGCTCGCGCCCGACCGCGAGGCAGCGGCGGCCCTTTCGACGGCCGCTTCCGCTGCCGCCGCGAAGGCGCCGGTGTAAGGAAGGTCCCAGTAAGGACGGACGTCGAAGCGCCGCCCTCGTATCCGGGAGCCACCTGGGTCGGGCAGCGCACCGACCACAAGACTTTCGCCAGGCCGTACGCAACACGGCATACGGAACCGGCGAGACAGGACACAGAAAGCTCCCGTGCGGCGCCCGCGCCCCGGACGGCGGCACACGCGCAGCGCGCGAGCCGCGGACGTCACCGGCACATCGCCGGACCAGGCGCGGCGCCCGGGAGCCTGACGGGAGAAACGCCCGCATGCTCGAGCCGATCGAACCCACCGAGGGTTCCGAACTGAACACCCCCAGCGACACCCTGCCGCCGCGTCGTCGGCGCCGTGCCGCGTCCCGCCCGGCGGGCCCGCCCGCCGCCTCCTCCGACACCCCGGTGGAGACCGTCGCGCCAGCCATACCGGCCGCCGAGGCCGCCGAGATCGCGGCGGACGGTGCGGAGACCGAGGACGTCGAAGAGACCGAGGCCGCCGCCCCGGTGGAGACCGAGGCCCCCGCGCGTCCGCGCCGCCGGGCGAGCCGTCGGGCGTCCGCGCCCGCCGGTGCTCCGGCGGCGGAGGCCGCCGAGACCGCCGAGACCGTGGTGCCCGCCGTCGCCGCCGCGCCCGAGACCGTCGAGGCGCTCGCCGAGGCGCCTGCCGAGGAGCCCGCGCCCACGCGGACCCGCCGCCGTGCCACCCGTCGGGCGTCCGCGCCCGCCGGGGCGCCGGAGGCCGCTGAGACGGTCGTGTCCGACGTATCCGAACCGAGTGCTGCCGAGGCCGCCGCTGAGCCGGAGCCGGAGGCCGAGCCTGCCGCGCGTCCGCGCCGCCGGACCAGCCGTCGGGCGTCCGCGCCCGCCGGTGCCCCGGCGGCCACCGAGGCCACTGAGACCGCTGAGACCGCTGAGGCCCCGCAGGTCAGCGAGAAGGTTGAGGAGCCTGTGGCGGCCGAGCCTGCCGAGGACGCCGCACCGCGCCGGACACGGCGCCGGGCCACGCGGCGCGTGACCGCTCCGGTGACCGGCGCGGGGGACGAGGAGCCGGTGGCCACCGGCGCCGAGCCCGCGCAGGCCGTAACCGAGCCGTCCGCGGCCGAGGAGCAGGCTCCCGAGGCCGCCGAGGCCTCGGAGACCCCTGAGGCCGCTGAGGCCGAGTCCGCCGCCCCCCGGCGTTCCCGGCGTCGGGTCGCCCGTAAGGCCGCGACCGGCTTCGCCGAGCCCGCACGGCCGCCCGCGCCGCCCGCCGAGGAGGCCGAGGAGGCCCCGCGCCGTCCGGCGCCGCCCGCCGTCGCCGTGTTCCAGCCGCCGGTCTTCACCGAGCCGCAGTTCCAGTTCCAGACGCCGCAGCGGGCCGCCGCCGAAGCCGCCGCCGAGGCGGCGGAGCAGCCCGAGCCCGAGCCCGAGGCCGAGACCGGGGAGTTCGCGGAGGAGCAGGCCGCGCCGCGCCGCCGCCGTCGTCGCCGGGGTGCCGGGGACGAGGGCGAGCCGCAGGCCACCGAGCCCGTCGAGCCCGCCGTCGAGGAGGAGCCGGAGGAGCCCGAGGCGCAGGCCGAGGAGTCCGCCGACGAGGACGACGCCGAGGACACCGGCTCGCGCCGCCGTCGCCGTCGTGGTGGCCGTCGCCGCCGCCGGGGCGAGGCCGGCGAGGGAGCCGACGGCGAGGGCGAGGGCCCCGCCGCCGACCAGGCCGCGCAGGACGCCGAGGACACCGCCGAGCAGGTCGAGGAGGACGAGGAAGAGGCCGAGGAGGACACCGAGGGCCGGGGCGAGGACGCCGGGGGCTCCACCTCCAGCACCCGCCGTCGCCGTCGCCGCCGTCGCCGCGCCGGTGACTCCGCCGGTGAGGCCGAGCCGTCCGCCGACGACCCCGAGCGCACCGTCGTCAAGGTCCGCGAGCCGCGCAAGCAGGCCGAGCCCTCCGACGAGGTGCAGTCCATCAAGGGCTCGACGCGCCTGGAGGCCAAGAAGCAGCGCCGCCGTGAGGGGCGTGAGCAGGGGCGCCGTCGCGTCCCGATCATCACCGAGGCGGAGTTCCTGGCCCGCCGCGAGGCCGTCGAGCGCGTGATGGTCGTCCGCCAGCACGGCGACCGTACGCAGATCGGCGTCCTGGAGGACGGCGTGCTCGTCGAGCACTACGTCAACAAGGAGCAGTCGACGTCGTACGTCGGCAACGTGTACCTCGGCAAGGTGCAGAACGTGCTGCCCTCGATGGAGGCCGCGTTCATCGACATCGGCAAGGGCCGCAACGCCGTGCTGTACGCCGGTGAGGTGAACTTCGAGGCGCTGGGCATGGCCAACGGCCCGCGCCGCATCGAGTCCGCCCTGAAGTCCGGCCAGTCGGTGCTGGTGCAGGTCACCAAGGACCCGATCGGCCACAAGGGCGCCCGCCTGACCAGCCAGGTCTCCCTCCCGGGCCGCTACCTCGTGTACGTGCCCGAGGGGTCGATGACCGGCATCAGCCGCAAGCTGCCCGACACCGAGCGGGCCCGGCTGAAGACCATCCTCAAGAAGATCGTCCCCGAGGACGCGGGCGTCATCGTGCGCACCGCCGCCGAGGGCGCGAGCGAGGACGAGCTGCGCCGCGACGTCGAGCGGCTCCAGGCGCAGTGGGAGGACATCCAGAAGAAGGCCAAGAGCGGCAACGCCCCGAGCCTGCTGTACGGCGAGCCGGACATGACGGTCCGGGTCGTGCGCGACATCTTCAACGAGGACTTCACCAAGGTCATCGTCAGCGGTGACGACGCCTGGTCGACCATCCACGGCTATGTCTCGCACGTGGCCCCGGACCTGGCCGAGCGGCTCAGCCGCTGGACCAGCGAGGTCGACGTCTTCGCCACGTACCGGATCGACGAGCAGCTCGCCAAGGCGCTGGACCGCAAGGTCTGGCTGCCCAGCGGTGGCTCGCTGGTGATCGACCGGACCGAGGCGATGGTCGTCATCGACGTCAACACCGGCAAGTTCACCGGTCAGGGCGGCAACCTCGAGGAGACCGTCACCAGGAACAACCTGGAGGCGGCCGAGGAGATCGTCCGCCAGCTGCGGCTGCGCGACCTCGGCGGCATCATCGTCATCGACTTCATCGACATGGTGCTGGAGTCCAACCGGGACCTGGTCCTGCGGCGCCTCCTGGAGTGCCTGGGCCGGGACCGTACGAAGCACCAGGTGGCCGAGGTGACCTCGCTGGGGCTGGTGCAGATGACCCGTAAGCGGGTCGGACAGGGCCTCCTCGAGTCGTTCTCCGAGACCTGTGTCCACTGCAACGGCCGCGGTGTGATCGTGCACCTGGACCACGTCGCGGGTACCGGCGGTGGCGGCAAGCGCAAGAAGCGGGCGCGGGCCGGTGCGGCCGAGCAGGAGCCCGCGGTCGCCGCGGTGACGGCCGAGGAGGAGGCGGAGGCCGAGTCGCAGGCCGAGGTCGCGGCCGAGGTCGCGGAGCCGGTGGCGCTGGCCGCCCCCGAGTTCGCGCCGGACGAGGAGCTGTACAGCAGCGTCGCCGAGGCGGAGGCCGCGGTCTCGCGCGGTCGTTCGCGGCGCCGGGCGAGCCGACGCGTGTCGGCCCCGGCGGGTGCGCCCAAGGCGGAGACCAGGGCCGAGGAGGTCGTCGTCCAGGCGCCGACCGCCCAGGACGTCACCGTCGCCGAGGAGATCGCGCGTCCGGTCACGCCGGAACCGGCCGCCGACGTCAAGGCCGAGCCGGCCGCCGTCGAGGACCCGGTCTTCGAGGGCCGTACGGTCGAGGAGGCCGCGCCCAAGGGCCGTACCCGGCGTCGGGCGACCCGCAGGGCGTCCGCCCCGGCCGGTTCGCCCGCCGCGGCGGAGGCGGCCGTGGTGACGGTGCCCGAGACGACGTCGTCCGAGGCGCCCGAGCCCTCCGCTCCGGCCGCCGAGGAGCCGTCGGTCGCCCCGGAGGCCGAGGCGGTCACCGAGACCGCGGCGCCCCCGGCCCGTCCGCGCCGCCGTGCCGTGCGCAAGGCCACCGCGCCCACCGCGTCCGAGGAGGCGGCCGTCCTGGTCGTCCCGTCGGAGACGGCGGAGGCACCCGCCGAGGCTCCCGGGGCACCTGCGCGGACCCCCGAGACCCCCGCGGAGACCCCCGAGGTCCCCGCCGAGGGCGAGGAGGCCGCCGCGGCCAAGAAGACGGCCCGCAAGACGGCCAAGAAGGCCACGGCGAAGAAGGCCGCCACCAAGAAGACGGTGGCCAAGAAGACCGCCGCCAAGAAGACGGCGGCGAAGAAGACGACCGCCAAGAAGGCGGCGAAGAAGACCACGGCGAAGAAGACCGCGGCGGCGGAGCAGAGCGGTGTCTCCTCCGTCTCGGCCTCCACCGACGAGGGCTGACGAAGGGCTGACGGACAGGGTGTGCGGCCCGCGTGACAGGCCGCACACCCCTCACCGCCCCCCCGGTTTGACCCCCTCGGCCGTGGCCCCGTAACCTTGACCGTCGGCATGTCCGTCCACAGAGACACGCCACATCCCCGTAAACCTCTTCCTCCCGGGCACCTGGTTGCCACCGGTTGGTCGGGAGAGGCCGCGTCCGTCGAGACGGGCGGCTGGACTGCGGGGGTGCCGTTCCCGAGCGAGAGAGTGAGATCCGCGTGTACGCCATCGTGCGCAGCGGTGGCCGCCAGCACAAGGTTGCTGTCGGTGACATCGTTGAGGTTGACAAGATTTCCACCGCCAAGGTTGGCGACACGGTCGAGCTCTCGACCCTGCTCGTTGTCGACGGCGACGCCGTGACCAGCGACCCGTGGGTGCTGGCCGGTATCAAGGTCCAGGCCGAGGTCGTGGACCACCACAAGGGCCAGAAGATCGACATTCTGCGCTACAAGAACAAGACCGGCTACCGCCGTCGTCAGGGCCACCGCCAGCAGTACACGGCGATCAAGGTCACTGAGATCCCCGCGGCTGCGAAGTAAGGGACTGAGGAGAGATGGCACACAAGAAGGGCGCATCGTCCACCCGTAACGGTCGTGACTCCAACGCTCAGCGCCTCGGCGTGAAGCGCTTCGGCGGTCAGGTCGTCAACGCCGGTGAGATCCTGGTCCGCCAGCGCGGCACCCACTTCCACCCGGGCGCCGGTGTCGGTCGCGGCGGCGACGACACGCTGTTCGCGCTCCAGGCCGGTGCCGTGGAGTTCGGCACCAGCCGTGGCCGCAAGGTCGTGAACATCGTTCCGGTCGCCTGATCGGAAGCTTTCGCGAGGCGGACCTCACTTCCCTCCGGGGAAGCGGGTCCGCCTTTCGCGTGTTACACCCAAGACATTCGCGTACGTAACTGGAGGCACCCCACCATGACCACCTTCGTGGACCGCGTCGAACTGCATGTCGCCGCGGGTAACGGAGGCCACGGCTGTGCCTCCGTCCACCGTGAGAAGTTCAAGCCGTTGGGCGGCCCGGACGGCGGCAACGGCGGCCGGGGCGGCGATGTGATCCTCACCGTCGACCAGTCGGTGACGACCCTCCTGGACTACCACCACTCCCCGCACCGCAAGGCCACCAACGGCAAGCCCGGCGAGGGCGGCAACCGCTCCGGCAAGGACGGCCAGGACCTGGTCCTGCCCGTGCCGGACGGCACCGTCGTCCTCGACAAGGCGGGCAACGTGCTGGCCGACCTGGTCGGGCACGGCACGTCGTTCATCGCCGCGCAGGGCGGCCGGGGCGGGCTCGGCAACGCGGCGCTGGCCTCCGCCCGCCGCAAGGCGCCCGGGTTCGCGCTGCTCGGTGAGCCGGGCGACCTCCAGGACGTCGTACTGGAGCTGAAGACCGTCGCCGACGTGGCGCTGGTCGGCTACCCGAGCGCGGGCAAGTCGTCGCTGATCTCGGTGCTGAGCGCGGCCAAGCCGAAGATCGCGGACTACCCCTTCACGACCCTGGTGCCGAACCTCGGTGTCGTCACCGCGGGTTCGACCGTCTACACCATCGCGGACGTGCCCGGTCTGATCCCGGGTGCCAGCCAGGGCAAGGGGCTCGGTCTGGAGTTCCTGCGCCATGTGGAGCGGTGCAGTGTGCTCGTGCACGTCCTGGACACCGCGACGCTGGAGTCCGAGCGTGACCCGGTCTCCGACCTCGATGTCATCGAGGAGGAGCTGCGGCAGTACGGCGGCCTGGACAACCGGCCCCGGCTGGTCGTCCTGAACAAGATCGACGTACCGGACGGCAAGGACCTCGCCGAGATGGTGCGGCCCGACCTGGAGGCGCGCGGTTACCGCGTCTTCGAGGTGTCGGCGGTGGCGCACATGGGGCTGAAGGAGCTGTCGTACGCCCTCGCCGAGCTGGTCGGAGCGGCGCGTGCCGCGCGGCCCAAGGAGGAGGCGACGCGGATCGTCATCCGGCCGAAGGCCGTGGACGACGCGGGCTTCACCGTCGAACGCGAGGAGGACGGCCTGTTCCGGGTGCGGGGCGAGAAGCCCGAGCGCTGGGTGCGGCAGACCGACTTCAACAACGACGAGGCCGTGGGCTATCTCGCCGACCGCCTCAACCGTCTCGGCGTCGAGCAGGAGCTGGTCAAGGCCGGGGCGCGCGGCGGTGACGGGGTCGCGATCGGGCCCGAGGACAACGCGGTCGTCTTCGACTGGGAGCCCAGCGTGATGGCCGGGGCGGAGATGCTGGGGCGGCGCGGTGAGGACCACCGCCTCGAGGCCCAGCGTCCGGCGGCGCAGCGGCGCCGCGACCGGGATGCGGAACGCGACGAGGCGCAGCGCGAGTTCGACGACTTCGAGCCGTTCTGATCTTCCCGTCTTCCCGCGGTCGCTGAGCGGGGCGGGCCGGTCGCGGTCCGTCCCGTTGTGCGGGAGTTGTGCCCGCGGAGATTCACCAGACCTTCAGAAGCTCTCAGCCAGAACTCAGAGATGTCTCTTACCATCCGTTGACCATGGAGACGGACTGTACGCAAGATGACAACTGCGTGAACGCTGTCGCGGGGTCCCCGCTGCCCGTGGGATCCCCGCTGCCCGTGGGGTCCCCGCTGCCCGCGGGGACCCGGCTGCTGCACATCGGCCCCCACAAGACCGGTACCACCGCCATCCAGGGCGCGTTGTTCGCGGCGCGGGAGCGGATGCGGGAGCACGGAGTGGAGTGGCCGGCGGACAGCAGACACCCCATGGGAGCCGCGCTGGCCGTGTCCGCCCGGCAGGGGATGATGGGCGACGCCGCGCCCCGGCCGGAGCAGTGGACCCGGCTCGTCGAACAGGTACGGGCCACCGGCGACCGCACCTCGGTGATCAGCAGCGAGTTCTTCGCCGACGCCCCCGACGACGAGTCCGTCGCGAGGATCGTCGACGACCTCGCCGGGTCGTCCGACGGCCCCGACGGGGCCGGACCGGGGGCCCGGGAGCGGGTGCATGTGCTGGTGACCCTGCGTCCGCTGGCGAAGATCATGCCCTCGCAGTGGCAGCAGTACGTGCAGAACGGGCTGCGCATGGACTACGAGACCTGGCTGGAGCACATGCTCCGCAAGCCGCCGTACGACAAGCCCAATCCGAGTTTCTGGCAGCGGCACCGGCATGACCGGCTGGTCGAACGGTGGGTACGGGCCGTGGGCGCGGATCGGGTGACCGTCGTGGTGGTCGACGACCGTGACCGGGACGGTCTGATGCGGACGTTCGAAGCGCTTCTCGGGCTTCCCGAGCATCTGCTGCGGCCGGTTCCGGAAACGGCGAATCGTTCCCTCAGTCTGGCCGAGACCGAAATGCTCCGTCATCTCAATGTGGAATTCCGCGCACATGATCTTCCCGAGCAGCTGTATTCACGACTGATCCGGCACGGCGCGATCATGCATATGAAGAGTGTGTGCGCCCTCACGCCGCAGGACGTGAGAATCTCCACGCCCGGCTGGGCGGTCGAGGCGGCGGCGAAGATCGGTGCCGAGATGGCCGACCGGATAGGGGAGACGGGAGCGAGGATCGTCGGCGATCCGTCGCTGCTGTCCGCCGTACCGGAACGGAGGGACACCGATCGGGACGCGAGTGACGTGCGACTCGCTCCGGAGACGGCCGCCCAGGCGTTGTACGGCGTGCTGGCCGCGGTCGCCGAGACGCCGTCGGCCCGGTCGGCCCGTCCGGTCACGCCCCTTCGGACGCACGGCGTTCAACAGACGCCGTCGAAGGAACTGATGAAGGTGTTGGGCCGCCGCTGTCTGAAGCGGCTGAAGCGACGCTGAGCGCACTCGGCCGTCACTCTCCGCAGGCTCCGAGGGCTGTGGAGTTACTCACAGCTATATGTGCAGGGTTCGCGGGAGTTCTCGCCAATGACCAAGGGTGCAAGGTGAATGGCAGGTTGCGTGCCCATATGCAGCGGGGATCGCTCACCTTGCATCGCGGTAACCACAAGTGGGACCATTTGCAAGTTCCCTGACGCCCCAAGGTAGGTCACCTGTGTCCCAGCACATAGCCAAGCCCCGTACCACCGCAGTGATCCTGGCCGGTGGCACCGGTCAGCGCGTGGGTCTGTCGATCCCCAAGCAGCTGCTGAAGATCGCCGGCAAGGCAGTCATCGAGCACACGCTGGCCCTCTTCGAGAAGGCCGACTCCATCGACGACATCATCGTGCTGATGGCGCCGGGCTATGTGCCGGACATCGAGAAGATCGTGGCCAAGGCCGGGTTCCAGAAGGTCCGGAAGATCATCGAGGGCGGTGCCACGCGGAACGAGACCACCGAGCGGGCCATCTCCGCCCTGGGTGAGGGCCTGGCCGAGGGCGAGGACGTCAACGTCCTCTTCCACGACGCCGTGCGCCCGCTGCTGTCGCAGCGCGTCATCGACGACTGCGTCGCCGCACTCGACCGCTACCAGGCCGTCGACGTCGCCATCCCGTCCGCGGACACCATCATCGTGACCCGCACCCACGGCGAGGACGGCGAGTTCATCACCGAGATCCCGGACCGCTCCCGGCTGCGTCGCGGTCAGACGCCGCAGGCCTTCAAGCTGTCGACCATCCGCCGCGCCTACGAGGTCGCCGCCGGTGACCCCAACTTCCAGGCCACGGACGACTGCTCCGTCGTACTCAGGTACCTGCCGGACGTGCCGATCCACGTCGTCGCGGGTGACGAGTACAACATGAAGGTCACTCAGCCCGTCGACGTGTTCATCGCCGACAAGCTGTTCCAGCTCGCCTCGACCGCCACGCCCGAGCAGAACGGCGAGGAGGTCTACCGCGAGCTGCTGACCGGCAAGACGGTCGTCGTCTTCGGCGGCTCCTACGGCATCGGCAAGGACATCGCCGAACTCGCCGAGTCCTACGGCGCGAAGGTCTACGCCCTGGGCCGCTCCACCACCGGCACCCATGTGGAGAACCCCGAGGAGGTCGACGACGCGCTGTCCAAGGCGTACGCCGAGACCGGGCGGATCGACTACGTCGTCAACACCGCGGGCGTGCTGCGCATCGGCAAGCTCGCGGAGACCGACAACGCCACCATCGAGGAGGCGCTGAAGGTCAACTACCTGGCCCCGGTGCAGATCGCTCGTTCGGCGTACAAGTACCTGGCGGAGACCAAGGGCCAGCTGCTGCTCTACACCTCCAGCAGCTACACCCGCGGGCGCGCCGAGTACAGCCTGTACTCCTCCACCAAGGCGGCCATGGTGAACCTCACCCAGGCCCTGTCCGACGAGTGGGCCGCGGACTCCATCCGCGTCAACTGCGTCAACCCGGAGCGCACCGCGACCCCGATGCGCACCAAGGCGTTCGGCCAGGAGCCCGCGGGCAGCCTGCTGTCCTCCGAGGCGGTGGCCCGTACCTCGCTCGACGTGCTGCTCTCCGAGCTGACGGGGCATGTGATCGACGTCCGTCAGCAGGACCCCACGGCCAGCGCGAGCAAGGCGTCCGGGTTCGAGCAGGCTCTGGCTTTGGTCCTGGACCGGCAGGACGACATGTAATAATCAGCGGCATTAGAGCCTTACTCATCAGGCCTCTGCGGGTTCCCTCATCACGACGGTGAGGTTGCCCGTAGGGGCCTGAATCCGTAATCCGATGTATTTTCTCATACTATTCACATTTTCAGCTGTAGTCGATCACAAAAACCGGCATCTCCCTCACAGAGCAGGTTATCCGTGATATCCACCGCTATTCGTGTCGCCCGGGTGGGCAGTGCGGCCGAACTGGCCGCAGCGGTCCTTATGACGTTGGGCTATCCCTGCCTCATGGTGGCGGCGCTCGTTCCGAGCATCCCGGTCTTCGCGGCCGTGGCCGCTGTGACGTATCTGGCAGACCACTATCTGCACCGCAGAAGCAGCTATCTGATCAGCATCCTGAGCAGGATCCGCGCCGGGCTGTCGATCCGCTTCCTGATCAGACAACTGCTCCTGGTGCTGCTGCTGGCCCGCCTCGCGCTCTCGGACGACCTGATCTTCTACGGTGCCATCGCCTGCTTCATCGCCTTCTACGGCCTCCAGGCCCCCCATGGCGCGCTGATCACGATGATCCGCAACCGCCGCCGGATGCCGGTCGCCACCCGCAACATCGACCTGGCCGCCCGCATCCGCATCCCGGACGCCCCGCCGCGCGTCCTGCTGCACCGCTCCGCCGAGAAGATGCTGCACCTCGACCTCGCCGCGTTCGCCGGCATACTGGTCTCGGCGTTCCTGGACGAGCCGCTCGCCGGCTATCTCGGCATCACCGGCACCCTGGTCCTCAGCTGTGGCTACGTCCTGGTGCTCGGGTCCTACATGCGCAGCCGCAGGCTTCCGAACGACCAGAAGGTGCTGGCCGCCGTCGACAACTGGCTGCGCGAGTACCGCCCCGAGACGGTGCTGTACTTCTCCGGCTCCAGGGACTCGGCCTACCAGGTCAACATGTGGCTGGAGACCATGGAGCGGCTGGAGACCCGGCCGCTGGTCGTCCTGCGCGAGCGGGCCATCCTGGAGAGGCTCGCGCCCACCACGGTCCCCGTGATCTGTGTGCCGGGCGGCGTGCACCTGATGAACCTGGACCTGTCCACCGTGCGGGTCGCGCTGTACGCCGCGAACGTCGGCAAGAACATCCACCTGCTGCGCGTACCGACCATGAAGCACGTCTTTATCGGCCACGGCGACAGCGACAAGATCGCCAGCGTCAACCCGTACAGCAAGGTGTACGACGAGGTGTGGACCGCCGGACGCGCGGGCCGCGACCGCTACGCCATCGCCGACGTCGGTGTCCGGGACGACAGCATCGTGGAGGTCGGCCGACCGCAGCTGGCGTCGATCCGGTCCTGGCGGGGCGTGCCCGACGGTCGCGTCCCGACCGTGCTGTACGCGCCGACCTGGGAGGGCTGGGACGACAACCCCGGCAACACCTCGATCCTGCTCGCGGGGGAGAACATCGTCCGCCGCCTGGTCGCGGCCGACCCGCCGGTCCGCGTGCTGTACAAGCCCCACCCCTTCACCGGCACCCGCAGCGCCGCCGCCAAGGCCGCCCACCAGCGGATCAAGGCGCTGGTCGAGAAGGCCGCCGCCGAACGCGCCGCCGACGTCCGCTTCACCACCGACGCCGCCGTCGAGGCCGCCGCCCGCGCCGAGCTGACCCGGATCGAGGCCCGACTCGCCCAGTTGTCGGCCAACGGCACCGAGAAGGGCGACGAGGCCGAGGCGAGCCGGGACGGCCTGGTCGACATCGCCGGGCACGAGGAGATCGCCCGACTGCGGGCCGAGTGGAACGACGCCTACTGGCGGTCCTTCCCCGCCTGGCAGCACCGGGTCGTCACCGGCGCCGAGCCGCGCCTGTACGACTGCTTCAACGTCTCCGACGCGATGGTCTCCGACATCTCGTCCGTGGTCTCCGACTTCATCGCCAGCGGCAAGCCGTACGCGGTGACGGACTCCGCGGAGCTGGGCGTCGAGGAGTTCAAGCGGCAGAACACCGCGGTCCGCGCGGCGGTGATCCTCTCCAACAGCGCGGCCGAACTCGGCGAGCTGCTGGCCGCGACGCGCGACCGGGCCGACGATCCGCTGGCGGAGGACCGCGCGGAGCTGAAGCGCTATCTGCTCGGCCCCGACGAGCCGTCCTCCATCGAGCAGTTCAACACCGCGGTCGCCCAACTCGCCCTGAAGGCCGAGGCCCGCAACCTGGGCCAGGAGTCCCGGTCGGCGGCCGAGGCCACCGAACCCCCGGAGGAGGCCGACGTCCCCGAGGCCGCGAACGGTGTGAGCGCGGGCTGACACTCAGGCTGGTCCCCCTGCCGCCCCCTGCGCGCGTCCACTTCGGCCCCCCGAGGAGCACCCTCGGGGGGCCGAAACGTCGGGCGATGCCGCACAGCATGTGAAGTGCCTCACCTTCGAGATCGCTGGGCAACGGTGAGTTCCGCCCGCCCGTCTAGTGGTGAGCGAAATGAGATGCAGGAGGAAACTCCTGTCGAAGAGGGGGACAACAAAGCGTGGACCAGGCTGATGTCACCGTGGTCATCGGGGCGTATGAGGCGATGCCCTATCTGGTCGACTGCCTGGCGTCCGTGGAGGCACAGACCATTGCCCCGGACCGCCTCGAGGTCATCGCGGTCGACGATGGTTCGACGGACGGAACAGGGGAGTACCTGGAGGAATTCGCCGACCAGTCGCACCTGCGGGTGACGGTGATCCGCCAGGAGAACTCCGGTGGCCCCAGCGGTCCGCGCAATGTCGGCCTGGGCCTGGCCACCGGGCGCTACGTGTTCTTCCTCGACGCCGACGACCGGCTGGGCGCCGAGGCCCTGGAGCGGCTGGTCGCCATGGCCGACAAGGCGGGCACCGATGTCGTGCTCGGCCGGGTCGAGGGCGTCAACCGCAACGCGCCCCAGTCGATGTGGCGCCGCACGGTGGAGCGCGCCGACGTCTTCTCCTCCAACATCAAGTTCACGCTCAGCGCGCAGAAGCTGTTCCGCCGCTCCCTGCTGGAGCGGCACGGCATGCGCTTCGACGAGTCCCTGTACACCGGCGAGGACGCGCTGTTCACGATGGAGGTGTACCTGCGCGCCGACGGCGTCTCCGTCGTCGCCGACTACACCTGCTACTACCTGGTGGGCCGCAGCGACGGCAAGCATGTGACGCAGAGCGGCCACTACACGCAGCGCTTCGACTCCGCCCGCGCCCTGACGCGCCTCATCGCCGAACTCGTTCCCGAGGGCGAGAAGCGCGAGAAGCTGATGGTCCGGCCGTTCCGCGTCACCCTGCTGCCGCAGTTCGGGCCCCGCTACCTGGAGGACAGCGAGGAGGTCCGTCGGCACAAGTGCGAACTCGCCGGGCCGCTGCTGGACGCCTACTGGACCGAGGGGCTCGCCCGCCGTCTCAAGGTGCACGAGAGGCTGCGGCTGCACCTGGTCGCCGCGCGGCGGCCCGACCTGCTGCTGGACGTCGTGGAGTTCGTCGCGGCGGAGAAGGAGCCCCCCGTCCGGCTGGAGAAGCGGGGCACGCGTGTCTACTTCGCCTACCCGCACTTCCGCAAGCGCCGGGCGCGCGTCCCCGATGTCGTCTACCTCGCCGAGCCGCCCGAGGCGCGGGGGGTGCCCGGGTACCGGGAGGAGGAGGCCGGGGCGAAGGCCGCGGCCAGAGCCAAGCCCTCGGTGAAACCGAAGCCGTCGCTACTGCGCCGGGTCGTCCGCAAGTCCAGGAAATGGCGCCGGAGCCGTCGCCCGGAGACGGTCGGAGGACGGACCTCCTGACCGAACGGCCGCGGGGCGGTGTTCCAGGTCACGAAAGGGCAAGCGAAGCGCTGGGCGTGGGCGGCGAGCATGCCAATCCCAGGTAAATTTAATCTGTCGCGGTGGTGTACAACCATTGGCCTCCCTCGCAGGTCGAACAGGAGTACCGCGGCACCCGCGCTGCCGCATGCATACCTTGAAGAGGAATCCTTGCCCATGATGATCCGCTGGTTGTGCACTGTCCTGCGCGTGCGCGGGAAGGCCGACCTTCTGCTGGTGTTCCTGTTCGGTGCCAGCTTCGCGGCATTGCCCGTGCTCGCGCTGCTGCCGTCGCTGTGGGGCTTCGTCGCCGCGGTGACCGTGAGCTATCTCACGGACGAGATGCTGCACTCCCGTGCTCCAGGCTTCATCCGCAGACTGGCGACGCTGCAACTCACCCGCACCATGCGGTTCGCCGCTCGCATGGTCATGCTGCTCGCCCTCGCCCAGCGGATGGGCGCGTCGGCCACCGTCCTGGTCGTCGGGCTGGCCGCGTTCAGCGTCCACTTCGCGATCGTGATGCTGTACTCGGCGGTGCACCGTGCCATCCGCGCCCGCAGGACGCTGCCGGTGATGGTGCGCAACCTCGACATGAGCGGCGCGGGCATCCCCAAGCAGCCGCCGGCCTACCTCTACCGGCGCTTCCTGCGCAAGCTGCTGCACCTCGACGTGCCGGCGCAGGTGGGTCTGCTGGTCGCGCTGATCGTCGACGACGTGTACCCCGCCTACGCGGGCTTCGCCGTGATGACCGGGCTGGCCGTGGCGGCGCTGCTGGCGCTGCTGTGGCAGTTCCGCAGGGCGCGCCGCACCCCGCAGGCGGACGAGATGATCGCCTCCCTCAACGAGCAGCTCGCCGACTACCGCCCCGAGGTGGCGCTCTACTTCAGCTTCGCCGCGGTGTCCCGGGACTTCATGTACCAGGTCAACATGTGGATCGAGACGCTGGAGCAGCTGGACATGCGTCCGCTGATCATCCTGCGTGAGCGCGCGTCGTTCCGCTTCCTGAGCCGGACCTGGATCCCCGTCGTCTGTGTGCCGAAGGCGGACGACGTGGCCAAGTTGGAGCTGCCCGAGGTCCGGGTCGTGCTCTACCCCGGCAACGCGGGCAAGAACGTGCACATGCTGCGCGTCGCCGAGGCCAAGCACGTCTTCATCGGACACGGCGACAGCGACAAGCTCGCCAGCAGCAACCGTGTCAGCAAGGTGTACGACGAGATCTGGGTGGCTGGCCGCGCGGGCCGCGACCGCTACCAGCGAGTGCGGCACGCCATCAGCGACAGCGCCATCGTCGAGGTGGGCCGTCCGCAGCTGGCCCCCATCCGGCTGCACGCCGACCACACGCCGGGCCCCGAGCCGGTCGTCCTGTACGCCCCCACCTGGGAGGGCTGGAGCGACGACGACTGCCACACCTCGCTGATCCCGATGGGCGTGACCCTGGTCGAGAAGCTCCTCCAGGAGAACGTACGGGTCATCTACAAGCCGCACCCGCTCACCGGCAAGCGCTCGCGTGAGGCCGCCGCCGCTGACCAGGCCATCAAGGAGATGCTCCAGGCGGACAACGCGCGGCACGGCGGCGCGAAGGCGGAGTCCGCCATCGCCGCCGCGCGGACGCGGCTGCAGAAGATCGAGGACCGGCTCGACGAACTCGCCGGGCAGGCCGAGGGCGACGACGCCGAGCAGACCCGTCAGGCCCGGGTTCCCGACCGGGACGGCGGCACCGAGTGGCAGGACCTGAACGCCGAGTGGCACCGCGTCTTCTGGGAGAGCCACGCCGCCGCCCGGCACCATGTGATCCTCAAGCGGCTGCCGACGCTGTACGAGTGCTTCAACCAGGCGGACATCCTCATCAGCGACGTCTCCTCCGTGGTCGCCGACTTTGTCGCCAGCCTCAAGCCGTATGTGCTGACCAACGCCCATGACCTCCCCGACGAGGACTTCCGGGCCGCGTACACCACCGCGGGCGGCGCCTATCTGCTGGACAGCGCGTGTGAGCGGCTTCCGGAGATCCTGCGGTCGGTGCGCGAGCCGCGCCACGACCCGATGGCGGAGAGCCGCCGCACCCTCAAGGAGTACGTGCTGGGCCCGGACCGGCCGACCTCCATGGCGCGGTTCAACGCGGCCGCCCTCGCGCTGGCCGAGAAGGGCCGGGCCGAACTGGCCGAGGCACCGACCGAGGGACACCGTCCGGTGGTGATCCCCTCGCAGCGCACCGACTCCTTCAACATGCCCGATTCGGCGGAGGCTTCGGCCCTCCAGCAGACCGACGGCCCGGATCCCGCCGAGCAGACCGACCCGGCGGACCTGGTGGGTCTGGTCGACCCCGCGGGGTGACCCGCACCGTCTCGTGAAGCCCGAAGGCCGGGCGCCGCACCTGCGGCGCCCGGCCTTCGGGCTTCAGCGACTCGCGTCGGTCACTTCGACGACAGCCGCTTCATGATGCCTCGCGACCGCGCGGGAATTCCGCCCTTCACCTGGGTCTCGAGTGCGGAAAGCCGGTCTTCCTGCTGGGCGATCTGCGTTTCCAGCTTCTTGATCCGGGCGGCCTGCGCGGCGGCCTTCTTTTCTGCCTTGGCCGTCGTGTCCAGAAGCTGCTCCCTGAGCAGCGTCATACGGAAGAGCAGATCGGCCTGGTCGTGGTCCTCAGTACGCCGGTACGGCTCGGTGAATTCCGTGGCGGCGACCTTCCGGTCGTACTCCGCGCCACCGTCGCCGTGCTCGTAGACGTTCTGGAAACCGTTCTTCGTGAGGAAGGCGAGCAGTCGCTGGAATCCCTCGTCGTAATGCTCGTTGAATGCCGAGTAGTCGGCCTCGGCGTAGAGGTCCGCGACGTCGACATCGGCGGGGATGTCGCCGAGGACCTTGTGCGGAATGTGGTGGTAGCGGGCCAGTTCGAGGGTCCGCGAGTCATGGGCGAACACATAGGCCGGGGTTCCCGCGGCCAGGGCGGCGATATTGCCGTGAATTCGCGTTCCGACCGCGAAGTCGTACTCCTTGAGGACGTCGATCCAGCTGTGCGGCTCCAGCGGCACGCACACGTCGGCGGAGCGCAGCAGCGGGTGGGAGCCGAGGTCGGGCATGGGCGCGTACCGCTCGGCGGCCACCGAGGTGTCACCCCAGAAGAGGGTCTGCAGGTCCCTGCTCTCCTGCGCGAAGTAGGTGAGGTCGGGGTGCTGCTTGAGGATCGAGGCGTTGATCGCCGACGCGTGCTCGGCGTTGGCCAGCCGCAGCGCGGTGGACAGCGCGATCCTGGCGTTCTCGGGCAGCGCCCGCCCCGCGGGATTCTCCATCCGGAACTGCGGACCACGGAAGTACACCGAGGGGCAGCCGATGACGTCGACGTCCTTGAAGCCGAGTTCACCGAGGTAACGCTGGGTGAACTCACCGCGAACACCGATCGACGCGGAATGGTCGAGTACGGCGCCGATGAACCGCTTGACGGCGGAGTTGACGGGCGCGAGGAATTCGGTGTCGTAGCTCAGCGTCGCCTGCGCGCCGACGCCGATCACGACCACCGGCACCTTCAGCTTCCTGACGAGGTCGGCCAGGATGCCCAGGTGTCGGACGAACTTCTTCTTGAACGCGTTCGCCATGGGAATCACGAAGACATCGCACTCTGCGTTGATCCGGGCGGCGTCGGCGACGGTGAGTTCGGCGAAGGGGGTGGTGTCGACCTGGATCTCGGTCTTGCCGGGCACATACAGGTGCTTGTACGCGGCATTCGTGTACATCAGGTTTCCGACGTTGCCCCGGATGTGGTTGCGTACCAGGGTGCTCTCGGTCGTGGGCACACTGAAGGGGTCGTTGCCGGCCTGTATGAGAATGCGCTTCATGTTCTGTCCTCTGCTTTGACGGAGAAAAGCAGTCGCAACGGAGCAGAGGCGAATTCCAAGTGTTGGCAGTCGCATTGAAACAGCCCAACATTCCTCAACTACTGCGACCAGCAGGCGGAATCCTAGCACGCACGCTTGTTCGGTCTTGTTTGCGTTATTCCCCGGAGTGCACTTCCGCCAAGATCAAAGCCGGTCGCGGCGGTCGCCCTCCTTCGCGTAGATTGCCCGCAGGGTCAGCCGGAGCGACGCGAGGGGACGTAGAGCAAGGTGGCAGGGGCAAGGCAGGCCGTGACCGAGGCCCGCAGGATCGTCGTCAAGGTGGGTTCCTCCTCGCTGACCACCGCGTCGGGAGGCCTGGACGCCGACCGGGTCGACGCGCTCGTGGACGTCCTCGCCAAGAGCCGCAGCGGGGGGGAGAAGGAGGTCGTCCTCGTCTCCTCCGGTGCCATCGCCGCCGGGCTCGCCCCGCTCGGGCTGCGCCGCCGACCGAAGGACCTGGCCCGCCAGCAGGCCGCCGCCAGCGTCGGCCAGGGCCTGCTCGTCGCCCGCTACACCGCCTCCCTCGCCCGCTACGGCGTCCGGGTCGGCCAAGTCCTGCTCACCAGCGACGACATGAGCCGCCGCGCCCACCACCGCAACGCCTCCCGCACCCTCGACAAGCTCCTCGCGATGGGCGCCCTGCCGGTCGTCAACGAGAACGACACCGTCGCCACCGACGAGATCCGCTTCGGCGACAACGACCGCCTCGCCGCCCTCGTCGCCCATCTGGTCCGCGCCGATCTGCTGGTGCTGCTCTCCGACGTCGACGGCGTCTACGACGGCGACCCCGCCAAGCCCGGCACCTCCAGGATCGCGGAGGTGCGCACCCCCGAGGACCTCGCCCATGTCGACATCGGCAGCGCTGGCAAGGCGGGCGTCGGCACCGGCGGCATGGTCACCAAGGTCGAGGCCGCCCGGATCGCCGCCGCCGCCGGGATCCCCGTGGTGCTGACCAGCGCCGTGCACGCGGCCGACGCGCTCTCCGGCAAGGACACCGGCACCTACTTTTACCCCACGGGCAAACGCTCGGCCGACCGCCTGCTCTGGCTCCAGCACGCCTCCGCCCCGCAGGGCGCGCTCACCCTGGACGACGGGGCGGTCCGGGCGGTCGTGGAGCGGCGTACCTCGCTCCTCCCGGCCGGGATCGCCGCCGTCGAGGGCGACTTCAGCGCGGGCGACCCCGTCGAGCTGCGCGACGGACGGGGGCACGCGGTGGCGCGCGGGCTGGTCAACTTCGACGCCAAGGAGATCCCCCGCCTGATCGGCCGCTCCACCCGTGAACTGGCCCGCGAACTGGGCCCGGCGTACGAGCGGGAGGTCGTCCACCGGGACGACCTGGTGATCCTGCACGGCTGATCCGGCTCCCGGTTCCGGGAACCCCGGCCGTCCCCGCTCGAACCGTCGGCCGAAAACAGGGAGAACGGTCCGTAAAGGGACCCGCCCTGAGGTGGACGTTCCGCAAAAGTGCCCCACGAACCCTTGCGGCCTGCTCAACTTTGTCTCAGGGACACATTCCGCACCAGCGCTGCGGGGCACCGCAGAGCACCGCACGAAGGAGGCCGCCGTGAGACGAGTGCGCCCGGGGGCAGCCGCGTCCCGTGGCGGCGCTGGTGGGGGCTTCGGCCGCGGGGCCGGTGAGGAACGCGCCCTGACCAGCGTCGCCGCGGGCGACCGGTACGAGGGCGAGGGCGTCGGCGGCGAGCGGCCCGAGGACACCCCACGGCTGTGGCATGTCACCCTCAGCGTCTCCGGCGAGGCGGCCCCGCTCGGCGAGGTCCGGCGCGCCCTCGAGCAGCTCGCCCACGACCACCCCTTCCTGCTGACCAGCCGCTATGCGAGCGACCACGCGGAGATCCGGTACTGGGAGGAGGCCCGCGATCTGCACGACGCCGCGGCCGTCGCGCTGCGGCTGTGGGGCGAGCACCGGCAGACCGCCGGACTGCCGCCCTGGGAGATCGTCGGCCTGGAGGTCATCGACCGCGCCACCTACCACCAGCGCGTCGCCGAGGGTTACGGCCCACCACCCGCGTCACCCGTAGGCATCCACCCCTTCTGATGCGGGGCCACCCCTTTTCGCCGGGTGTCTCGGGGTTTGGGATGCCCGGCATACCGGCCCGTGCCGCGCACTACCCTTCCCCCATGACCACGCTCTCGCCGTACGACTCGATGTCCCCGGTCACCCGGGCCGCCTACCGGGCCAAGGCCGCCGCCGCCGACCTCGCCCCGCTGCCGCGGTCCGTGAAGGACGACGCGCTGCTCGCCATCGCCGACGCGCTGGAAGTCCGTACGAGTGGCGTCGTCGAGGCCAACGCCCAGGACGTGGCCAAGGCGCGCGAGGCCGGGACCAGCGAGGCGATCGTGGACCGGCTGACCCTGACGCCGGAGCGGGTCCGGGCGATCGCCGCCGACGTGCGGGACGTCGTCGCGCTGCCCGACCCGGTCGGCGAGGTCGTCCGCGGCTCCACCCTCCCCAACGGCATCGACCTGCGCCAGGTCCGCGTGCCGCTCGGTGTCGTCGGCATCATCTACGAGGCCCGCCCGAACGTCACCGTCGACGCCGCCGCGCTCTGCCTGAAGTCGGGCAACGCCGTCCTGCTGCGCGGCTCCGCCTCCGCCTACGCCTCGAACACCGCCCTCGTGCGGGTCATCCGGGACGCCGTGGGCGGCGCCGGGCTGCCCGCCGACGCCGTGCAGCTGGTCCCCGGCGAGAGCCGCGACAGCGTGCGGGAGCTGATGCGGGCCCGCGGCCTGGTCGACGTACTGATCCCGCGCGGCGGCGCCTCCCTCATCCGGACGGTGGTCAGCGAGTCCACCGTCCCGGTGATCGAGACCGGCACCGGGAACTGCCATGTCTATGTCGACGCCCAGGCCGACCTGGACATGGCGACCGAGATCCTGATCAACTCCAAGGCACAGCGGGTCAGCGTCTGCAACGCCGCCGAGACGCTGCTGGTGCACCAGGACATCGCCGCCGAGTTCCTGCCCCGCGCGTTGGACGCCCTCGCGGAGGCAGGGGTGACCGTGCACGCCGACGAGCGGGTGCTGGCGTACGCGAAGGACTCCCGGGCCACCGTCGTGGAGGCGACCGCCGAGGACTGGGAGACCGAGTACCTCTCCCACGACATCGCCGCCGCCGTCGTCGACTCCCTCGACAAGGCCGTGGAGCACATCCGGCTGTGGACCTCCGGCCACACCGAGGCCATCGTCACCACCTCGCAGCAGGCCGCCCGCCGCTTCACCCAACTGGTCGACTCCACCACGGTCGCCGTGAACGCCTCCACCCGGTTCACCGACGGCGGCCAGTTCGGCTTCGGCGCGGAGATCGGCATCTCCACCCAGAAGCTGCACGCCCGCGGCCCGATGGGCCTGCCCGAGCTGACCAGCACGAAGTACATCGTCACCGGCGACGGGCACGTACGGCGCTGAGGCATCCGGGGGTGCATATGCGCCCGGCATGCGCCCCCGGTGCACCTCCGTGCCGTGGGGAAGCCGCCTCAGCGGGCGGATGAATTTCCATACGGTCTGCCCAAATTGACCCCTCAGGTCTACGCTGGATCCGTGCCGGAGGACGTGGGGGGCACGCCGTTCCCTGACGGCTGGATGCCCGACGACGACCACGACCGCGGGGTGTCGGACGAAGAGTTCGCCTCCGTGGTCTTCGACGAGGCCTTCGTACGCGCGGCCAAGGTGCACGAGCCGACCGCCGTCGAACGCCTCCTGGCCGCGGCCGAGGCGAGAGCCGAGGCCTCCGAGGCCGAAGCCCGCCGCACCCGCCCCCGAAGCGAGCGCTACGACGACGTCTACGGCCCGGGCGGATTCGGCCATGATCCGGACTACGACCCGGACGACCCCGACGCCTTCGAGGACGGCCGCCACGGCCCCCCGGGCTCCTACGGCCGACAGGTCCGCTGGCACCGCCCCGTCGCCTGGGTGCTCGCCCTGGTCATGGGCGTCGGCATGGTCGTGCTGGCCTTCGCCGCCGTCTACCGCGGCGCCTCCTCGGGCCGCCAGGACCAGGTCCCGCCGCCGCCCGCCTCCACCGGCCGGGGACAGAGCGGCGTGGCCTCTCCCTCCGCCTCGGCCGACTACTCCCAGCCACCTGTCTCCGTGGTGCCCCGCACGCCCTGAGCGACCCCCGGACGGACAGCGCCGCAACTGGTGAGAACCTGCCAGAACTTGGCTCGTAGCCGGGCGTTTACGGTGCGCTCCGGCGACCTACCCTGAAGATATGGGAGGGCCCGGAAACCCGCCTGAGGGGACACCTGACGGCACACCCGGAGGCGGGGACGACGAGTACCGATCCGTCGTGTTCGACGAGTCGTTCGTCCGCGCTGCCCGCCTCCAGGAGTTCTCCGCCCACGAGCGGACCACGGAGCACGCCCCCGCCGTCCGCAGCCGCCCACAGCTGCACCGGGGGCTGTCCCGGCAGGCGCTGATCCTGGTCATGCTGATCGCCGTCGCCTTCGGCGTCGCGCTCTACATGGGCGTACGCCACCCCTACGACAACCCGCGCGCCACGAGCCAGCCCGTCGAGCCCCTGCGCTCGACCGTCGTCCCGCTCGCGCCCAAGGCCGATGTGCCCGGTGCCTCCGACGTCCAGCGGCTGTTCGAGAACAGCCCCGCCGCCCGGTACCGGATCGGGGCCGGGGGCATCAACCTGCCCATGGCCCGGCGTACCGCCAACTTCTCGGAGAGCCAGATCGTCGGGGCCCTGACCACCGCCAAGGACTACCTCGTCCGCTCCTCGCTCTACCCCGAGGTGCTCTCCGGGGAGCAGACGCGGCCGGTGCGCATCCTGATCGACGGGGACCAGCTCGACCAGTTCGACCGCAGCTTCCAGCAGCCCACCGCCGACGGACGGCACGCGCCGACCGGCTGGCTGATCCGCTTCGACCCCACCGTGGCGGAGCTGGCCTCCGACGAGATCCGGGTGCAGGGCAGCCTGCGGGTCACCGAGGCGGACTCGGCCACCCTGGAGATCACCTCGGACCACACCTTCGTCTACGCGCTGCGCCCGGCGGGCTCCGACGCCAAGGCCGAGGCCTCCCTCTTCACCGTCCGGCGCCAGCTGCACTTCCGCTTCGGCCGCGACGACCTGCGGCTGCGCCAGACGCAGCTGATCGGCTCGTCCACCCAGGCGGGGCCGCTGTCCTGCGCCGCCGACTCCGCCAACCATCTGCGTCCGCTGCTCGCGGGGGAGACGGCCACCGGCGGCGGCCCCGCGGGCACCGACCCCTACTCCGGCGGCGGCGCCACGGCGCTGTGCGGGACGCTGGCGGATCGGGCGCAGCCGAAGCTGTGAGGGCGATCCGGGCGCTCGGAGGGAGCGTCCGGATCGTCGGATCAGTCCTCGTCGCGCGGAGGCTGGTCGGTCGGCGGGGCCTCGGTCGTGCCCGTTCCGGTGGTTCCGGTGGTTCCGGTGGTCCCGGTGGTCCCGGTCGTGCCCCGGGTGCCCGTCGCGCCGCCCGCCGAGCCCGCGAAGCCCTCGAAGCCGCGCCGCACCCGGCTGCCCAGGTCACCGGCGCCGCCCGCGATGTCCGTGACCAGCTTCATCAGCGGGTCCTTGGAACCTCGCACATGGTTGGCGTAGTGCGACGCCGACTCCCGGAAGGACTCCGAGACCTTGGTGTCCTTGTCCTCGTCGCGCCGCGGGTAGTGGCCGTCCATGATCCGCTGGTAGTCGCGGGAGGCGGCCCACTTCTTCAGCTCGGCCGCGCGGACCGTGGTGAAGGGGTGGGAGCGGGGCAGCACGTTCAGGATCTTCAGGACGGAGTCGCGCAGGTCGCCGCCCGCCTCGTACTCCTCGGCCTGCTCCAGGAACGCGTCCACGTTCATCTCGTGCAGGTGGTTGCCGCCCGCGATCTTCATCAGGCCGCGCATCGACGCCTGGAGGTCCTGGCCGACCAGCAGACCCGCGCGGTCGGCGGACAGCTCCGACTTGCGGAACCACTCCCGCAGCGCGGTCACGATCGCCATGATCGCGACATTGCCCAGCGGGATCCACGCCACCCGCACGGCGAGGCTGGTCAGGAACAGCAGGATGGTGCGGTAGACGGAGTGCCCCGACAGGGCGTGGCCGACCTCGTGGCCGATGACCGCCCGCATCTCCTCCTCGTCGAGCAGCTCGACCAGACCGGTGGTGACGACGATGATCGGCTCGTCCAGGCCGATGCACATCGCGTTCGGGGTCGGGTCCTGGTTGACGTACATCGGCGGGACCTTCTCCAGGTCCAGGATGTAACAGGCGTCCCGCAGCATGTCGTTGAGGTGCGAGAACTGCCGGTCCGAGACCCGCACCGAGTCGGAGAGGAACAGCAGCCGCAGACTCCGCTCGGGCAGCAGTCCGCTGAGCGCCTTGAACACCGTGTCGAAGCCGCTGAGCTTGCGCAGGGCGACCAGGGCGGAGCGGTCGGCTGGATGCTCGTAGGCGCGCGAGGAGATTCCGGGGAAGCGCCTGCGCTGTCGGCTCGGTACGTGCTCGTGCCCGTCCTGCTGGTGGCCGTCGTCGGACATCTCTTCCCCCAAGCGTCTCAAGTGCTCTGGCTGCCCCCGAGGCAGTGCCCAGCCTAGGCGGAGTTACCGTGGACGGGCACCACACCGAAGGAGTCCCGCGCCATGGAGCACACCCCCGCAGCCGCCTGGCTCACCGAGGCCGCGAACGCCGCTCAGCAGCAAGGGGCGGGGAATCTGCTCCGGGTCGTGATCGTCGTGATGGTGCTGGGCTGTGTGCTGGCCGCGTGGTTCCTGCTGCGGGGCTACAAGCGGAAGGACGACTGAACGGGCGCGAAGGTTCCCCCGGCCCCGCGCGCCCGGCGCCAATGGCGGAGTCGGCGTGATCGCCGCCGTGGCCGACGCTTACGATGAGCCGACGTCTTTATCCCGCCCACACCGGATAGGTCCTGCCGAAGATGAGCTTCCACAGCACCGCTGCCCAGTTGGTCACCCTCGCCGCCGAGGGCGAGGAGCACGGCGGAAACCACGAGAGCCTCAATCCCCTGCTCATCGGGGGCGGCGCGTTCATCGCCCTGATGCTGCTGCTGTGGGTCACCACCCTCTTCAACCGCGACCGCTGACCGGGCGTCCGGCGGGGTCCACAAGCCGGGCCGGTATGGTCTGCACGCATGGGAGAGCAGGACATGCCTACCGGTCCGGTGAGTGACACACGCGGCGGCAAGCGCCGCCTCGGTGTCATGGGTGGGACGTTCGACCCGATCCACCACGGGCACCTCGTGGCGGCCAGCGAGGTCGCCGCGCAGTTCCACCTCGACGAGGTGGTGTTCGTGCCCACCGGCCAGCCGTGGCAGAAAAGCCACCGCGCGGTCTCCCCGGCCGAGGACCGCTATCTGATGACGGTCATCGCGACCGCCGAGAACCCGCAGTTCTCGGTGAGCCGCATCGACCTCGACCGGGGCGGACCCACCTACACCGTGGACACCCTGCGGGACCTGCGCGTGCTCAACCCCGAGACGGACCTGTTCTTCATCACGGGCGCCGACGCCCTCGGCCAGATCCTCACCTGGCGGGACTCGGCCGAACTGTTCTCCCTCGCGCACTTCATCGGCGTCACCCGGCCCGGTCACCATCTCAACGACCCCGGGCTGCCCGAGGGCGGTGTCTCGCTGGTCGAGGTTCCCGCCCTCGCCATCTCCTCGACGGACTGCCGTGCGAGAGTCGCCAAGGGCGACCCCATCTGGTATCTGGTGCCGGACGGAGTCGTGCGCTACATCGCCAAACGAGAGCTGTACCGCGGCGAATGAGCCGAGAGGGGCACCGGTGAACGACCGATACGACGCTGGCTACGGGGGCGACCAGTACGTACTCGTCGGCTATGACGAGTACGGCCAACCCGTGTACCGGCAGGTACCGGCCCAGCAGGCCCCGCAGCAGCCGTACGACCCCTACGCCCAGCAGCAGGGCTACGGCTACGACCCGTACGGCCCGGGCAACACGGGGCAGCAGCAGCCGGTGCCCCCGTACGACCCCTACGGGACCGGCCAGCAGCCACCCGTGCCCTCCCACGACACCTACGACCCGTACGACCCCTACGGGCAGTCGGCGGGCACCGGTCAGCAGCCCCGCGTCGCCGAGCAGACCGCCTACATCCCGCAGCAGGCGGGACCGGCGGAGGGCGATCACCGCGACGGGTACGGCGGGTACGAGGGGCATGACGGTCAGGGCGGGCAGGGCGGCCACGACGACCGTGACGACCGTGACGGCCGTGACGGCCGTGAGGACCGCGATTACCGCGATTACCGCACCGAGCAGTTCGCCTTCGTCGAGGACCCCGACGGGGACTCCGAGGACGTCATCGACTGGCTGAAGTTCACCGAGAACCGCACCGAGCGCCGCGAGGAGGCCAGGCGCCGGGCCCGCAGCCGGATCGTCGCCCTGGTCGTCGTACTGGCGCTGGCCGCGGTCGGTGGCGTCGGCTACCTCTGGTACGCCGGGAAGCTGCCCGGCGTGTCCTCCTCCGACGACAAGACCGGCACGGCGACCGCGGCGGGCGCCCAGAAGCGGGACGTGATCGTCGTCCATCTGCACGACACCAAGAAGGGCGGCACGTCCACCGCGCTGCTCGTCGACAACACCACCACCCAACAGGGCACCACCGTCCTGCTGCCCAACTCCCTCGCCCTGACCGGCGACGACGGCACCACGACCACCCTCGCCAAGTCCGTCGAGGACGACGGCTCCTCCGGCACGCGCGAGGCCCTCGACACCGTCCTCGGCACCGACATCGAGGGCACGTGGCGCCTGGACACCCCCTACCTCCAGAACCTCGTCGACCTCGTCGGCAACATCGACATCGACACCAACGCCGACGTGCCCGACCCGGCCGCCAAGAAGAAGGGCGCCTCGCCGCTGGTCAACAAGGGCGAGGACCAGACCCTCAGCGGCAAGATGGCCGTCGCCTACGCCACCCACCGCGCCTCCGGCGAGGCCCAGAACGCCCAGCTGGAGCGGTTCGGGCAGGTCATGCAGGGGGTCCTGCGGAAGCTGTCCTCCGATCCGCAGGCCGCGACGGTCACCGTGCAGACGCTGGCCCAGATCCTCGACCCCTCGCTCACCGACAAGGACCTCGGCGCCTTCCTCGCCAAGCTGTCCGACCTCGCCAAGAGCGGCGACCACAAGACGGCGCTGCTGCCCGTCCAGGACGACGGCGGCCTCAGCGCCGAGGCCAGTGACAGCGTCGTCAAGGACGTCCTCGGCGGCACCGCCAAGAGCCCCGACCAGGGCGCGGCCGTCCGGGTCTCCGTGCGGAACGCCAGCGGTGTGGAGGACAACACGGAGAAGGCCCGCGTGGTCCTGCTCAACGGCGGCTTCACCTTCCTGGGCGGCGGCACCGCGGACACCCCGCAGACGGCGTCCGAGGTCGTCTACGCCGACGCCGCGGACAAGGCGGACGCCGAGGAGGTCGCCAAGACGCTGGGCCTGCCCACCGACTCCGTGACCAAGGGCGACGTCTCCTCCAACGCGAGCGTGTCGGTGGTCCTCGGGCAGGACTACGACCCGGCGTCGTAGCAGGGCCCCGGACCGTCGTCGCAGGGGCCACGCGTTCGGCGTCCCGTAAGGGCGCCCCGGAATTCTCCCGGGCGCCCTCGCGGTCCGTGAGACCCTTGATGTCAATACCCGTCGACGGAAAGCCTCGCAGTGACCGCTACTGACCGCTCCCTGGACCTCATCAGCACCGCCGCCCAGGCGGCTGCCGACAAACTGGCGCACGACGTCATCGCCTACGACGTCAGCGACGTCCTGTCGATCACGGACGCCTTCCTGCTCGCCTCCGCGCCCAACGACCGCCAGGTCAAGTCGATCGTCGACGAGATCGAGGAGCGCCTCCAGAAGGAACTCGGCGCCAAGCCGGTGCGCCGCGAGGGCGACCGCGAGTCCCGCTGGATCCTGCTCGACTACGTCGACATCGTCGTGCACGTCCAGCACAGCGAGGAGCGCGTGTTCTACGCCCTGGAGCGGCTCTGGAAGGACTGCCCCGAGATCGAGCTGCCCGCCGACGCCAAGGCCACCCGTGGCAAGGCCGCCGAGCACGCCAGGCTCGAGGAGGCCGAGGAAGCCGCCGAAGCGGGCGGTGAGTGGCGATGAGCGCCACCGGCGAGGTCACGGGGTCCCGGCCCGGCCGGGGCCGCCGCGTCATCCTGTGGCGGCACGGCCAGACGTCCTGGAACGTGGAGCGCCGCTTCCAGGGCACCACGGACGTCGAACTGACGGAGACCGGCGTGGCCCAGGCCCGCCGCGCCGCCCGGCTGCTGGCCTCCCTGCGGCCCGACGCGATCCTCGCCTCGGACCTCCAGCGGGCCGCGCACACCGCCGCCGAGCTGGCCGCGCTCACCGGCCTGGACGTCACCCACGACGAAGGCCTGCGGGAGACCTACGCGGGCGCCTGGCAGGGCCTGACGCACGACGAGATCATCGCCCGGTACGGCGACGAGTACGCGGCCTGGAAGCGCGGTGAGCCGGTGCGCCGCGGCGGCGGCGAACTGGAGACCGAGGTCGCTGACCGCGCCGCCCCCGTGGTGCTGCGGCACGCCGAGAAGCTCCCCGAGGACGGCACGCTCGTCGTCGTGAGCCACGGCGGCACGATCCGCACGACCATCGGCCGTCTGCTCGGCCTGGACTCCCGGCACTGGGAGAGCCTCGGCGGCCTCTCCAACTGCTGCTGGTCCGTCCTCGGCGAGGGCGCCCGCGGCTGGCGGCTGCTGGAGCACAACGCGGGCACGCTGCCGGAGCCGGTGCTCGGCGACGACGACTGAGCGGCCGTCGACCGGGGCCGGATTTCACTTTCCGGCAGGTCGCAGGCTAAAGTTCTTCTTGTTCGCCCGGCCGACCGGGAAGAAGAACACCAGGGGCTATAGCTCAGTTGGTAGAGCGCCTGCATGGCATGCAGGAGGTCAGGAGTTCAATTCTCCTTAGCTCCACACCCGATGAAGATCCCGTCCCCCACAGGGGGGCGGGATCTTTCGTCATTCACGTACGCCCTCACTTGAGCACTCCGCCGCCGAGAGGCGTATACCTCTGTGCGAGCGCTCCCTGTGGCTGCCGTGTCCGGACTGGAACCCAGGCGTCGCTGACCGTGTTGGTCCGCTCGTGGCAGAATCAAACGGCCGGAAGGGGGCGCGGCCCGACGGGAGGGAGTAGCGATGCCTGCGAGCATCCTCGAGGAGGGCCACCTCCTCGGCGAAGCAGCGTTGATACGGAACACGGCCACCCGTCTCAGCTGCCCTTCCTGCGGTTCCGCTCATGTCGCCCAGGTCCTCGGCGACAACGGCGGGATCTCCTACGTGTGCACGGCCTGCGGCCACAGCTGGAGCTGATCGATGGGTGCACACAGGCGAAAGTGCGACTGGTGCGGGAGCGGGACGCCGATCGTGCGGGACATGGAGCCGGTCAATCCCGACTACCAGTACTGGTGCGAGGAATGCGCGCGGGCGCTGATCATAAAGGGCGACCCGATCGAGACCTACCGTGAACTGGAGGGGGAGCCGATCTACGGCCGTCTGCTGGAGGAGCACTGCACGCTCAAGCGGTTCTACTCGTTCGTGACTGCGTGACTGCGTGACTGCGTGGCTGGGTTTGGCTGCGTGACTGCGTGGCTGCGCCGCTGGTCCGACGAGCCGGAAACGATTTGGTGCCGCGCCGGGGGGACCTGTAGTGTTGGCGTCGCCGCCAGGGAGACCGGGCGGAACGGCAGGGGGCTATAGCTCAGTTGGTAGAGCGCCTGCATGGCATGCAGGAGGTCAGGAGTTCAATTCTCCTTAGCTCCACAAGCGAAGATCCCGCCGGATCAGTTCGATCCGGCGGGATTTTTCGTGTTCGCGTTCACGCGGGTTCAGCGGCCGAGGGCCCGGCGCCCCCTCCCCTGCGAGAGCACCGGCAGGTTGTTGCGGGTGGTCTCCTGCGCCCGGGTGTCCTCCTCGATGCGCAGGGCGAGCGCGGGGCAGCGCCGCACCGCCCGCATCGCCTTGGCCTCCGCGTAGCGCGGGACCGACGCCTGCGCCACGGTCGGGAAGCCGTCCGCGCCCAGCTCGAAGACCTCCGGGAGGATGTCGGCGCACAGGCCGTGGCCCCGGCACAGCGTCCAGTCGACGTAGATCTTCTGACGGCTGGGGCCGTTCTCCTCGGACTCGCCGCCGCCCGGGATGCCCGTCGGGGCCCTGCCGCCCTCGAAGAGAGGCAGAACGCCCGTCACGCGCCGTCCGCAGCCATTGCCGAGGACATGGGCGGCCAGGTCGTCGGTGAACGCCTTCAGCGTCGACTCCAGGAACATCGCCGAGCCGTCGGGGTGCGAGCAGGCGCCGCGCCGCTTGACGTTCCTGGCGACCTGCTTGACCGCCTCCAGGGCGGCCGGGCCGCCGCCGTTCAGGATGTCCTCCAGACCCCGGGCGGCGGCGGGCAGACCGAGGTAGCAGGGGCCGCACTGCCCCGCGCTCTCCTCGGCCAGCCACTGGGCGACCCGCAGCGACTCGCCCAGCGGGCAGGTGTCCTGGCTGATCGGCAGGATCGCCCCGGCACCCAGCGAACCGCCCACCGCGTCCAGCGAGTTGCGGGAGACGATCGCCTCGTTGACGGTCGCCGCGTCGATCCACTTGCCGTGGTAGCCGCCGGTCAGCACCCCCTGCGGCACCGGCGGGGCGCCGGCGAGCTGGAGGACGTAGCGCAGCGGCACTCCCGTGGGCACCTCCAGGACCATGGGGCGGGCGACCGCCCCGGAGACCGTGAGCATGACGGTGCCCGGCTCGTCGTACAGGCCGGTGTTGCCGTAGCGCTCGGGGCCGATGCGGGCGGCGATCGCCAGCTGGGCGAAGGTCTCGGCGTTGGACAGCAGGGTGGGCGCGCCGCCGACGCCGCTCTTGGAGGCGCTGATCTTGCGGCCCGGCGGGATGGCCGGGCCGCCGTCGATCGAGCGGATCAGGGAGGCGGCGGCTCCGGTGACCATCCGGACCGGGTTGCGCTGCACGCGCGCGCGTAGGGCCGATCGGCGGCCGTTGCTGAGGCCGCGTTCGGCGAGCGCGGCCTCCATGGAGCGCTGGGTGGACTCCCGGGTGACCCCCACCACGAGCGTGCGGGCGCCGAGGGCCTCGGCGCACAGCAGGGCGCCGTCCAGGATCAGGTGCGGGGCCCGGTTGATGAGCACCGTGTCCTTGCGGCAGGCGGGCTCGTCCTCACTGCCGTTGACGACCACGACCGGCCGGACGCCGCGCTTGATCGCCGATTCGGCGACCGAGCGCAGCTTCCTGTGGAAGGGGAAGCCCGCGCCGCCGCGGCCCTTCAGGTTGATGTTCTCGGCGAGCTTCGCGAGCTGCTCGCCGCCCATCGGTTCGAGCGGCCCGTGCACCTTCAGGTGCATGGGCAGATCGAGCCTTTCGACAAGGTCGAAGCCCGACGTGAGCTGGGGAAGACCGACCACGCGGACTTCTGGTACGTCGGGCAGGGCCTCGTTCACTTAAAAGCCTCCGGAAGGCGTGTTCCAAGGTTCGCCCGAGCCCGGTGCGTCGAAGTCGTAGGACGCACCGGGGAGTGTTTCTGTGGCGGGACCGCTGTTGTTGTACGTGTCGTTGGGGGAGTACGTGCCGTAGAGGGTGTTCGTCTCACCGGTGTCGTACACATCACTCGTGCCGTACCCGGACGTGTCCGGATTGCCATAGGCCGGGATGTTGTATCCGGTGTCCTGGAGCGGGTCGTAGGCCGACGGCGGGGCCTCGCCGACCGGGGGCGGGGACGGCACCGGCCAGGAGCCGGAGGTGCTGCTCTGCTCCATGCGCGGGACGACCTGCGTCGGCTGCAGGTCGGGCAGCTCCATGGGGGCCGTCTGGTCGGTGGCGAAGGACTCACGCGCGCGCGTGGGGCGCGATACGGCCCGGTAGGCGGCGGCGAAACCGTGCACGGGCTCGGCGGGCGCCTGCCGGGGGACCTCGGCGCGCTGTTTGCCGCCGGACGGAACGTTCTCGTAGCCCGGGAGCGCCCCGGACTCGTCCGTCGCGCGGGCGCGGCTCGCGTCCAGGTCCTCGCGGTCCGGCTGTTGTTCGGCGTCGAACAGGGCGGTGATCGTGTCGGCGACCCTGCGCTTGACCGGCCGGGGCGCCGCGCGCAGGGCGAGGGCCGCGCCGACGAACACCACGGACAGGGCGTAGAGGATCGTGAAGAGCGGCGCGGCCGCTCGACCCGCGTAGAGCCCGTGCACGAGCCCCGCGCACCAGGCCGGGTAGGCCAGCATGTGCACCGCCCGCCAGCGGGCCGCGACGGGCGCCGGGGAGGCGAAGCGGTTGCGCAGCAGGCCGGTGACGCTCACGAAGACCATGAGCAGCGCGGCCAGTGTGCCGAGGCCGATGAGGAAGGCGCGGCCGGTGGCCACCTCGTCGTCGGTGAGCGCCAGCCCGAAGGGGATCAGCACGGCGATCCACGTGGTGTGCTCCAGCATCAGCTTGATCACGACGTGGATCACCAGGAAGACGAGCGAGGCGAGCGCGGTGGTCCGGTGCACCGCCTGCGCCAGGATCCGGCGGCGTGCGTCGAGCAGGATCCGGTCCTGGGCCACCAGGCCCCAGATCACCGAGCAGCTCAGACACACGAGCGACAGCACGCCCACGCCGAAGTTGAGGTACTCCACGATGCGGTCGTCGACCGTACTGTCCGTCGTCATGACAGGCCTCCCCAGCTGACGACGGAAGATGTGCCCCGTTGGGGGAGGGGGCGGGTACTGCGAGGAGGTTTCATGGGGGCAACTCCGAGCGGTATCGGTAAAGCGGTCCCGCTGCCGCACTCTAAGTCGCGCCATACCCACGGGTACGAGGTTTGAGTTATTGCGTTGTTATCAAGGGGTGATCCGGTTGTGGTGATGTGCGGGTGTGGGGTGTTACGCGAAGTAATCTTTGACTTCCGTTCAGCGCGTCCGGGCCCTCCAGGGGCCCTCCAGGGGCCCTCCCGGGGCCCTCCAGGGGCCCTCCAGGGGCCCTCCAGGGGCCCTCCCGGGGCCCTCCAGGGACTCCCGGGGGGCTCTCGCGGGCCAGGGAACGCCGTCGCGGGTGGCTCGACGGCTGCGGTACCCTGACGCCATGCGTGCCGTACGCCTTCTGCTTAGCGAGCCGCGCTGATCAGCACCGGCCACCGTCGGATCGAGTGGCCGGAGTCGGCGCGGCGTCCCCTCCTGTGCGAGGGGATTTTTCGTTTCCGGACCACCCCTTTCGACCATCGCAGCAGCTGGCGAAGACGATCGATGGAGCTTTGAGGATCATGAGCGAGACGAACCCCGCCGCCACCTCCGAGGTGACCGCGCCGCACCGCTACACGGCCGCGATGGCGGCCGAGATCGAGGCACGCTGGCAGGACTTCTGGGACGCCGAGGGCACCTACGCCGCGCCCAACCCGAGCGGTGACCTGGCGGGCGACCCCGAGCTGGCCGCAAAGCCCAAGAAGTTCATCATGGACATGTTCCCGTACCCCTCCGGTGCGGGCCTGCACGTCGGCCACCCCCTGGGCTACATCGCCACCGACGTCTTCGCCCGGTTCCAGCGCATGACCGGCCACAACGTCCTGCACACCCTGGGCTTCGACGCCTTCGGCCTGCCCGCCGAGCAGTACGCCGTGCAGACGGGCACGCACCCGCGCGTGTCCACCGAGGCCAACATGGAGAACATGACGGCCCAGCTGCGCCGCCTGGGCCTGGGCCACGACAGGCGCCGGTCGTTCGCCACGATCGACCCGGAGTACTACAAGTGGACGCAGTGGATCTTCGTCCAGATCTTCAACTCCTGGTACGACGACGAGGCGCGCAAGGCCCGCCCGATCTCCGAGCTGGTCGCCGCGTTCGAGTCCGGTGAGCGCGCGGTGCCCGGCGGCCGGGACTGGAACGCCCTGACCGCCGCCGAACGCGCCGACGTCCTGGGCGAGTACCGCCTGGCCTACGCCTCCGACGCGCCCGTGAACTGGTGCCCCGGCCTGGGCACCGTGCTGGCCAACGAGGAGGTCACCGCCGACGGCCGCTCCGAGCGCGGCAACTTCCCCGTCTTCAAGGCCAAGCTGCGCCAGTGGAACATGCGCATCACCGCCTACGCCGACCGGCTGCTGGACGACCTGGAGGAGCTGGACTGGCCCGAGGCCATCAAGCTGCAGCAGCGCAACTGGATCGGCCGCTCCGAGGGCGCCCGCGTCGACTTCCCCATCGACGGCGAGCAGATCACCATCTTCACCACCCGCCAGGACACCCTGTTCGGCGCCACCTACATGGTGCTGGCGCCCGAGCACCCGCTGGTGGAGAAGTTCACGCCCCAGGAATGGCCCGAAGGCACCCACGACGTGTGGACCGGCGGTCACGCCACCCCCGCCGAGGCCGTCGCCGCCTACCGCGCGCAGGCCGCCGCCAAGTCCGACGTCGAGCGGCAGGCCGAGGCCAAGGACAAGACCGGCGTCTTCACCGGCGCGTACGCCACCAACCCGGTCAACGGCGAGCGCGTCCCCGTCTTCATCGCCGACTACGTCCTGATGGGCTACGGCACCGGCGCCATCATGGCCGTCCCCGCGCACGACACGCGCGACTTCGCCTTCGCCCGCGCCTTCGAACTGCCCATCCGCTGTGTCGTCGAGCCCACCGACGGCCGCGGCACCGACACGTCGACGTGGGACGACGCCTTCGTCTCGTACGAGGCGACGATCGTGAACTCCGCGGGCGCCGACGTCTCCCTGGACGGCCTGGGCGTCGTCGAGGCCAAGGCCCGCATCACCGAGTGGCTGGAGCGCTCCGGCATCGGCGAGGGCACCGTCAACTTCCGCCTGCGCGACTGGCTGTTCAGCCGCCAGCGCTACTGGGGCGAGCCCTTCCCCATCGTCTACGACGAGGACGGCACCGCCCACGCCCTGCCCGAGTCGATGCTGCCGCTGGAGCTGCCCGAGGTCGAGGACTACTCGCCGCGCACCTTCGACCCGGACGACGCGAACACCCAGCCCGAGACGCCGCTGTCGCGCAACGAGGACTGGGTCAACGTCACTCTGGACCTGGGCGACGGTCCCCAGCGGTACCGCCGTGAGACCAACACCATGCCCAACTGGGCCGGTTCCTGCTGGTACGAGCTGCGCTACCTGGACCCGCACAACAGCGAGAAGCTGGTGGACCCGGAGATCGAGCGGTACTGGATGGGCCCGCGCGAGGGCCAGCCGCACGGCGGCGTGGACCTGTACGTCGGCGGCGCCGAACACGCCGTACTGCACCTGCTGTACGCGCGCTTCTGGTCCAAGGTGCTGTACGACCTGGGGCACATCTCGTCCGCCGAGCCGTTCCACAAGCTGTTCAACCAGGGCATGATCCAGGCCTACGTCTACCGCGACAGCCGCGGCATCGCGGTGCCCGCCGCCGAGGTCGAGGAGCGCGACGGCGCCTACTGGTACCAGGGCGAGCAGGTCTCCCGGCTGCTGGGCAAGATGGGCAAGTCCCTGAAGAACGCGGTCACCCCGGACGAGATCTGCGCCGAGTACGGCGCCGACACCCTGCGCCTGTACGAGATGGCGATGGGCCCGCTGGACGTCTCCCGGCCGTGGGACACGCGCGCGGTGGTCGGCCAGTTCCGGCTGCTGCAGCGGCTGTGGCGCAACATCGTCGACGAGATGACCGGCGCCGTGACGGTGGTGGACGCGGAGACCGACGAGGACACCCTGCGCGCCCTGCACAAGGCGATCGACGGGGTGCGCGGGGACCTGGAGGGCATGCGGTTCAACACCGCCATCGCCAAGGTCACCGAGCTGAACAACCACCTGACCAAGACGGGCGGCCCGGTCACGCGGCCGGTCGCCGAGGCGCTGGTGCTGCTGGTCGCGCCGCTGGCCCCGCACGTCGCCGAGGAACTGTGGCGCAGGCTGGGCCACACCGACTCGGTCGTCCACCAGGACTTCCCGGTCGCCGACCCGGCGTACGTCGTGGACGAGACCGTCACCTGCGTCGTGCAGATCAAGGGCAAGGTCAAGGCGCGGCTGGAGGTGTCGCCCGGCATCTCCGAGGCGGAGCTGGAGAAGGTCGCCCTGGCGGACGAGAAGGTCGTCGCGGCGCTGGACGGGGCCGGGATCCGGAAGGTGATCGTGCGGGCGCCGAAGCTGGTGAACATCGTTCCGGCGTAGGTGCGGGGCGTTGGGCGGGGCCTTCAGCGGGCTTTGGCGTGCTTGATGGGCTCGGGGTAGTCCCCTACGGGCAGGTTCGGGGTTTTTCTGGAACTCCGAGCCTGCCCGTTCCGTTTACCGTTGAGAAGTGCCGCGGCGGACCGCCGCGGTCGGCCGGAGGAGGAGCACCGTGGAAGCAGTGATCGCAGTCTTCGCCCTGCTTTTCGTGCTCCTCATGGTGCTCGGGGCCTACGCCACGGTGAAGGCCGTCGGCGCCGCCAAGCGCGGCGTGGACCGCACCCTCACCCAGGCCCGCCGCACCGTCGAGGACCACACGCTGCGCGCCAAGTCCTTCGCCCAGCCCGGCCCGGCGGGCGAGCTGGCCCAACTGCGGCTCAGCCTGCGCACCTCGATGCGGGCCACCAAGGAGGCCCTGCAAGCGGGCGCCACGGAGGACGAGTCCCTGAAGGAGTCCCTCGCCCTCTTCGAACGCCTCAGCGCCCACGGGCACGAACTGGACGACGACCTGCGCCGCCTGGAGTCCGAACCGGACCGCGCCACACTCGTCGAGCGGCTGCCCGCCCTGAGAGAGCGCACCCGCCGCATCACACACTCGGCCGACTCCCTGCGCTGGGCCGCCCGCGACCGGGCCCGCCACTTCGCCGACGACGACCTGGACACGCTCAGCGCCCAGATCGACATGGAGAGCGGCGCCCTGCGGCACTGGACCACGACGGACGGCGCGACGGACAGTACGACGGACCCCGCGCCCCCCGGACGCTCGTGGCCGCAGGCGCCCGACACCGACCAGACGGCCCGGCAGACCTGGCCGGAGCCCCCGCGGTCGGGCAGCACCGAGGAGCCGTCACGCCCCGCGATCACCCCGCCGAGCCCTCGCCCCACCTACCCCTGGCAGAAGAAGACCCGCCCCGAGAGCACCACCTGATCCCGCCACCGCGTCCCGGGTGCCAGGCCCGGGCTGCCGCACGGGCACTACGCCAGGTAACCTCCAGCTCATGTCCCGCCATGTCGCGATCGTCACCGATTCAACGGCCTACCTGCCGCCACGGACGATGGAGCGTCACGGCATCACAGCGGTCCCGCTGACCGTGGTCCTGGGCGACCGGGCACTCGAAGAGGGCACCGAGATCTCGACCCGCTCCCTGGCCCAGGCACTCCAGAAGCGACGCCCCGTCACCACCTCGCGCCCCAGCCCCCAACTGTTCGCCGACCATTACCGCAAGGTCGCCGAGTCGGGTGCCACCGCCATCGTCTCCCTCCATCTCTCCGCCGAACTGTCGGGCACCCATGACGCGGCCGTGCTCGCGGCACGCGAGGCGCCCGTGCCGGTACGGGTCGTCGACACCGGCATGATCGCGATGGCCCTCGGCTTCTGCGCGCTGGCCGCCGCCGAGACCGCGGAGGCGGGCGGCACGGCGGACGAGGCGGTCACGGCCGCGGAGAAGCGGGCCTCCGGCACCTCCGCCTACTTCTACGTCGACACGCTCGACTACCTGCGCCGGGGTGGCCGTATCGGCGCCGCGCAGGCCCTCTTCGGCTCCGCGCTCGCCGTCAAGCCGCTGCTGCAACTGCGCGGTGGCCGTATCGAACCGCTGGAGAAGGTGCGGACGGCGTCCAAGGCGATCGCCCGGCTGGAGGAGATCGCGGCCGACCGGGCGGGCAGCGCCCAGGTCGACGTCGCCGTCCACCATCTCGCCGCCGCCGACCGGGCGTCCGCGCTCGCCGACCGGCTGCGGGCCCGGCTGCCGGGGCTGGCGGACCTGCATGTGAGCGAGGTGGGGGCGGTGATCGGGGCGCATACGGGGCCCGGGTTGTTGGGGGTCGTGGTGTCGGCGCGGTGAGGCCGCTTCACGCTTGCGGGTGACGGGGTTATCCACAACCGGTGGGTAATCCCCGGTAATTGACCAAGATCATCGGGGATGTGGCCGGTCGGTCCATCCTCGACGCATGGCACTTCGATCACATCCACGTACCCGCCCGTCCGTACGCACCAGTTCCCGTACGCGCCGCACGGCCACGGCTACGGCCACGGCCGCGACCGCGACGAGCGGTCCGGGCCGGGCACCTGCCTCCGACGGACGCTTCCGGCAT
Organism: Streptomyces sp. NPDC057877; assembly: GCF_042796855.1. NCBI lineage: Bacteria > Bacillati > Actinomycetota > Actinomycetes > Kitasatosporales > Streptomycetaceae > Streptomyces > Streptomyces sp. NPDC057877. The sequence goes on from NZ_JBHVMS010000004.1 coordinate 524,262, forward strand.
CGGCGGGCGCCGACCGCCGAGGAGGTGCGTCGACGGGCCGAGACACTATTGGCGGGGCGGGCCGAGACACTCTCGGCGGGACGAGCCGAACGAGTCGAACGGGCCGAGCGAGCCGAGCGAGCCGAGCGAGCCGAACGGGCCGAACGGGCCGAGCAAGCTGAGCAAGCCGAACGGGCCGGTGAGCGGCGGGAGTCGGGGAGTGGGCCGCCGGAGTCGTGGCGAGAGCCGGGGCCGGTCCGGGCGGCGCGGCTGGCCGTGCGGGAGCGGATGCCGGTGTGGCTCCAGGCGAGGTGCGGCGTACGGCTGAGGAGCGTCGCCGCGCTCACGGTGCTGTTGGTCGCCGCGGTCGTTCTCGCCGTGCAGCACTTCTGGGCCGGGCGGACACAATCCGTGCGGGCGCCGGAGGTGGTGCGGGCGGCAGAGGTCTCCACCGTCCCGAGCGCACCGGGTCCGCCCTCCCCGGGCGAGATCGTCGTCGACGTCGGCGGCAAGGTGCGCGAGCCAGGGGTTCATCGTCTGCCAGCCGGTTCGCGGGTGATGGACGCGTTGCGGGCGGCCGGTGGGGTCCGGCCGGGCACGGACACCGACGGGCTCAACCGGGCGCGGTTCCTGGTGGACGGCGAACAGGTGGTCGTGGGGGAGCCCGCGCCTGCCCCCGCCGCCGCAGGAGTGCCCGGGAGCGGCCCCGCCGTCCCCGGCACCGCCCCCGTGTCACTCAGCACGGCCACCGCGGAGCAACTCGACACCCTGCCCGGCGTCGGCCCCGTCCTGGCCCAGCACATCATCGACTACCGCACCCAGCACGGCGGCTTCCGCTCGCTGGACGAACTGCGGGAGGTCAAGGGCATCGGTGAGCGGCGGTTCGCCGACCTGCGGGATCTCGTACGGCCATGAGCACCGTGCGCCACCCCGTCCACGCGACCTCGGGCAGCAGGCTGGGCGCCGCCCACCCGAGGCAGGAGGGGCCGACCGACCTGCGCCTGGTGCCGCCCGCGCTCGCCGCGTGGGCCACGGCGGCGCTGACCCTGCACGCGTCGCCGGGACGGGTCGTCGGTGTCGTCGCCGTCTGCCTGGCGGGGGCGGGTGTGCTGCTGGTCGTACGGCGTGTGCGTCGGTACCGGGTTCTGCCGGGAACCAGTCACAGGGGCGATGGCTCGACGGCTGTCGCGATGGGCGCCGTGCTCCTCTGCATCGCCGCAGCCGCCGCGTCGGCCGGTCTGCACGGCGCTGATCTGCGCCGGGGACCCGTACCGGAGCTGGCACGCCAGCACGCCACCGTGACCGCCGAGGTCGAGGTCACCTCCGACCCCCGGCTCTCCCGGCCCCGTGTCACGGGCAACCGGCTGCCCCCGGCCACCGTGCTGGTCGGCGCGCGGGTGCGGGGCGTCGAGCGGACGACCGGGGCCGTGACGGTGACGCGGGCGCCGGTGTTGCTGATCGTCGACGCGGAGGCCCGGCTCTCCGGTGGCGGGTCGGCGCGGGCGGCCTGGCTGGGGCTGTCGCCGTCCACGCGGGTGCGGGTGACCGGGCGGCTGGCGCCCCCGCTGACGGGCGGCGACCGGATCGCGGCCGTGCTGCGGGTCGGGGACGGCACGGCACCCCGGGTGACGCGGGCGCCGTCGGGGCCGCAGCGGCTGGCGGGGCGGCTGCGGGCCGGGCTGCGGGAGGCGACCGACGGGCTGCCCGCGGATGCGCGGGCCCTGGTGCCGGGGCTGGTGGTGGGGGACACCTCGCGGATCACACCGGAGCTGGAGGAGGCGTTCAAGGAGACCGACCTCGCCCACACGCTCGCCGTGTCCGGCAGCAACCTGACGATCGTCCTCGCCCTGCTGCTGGGACCGCCGGGGCTGGCGCAGCGCAGTGAGCGCCGGGGGCTGGCGCCACGGCTCGGTGTCTCCCTGCGGACGACCGCGCTGCTCGGCGGGGTGCTCACGCTGGCGTTCGTCGTGGTGTGCCGTCCGGACCCGAGCGTGCTGCGGGCCGCCGCCTGCGGGGCCGTGGTGCTGCTCGCCCTGGCGACCGGACGGCGCAGGTCGCTGATCCCGGCGCTGGCGACGGCGGTGTTGCTGCTGGTGCTGTACGACCCATGGCTGGCCCGCGGTTACGGCTTCCTGCTCTCCGTGCTGGCCACCGGCGCCCTGCTCACCCTGGCCCCGCGCTGGAGCGCGGCACTGCGACGGCGGCGGGTGCCACCGAGGCTGGCCGAGGCGCTGGCTGCCGCCGCGGCGGCGCAGGCGCTGTGCGCGCCGGTCGTGGTGGTGCTGTCGGCGCGGGTGAGCCTGGTGGCGGTGCCCTGCAACCTGCTCGCGGAGTTCGCGCTGGCCCCGGCGACGGTGCTCGGCTTCGCGGCGCTGGCGGCGGCGCCGGTGGCGATGCCGGTCGCCAAGGCGCTGGCGTGGCTGGCGGGTTGGCCCGCTGGCTGGATCGCGCAGGTGGCGCGCACCGGGGCCGCACTGCCCGGCGCCGGGGTCGACTGGCCGGGGGACTGGACGGGCGCGGCACTGCTCGGGCTCGTCGCCGTCGGGGCCGTCCTCGTCGGGCGACGGCTGCTGCGGCGCCCCTGGCTGTGCGGTGTCTGCGCGGTGCTGCTGGTGCTGGTCGTGGTGCGGCCGTCGCCGCTGACCAGGACGATCACGGGCTGGCCGCCGCCGGGGTGGCGGCTGGTGATGTGCGATGTGGGGCAGGGAGACGCGGCGGTGCTGGCGGCGGGGGACGGCGCCGGGGTGGTCGTGGACGCCGGGCCGGACCCGGGGCTGGTGGACCGCTGTCTGCGCGACCTGGGGATCACCCGGATTCCGGTGGTCGTGCTGACGCACTTCCACGCCGACCACGTGGCGGGGCTGCCCGGTGTGCTGCGCGGCCGTTCGGTGGCGGCGATCGAGACGACGGGACTGGCGGAGCCCGCGGACCAGGCGGAGTTCGTGCACCGGGAGGCCGCCGCCCGGAGCATCCCCGTCACGCCTGCCGTCGCCGGGCAACGGCGGCGCACCGGCGACCTCACCTGGGAGGTGCTGTGGCCCCCGCCGGGCCCGGCCGCCGACCCGCGGGCGCCCAACGACGCCAGTGTCACCCTGCTGGTCAGCACGGCGGGGCTGCGCGTCCTGCTCCTGGGGGACCTGGAACCCCCGGGCCAGCGGGCGCTGTTGCGGAGCCCGGCCGCCGCGTCGCTGGGCGGCGTGGACGTGCTGAAGGTGGCCCATCACGGCTCGGCGTACCAGGACCCGGACCTGATGCGTGCGGTGGCGCCGAGGCTGGCGCTGATCTCCGCGGGCGCGGACAACTCGTACGGGCACCCGGCTCCCGGGACGATCGCGGCGCTGCGGGCCGGGGGCGCGCTGGTGTCGCGGACGGACCGGGACGGGTCGCTGGCCGTCACGGTGCGGGCAGGGCAACTGCGGGTGGCGGGAGACTGAGGGCATGGATCCTGTGCAGATCGAGACCTACCTTCGCCGTCTCGGGGTCGAGCGCCCCGCCCGGCCCACCAGTGACGCACTGCGCGAACTGCAACTGCGCCACCTTCAGACCGTGCCCTTCGAGAACCTGTCGATCCACCTCGGGGAGGAGATCGTGCTCACGGAGGAACGCCTGCTCGGCAAGGTGCTGGGGTCCGGCAGGGGCGGGTTCTGCTACGAGTTGAACGGGGCGTTCGCGGCGCTGCTCACCGCGCTGGGCTTCGAGGTGACGCTGCTGGCGGCGCGGGTGCACGTTCCCGGGGGCGGGCTCGGGATCCCGTACGACCATCTCGCGTTGCGGGTGCGGACGGTGGACGCGCGGGAGTGGCTGGTCGACGTCGGATTCGGAGGGCTGTGCGACGAGCCGCTGGTGTGGGAGGAGCGCGGGGAGCAGCGGGACGGCGCGGGAGTCTTCCGGCTCGTGGAGGTGGCGGACACGGGGGACCTGGACGTCGTCAAGGACGGCAGGCCCCAGTACCGGCTGGAGCTGAGGCCGCGGGCGCTGGGTGACTTCGTCGCCGGTGCCTGGTGGCACCGGACCTCACCGGAGTCGCACTTCACACGGTCGCTGGTGTGCTCGCGGAGCACCGAGGACGGCGGCCGGGTCACGCTCAGCGGGCGGAAGCTGAAGACGACCGACGCGGAGGGGAAGTCGCGGGCGCGGGAGCTGGCGGACGACGCGGAGGTGCTGGCGGTCTACCGGGAGCGGTTCGGGATCGAGCTGACGCGCGTGCCCGGGGTACGGGAGGCGGGCGTGAGGTAGGCGTCCGGGTGGCGGAAGATGGCGGGCGTGAGTGATGTGAGACATGTGCTGGTGCTGCCCGACCGTGATGCCGCGGAGGAGGCGGCCGAGGCGCTCGGGGAGAGGTTCGGGGTGCGGGAGGAACCGCGGCTCGTGCGGGACGCGCTGGCCGGTGAGGACGACGCGGAGGACGCGCAGTGGCTGGTGCTGCTGCGGGACGCGGAGGGTCGGCTGGATCCGGGTGAGCTGGACGCGTTCGCGGGGGAGTGGGAGGGATGGCGGGAGGAGCCGTAGGGGACTGTCAGTGGGGCGTGGGATGCTGGGCGCGATGGCCAGGAAGACTGTGAATGACGACCCTCTCGCCGCGGTGACCCTTGCCGTCGGCCAGGAGGACCTGCTGCTCGACCGTGCCGTGCGGGAGGTGGTGGCCGCCGCGAAGGCCGCCGACGCGGACACGGATGTGCGGGAGCTGGGGCCGGAGCAGTTGCAGCCCGGGACGCTCGCCGAGCTGACCAGCCCCTCGCTCTTCGCCGAGCGCAAGGTCGTGGTGGTGCGCGCCGCGCAGGACCTGTCGGCGGACACGGTCAAGGACGTGAAGGCGTATCTGACGGCGCCCGCCGAGGAGATCACGCTCGTGCTGCTGCACGCGGGCGGGGCCAAGGGCAAGGGACTGCTCGACGCCGCGCGCAAGGCGGGGGCGCGGGAGGTGGCCTGCCCGAAGATGACCAAGCCCGCGGACCGGCTGGCGTTCGTGCGGCAGGAGTTCCGTGCGCTCGGCCGGTCGGCCACGCCGGAGGCGTGTCAGGCGCTCGTCGACGCGATCGGCAGTGATCTGCGGGAGCTGGCGTCGGCGGTGTCGCAGTTGGTCGCCGATGTCGAGGGCACCATCGACGAGGCGGTGGTCGGGCGGTACTACACCGGGCGGGCCGAGGCCTCCAGCTTCACCGTCGCCGACCGGGCGGTGGAGGGGCGGGCGGCCGAGGCGCTGGAGGCGCTGCGGTGGTCGCTGGCGACCGGAGTGGCCCCGGTGCTGATCACCAGCGCGCTCGCGCAGGGCGTGCGGGCCATCGGCAAGCTGTCCTCCGCCCGCGGCGGACGCCCCGCCGACCTCGCCCGTGAGCTGGGCATGCCCCCGTGGAAGATCGACCGCGTCCGGCAGCAGATGCGCGGCTGGACCCCGGACGGGGTCGCCCTGGCCCTGCGCGCCGTGGCCGAGGCGGACGCCGGGGTGAAGGGCGGCGGCGACGACCCCGAGTACGCCCTGGAGAAGGCGGTCGTGACCATCGCCCGCGCGGCGCGCTCGCGGGGGCGCGGGTAGCCACGCCACGTCCCGATCGACGACCTCCCGATCGACGACTTCCCGATCGGCGACCTCCCCCCGACGACCCCCCGGCCGACGACCCCCCGACCGGCGCCATGCCGTGCCGCGCCATGCTGACCGGTGACCTCCTGACCGGCGCTATGCCGACCGGCGCTATGCGGCGCTATGCCGAGCGGCGCCATGCCGAGCGGTGATTTTCCCCCGACGACCTCCCGACCGGTGCCAAGTCGAGCCGCGTCATGCCGACCGACGACCTCCCGGCCGATGACCTCCCGACCGGCGTCATGCCGACCGACGACCTCCGGACCGGCGCCATCCCGAGCGGCGACTTCCCGACCCATGACCTCCCGACCGATGACCTCCGGACCGGCGCCATCCCGAGCGGCGACCTCCCGACCCACGACCTCCCGGCCGACGCCATCCCGAGCGGCGACATCACCCGGACCGGAGGAGAATCGGACCCATCAGCCGTAATCGCCGATATGACGGAGAGGTGGCGGTTCTGATGGCTGAGCACGCGCATGCCCAACTTGTTCGCAAGGGGTACGACGCCTTCGTCCGTGGGGACATGGACACGCTGCGCGGGTTGATCGCGGCGGACTGTACGCACCATGTGCCGGGCAGCCACCCGTTGTCCGGGGACTTCAAGGGCCAGGACGCGATCATCGACATGTACGGCAGGCTCGCTCAGGAGACCGCCGGGACGATGAGTGTCGAACTGCGCCATGTGATGGTCGACGGGCGGGGACACGCGGTCGCCGTGCACCGCTTCCAGGCCGAGCGCTCCGGCAGGAGCTATGACGACACCGGATGCCTGGTCTTCCGTATCGTCGGGGACAAGATCACCGACCTCGACGAGTGCGTGGGCGACATCGACAAGGCCGACGAGTTCTGGGCCTGAGGGGCCATGCCGAAGGCCCCGGCGTCCGCCCTGGGGAAGGGCGGGGCGACGGGGCCTTCGGCTGAAGCTGGTGAGCCCGTTCCCGCGTGGCGAACGCAGGCCGCGAACGGGACTCGGGGTGCCGGACGGGAGCGGATGAGAGAGGGCCCGCTCGGTTCCCCCCGGCGATCAAATCAAGTGGTCAGCCCTTGAGGGTCGCGACCTTGGAAGCCAGCGCCGACTTCTTGTTGGCGGCCTGGTTCTTGTGGATGACGCCCTTGGAGACGGCCTTGTCGAGCTGACGCGCGGCAGCGCGCTGGTACTCGGTGGCCTTCTCGACGTCACCCGCGGCAGCGGCCTCACGGGCCTTGCGGATCGCGGTCTTCAGAGAGGACTTGACGGCCTTGTTGCGCAGCCGGGCCTTCTCGTTGGTCTTGTTCCGCTTGATCTGGGACTTGATGTTCGCCACGAATGAGCCTTTTCAGGTTCAGGTACGGAGGCGCCGGGCAACCCCGCGCGTCCCGTACCAGGTGATTTTCGAAGGTGTGCCTCGCGCTGAGAGGGCATGAGACACAGCCCCCCACACTACCAGCGGGCCATTGAGTGGCCCAAACCCGTTCCCGGTCGCCGCCCGTGGGACCATGGAAGCTACGTATTGATCCGACCCGAGGCATAAGGCGCCTCAAGAGACAGGACCCTGCGTGCCCGCGACCCCTAACAATGTGCCCGAGCCGAGCCGTACCGACCCGGCTCTGATCCGCAATTTCTGCATCATCGCGCACATCGACCACGGCAAGTCCACGCTCGCCGACCGGATGCTCCAGCTGACCGGGGTGGTCGAGCAGCGGCAGATGCGCGCTCAGTACCTCGACCGTATGGACATCGAGCGCGAGCGCGGCATCACGATCAAGTCCCAGGCGGTGCGGTTGCCGTGGGCTCCCACCCATGACAAGAGCAACACGCACATCCTCAACATGATCGACACCCCGGGGCACGTCGACTTCACCTACGAGGTCTCGCGGTCGCTCGCCGCCTGCGAGGGGACCATCCTCCTCGTCGACGCCGCCCAGGGCATCGAGGCCCAGACCCTCGCCAACCTCTACCTGGCGATGGAGAACGACCTCACCATCATCCCCGTACTCAACAAGATCGACCTTCCGGCCGCGCAGCCGGAGAAGTTCGCCGAGGAGCTGGCGAACCTGGTCGGGTGCGAGCCGGGCGATGTGCTGAAGGTCTCCGCCAAGACCGGTCTCGGCGTCGAGGCGCTGCTCGACAAGGTCGTCCAGGAGATCCCCGCGCCGGTCGGCGTCAAGGACGCCCCCGCCCGCGCGATGATCTTCGACTCGGTCTACGACTCCTACCGCGGTGTCGTGACCTACGTCCGTGTCATCGACGGCCAGCTCAACAAGCGCGAGCGCATCCGGATGATGTCGACGAACGCCACGCACGAGCTGCTGGAGATCGGGACGAACTCGCCCGAGATGCTCCCGGCCGACGGGCTGAGCGTCGGCGAGGTGGGTTACCTGATCACCGGTGTGAAGGACGTCCGCCAGTCCAAGGTCGGTGACACCGTCACCAGCCAGCACAAGGGGGCGACCGAGGCGCTCGGCGGGTACAAGGACCCGAAGCCGATGGTCTTCTCCGGTCTGTATCCGCTGGACGGCTCCGACTACCCGGAGCTGCGCGAGGCGCTCGACAAGCTCCAGCTCAACGACGCCGCGCTGGTGTACGAGCCGGAGACCTCCGCCGCCCTCGGCTTCGGCTTCCGCGTCGGCTTCCTGGGCCTGCTCCACCTGGACGTGATCCGTGAGCGGCTGGAGCGCGAGTTCGGGCTCGACCTGATCGCCACCGCGCCGAACGTGGTCTACCAGGTGACCATGGAGGACGGCGAGGAGATCACGGTCACCAACCCGAGTGAGTTCCCCGAGGGGAAGATCGCGGAGGTGCGCGAGCCGGTGGTCCGGGCGACGATCCTCGCGCCCACCGAGTTCATCGGCGCGATCATGGAGCTGTGCCAGACCCGGCGCGGCACCCTGCTCGGCATGGACTACCTCTCCGAGGACCGCGTGGAGATCCGCTACACGCTCCCGCTCGCCGAGATCGTCTTCGACTTCTTCGACCAGCTGAAGTCCAAGACCCGCGGCTACGCCTCCCTGGACTACGAGCCCACCGGCGAGCAGTCCAGCTCGCTCGTCAAGGTCGACATCCTGCTGCACGGCGACAAGGTGGACGCCTTCTCGGCGATCACCCACAGGGACCAGGCGTACGCGTACGGCGTGCGGCTCGTCGCCAAGCTGAAGGAGCTGATCCCGCGGCAGAACTTCGAGGTGCCGGTGCAGGCCGCCATCGGTTCCCGGGTGATCGCCCGCGAGACCATCCGCGCCATCCGCAAGGACGTCCTCGCCAAGTGCTACGGCGGTGACATCTCCCGTAAGCGGAAGCTGCTGGAGAAGCAGAAGGAAGGCAAGAAGCGGATGAAGATGGTGGGTTCCGTGGAGGTTCCGCAGGAGGCCTTCATCGCGGTGCTGTCCAGCGATGACAGCGCGGGGTCGGGCAAGGCCAAGAAGTAACCGGACCGCGGTCCGTCAAATCGGGCGCAACAGGGGCCCGTCGTGCGAAAGTGCGGCGGGCCCCTGGTCGTGCCTACGGTCGCTGTCTGTAGGAAGTTACAGGGCACGGGCTCTTACGCGGTGGCCGGTCGGGCTCTACCCTGATCTCCACTCGAATAGTTACTCGCGAGTTAAACAAGGCGCGCGAGTGAAACGAGCCCACTGAGCGAGCCGCATCGTCGCGGGCCCCGGAGGATGTCGTGAGCGACACACAGACCCTGATCGAGAACCGTCCGCCGTCCGTAGCGGGACTCTTCCTGGAGCGGGTGGCGGCCACACCGGACGCCGAGGCCTACCGTTACCCGGTGCCCGCCCCGTCCGGCGAGGGTCCCGACGAGTGGAAGTCGCTGAGCTGGGCCCAGGCCGCCGAGCGGGTCTACGCCATCGCGGCCGGGCTGATCGAACTGGGCGTCCAGCCGGAGCAGCGGGTCGCCCTCGCCTCCAGCACCCGTCTGGAGTGGATCCTCGCCGACCTCGGGATCATGTGCGCGGGCGCCGCGACGACGACCGTGTACCCGCAGACCAACGCCGAGGAATCGGCGTACATCCTCTCCGACTCCGAGAGCCGGGTGCTGATCGCGGAGGACGCCGAGCAACTGGCCAAGGCCGTCGAGAAGCGCGCCGAGCTGCCCGAGCTGACGCATGTCGTGGTCATCGACGGCGCGGGCGTGGAGAGCGGTGACTGGATCCTGACCCTCGCCGAGCTGGAGAGCCGGGGCGCGGCCCGGCTGGAGAAGGACCCCGACCTCGTCAAGGAGCGGGTCGGCGCGCTCACCAAGGACCAGCTCGCCACCCTCATCTACACCTCCGGCACCACCGGCCGCCCCAAGGGCGTACGCCTCCCGCACGACAACTGGTCGTACATGGCGAAGGCGATCGCCGCGACCGGGCTGGTCGGCCCGGACGACGTGCAGTACCTGTGGCTGCCGCTCGCGCACGTCTTCGGCAAGGTGCTCACCTCCGGGCAGATCGAGGTGGGGCACGTCACCGCCGTCGACGGGCGGGTGGACAAGATCATCGAGAATCTGCCGGTGGTGCAGCCGACGTACATGGCGGCCGTCCCGCGCATCTTCGAGAAGGTCTACAACGGGGTCGCGGCGAAGGCGCGGGCCGGTGGCGGCGCCAAGTACAAGATCTTCCAGTGGGCCGCGGCGGTCGCCCGCGAGTACGCCAAGGTCAGCCAGGACAACTTCCGGCGCACCGGCACGGCCTCCGTCCCCTTCGGGCTGCGGACCAAACACGGTGTCGCCGACAAGCTCGTCTACGCCAAGATCCGCGAGGCCTTCGGCGGCAACCTGCGCGCCTGCATCTCCGGCTCCGCCGCCCTCGCCCCCGACATCGGCTACTTCTTCTCCGGCGCCGGTATCCACATCCTGGAGGGCTACGGCCTCACCGAGTCCTCCGCCGCGTCCTTCGTCAACCCCGGCGAGGCCTACCGCACCGGCACCGTCGGCAAGCCGCTGCCCGGCACCGAGGTCCGCATCGCCGACGACGGCGAGATCCTCATGCGCGGCCCCGGCATCATGGAGGGCTACCACAAGCTCCCCGAGAAGACCGCCGAGGTGCTGGAGCCGGACGGCTGGCTCCACACCGGCGACATCGGTGAGCTGTCCCCCGACGGGTACCTGCGCATCACCGACCGCAAGAAGGACCTCATCAAGACGTCCGGCGGCAAGTACATCGCGCCCGCGGAGGTCGAGGGGCAGTTCAAGGCGGTCTGCCCGTACGTCTCCAACATCCTCGTCCACGGCGCCGACCGGAACTTCTGCACCGCCCTGATCGCGCTCGACGAGCCGTCGATCCTGCAGTGGGCCAAGGAGAACGGCCTGGAGGGCAAGTCGTACGAGGAGGTCGTCGCCGCGCCCGCCACGGTCGAGATGGTCGACGGGTACGTGCGGCAGCTCAACGAGGGCCTGCAGCGCTGGCAGACCATCAAGAAGTTCCGGCTGCTGCCGCGGGACCTCGACGTGGAGCACGGTGAGCTGACGCCGAGCCTGAAGCTGAAGCGGCCGGTGGTGGAGCGGGAGTACAAGGGGCTGATCGAGGAGATGTACGCGGGGTCGCGGGAGGCGTAGGGAGCGCGCCCAGGCGGTGGGGTGGTGGGGGACTGACGGCGGCTGCGGGTTGTCCGTGGCCGGGCGCGCGGTTCCCCGCGCCCCTTCAGGTCGCGCCCGTCAACTTCGACCTGAAGGCGCGCGGTTCCCCGCGCCCCTTCAGGTCGGCCCACGCCCCGTTCCCGGTCGGAATCGGCCATCTTCGGACACGCGGACACCAGCCCCCACACTCACGACAGCCCACTTCGGTAACTCCGCGCGTATGGGCGCGGTCTTTCTGTCACCCTGTCGGCATCTGACCGAGGCCTGTCCGTCCGAGCCGTCCGGGGAGCCGTCCATGGGGGCCATTCCGACGCAACGGGAGACCGTCTCCCTTGCCTCCGAGGGGCCTGCGCACGCCACCCTCGCGCATCTGCGCGCCACCCTCTCCGGGAACCCCCTGGCCCCCGGCACCGCGCGAGGGCTGGTCCGCGCGGCGTTACAGGAGTGGACGGAACGCGCCCTGCCCGGCGCCGAGCGGATCACCGGCCGCCTCACCCACGACGCCATGGTGGCCGTCAGCGAACTCGTCACCAACGCCGTCGTGCACGCCGGAACCGAGGTGGCGCTGTCCTGCCGCCTCGAGCCCGACACCGGCGCCCTGGTCGTGGAGGTCACCGACCGGCACCCCTCGCGCCCGCCGCGCGAGCGGTCCGCGCAGCCGTCGTACGAGGCGCCGGAGCAGGGGCGAGGGCTGCGGCTGGTCGCCGCCCTCGCGGACGCCTGGGGCGTCAGCTACCAGCGGGGCACCAAGACGGTGTGGGCGCGCCTCCCGGCCGAGGAGGCCGACGGCATCGCGGAGACGGCGGACCTCGGCCTCCAGGTCGCCGAACTGCTCGCCCCCGGACCCCGCCCCGCCGGTGGCGACCGGGACTGGCTGGGCCGGGGCGCCCTGTCCTTCCTCGCCGAGGCCTCCGACCTGCTCGCCGGTCAGCTCGACGAGAACCTGGTCGCCGCGCTCACCGGCCAGCTGATCGTGCCGCGGCTGGCCGACTGGTGCGCGGTCTGGCTGGAGGACGAGGCCATGGGCCGCGGCGGCGGCTGGGGCGACGGCGCCGGACTGCCCGCGGCGCGGCTCGCCCGCGTCTGGCACCGCAGCGAGGAACACCTCGAGGAACTCCGCCGCACCCTGGAGAAGGACCCGCCGCGCCCGCCCGACTCCCTGCGGTCCGGCCCCGTCCCCCACCCCTGGCCCGGCGCCGCGCTCGGCCCGCACGGGGCGCACGGCGCCGCCCTCGCCTACCGGCTGCTCGCGGGCGGACGGCCACTCGGCACCCTGCTCATCGGGCGGTGCGGGCTGCCCGGCTTCCCCGACGAGATCACCGGGCTCGTGGAGGACCTCAGCCGCCGGGTGGCGCTCGCCATCGGCGCCGCCCGCCAGTACGCCCGGCAGGCCACCATCAGCGCCGTACTCCAGCGCGGTCTGCTGCCCGGCGCGGTCGCCGAGATCCCGGGTGTGCGCAGCGCCCTCGTCTACGAACCCTGCGACCAGGGCGGACCCAGCGGCGACTTCTACGACCTGTTCCCGGGCGGCGACGGCCGCTGGTGCTTCGCCATCGGCGACGTCCAGGGCAAGGGGCCCGAGGCCGCCGTGGTGATCGGGCTCGCCCGGCCCTGGCTGCGGCTGCTCGCCCGCGAGGGCTACCGCGTCGCCGACGTCCTCGACCGCCTCAACCAGCTCCTCCTCGACGACGCCACCGAGGCCGCCGACGCCGCCGCCCGCGCCCTGGTCGGCCCCGCCATGCCCGGCGACGGCCCGCAGACCCGCTTCCTCTCCCTCCTCTACGGCGAACTGGTGCCCTTCGACGGCGGTGTCCGCGTCACCCTCGCCTCCGCGGGCCACCCGCTCCCGCTGGTCCTGCGCCCCGACGGCGCCGTGGGCACCGCGGCCCGGCCGCAGACCCTGCTCGGGGTGGTCGAGGACGAGACGTACACCAGCGAGACGATCGAGCTGGCCCCCGGCGACACCCTGCTGTGCGTCACCGACGGGGTCACCGAGCGGCGCAGCGGCTCCCGCCAGTTCGACGACGAGGACGGGCTGGCTGCCGCGCTGGCCGGGTGCGCGGGGCTCGGCGCCGACCTGATCGCCGAGCGCATCCGGCGCCTGGTGCACGACTTCGGCGGACGGCCGCCGGAGGACGACCTCGCGCTGCTGGTACTGCAAGCCGAGTGAGCGCCCCCGATGCCGGACAATGGAGTACATGCCTTCCGCACTCCCCGACGGCGAGCCCGTCCCCGCCGACGGCGCGCTGCCCGCGTCCGCGCTCGCCGGGGCGGCGACCCGCCCCCTCGGGTTCTATCTCCACGTCCCGTACTGCGCGACCCGCTGCGGGTACTGCGACTTCAACACCTACACCGCGACCGAGCTGCGCTCCACGGGCGGCGTCCTCGCCTCCCGCGACAACTACGCCGAGACCCTGACCGACGAGATCCGCCTCGCCCGCAAGGTCCTCGGCGACGACCCGCGCGAGGTCCGCACGGTCTTCGTCGGCGGCGGCACGCCCACCCTGCTGGCCGCCGACGACCTCGTACGGATGCTGGGGGCGATCCGCGACGAGTTCGGCCTCGCGGCCGACGCGGAGGTCACGACGGAGGCGAACCCGGAGTCCGTGGACCCCGCCTACCTCGCCACCCTCCGCGCGGGCGGCTTCAACCGGATCTCCTTCGGCATGCAGAGCGCCCGGCAGCACGTCCTGAAGGTGCTCGACCGCACCCACACCCCCGGCCGCCCCGAGGCGTGCGTCGCGGAGGCCCGCGCGGCGGGCTTCGACCACGTGAACCTCGACCTGATCTACGGCACCCCGGGCGAGTCCGACGACGACTGGCGGGCGTCCCTGGAGGCGGCGCTGGGCGCGGGCCCGGACCACATCAGCGCGTACGCCCTGATCGTCGAGGAGGGCACCCAGCTCGCCCGCCGCATCCGCCGCGGCGAGGTCCCGATGACGGACGACGACGTCCACGCGGACCGGTACCTGATCGCGGACTCGGTGTTGTCGGGGGCGGGCTTCGACTGGTACGAGGTCTCCAACTGGGCCACCTCCGAGGCCGCCCGCTGCCTCCACAACGAGCTGTACTGGCGCGGCGCCGACTGGTGGGGCGCGGGCCCCGGCGCGCACTCCCACGTCGGCGGCGTGCGCTGGTGGAACGTCAAGCATCCGGGGGCGTACGCGGCGGCCCTGGCGGAGGGACGCTCCCCGGGCGCGGGGCGCGAGCTGCTGTCGGACGAGGACCGCCGGGTGGAGCGCGTCCTGCTGGAGCTGCGGCTGCGGGAGGGGGTGCCGCTGTCGTTGCTGCGGGCGGAGGGCCTCACGGCTGCCGGGCGGGCGCTGGAGGACGGGCTGCTGGAGGCGGGGCCGTATGAGGAGGGGCGGGCCGTGCTGACGTTGCGGGGGCGGCTGCTGGCGGATGGGGTGGTCAGGGATCTGGTGGATTGATCACCCTGGCGGGCGAGTCGGTGCGGAACGGAGGTTCGGCCCCTAGCCTGGTGCGTGGGCCGCCGTCAGAAGGACGCGGCGGATGTGGAGGGCCACGGAGACGACCGCTGTGGACGAGCGTGGGATGACCGGGTTCTTCGAGGAGTTCGAGCCTCCCCAGCGGAGTGGATCCGGGACCTTCACCGGGGTCAGGCGTCACCGGTCGCCGTAACGAAGTCGATCAACTCCTCCACCCTCCCCAACAACTCCGGCTCCAGGTCCCTGTAAGACCGCACCCGCCCCAGGATCCCCCGCCAGGCCTCACCGGTGTTTTCCGGCCACCCCAGCGCCCGGCACACCCCCGTCTTCCAGTCCTGCCCGCGCGGGACGCGAGGCCACGCGGCGATCCCCAGGGACGACGGCTTCACCGCCTCCCAGACGTCGATGTACGGGTGGCCCACGACCAGCGCGTGCTCGCTCGTCACCGACTCCGCGACGCGCCACTCCTTCGAGCCCGGCACCAGGTGGTCCACGAGGACGCCCAGGCGGGCGTCCGGGCCGGGGGCGAAGGCGGAGACGATCGACGGGAGGTCGTCGACGCCCTCCAGGTACTCCACGACCACGCCCTCCACGCGCAGGTCGTCGCCCCAGACCTTCTCCACCAGCTCGGCGTCGTGGCGGCCCTCGACATAGATGCGCCCGGCGCGGGCGACGCGCGCGCGGGCGCCGGGGACGGCGACGGAACCGGAGGCGGTACGGGTGGGCCGTACCGGACCGGTGGCCGGTTTCACCAGGGTCACCACGCGCCCCTCCAGGAGGAACCCGCGCGGCTCCAGCGGGAACACCCGGTGCTTGCCGAAGCGGTCCTCGAGGGTCACCGCGCCCGCCTCGCAGCGGATCACCGCGCCGCAGAAGCCGGTGCGCCCTTCCTCCACCACCAGCCCGGGGTCCGCCGGGACCTCGGGGACGGGCCGGGGCTTCTTCCAGGGCGGGGTCAGGTCGGCGGAGTACTGGCGCATTCGGATGACGATATGGACACGCCCGCGCCCGCTCAGCCCGACACGCCGAAGCGGGCGGCCAGCGCGTCCCGCTGGGCGCGCACGTACGCCGCGTCCACCACCGCTCCGTGACCGGGGACGTACACCGCGCTCTCGCCGCCGAGGGACAGCAGCCGGTCCAGGGCGTCCGGCCACTGCGACGGTACGGCGTCAGGACCGGCCTGCGGATCGCCGGACTCCTCGACCAGGTCGCCGCAGAAGACCACCTCCGGGTCGCCCGGCACCAGCACCGCCAGGTCGTGGGCCGTGTGCCCCGGGCCCACGTTGGCCAGCAGCGCCTGGCGCCCGCTGCCCAGGTCGAGCGTCCACTCGCCGGAGACATGGTGGCGGGGCGGGACCACGGTCTCCGCGGCCTCCGCCGCCGGGCGCTCGGCGAGACCGTGCCGGACGGCGTCCGTGCGCAGCTCCTCGCGCCCGCGCCGGGAGCCGAGCACCGCGTCCACGCCGACCGCGCCGTACACCTCCGCGCCCGCGAACGCCGCCGCGCCGAGGACGTGGTCGAAGTGGGGATGGGTGAGCGCGAGGTGGGTCACACGGTCACCGGCGAGCGCCTGCGCCTGCGTACGCAACCGGGCGCCCTCCGCGAGGCTGGACCCCGCGTCCACCACCAGCGCCGCGCCCGCCCCGATCACCAGCCCCACCGTGCAGTCCCACACCGGCAACCGGCACCGCCCGACCCCCGGCGCCAGCCGCTCCCACCCCAGCTCTTCCCAAGTCACGGTCATACCCGCGACGCTAGCCGTATCGCCCGCGTGTGCGTGACGTCGCAGGACCGGCCTTGCCGGGGGCGTACCCGACCGCCGTACACTGGGCCGGGTAAGGCTGGCACTCACATGGGCCGAGTGCCAGGGGGAGCGTCAAGGGGACGACCGCTGGAGGTGTGCGCGATGCTCAGTGAACGAAGGCTCCAGGTGCTGCGCGCCATCGTCCAGGACTACGTCGGCACCGAGGAGCCCGTCGGTTCCAAGGCGCTCACCGAGCGGCACGGCCTCGGTGTCTCCCCGGCCACCGTGCGCAACGACATGGCGGCCCTGGAGGACGAGGGGTACATCGCCCAGCCGCACACCAGCGCCGGGCGCATCCCGACGGACAAGGGCTACCGGCTGTTCGTCGACAAGCTCGCCGAGGTCAAGCCGCTCACCGCGCCGGAGCGGCGCGCGATCCAGAACTTCCTCGACGGCGCCGTCGACCTCGACGACGTCGTGGCCCGCACGGTACGGCTGCTGGCGCAGCTCACCCGGCAGGTCGCGGTCGTGCAGTACCCGTCGCTGACCCGCTCGACGGTGCGGCACGTGGAGCTGCTGGCGCTGGCCCCGGCGCGCCTGATGCTGGTCCTGATCACGGACACCGGCCGGGTCGAGCAGCGCATGGTCGACTGCCCGGCGCCGTTCGGCGAGACATCGTTGGCGGATCTGCGGGCGCGGCTGAACAGCCGGGTCGCGGGCCGCCGGTTCACCGATGTGCCCACCCTCGTCGAGGACCTGCCCGAGGCCTTCGACATCGAGGACCGGGGCACGGTCTCGACGGTGCTCTCCACCCTGCTGGAGACACTCGTCGAGGAGAACGAGGAGCGGCTGATGATCGGCGGCACCGCCAATCTCACCCGCTTCGGACATGACTTCCCCCTCGTGATCCGGCCCGTCCTGGAGGCCCTTGAGGAGCAGGTCGTGCTCCTCAAGCTCCTGGGCGAGGCGAAGGATCCGGGCATGACCGTGCGTATCGGTCACGAGAACGCCCATGAGGGACTCAACTCCACCTCGGTGGTGTCGGTCGGCTACGGTTCGGGCGGCAGGGCAGTAGCCAAGCTCGGCGTGGTCGGACCGACCCGCATGGATTACCCGGGAACGATGGGAGCGGTACGAGCGGTGGCACGGTACGTCGGACAGATCCTGGCGGAGTCGTAGGTGGCCACGGACTATTACGCCGTTCTCGGCGTGCGTCGCGACGCGTCGCAGGAAGAGATCAAGAAGGCCTTCCGGCGGCTCGCGCGCGAGCTGCACCCGGACGTCAACCCCGATCCGAAGACCCAGGAGCGGTTCAAGGAGATCAACGCCGCTTACGAGGTGCTGTCGGACCCGCAGAAGAAGCAGGTCTACGACCTCGGCGGCGACCCGCTCTCCCAGGCGGGCGGCGGTGGCGCGGGCGGCTTCGGCGCGGGTGGCTTCGGGAACTTCTCGGACATCATGGACGCGTTCTTCGGCACGGCGTCGCAGCGCGGGCCGCGCTCGCGCACCCGCCGGGGCCAGGACGCCATGATCCGGATCGAGGTGGAGCTGGACGAGGCGGCCTTCGGTACGACGAAGGACATCCAGGTCGACACGGCCATCGTCTGCTCCACCTGCAACGGTGAGGGCGCCGCGCCGGGCACCTCCGCGCAGACCTGTGACATGTGCCGCGGCCGGGGTGAGGTCTCCCAGGTCACCCGGTCCTTCCTGGGCCAGGTCATGACCTCGCGGCCGTGCCCGCAGTGCCAGGGCTTCGGCACCGTCGTGCCCACCCCGTGCCCGGAGTGCGCCGGGGACGGGCGGGTGCGCTCGCGGCGGACGCTGACCGTGAAGATCCCCGCCGGTGTCGACAACGGCACCCGCATCCAGCTCGCCGGTGAGGGCGAGGTCGGGCCCGGCGGCGGTCCGGCCGGTGACCTGTACGTCGAGATCCACGAGCTGCCGCACCCCATGTTCCAGCGGCGCGGCGACGACCTGCACTGCACGGTGACCCTCCCGATGACGGCTGCGGCCCTCGGCACGAAGGTGCCGCTGGAGACGCTGGACGGCATGGAGGAGGTCGACATCCGGCCGGGCACCCAGTCCGGGCAGTCGATCCCGCTGCACGGGCGCGGTGTGACGCATCTGCGCGGCGGCGGGCGCGGTGACCTCATCGTGCACGTCGAGGTGCAGACGCCGTCCAAGCTGGACGTCGAACAGGAGCGGCTGCTGCGCGAGCTGGCCAAACTGCGCGGCGAGGAGCGGCCCCAGGGCCAGTTCCAGCCCGGCCAGCAGGGCCTGTTCTCGCGCCTGAAGGACGCGTTCAACGGCCGCTGACGGACGCCTTCGACGGCTGCTGTGGGGCACCTTCAACGGCCGGTGACGGACGCCTTCACTGGCCGTTGAGGGGCACCTCCAACGGCCGTTGACGGACGCCTTCGACGGCCGCTGTGGGTATCTCCAACGGCCGCGAGGGACACCTCCAACGGCTGTTGGCAGACGCCTTCGACGACCGTGAGGGACACCTCCAACGGCCGTTGGCAGACGCCTTCGACGGCCGCTGAGGGGCACCTCCAACGGCCGCTGAGGGACGCCGTCGACGACCGCTGACATGCGGAGCATTCCGTAGGCATATACCTACGGAAGCCCCGATTCGGACTGCCGCGGAGGACGTGACAACATGCGGTCATGTCCTCCGCACTGACCGATCTCTTCCCCCACCCGATCGTGCAGGCCCCCATGGCGGGCGGCGTCTCCGTGCCGCGGCTCGCCGCGGCCGTGTCCGAGGCGGGCGGCCTCGGCTTCCTCGCCGCCGGGTACAAGACCGCCGACGGGATGTACCAGGAGATCAAGCAACTGCGGAGCCTCACCCAGCGCCCCTTCGGCGTCAACCTCTTCATGCCCCAGCCGGACCTCGCCGAGCCCGCCGCCGTCGACGTCTACGCCCACCAGCTCGCCGGAGAGGCCGCCTGGTACGAGACCGAGCTGGGCGACCCCGAGAGCGGCCGTGACGACGGCTACGAGACCAAGCTCGCCGTCCTCCTGGACAACCCGGTGCCGGTGGTGTCGTTCCACTTCGGCGTGCCGAGCCCGGAGGTGCTCGGCGCGCTGCGCCGCGCCGGGACCTTCACCGCCGTCACCGCCACCACCGTCGACGAGGCCGTGGCCGTGGAGCAGGCCGGGGCGGACGCGGTGATCGTGCAGGGCGTGGAGGCGGGCGGCCACCAGGGCACCCACCGGGAC
This sequence comes from Streptomyces sp. NPDC057877, assembly GCF_042796855.1. Taxonomy (NCBI): domain Bacteria; kingdom Bacillati; phylum Actinomycetota; class Actinomycetes; order Kitasatosporales; family Streptomycetaceae; genus Streptomyces; species Streptomyces sp. NPDC057877. Next base: position 543,777 of record NZ_JBHVMS010000004.1, read on the forward strand.
GCCACCGAACGCGACGGCGCCGGGATCGGGCTGCTCTCCCTGCTCGCCCAGGTACGGGAGTCGGTGGGCCTGCCCCTGCTCGCGGCCGGGGGGATCATGCGCGGCGGCCAGATCGCCGCCGTGCTCGCGGCCGGGGCGAGCGCCGCGCAGCTCGGCACCGCGTTCCTCGTCACCCCCGAGTCCGGCGCCCACGCCGTGCACAAGGAGGCGCTGACCAACCCCCTGTTCGTGCGGACGGAGTTGACCCGGGCGTTCTCCGGGCGGCCCGCGCGCGGGCTGGTCAACCGGTTCCTGCGGGAGCACGGGCCGTACGCGCCCGCCGCCTACCCGGAGGTCCACCATCTGACCTCCCCGCTGCGGAAGGCGGCGGCGAAGGCCGGGGACGCGCAGGGCATGGCGCTGTGGGCGGGGCAGGGCCACCGGATGGCCCGGGAGCTGCCCGCCGGGCGGTTGGTGGAGGTCCTCGCCGGTGAATGCGACGCCGCGCGGACAGCGTTGTCGACGGGAGGGCGGGGCCGATGACCGCGCCGGTGTTCGTGGTCGAGGAACTCGACCGGGTCGGGGCCGAGTTGGTGCTCGACGGGCCCGAGGGCAGGCACGCCGTGTCCGTGAAGCGGCTGCGGCCCGGCGAGGAGGTCGTCCTCACCGACGGGCACGGCCGCTGGACGGAGGGCGTGGTCAAGGCCGCGGAGGGCAAGGACCGGCTGGTGGTGTCGGAGCTGGCGGCCGTACGGGAGGAGCCCGAGGCGCGGCCCCGGATCACCGTCGTCCAGGCGCTGCCCAAGGGCGACCGGGGCGAACTCGCCGTCGAGACCATGACGGAGGTCGGTGTCGACGCGATCGTGCCGTGGGCGGCGGCCCGTTGCATCACGCAGTGGAAGGGCGAGCGCGGTCTGAAGGCGCTCGGCAAGTGGCGGGCCACCGCCCGGGAGGCGGGCAAGCAGTCCCGCCGGGTGCGCTTCCCCGAGGTCGCGGACGCGGCGACGAGCACACAGGTTGCCTCACTTCTGGCCGACGCCGACTTCGCCGCCGTACTCCACGAGAGCGGCGACGCGCCGCTGGCCACCGCCGAACTGCCCACCGAGGGCGACATCGTGCTGGTGGTCGGGCCCGAAGGCGGCGTCTCGCCCGAGGAGTTGGCGCTGTTCACGCGGGCGGGGGCGCGGCCGTACCGGCTGGGGCGCAGTGTGCTGCGCACGTCCACGGCCGGTACGGCGGCCACGGCGCTGCTGCTCGGGCGCACGGGGCGCTGGGACTGACCTCCGGGCCAGCGGGCTGCCGGGCGGGGCCCTCAGGCCAGTGCCTCCCGCCCCGCCACCACCGCCCGGAACAGCTCCCACCCGTCCAGCTCCACCGTCCCCGCACCCGGCTCGGCCAGCAGCCCGCGCCGGGCCGCCTCGTCGACGAACGCGCGGACCACGCCCGGCTCGTGCAGGTTCAGCAGATTGCCCCGCCCGTCGGTGACGGAGCCCGAGAACCAGTAGCCCTCGGCGACATAGCGGCCCTCACCGGACCCGAAGACGATCCGGGTGACCGTGCGCCGGTCGCGGTACAGCGACAACGTCTCCCGGCAGCCGCCGTCCGCCGCGTGCGAGTGCCGTAACGTCCAGTCGTAAGCCGTCCCTTCGTCGATGACGAGCCTGCGCAGCCTGTGATCGTTGCCCATGGCCACCACGCTATGGCGCCGAACGTCCGTTTCGCTGGGGATTTTCGGGGTGGCCGTATGCGCTCTACCGCGACCGGCGCGAGGGTGGCACGCTGCCTGCCATGGGGGCGTCACGGTGGCGGATGGCAGGGATCGCGGGGCTCGTGGTGGTCACCGTGGGTGGGCTCGTGGCCTGCGAACCGGGTCAGCTCAGCTCGGCCACGGTGGCGTTCACCACCGACGAGCTGATGACCCGGGAGATGGAGCGGCGCGACACGGGCGTGCAATGGCTCAGTTGCACGGCGAACTTCGGTGACGGGAACGGCTCCTCGCCGAGCGCGAGCGAGGACACCGTCGCCGACGTGGACTGCCAGGGGCGGACCGACGACGGCAAGGAGATCACCGTCGAGGGCCGGGTGACCCGCGCGGTCGACGGCGCGTGCGTCCGCGGGGAACTCACCGCCAAGATCGACGGCCGGGAGTGGTTCCGCGTCGACGGCCTGGGCAACTGCGACGCGAAGCCCAGCACCCCGCCCGCCGGGAACCCGGGCGGCGGACAGCAGCCGGGTCCGACGGTCACCGTCACCGTCACCAGGACCGTCTACTGCGAGCGGGCCCCGCAGTGCTGGCCCGACGGCAAGTGACGTGCGGTGAGCCACGGACGGCACGTGACGGACAGTAAGTGATCCAAACCGCTGTTCGCGGGCACGTCACCTGCATAGGGTTGCTCGGGTGACTCAGTTCGCAGCGTCCGCCGCATCGGCGTATCTCCGCTTCCCGCATCCGCACGGCGAGTTGGTCGCGTTCACCGCCGAGGACGATGTCTGGCTCGCGCCCCTCGACGGCGGCCGGGCCTGGCGCGTGAGCGCCGACAACGTGCCCGTGACCCATCCGCGTATCTCGCCCGACGGCACCACCGTCGCCTGGACCTCCACCCGCGACGGCGCCCCCGAGGTGCACATCGCGCCCGTCGACGGGGGACCCGCCCGGCGCCTCACCCACTGGGGCAGCTGGAAGACGCAGGTCCGCGGCTGGACCCCGGACGGCGAGGTCCTCGCCCTCACCACCCACGGCCAGGCCAGCCTGCGCCGCAGCTGGGCGCACGCCGTCCCCCTCGACGGCGGACCGGCGACCCGGCTGCCGTACGGGCCGGTCGGCGAGGTGGCGTACGGCCCGCGCACGGTGCTGCTGTCGGCGCCGATGGGGCGGGAGGCCGCCTGGTGGAAGCGGTACCGGGGCGGCACGGCGGGCAAGCTGTGGATCGACCCCGACGGCGACGGGGAGTTCGTACGGCTGCACGCGGAGCTGGACGGCAACATCGAGTACCCCTTCTGGGTCGGCGACCGGATCGCCTTCCTCTCCGACCACGAGGGCACCGGCGCGCTGTACTCCTCCCTCGCCGACGGCTCCGACCTACGGCGGCACACCCCCGTCGACGGGTTCTACGCCCGGCAGGCCGCGACCGACGGCACCCGGGTGACGTACTCCAGCGCCGGTGAACTGTGGATCCTGGACGACCTCGACGCCGCCGAGCCGCGCAGGCTCGACATCCGGCTCGGCGGGCAGCGCGCCGACCAGCAGCCGTACCCGGTGAGCACCGCCCGCTGGTTCGGCTCCGCCTCGCCCGACCACACCGCGCGGGGCAGCGCGGTCGCCGTCCGCGGCGGGGTGCACTGGGTCACCCACCGTTCCGGACCGGCCCGCGCGCTGGCCGCCGTACCGGGTGTGCGCGCCCGGCTGCCGCGCGCCTTCCGCGCGGACGGCGAGGAGTGGGTGGTGTGGGTGACGGACGCCGAGGGCGACGACGCCCTGGAGTTCGCGCCCGCCACCGGCGTCGCGCCCGGCGCCACCCCGCGCCGCCTCGCCGCCGGACAGCTCGGCCGGGTCCTCGGCCTGGCGATGGCGCCGGACGGCAGCCGCGCGGCGGTCGCCGCGCACGACGGGCGGGTGCTGCTCGTCGAGCGGGAGAGCGGCGAGATCCGCGAGCTGGACCGCAGTGAGCACGGCGACGTCTCCGGCCTGGTCTTCTCCCCGGACTCCACGTGGCTGGCCTGGTCGCACCCCGGCCCGCGCCCGCTGTGCCAGCTCAAGCTCGCCAACACCACCGACCTGTCGGTCACCGAGGCGACCCCGCTGCGCTTCCAGGACTACGACCCCGCCTTCACCCCCGACGGCAAGCACCTCGCCTTCCTCTCCAACCGCTCCTTCGACCCGGTCTACGACGAGCACGTCTTCGACCTGGCGTTCGTCGTCGGTGACCGGCCGCACCTGATCACCCTCGCGGCGACCACCCCGTCCCCCTTCGGCCCGCAGCGGCACGGCCGCCCCTTCGACGCCTCCGACAAGGACGAGACCCCCGAGGGCGAGGGCACCCCGGCCACCCGGATCGACCTGGAAGGGCTCGCCGACCGGATCGTGCCGTTCCCGGTGGAGGCGGGCCGCTACTCCAACCTGCGCACCGCCAAGGACGGCGTGCTGTGGCTGCGCCACCCGGTGCGCGGCGTCCTCGGCGTCTCCCGGGCCACCCCGGACGACCCCGACCCCAAGAGCGAGCTGGAGCGCTACGACCTTGCCCAGCACCGCCTCGAACACCTCGCCGCCGACGCCGACCACTTCGAGGTCAGCGGCGACGGCAAACGCGTCCTGCTGTGGAGCGACGGCCGCCTCAAGGTCGTCCCCAGCGACCGGCGCGCCGCCCACGACGACGACGGCGACACCAACATCACCGTGGACCTCTCCCGGGTACGGCAGTTCGTCGACCCGGCCGCCGAGTGGCGGCAGATGTTCGAGGAGACCGGTCGCGTCATGCGGGACCACTTCTGGCGGCCCGACATGAACGGCGTCGACTGGGACGCCGTACTCGACCGCTACCGTCCCGTCCTGGACCGCCTCGCCACCCACGACGACCTCGTCGACCTGCTGTGGGAGGTGCAGGGCGAGCTGGGCACCTCGCACGCCTACGTCATCCCGCGCGGCGCCTTCGGCGACGGCCCCCGGCAGGGACTCCTCGGCGCCGACCTGGTCCGCGACCCGGACGGCGTCTGGCGCATCGACCGCATCCTGCCCTCGGAGACCTCCGACCCCGACGGCCGCTCCCCGCTCGCCGCGCCCGGCGTCGCGGTGCGCCCCGGGGACGCGATCGTCGCGGTCGCCGGACGCCCGGTCGACCCGGTGACCGGCCCCGGCCCGCTGCTCGTGGGTACGGCGGGCAAGCCCGTCGAGCTGACCGTCTCGCCGTCCGGCGGCGGCGAGGTACGGCACGCGGTCGTCGTCCCGCTCGCCGACGAGGAGCCGCTGCGCTACCACGCCTGGGTCGCCGACCGGCGCGCCTACGTCCACGAGAAGTCCGGCGGTCGGCTCGGCTACCTCCACGTGCCCGACATGCAGGCCCCCGGCTGGGCGCAGATCCACCGGGACCTGCGCGTGGAGGTCGCCCGGGAGGGCCTGGTCGTCGACGTCCGGGAGAACCGCGGCGGGCACACCTCCCAGCTGGTCGTGGAGAAGCTGGCCCGGCGGATCGTCGGCTGGGCGGTGCCGCGCGGCATGCGGCCCTACAGCTACCCGGAGGACGCGCCGCGCGGGCCGGTCGTCGCCGTCGCCAACGAGTTCTCCGGCTCGGACGGCGACATCGTCAACGCCGCGATCAAGGCGCTCGGCCTCGGCCCCGTCGTCGGCACCCGCACCTGGGGCGGCGTCATCGGCATCGACAACCGCTACCGCCTGGTCGACGGCACGCTGGTCACCCAGCCCAAGTACGCCTTCTGGCTGGAGAACTACGAGTGGGGCGTGGAGAACCACGGCGTCGACCCGGACGTGGAGGTCGAGCAGCGCCCGCAGGACCACGCGGCGGGCCGGGACGCCCAGCTCGACGAGGCGATCCGGATCGCGCTGGCGGCCCTGGAGGGCAACCCGGCGAAGACCCCGCCCGCCCTGCCCGACCTGGGCTGAGGCACGCACCCCGCTCGCTACGATGCCCGGTGAACGATCACCGGCGTGAGGAGGCACACGCATGGCAGGCGAACCACAAGAGGACTGCTTGTTCTGCAAGATCGTCGCGGGGCAGATCCCGGCGACCGTCGTCCGCGAGACGGACACCACCGTCGCGTTCCGCGACATCAACCCGCAGGCGCCCACCCACATCCTGGTGATCCCCAAGGCGCACTACCCCGACGCCGCCGCGCTCGCCGCCGGTGCGCCGGAACTCGCCGCGGACGTGCTGCGCGAGACCCAGGCCATCGCCGACGGGGAGCAGCTCGACAGCTACCGCGTCGTCTTCAACACCGGCAGCGGCGCCGGGCAGACCGTCTTCCACGCCCACGCCCACGTCCTGGGCGGCCGGGGCCTGGAATGGCCCCCCGGGTGAGCCGACGTGTCCGTACGTGAACTCGTGGTCCTCGGCACCGCCAGCCAGGTCCCGACCCGGCACCGCAACCACAACGGCTATCTGCTGCGCTGGGACGGCGAGGGCATCCTGTTCGACCCCGGCGAGGGCACCCAGCGCCAGATGCTGCGTGCCGGGGTCGCCGCCCACGACATCGACCGCATCTGCGTCACCCACTTCCACGGCGACCACTCCCTCGGCCTCGCCGGGGTGATCCAGCGCATCAACCTCGACAAGGTCCCGCACCCGGTCACCGCCCACTACCCCCGCTCCGGCCAGCGCTTCTTCGACCGCCTGCGCTACGCCACCGCCTACCGCGAGACCGTCGACCTCACCGAGGCCCCGGTCTCCGCCGACGGCGACCTGGCCACCACGCGCGCGTACCGCCTTCAGGCCCGCAAGCTGTCCCACCCCGTCGAGTCCTACGGCTACCGGCTGATCGAGCCCGACGGCCGCCGCATGCTGCCCGACCGGCTCGCCGCGCACGGCATCAAGGGCCCGCACGTCGGCCGTATCCAGCGCGAGGGCGTCTTCGACGGGGTGACGCTGGAGGAGGTCAGTGAGGTGCGGCGCGGGCAGCGGTTCGCGTTCGTCATGGACACCCGGCTGTGCGAGGGCGTGTACGCGCTCGCGGAGGGCTGCGACCTGCTCGTCATCGAGTCCACCTTCCTCGACGAGGACGAGCCGCTCGCCGTCGAGTACGGACACCTCACCGCCGGACAGGCCGCGCGGGTGGCCCGGGACGCCGGGGTACGGCACGTGGTGCTCACCCACTTCAGCCAGCGCTACTCCGAGCCGGACGACTTCGAGCGCCAGGCGAGGGCGGCCGGATACGAGGGTGAGCTGACCGTGGCCCATGATCTGCTCACGGTGCCGGTTCCGAAACGTCGGTGAGCAGCCGTACCATTCTTCGATGCCCCTGCCGAAAGCTGAACTCCACCTGCACATCGAAGGCACTCTGGAGCCGGAGCTGGCCTTCGAGCTGGCCGCCCGCAACGGCGTCGAGCTGCCGTACGCCGACACCGAGGCCCTGCGCGAGGCGTACCGCTTCGAGGACCTCCAGTCCTTCCTGCACCTGTACTACGGGCTGATGGCCGTCCTGCGCACCGAGCGCGACTTCGCCGACCTCGCCGACGCCTACCTCGCCCGCGCCGCCGCCCAGGGCGTCCGCCACGCCGAGATCTTCTTCGACCCGCAGGCCCACCTGGCCCGGGGCGTGTCCATGGAGACGGTGGTCGAGGGCCTGTGGAAGGCCCTGGGCGAGAGCGAGACGCGGCACGGCGTCTCCACCCGCCTGATCATGTGCTTCCTGCGGGACGAGTCCGCCGAGTCCGCGATGGAGACCCTGCACGCCGCCAAGCCCCACCTCGCCCGGATCACCGGCGTCGGCCTCGACTCGGCCGAGGCCGGGCATCCCCCGGCGAAGTTCCGCGAGGTGTACGAGACCGCCGCCGCGCTCGGCCTGCGCCGCGTGGCCCACGCGGGCGAGGAGGGGCCGCCCGAGTACATCGCCGAGGCCCTCGACATCCTCGGCGTGGAGCGCGTCGACCACGGCCTGCGCTGCATGGAGGACCCCCGACTGGTCGCCCGCCTGGTCCGCGACCGCATACCCCTGACCCTGTGCCCCCTGTCCAACGTCCGCCTGCGCGCCGTCGACACCCTGGCCGACCATCCGCTCCCCGCGATGCTGGAGGCGGGCCTGCGCTGCACGGTCAACTCGGACGACCCGGCGTACTTCGGGGGCTATGTCGGCGACAACTTCGACGCCCTGGGTCTGACGCTGGAGCAGCAACGCGAGCTGGCGCGCAACTCGTTCCTGGCGGCGTTCCTGGAGGACGACGAGGAGCGAAGGGGGCGGTACTTGGCCGAGGTGGAGGCGTATCAGTCTTAGGGACGAGTCTTAGGGACGAGTCTTAGGGAGGAGTCTCAGGGACGGCAGGGCAGCGCCCTTAAGGGGCGTGGGGAACTGCGCGACAGGCCACAACGAGCCCGCGGCCGCGATTCACGCGGCCGTGGCAGCCTCGTAGGCGCCCTGCTTCTCCACGGCCACATCCACGGAAACCACCGGCACCGTCGGCCTCCCCGCCCGAAGGGCGACCACCGTCATCGGCACGGCGACGACCAGCAGCCCGCCCGCGAGCACGATCCCCATCCCGGGGAAGCCGACCCCCGCCGCCAGCACACTCCCGGCGACCGGCCCCGCCGCGGTGCCCAGCGAAGAGGCGGAGCCCACCAGCACCGCCCAACGCCCGCGCCCGTCGAGGGAGGCGGCGAGCCCGATCACGTAGGACAGCACGACCGGGTAGAGCGCGTTCCAGGCGATCTCACCGGCCGCGAACGTCACCAGATCGGTCGCCGACGCACTGACCGCGATACACACGGCGATGACGGCCGTACCCCCACCGATCGGCAGGGCGAGGCCGATCCGCGGCCCCAGCGCCCCCGCCAGCACGACCCCGACGAGCCCCGCACCCAGCGCGACGGCGAACACCGCACCGACCGTGACCTCGCTCAGGTGCGCCTGGGCGAGCCCGATCCGACCGCTGACGCCCCACAGGGAGTTCTGCGCGAGCGACCAGCACAGCAGCGCCGCGGCGAGGACCAGCCCGGCGCGCGGATGGGGCAGCCGGGTTACCTCGCAGCGGTGCCGCTGGGCCGGTTCGGCGGGACCGAGGCGGCCGGTCAGCGGCCAGACCGCGAGCGCGGTGAGCGCGATCGCCGCCAGCGGGAGGCCGTGCCCGGGACCGAGGTGCGGCACCGTCAGATAGACGGCGCCCGCGAGAGCGGAGACGCCGAGCAGCCCGAGCGTGGTGCTGCGGTGCTGGTCGGGGCGGCCCGCGATCAGCGTGGCGGCGACCGCCGTGGCCGTACCGGACCCGAGACCGCCGACGACCGCGCCCGCGACGACCGCCGGGACGGCGGCGCTGAGCGCGGCCCCGCCGTAGCCGAGGACGGCGAGCGTGAGCCCGAGGCGGGCGAGCACACGCGGGCCGACGCGGTGGACGCGGGCGGCGAGCAGGAACCCCGCCGCCGCCGAACCCAGCAGCAGCGCGCTGCCGATGGCGCCGGACTGGGTGGCGGTGAGGGGGAGCCCCGAGTCGAGCCTGCCGACGACGGTCGGGAGGAGGTACGGGGCGAGGTACCCGGCCGTGAAAAGGGCGACAAGGGGCCAGGGCGTGGTGGTGCGGGCGAACACGGGCGTTCCCAGGGCATGCGAAAGGAGCGGCACAAAGAGGGGGATTGGGCGACGACCGTCGACAGACAGGAACGCGCGGGCAATTTGTATCAAGCCGGGGGAGCCCAAGGGGAGGGCGGATTATGTGATCTGAGTTACAGATGTGTTTGGGGGTGTGGCGGCCGGGTAGACGCGGGCGCTATCGCCAGTGGACCGAGCCCCCGTGGGCCGTCCCGCCCGGCACCGTCGCCTCGATCTTCGCCCGGATCTCCCGCATCACGGCGACGATCCGCGTCTCGTGGGCGGGCGTCAGCCGCGCCACCGGCACCGAGCAGCTGACCGCGTCCTGCGCGGGGGTGTCGTAGCGCAGGGCGAAGCCGAAGCCGACGATGCCGGTGACGCCCTCCTCGCGGTCGATGGAGTAGCCGCGCCCGCGCACCTCGGCCAGATCGGCGGCGAGGGTGTCGCGGGTGGTGTGGGAGCGGGGGGTGAGGGCCTCGTAGGGGCCCTCGGGGAGGTCGGCGTCGGGGCGTTCGGCCAGCAGCGCCTTGCCGAGGGCGGCGACATGGGCGGGGAGGCGGCGGCCGACGCGGCTGATGGTCCGCAGGTACTCGTGGGACTCGCGGGTGGCGAGGTAGGCCACGTCCCGGCCGTCGAGCCGCCCCAGGTGGATCGTCTCGCCGAGCGCCTCGGAGGCCTCGTCGAGATACGGGCGTACGGCGCGCACGCGCGGGTCGGAGTCGAGGTAGCTGGTGCCGGTGAGCAGGGCGTGGATGCCGATGCCGTAGAGGGAGCCGGAGACGTCGGTGCGGACCCAGCCGCGCGAGACCAGGGTCTGGAGCAGCGCGTACATGGAGCTGCGCGGGACGGCCAGCGCGTCCGCCAGCTCCTGCAGACGGGCCGGGCGGTCGCCGCGGGCGGCGAGGAGTTCGAGGAGTTCGACCGTGCGCGCGGCCGACTTCACTTCGCGGACGCCGCCTGACTCTGACATGGGGCGATCGTAGAACGGGCGGGGTGGGCCGGGGTGCGGCCCATTGACGGTCCCGGTTCGCGTATCTAGCCTCCATCCTCATATATGGATGACGTCTACATGGGGAGATGAGTGGGGTGGGTTCCGACCTGGACACGGCCCGGCGGCGACTACGGGACGGCATGGCACGCGGTGTGCTCTCGTTCCCCCTGACCAGCTTCCTCGACGACGGCTCCCTGGACCCCGACGGCTGCCGCGCCCAGCTCGCCGCCCAGCTCGCCACCTCACCCGGCGCGGTCTTCCCCGCCTGCGGCACCGGGGAGTTCTTCTCCCTCGCCGAGGACGAGTACCGCACCGTCGTCACCCTCGCCGTCGAGGAGGCGGGCGGCCGACTGCCCGTCGTCGCGGGCATCGGCTACGGCTGGGCGCAGGCCCTGCGGTTCGCGCGCATCGCCGAGGACGCCGGGGCCGACGCCCTGCTGGTCCTGCCGCACTACCTCGTCGCCGCCCCGCAGGAGGGCCTCGTACGGCAACTGGAGCGGATCGCCGCGGGCACCCGGCTGCCGCTCGTCGCCTACCAGCGCGGCCAGGTCGCCTACACCGCCGACTCGCTGCGGCGGCTGGCCCGGATCCCGAACGTCATCGGGCTCAAGGACGGCCACAGCGACCTCGACCGGCTCCAGCGCCTCACCCTCGCCGCCCCCGACGGCTTCCTGTTCTTCAACGGCGCCGCCACCGCCGAGATCCAGGCCCGCGCCTACGCCACCGTCGGCGTCCCCGCCTACTCCTCCGCCGTACACGCCTACGCCCCCGAGATCGCGACCGCCTTCTTCACCGCCCTGCGCGACGGCGACGACGCCACGGCGGGGGAGCTGCTGCGCGCGTTCTACGTCCCGCTCGTCGAACTCCGCGACCGGGTGCCCGGATACGCCGTGTCGCTGGTGAAGGCGGCGGCCCGGCTCCGTGGCCGCCCGGTCGGGCCCGTACGCGCCCCGCTCACCGACCCCTCGGCCGCCGACCTGGCCGACCTGAAGGCCCTGCTCACCACCGGACTCGACCTCGTAGGAGCCGCCCTGTGAACCTCACCGTCACCGACGTCCGGCTGACCCCGATCCTGGTCGCCGACCCGCCGCTGCTCAACACGCAGGGCGTGCACCAGCCGTACACCCCCCGGCTGATCGTCGAGGTGGTGACCGCCGACGGCGTCACGGGCGTCGGCGAGACGTACGGCGACACGAAGTACCTGGAGCTGGCGCGCCCGTTCGCGCAGCGGCTGCCGGGCCGCCAGGTGAACGACCTGAACGGCCTCTTCACGGTCGCGGACGCGGTCCTGGTCGACTCCGCCCAGGTCAGCGACCAGGTCGACGTCGGCGGGCTGCGCGGCGTCCAGACCGCCGACAAGCTGCGGCTGTCCGTCGTCTCCGGCTTCGAGGTGGCCTGCCTGGACGCCTGGGGCAAGGCGGCCGGGCTGCCGGTGCACGCGCTGCTCGGCGGCAAGGTGCGGGACAGGGTCGACTACAGCGCCTACCTGTTCTACAGGTGGGCCGACCATCCGGCGGGGGTGGCGGCCGAGCGGGACGACTGGGGGGCCGCCCTCGACCCCGCCGGGGTGGTCGAGCAGGCGCGGAAGTTCAAGGAGCGCTACGGCTTCACCTCCTTCAAGCTCAAGGGCGGCGTCTTCCCGCCGGACGAGGAGGTCGCCGCGGTACGGGCGCTGGCGGAGGCGTTCCCCGGGCATCCGCTGCGGCTGGATCCCAACGGGGCGTGGAGCGTGCCGACCTCGCTGCGGGTGGCCGAGGAACTCGGCGACGTCCTCGAGTACCTGGAGGACCCCGCGCTCGGCACGCCCGCCATGGCGGAGGTCGCGGCGGGGTTGCGAGGGGCGGCGCGCGGCGCCTCCGGCAAGGGCGGTGGTGGGCGACGGGCGGGCGTGCCGCTCGCGACCAACATGTGCGTGACGACGTTCGCGGAGATCAAGGAGGCCTTCACCCGTGACGCCGTGCAGGTCGTGCTCTCCGACCACCACTACTGGGGCGGCCTGCGCAACACCCAGCAACTCGCCGCGATCTGCCGTGCCTTCGGCGTCGGCGTGTCCATGCACTCCAACACCCACCTGGGGATATCGCTGGCCGCGATGACCCACGTCGCGGCCACCGTCCCCGGCCTCCACCACGCCTGCGACTCCCACTACCCCTGGCAGTCGGAGGACGTGCTCACCCGGCGGCTGACGTTCCAGGACGGCGGGGTCACCGTCTCCGACGCACCCGGCCTGGGCGTGGAACTCGACCGGGAGGAGCTACGGCGGCTGCACCGGCGCTGGCTGGACGACGACGGGTCGCTGCGCGACCGCGACGACGCGGCGGCCATGCGGGCGGCACGGCCGGGGTGGGTGGTGCCGACGGTGCCGCGCTGGTGAGGGCGCAGGTCACCGGGACACCCGGCGCGTTGTCAGTGGGGTGGTGCAGACTGGCCTGATCCGCACCATCTCAGGAGCGCACCGTGACCGCGACCAACACCCCCGCCGTCACCGGAAAGGGACCCACCGCCCCCGCCGGGCTGCACCGCCGGGCCCATGTGGATCCCCTGGCCCGACTGCGCACACCGCACGAACCGCCCTGGGACGTCTATCTCACGGGCACCGTCTTCCTCGACATCATCTTCACCGGCCTCGACTCCGCCCCGGTGCGCGGCACCGAGTCCTGGGCGCGCGGGATGGGGTCGAGCCCCGGCGGGGTCGCCAACATGGCGGCGGCCCTGTCCCGCCTCGGCCTGCGGACCTGCCTGGCCGCCGCGTTCGGGGACGACCACTACGGCGACTACTGCTGGGACGCGCTGGAGCGGGGCGAGGGCATCGACCTCGGCCCCTCACGCACCGTCCCCGGCTGGCACTCGCCGGTCACGGTCTCGATGGCGTACGAGGGTGAGCGCACGATGATCTCCCACGGCCACGAGCCCCCGCCCGAGGAACCCGCCCCCGACTGCCCGCCGCCCGCGCGAGCCGCCGTGGCCGCGCTGGAGCCCGGCAAGCGGGCCCCGTGGATCGCACAGGCCGCCGCCAAGGGCACCCGGATCTTCGCCGACGTCGGCTGGGACGACACCGGCGCCTGGGACCTGGCGGGGCTGGCCGACCTCGCGCACTGCGAGGCGTTCCTGCCGAACGCCGAGGAGGCCATGCGCTACACCCGCACCACCTGCCCGCGCGCCGCCGCCCACGCCCTGACGCGCCATGTCCCGGTCGCCGTCGTCACCCTCGGTGCCGAGGGCGCCTTCGCCGTGGACCGGCGCACCGGCGAGACCGCGGAGGTTCCGGCCATCGAGGTGGAGGCCCTGGACCCGACCGGCGCCGGGGACGTCTTCGTCGCCGGTTTCGTCACCGGCTCCCTCGCGGGCTGGCCCCTGGCCGACCGGCTGGCCTTCGCGGGCCTCACCGCGGCCCTGTCCGTCCAGGAGTTCGGCGGCTCCCTGTCGGCGCCCGGCTGGTCGGAGGTCGCGGCCTGGTGGCGCCGCGTGCAGTCGGTCGACGACCAGAACCCCGCCGCGCTGCGCCGGTACGCCTTCCTGGAACACCTGCTCCCGGCCACCGCCCGCCCCTGGCCGCTGCGCCGTGCGGTCCCCACGATCGGCTTCCGCCGCTCGGCGTGAGGGCCCGCTCCCGTCACCGTCCGCATCCGCCCGCACACCCCCCGATCACACGCCCGCCCTCCGGTCCGATCGTCCGAGGAAAAGGCCTACGGCGATGTCAGTCGCCCGGCGTACCCTGGAAATCGCCAGGCCGCCCTTGTGGCGGGCGAGTCGTATCGAGGAGGACGTGCAGGCCTGCCGGCCGGCCCATGACTCAGACACCCACAGCTCACACCCCCGCGCAGGGGCAGGCGAAAGTGAACCTGACCGTCCCCGCGGCGCACCCCATGGTGACCGTGCTGGGCTCCGGCGACGCCCTCCTGCGCGTGATCGAGAAGGCCTTCCCGGGGGTCGACATCCACGTCCGGGGCAATGAGATCAGCGCGGTCGGCGACTCCACGGATGTCGCCCTCGTCTCGCGCGTGTTCGACGAGATGATGCTGGTGCTCCGCACCGGACAGCCGATGACGGAGGACGCAGTGGAACGCTCGATCGCGATGCTCAGAGCGAGCGAGAACGGCGAGAGTGACGGCCCGGAGACCCCGGCGCAGGTCCTGACGCAGAACATCCTGTCCTCGCGCGGTCGCACCATCCGCCCCAAGACCCTCAACCAGAAGCGGTACGTCGACGCGATCGACAAGCACACGATCGTCTTCGGCATCGGCCCCGCGGGCACCGGCAAGACCTACCTGGCCATGGCCAAGGCGGTCCAGGCCCTCCAGTCCAAGCAGGTCAACCGCATCATCCTGACCCGACCGGCGGTGGAGGCGGGCGAGCGCCTCGGCTTCCTGCCCGGCACGCTCTACGAGAAGATCGACCCGTATCTGCGCCCGCTGTACGACGCGCTGCACGACATGCTCGACCCCGACTCGATCCCGCGCCTGATGGCGGCGGGCACGATCGAGGTCGCGCCGCTGGCGTACATGCGCGGCCGTACGCTCAACGACGCCTTCATCATCCTGGACGAGGCCCAGAACACCAGCCCCGAACAGATGAAGATGTTCCTCACCCGGCTCGGCTTCGACTCGAAGATCGTGATCACCGGTGATGTGACCCAGGTCGACCTGCCCGACGGCACCAAGTCCGGTCTGCGGCAGGTGCAGGACATCCTGGACGGCGTCGAGGACGTGCACTTCTCGCGACTGTCGTCGCACGACGTCGTACGCCACAAGCTGGTGGGCCGTATCGTCGACGCCTACGAGAAGTACGACACCAAGCACGGCACCCAGAACGGCACCCACAAGGGCGGCCGGGGCAAGTCCGGGCACAAGGGGAAGTAGACAAGCACAGCACCATGTCGATCGACGTCAACAACGAATCCGGAACCGAGGTCGACGAGCAGGCGATCCTCGACATCGCCCGCTACGCACTCGCGCGGATGCGCATCCACCCGCTCTCCGAACTCTCGGTGATCGTCGTGGACGCCGACGCCATGGAGCAGCTGCACATCCAGTGGATGGACCTGCCCGGGCCCACCGATGTCATGTCCTTCCCGATGGACGAGCTGCGGCCCCCGTCCAAGGACGACGACGAGCCCCCGCAGGGCCTGCTCGGCGACATCGTGCTGTGCCCGGAGGTCGCCGCCAAACAGGGCGCCGAGGCGCCCACGCAGCACACCATGGACGAGGAGCTGCAGCTCCTCGCCGTCCACGGTGTGCTGCACCTGCTGGGCTACGACCATGAGGAACCGGACGAGAAGGCCGAGATGTTCGGCCTCCAGGCGGCCATCGTGGACGGCTGGCGCACGGAGCGGGGCCTGACCGGCCCGTCCCCCGCGCCGACCGTGTCATGACCGCGCAACTGGTCCTCGGCGCGATCGCCCTGGTGGTCGTCGCCTGGCTCGCCGCCTGTGCCGAGGCGGGTCTCGCGCGGGTCTCCAGCTTCCGCGCCGAGGAGGCGGTGCGCTCCGGGCGGCGCGGCAGCGCGAAACTCGCCAAGGTCGCCGCCGACCCCACCCGCTACCTCAACGTGGCGCTGCTGGTCCGCGTCGCCTTCGAGATGGCCGCCGCCGCCCTCATCACCTACGCCAGCCTGCGCGAGTTCGACGGCACCGCCGAGGCGCTGCTGATCGCCATCGCCATCATGGTGCTGGTGTCGTACGTCGCCGTCGGGGTCTCCCCGCGCACCATCGGCCGCCAGCACCCCCTGAACACCGCGACCGCGGCGGCGTACGTCCTGGTGCCGCTGGCCCGGATCATGGGCCCGATCCCGTCGCTGCTGATCCTCATCGGCAACGCCCTCACCCCCGGCAAGGGCTTCCGCCGCGGCCCGTTCGCCTCCGAGGCGGAGCTGCGCGCGATGGTCGACCTGGCCGAGAAGGAGTCCCTCATCGAGGACGAGGAGCGCCGCATGGTGCACTCCGTCTTCGAGCTGGGCGACACCCTCGTGCGCGAGGTGATGGTCCCGCGCACCGACCTGGTCGTGATCGAGCGCTACAAGACCATCCGCCAGGCCCTCACGCTCGCCCTGCGCTCGGGCTTCTCCCGCATCCCGGTCACCGGCGAGAGCGAGGACGACATCGTCGGCGTCGTCTACCTCAAGGACCTCGTCCGCAGGACGCACATCAGCCGGGACGCGGAGAGCGAGCTGGTGTCGACGGCGATGCGCCCGGCGTTCTTCGTGCCCGACACCAAGAACGCGGGCGCCCTGCTGCGCGAGATGCAGAAGGAGCGCAACCATGTCGCCGTCGTCATCGACGAGTACGGCGGCACGGCCGGGATCGTGACCATCGAGGACATCCTCGAGGAGATCGTCGGCGAGATCACCGACGAGTACGACCGTGAACTGCCCCCGGTGGAGTTCCTCGGCGAGGGCCGCTTCCGCGTCACCGCCCGCCTCGACATCGGCGACCTCGGCGAGCTGTACGGCCTGGAGGCCTTCGACGACGAGGACGTGGAGACGGTGGGCGGCCTGATGGCGAAGGCGCTGGGCCGGGTACCCATCGCCGGGGCGTCGTCCGTCGTCGAACTGCCCGACGGCCGCGAACTGCGCCTGACGGCGGAGGCCGCCGCGGGCCGCCGGAACAAGATCGTGACGGTCCTGGCGGAGCCGGTGGACCCGGCGCGGCCGGACGCCGGGGAGGAGTCGCCGGAATGACCCCCAAGGAACTGCGCGCGTTCTGCCTGTCCTTCAACGCCACCGTGGAGGACTTCCCGTTCAACCCCGACACCTCGGTGTTCAAGGTGTGCGGCAAGCTGTTCGCCCTCACGGACCTGGGCGCCAGCCCGCTGACGGTCAACCTCAAGTGCGACCCGGAGGACGCGATCCGGCTGCGTGCCGAGCACGAGGGCCTGATCGTCCCCGGGTACCACATGAACAAGCGCCACTGGAACACGGTCACGGCCGACGGCACCCTCCCCGACCGCCTCCTGCGCGAACTGATCGAGGACTCCTACGACCTGGTGGTGGCCGGTCTGCCGCGAGCGGACCGCCTGCGCCTGGACCGTCCCTGACGCTTACGTATGCTCGGATCATGACCGACAGCAGCGCGCTCGACCCCGAGGACCGCAAGATCGTCACCCTGGCCCGCTCCGCGCGGGCCCGCAACGGCGTGCCGGAGGGCGCCGCCGTACGCGACGAGACGGGGCGTACGTATGTCGCCGGGACCGTCGCCCTGGACTCGCTGAAGCTCAGCGCCCTGCAGACGGCGGTGGCGATGGCGGTGGCGTCCGGTGCCCGCTCCCTGGAGGCGGCGGCGGTGGTGACGGAGGCCGAGGCGGCTTCGACGGCCGACCTGGCGGCCGTCCGGGACCTGGGCGGACCCGGGACACCGGTACTGGTGGCGGGGCCGGACGGGCTGGTACGGGAGACCGTCGCCGCGGGCTGAGGGATCTGGGCGAACCGCGTGGACGCCGCGAGCCCCGCCAGCCGAGCACGGCGACAGGGCCCCCACCGCCCCGCAGTAGTCCGGTTTTCATCCTTGCCCTCGCCCGCCCCTCGCGCATGAATGGGAACCGACGGTTCCGAAGTGAGCCGTCGGACCGGCTCGCGCGCAGTGTGACCGCACCCACCTGCCGAGCGATTCCCCCCACAAGGTGAAGGGAGCCCTCATCCATGATGGGCAAGCGCTTACGGACAGGTGCGGTAGTGACGGTGGGGGCCCTGGCGGCCTGCGGGTTCGCCCTCGCGCCCACCGCCGCCGCGGTCACCCCGGAGACGGCGTCGATCACCGCCGACTGCGGGGTCTTCGGCGGCGGCGACGCCACGCTCACCGCCACCCAGAACGGCACCGCCGCCACCATGACCCTGACGGCGTCCGCGATCACCGCCCCGCTCGCGCTCGGCGAGGACTCGATCACGTCCACGCTCACCCTGGTCGGCGGCACCGGCGGCACCACCGCCTTCACCGGCACCGAGAACCCGGCGATGGCCGCCGGGGACCCGGTCACCGTCGGCCCGCTCTCCGGCACCGTCGCCTCCGCAGACAGCCTGGAGGCCTTCGGCGGTCAGCTGCGGATGACGGTCTTCGGGATCGCGGTCACCTGCACGGCGACCGGACCACAGGCACCGGGCCCGTTCGTCTTCGACTGACCCGCACGACCGCGCGAGGGGCGCGGGCCGGACCCCGCTACAGCGCGTCCGGCCCGCGCTCACCCGTCCGCACCCGTACGACGGTCTCCACGGGCAGCGCCCACACCTTCCCGTCACCGATCTTGCCGGTCTGCGCGGCCTTCACGATCGTGTCGATCACGGTGTCGCACTCCGCGTCCTCGACGACGACCTCGATCCGCACCTTCGGCACCAGGTCGACCTGGTACTCGGCGCCGCGGTACACCTCGGTGTGGCCGCGCTGCCGCCCGTAGCCGCTGGCCTCGGTCACGGTCAGGCCCTGGACGCCGATCTCCTGGAGCGCCTTCTTGACCTCGTCGAGGCGGTACGGCTTCACGATCGCGGTGATGAGTTTCATGCCTTAAGCCTTGACCTTCTGGGCGGGGGAGACGACGGGGGACGAGGTGACCGGGGCGCCGTGGCCCAGGACTCCGTGATCGTAGGCCGTCTCGGCGTGCACCGTAAGGTCCAGGCCGGTGTGCTCCTGCTCCTCACTCGCACGGAAGCCCAGCACCCGGTCGATCAGCCTGGCGATGCCGTACGTCACGGCGAAGGCGTACACCGCCACGGCCACCACCGCCACCAACTGCCTGCCGAGCTGCCCGAGGCCACCGCCGTGGAGCAGGCCCTCGGGGCCGCCGGTCATGGAGTCGACGGCGAAGACCCCGATCAGCAGGGTGCCGAGGACACCGCCGACCAGATGGACCCCGACGACATCGAGGGAGTCGTCGTAGCCGAACCTGAACTTCCAGCTCACGGCGTACGAGCACACCACGCCCGCCGCCAGGCCGATGACCAGCGCGCCGAGCAGGGAGACCGAGCCGCAGGACGGGGTGATGGCGACCAGGCCCGCGACCACACCGGAGGCGGCGCCGAGGGTGGTCGGGTGGCCGTCGCGCAGTTGCTCCACGAACAGCCAGCCCAGCAGACCCGTGCACCCGGCGGCGAAGGTGTTGAGGAAGGCCGCCGCCGCCAGCCCGCCCGCGCCCAGCGCGGAGCCCGCGTTGAAGCCGAACCAGCCGAACCAGAGCAGACCCGCGCCGAGCATCACCATCGGCAGGTTGTGCGGGCGCATCGCGTCCTTCCTGAAGCCCAGCCGCGGCCCGAGCACCAGCGCCAGCGCCAGACCGGACGCGCCGGACGTGATCTCGACGGGCAGACCGCCCGCGAAGTCCAGGGCGCCGAGGTGCTCCAGGATCCAGCCGCCGGGACCCCAGGTCCAGTGCGCGACCGGAACGTATACCAGCAGCGCCCACACCGGCACGAAGACCATCCACGCCCCGAACTTCGCCCGGTCCGCGACCGCCCCGCTGATCAGCGCGGCGGTGATGATCGCGAAGGTGAGCTGGAAGGTGGCGAAGAGGAGGGTGGGGACCGTGCCCTGCACGCTGTCCGGGCCCAGTCCCGCCATGCCGAGGTGCTCCAGGCCGCCGATCAGGCCCGCGCCCGTCGCGTCCTCGTCGAACACCAGCGAGTATCCGACGGCCAGCCACACCACGGTGACCAGCGCGATCGACACGAAACTCATCATCAGCATGTTGAGGACGCTTTTCGTGCGGACCATGCCGCCGTAGAACAGGGCCAGGCCCGGGGTCATCAGCAGGACGAGGGCGGTGGCGGCGAGCAGCCAGGCGGTGTCGCCGGTGTCGAGAGGGGACGCGGCCAGGGTCACGAGGGGTCTCCCACGGGGTCGGGGTCCGTCAGAGACTCACCGGCGTCGGTTTCCGCTCGCGTACGGGTGTGTTTCCGCCACGTTTCATTGCGGACGGGTTTCCGGAACCTCACCGTCGGTGAGCCCGGCCACACGCGGTACGGCGGGGCTCCGACGATCAGGGAGAATGGGCGCCATGAGCGTTCGTACCCCGTCACCCGAGCAGCCCGCCGAGACCGTCCACCGGGCTGGCTTCGCCTGCTTCGTGGGCCGCCCCAACGCGGGCAAGTCCACCCTCACGAACGCCCTGGTCGGCCAGAAGGTGGCGATCACCGCCAACCAGCCGCAGACCACGCGGCACACGGTCCGCGGCATCGTGCACCGGCCCGACGCCCAGCTGATCCTGGTGGACACCCCGGGCCTGCACAAACCGCGCACCCTCCTCGGTGAGCGCCTCAACGACGTCGTGCGCACCACCTGGGCCGAGGTCGACGTGATCGGCTTCTGCCTGCCCGCCAACGAGAAGATCGGCCCCGGCGACCGCTTCATCGCCAAGGAGCTGGCGGCGATCCGCAAGACCCCCAAGATCGCGATCGTCACCAAGACCGACCTGGTCGACAGCAAGACCCTCGCCGAGCAGCTCATCGCCATCGACCAGCTCGGCAAGGAGCTGGGCTTCGAGTGGGCGGAGATCGTGCCGGTGTCGGCGGTCGGCGACCAGCAGGTGGGCCTGCTCGCCGACCTGCTGGTGCCGCTGCTGCCGGAAGGGCCCGCGCTGTACCCGGAAGGGGACCTCACCGACGAGCCCGAGCAGGTCATGATCGCGGAACTGATCCGCGAGGCCGCGCTGGAGGGCGTCCGCGACGAACTGCCCCACTCCATCGCCGTCGTCGTGGAGGAGATGCTCCCGCGCGAGGACCGTCCCGCGGACCGGCCCCTCCTCGACATCCACGCCAACCTCTACATCGAGCGCACCAGCCAGAAGGGCATCGTCATCGGCCCCAAGGGCAAGCGCCTGAAGGAGGTCGGCATCAAGTCCCGCCGCCAGATCGAGGCCCTCCTCGGCACGCCCGTCTTCCTCGACCTGCACGTCAAGGTCGCCAAGGACTGGCAGCGCGACCCGAAGCAGCTGCGCAAGCTGGGCTTCTGAGCCGGACGCTCACAGCCGCTGCTCCCGCAGCAGCTCCCGGAACCAGCCGTACGACGCTTTCGGAGTGCGCTCCAGCGTCGTGAAGTCGACGTGCACCAGGCCGAAGCGCTGGCTGTATCCCTCCGCCCACTCGAAGTTGTCGAGCAGCGACCAGACGAAGTAGCCGCGTACGTCGACGCCCGCCGTCATGGCACGGTGCAGGGCGCGGAGGTGGGCGTCGTGGAAGGTGATCCGGGACTGGTCGTCGAGCCCCCGGTACGAGCAGCCGTTCTCGGTGACCACGACCGGGGGCAGCCGGTCGCCGTAGCGGCCGTGGAAGGTCGTGAGGAGTTCGGTGAGCGCCTCCGGGACCACCGGCCACCCGAAGTCCGTCGTCGGGTACCCCTCGATCTCGCGTACGGAGAAGGGGAGTTCCGCGGGCATCCGCACCCCGCCGAAGTCGATCTCCGTGCCCCGCGGGGCGCCCACCTTCGTCGGCGCGTAGTAGTTGACGCCGTACCAGTCGACCGGCTCCGCGATGATCTCCAGGTCCGCGCCCACGTCGCCCGGCATCAGCTCGCCCAGCCCGGACGGATAGGAGCCGAGCAGCACCGGCTCGGCGAACAGGCGGTTCAGCAGGACGTCGTAGAAGTCCGCCGCCTCCTCGTCCGCCGCGTCCCGCGACGCGGGCCACACCGGGCCGTGCGAGTTGGCGATGCCCACGTCCGTCGCGCCCGCCGCGCGCAGGGCGCGTACCGCCAGGCCGTGGGCCAGGAGCTGGTGGTGGGCCACCGGCAGGGCGTCGAAGAGGAGTTGACGCCCGGGGGCGTGGATGCCCAGGGCGTGGCCCAGCAGGGTGTGTTCGGCGGGCTCGTTCAGGGTGATCCACTTCGGTACGCGGTCGCCCAGCCGGTCCGCCACCCGCCCCACGTACTCCGCGAAGCGGTACGCCGTGTCCCGGTCCAGCCAGTCCAGGCCCTCGGGCAGGTCCCAGTGGAAGAGGGTGGGCACGGGGCGGACGCCCGCCGCGCACAGGTCGTCCAGCAGCGCGTCGTAGAAGTCCAGTCCCCGCGGCGAGTTCACCCTCGGCCAGGAGATCGAGAAGCGGTACGCGTCCACCCCGAGGCCGGTCAGGAGTGCCACGTCCTCACCACGCCGGTGGTAGTGGTCGCAGGCCACGTCCGCCGTGGAGCCGTCCCGCACCCGGCCGGGCTCGGCCGTGAAGGTGTCCCAGACCGAGGGCTCGCGCAGGTCCGCCGCGCCCTCGATCTGGTGGGCCGAGGTGGAGACCCCCCAGAGGAAGCCGGAGGGGAAGCGGGGTACCGGGGGGTGCGGTGGGGTGGCCATGGCCACGGATCATCGGCCCGTCACACCAACACCGCAACCCCCGGGCCCGGTTACGCCCCTTCCTTCAGCACCCGGCTGATCAGCTGTCGCTGCTCGTCCGTCAGCCTCGGGTCCGCGCAGTAGACCGTCCGGCCGTCCACCGTGATCTGGTAGCCGAAGCCGTCCGGAACCCCGATGGGCGGCGTACCCCGGCCGGACGCGAGCGCCCGCTCGGCCAGGGTCTGCCACTCCTCGGCGTCGGGCCGTCCCGAGGTGTCCACCTCGGCATGGCGCTCGATGCCCGCGAATCCTCCCGTGCGCCGTACCTGAATACGCATGGGACCGTGTCTAGTACGGATTCACAGCGTGCGCACCCCGACCTGCTCCCAGGCCTTCGTCACCGCGTCCAGCTCCGCCCCGGCGCCGTAGCGGGCCCGCGCGGCCCGGACGGTGAGCGTGGCGAAGTCCGTGAACAGGGCGTCCTCCTTCAGCTCGCCGCCGGTCAGCACGTCGTACCAGACCTGCCCCGCCTTCTCCCAGGCGTTGCCGCCGAGCGCGGTGGCCGCGAGGTAGAAGGCGTGGTTCGGGATGCCGGAGTTGATGTGGACGCCGCCGTTGTCGCGGCCGGTGCGGACGTAGTCGTCCATCGTCGCGGGCTGCGGGTCCTTGCCGAGGACGTCGTCGTCGTACGCCGTGCCCGGGGCCTTCATCGAGCGCAGGGCCTCGCCGGTGACGCGCGGCGCGAGCAGGCCCGCGCCGATCAGCCAGTCGGCCTCCTCGGCGGTCTGGCCGAGCGTGTACTGCTTGATGAGCGCGCCGAAGACATCGGAGACCGACTCGTTGAGCGCGCCCGGCTGGCCGAAGTACGTCAGGTTCGCCGTGTACTGCGTGACGCCGTGCGCCAGCTCGTGGCCGATGACGTCGATGGCGATCGTGAAGTCGAGGAAGATCTCCCCGTCGCCGTCGCCGAACACCATCTGCTCGCCGTTCCAGAAGGCGTTGTTGTAGTCCTCGTCGTAGTGGACGGTGGCGTCGAGCGGCAGGCCCGAGCCGTCGATCGAGTCGCGGCCGTACGCCTTCGTCAGCAGCTCGAAGGTGGCGCCCAGGCCCGCGTACGCCCGGTTCACCGTGGCGTCCTTGCCGGGCGCGTCGCCCTCGCCGCGGACCTTCTTGCCGGGCAGGCCGGTCCTGCGCTGGGCGTCGTAGATCGTCCGGTGCGGTGTTCCGGCTTCCGCCCGCCCCTCGGGGGCGGGCACCGCGGGGGCGCCCAGCACCGTGGTCAGGCGGCGCTGGGTGCGCTCGTAGGCGTCGCGCTGCAGCGTGCGGCGGGCGGGTCCGGCGAGCGCGGGGTCCTCGGCCTGGGCGAGCTTGTCGAGGACGTGGGGCGGGATGATCGTGCAGAAGACGGGCCTGCGGCCCCCGTTTGGCGTCATGTGCGGCACGATGGCACCGGGCGCTGCCGCTGTCACTAAGCGCAACCATGATTGGTGAAATATCGGGGTGTGGGCGTCCAGGGTGGTCGCTCTGTGTTATTGCGTGCGAGGTGGGTGTGGTTGCCCGCACAGCTCCCCGCGCCCCTTGGTGGTCAGCCCGGTCCCGCATACTGGAACGGAACCCCGCGTCCGTGGACGGCTCGGCTAGCATGCTGCGCATCATGCGTTTCGGGCTGCTTCTCCTTAGCTGCCGCGGCGAGGGCCTGTAGTCGAGGCCGACCCCCTCCCCGCGGAGCTTGGCGTTGCGTCGTCGGCCGTCCTTCCGGACATCCTGAGGAGCCCCGCAGAAATGGCCAATCGCCAGCAGCCCAGTTCCATGCCGGTCCACAAGTACGGCAGCTACGAGCAGGTCGACATCCCCGACCGCACCTGGCCGCAATCGCGCGTCACCGCCGCCCCCCGCTGGCTCTCCACCGACCTGCGCGACGGCAACCAGGCCCTGATCGACCCGATGTCCCCGGTACGCAAGCGGGCCATGTTCGATCTGCTGGTCAAGATGGGCTACAAGGAGATCGAGGTCGGCTTCCCGGCCTCCGGTCAGACCGACTTCGACTTCGTACGGTCGATCATCGAGGAGCCCGGGGCCATCCCCGAGGACGTGACGATCTCCGTGCTGACGCAGGCCCGTGAGGACCTGATCGAGCGGACCGTGGAGTCGCTGCGCGGCGCCCACCGGGCCACCGTGCACCTGTACAACGCCACCGCGCCGGTCTTCCGCCGGGTGGTCTTCCGCGGCTCGAAGGACGACATCAAGCAGATCGCCGTGGACGGCACGCGGCTGGTGATGGAGTACGCCGAGAAGCTGCTGGGCGACGAGACGCGGTTCGGGTACCAGTACTCGCCCGAGATCTTCACCGACACCGAGCTGGACTTCGCGCTGGAGGTCTGCGAGGGCGTGATGGACGTCTGGCAGCCCGGTCCGGACCGCGAGATCATCCTGAACCTGCCCGCCACCGTGGAGCGCTCCACCCCCTCCACGCACGCCGACCGCTTCGAGTGGATGGGCCGCAACCTGTCCCGGCGCGAGTTCGTCTGCCTGTCCGTGCACCCGCACAACGACCGGGGTACGGCGGTGGCCGCGGCCGAGCTGGCGCTGATGGCCGGGGCCGACCGCGTCGAGGGCTGTCTGTTCGGGCAGGGCGAGCGCACCGGCAACGTCGACCTGGTCACCCTGGGCATGAACCTGTTCTCGCAGGGCGTGGACCCGCAGATCGACTTCTCCGACATCGACGAGATCCGCCGTACGTGGGAGTACTGCAACCAGATGGAGGTCCACCCGCGCCACCCGTACGTGGGCGACCTGGTCTACACGTCCTTCTCCGGCTCCCACCAGGACGCCATCAAGAAGGGCTTCGACGCGATGGAGGCCGACGCGAAGGCCAAGGGCGTCACCGTCGACGACATCGAGTGGGCCGTGCCGTACCTGCCGATCGACCCCAAGGACGTCGGGCGGTCCTACGAGGCGGTCATCCGGGTCAACTCGCAGTCCGGCAAGGGCGGTATCGCCTACGTCCTGAAGAACGACCACAAGCTGGACCTGCCGCGCCGGATGCAGATCGAGTTCTCCAAGATCATCCAGGCCAAGACGGACGCCGAGGGCGGCGAGGTGACGCCGAAGGACATCTGGGCGACCTTCCAGGACGAGTACCTGCCCAACCCGGGCAACCCCTGGGGCCGTATCCAGCTGAAGAACGGCCAGTCCACCACCGACAAGGACGGTGTGGACACCCTCACCGTCGAGGCCGAGGTGGACGGCGACGA
The DNA here is from genome assembly GCF_042796855.1 of Streptomyces sp. NPDC057877. Lineage (NCBI taxonomy): Bacteria > Bacillati > Actinomycetota > Actinomycetes > Kitasatosporales > Streptomycetaceae > Streptomyces > Streptomyces sp. NPDC057877. The sequence continues at coordinate 569,477 of NZ_JBHVMS010000004.1, forward strand.
GATCACCCTGGTCGGCACCGGCAACGGTCCGATCTCCGCGTTCTTCCACGCCCTGCAGGGCATCGGCGTCGACGCCCGCCTGCTGGACTACCAGGAGCACACGATGAGCGAGGGGGCATCCGCGCAGGCCGCCTCGTACATCGAATGCGCGATCGACGACAAGGTCCTGTGGGGTATCGGTATCGATGCGAACACGACACGTGCCTCGCTGAAGGCGGTCGTCTCCGCGGTCAACCGGGCAGCCCGCTGACCCCCGCCTGACCTGGCGCTTTCGGGTCCCGTCCGCCGGAAACCGGTGGGCGGGACCCCGTCGTATACCGGCCATGGGACCGTCCAGGTCACGGAGAGGTCTCCTCCGGGGTAATGACTGGGCGTCTCGGATGTGGCTAACATCACGCCAGCGTGGCGATGTTGCCGCGGGGTTACGGAGGTGCTGCGACGTGCTGCCTGAACGGGGACTCAACGGCCGTGCGTTCCGTTTCGCGCGCATCCTGGGCACCCGCACCGCGTGGACGCCCGTCGGCGACGGACAGTTCTTCTGCCCCGGCTGCGGGGGCGACCGCAACTACCAGCGGCTGACCGGACACCGCCGCTTCACCCTGCTCGGCGTGCCCGTGCTGCCGCGCGGCGAGGCCGGACCGGTCGTGGAGTGCGCCGCCTGCGGACACCACTTCGGCACCGACGTCCTCGACCACCCCACCACCATCCGCTTCTCCGCGATGCTCCGCGACGCCGTGCACACCGTCGCCCTCGCGGTGCTCGCCGCGGGCAGCACCCGCACCCATACGTCACTCGCCGCCGCCGCGGGCGCGGTGCGGGCCGCCGGGTTCCAGGACTGCACCGAGGAACAGCTCAACGCGCTGGTCGAGGCGCTGGCCGCGGACACCGGGCGGATCTTCGGGGAGCCCTGCGGGCCCGGTCTGGCCATAGAGCTGCACGAGGCCCTCGACCCGCTCGCCCCGCACCTCGCCCCCGCCGGACGGGAGTCGATCCTCCTGCAGGGCGCCCGCATCGCCCTCGCCGACGGCCCCTACACCCCCGCCGAGCGGGAGGTGCTGGCCACGGTCGGCGCCGCCCTCACCCTCACGGCCGCGGACGTGGAGCGGCTGCTGACGGCGGCCGGTACACCCTCGTAGCAACGCCTTCGTACTCCCCGGGGAGTAGTACGCCCCTCCCGCCACCCCTCGCCGTACCCCCGAAGTCGCCCTCTCGCCCGACGATTCCGGCCCCGCCCGCCGGGAGTCTGGACACGAACCAGACGCCGAACGGAGGGAGCCCATCCCATGGGGGGAACCAGAACAGCGAGCGCCCGGCGACGACGAGCGGTGCCCTGGGTGCTGCTCGCGATGTGGGTCGGCATCCTCGCGATCGCGTCGCCGTTCGCCGCGAAACTCGGTGACGTGCAGCGTGACCGGGTCGTCGACTATCTGCCCGCGAACGCCGACTCCACCCAGGTCGCCGAGATCCAGGACCGGCTGCCGGGCGGCGAGACCACCGAGCTGGTCCTCGTCTACCACCGCGACGGCGGACTCACGGCCGCCGACCGGGAGACCGCCGAGGACCAGGTCACCCGGATCGCCGGGGAGCACAAGCTCACCAGCACCCCGCAGGGCGTCCCGTCCGCGGACCGCGCCACGCTCATGTACCCGGTGTCCAGCAACGAACCGGGCGCCGACGAGGAGAAGCGGGACGCCTTCGTGGCGGACATCCGCGACATCGCCCGCACCGACGGCGGCCTGAACGTCCAGGTCGGCGGGGTGAGCGCGCTGAGCACCGACGCTTCCAAGGTCTACGACTCGCTCGGCGGACCGCTGCTCTACACGACCGTCGCGGTCGTCGCCGTACTGCTGATCATCATCTACCGCAGCCCGCTGCTGTGGCTGGTGCCGCTCGTCGTCGCGGGCATCGCCGACTTCCTCTCGATGGGCGTCGCCTACGGCCTCCACCAGGCCTTCGACACCCAGGTCTCCGGGGCGAGCGCCGGGATCATGACCATCCTCGTGTTCGGCGCGGGCACCGACTACGCCCTGCTGATCGTCTCCCGCTACCGCGAGGAACTCCGCCGCATCGAGCACCCGTACGACGCCATGCGGGCCGCGCTGCGCGGCTGCGGGCCCGCCGTGCTCGCCTCCTCCGGCACGGTCGCCGCCGGACTGCTGTGCCTGCTCGCCGCCGACCTCAACTCCAACCGGGGCATGGGCCCGATGGGCACCGTCGGGGTGCTGTGCGCGCTGGCGGCCATGCTGACCCTGCTGCCCGCCCTCCTCGTCGTCCTCGGCCGCCGCGTCTTCTGGCCCCTCGTACCCGCCTACGGCAGCACCCCCAAGGCCCGCCGCTCGCTGTTCGCGGCGATGGGCAGCTCCGCGGGACGCCGCCCGCTCACCGTGCTCGCCGGGGGCGCGGTCGTGCTCGGCGCGCTCGCGCTGGGCACCCTGAACCTGCCCGGCACCCTCAAGCAGGAGGACTCCTTCGTCGACCGGCCCGAGTCGGTCGCCGCCATGGAGACCCTCGTACGGGCGTTCCCCGAGCGCTCCAGCCAGCCCATCACCGTGCTCGCCCCCGCGGACCGCACGGGCGACGCCCTCACCGCGATCCGCGCCACCCCCGGTGTCGCGACCACCCAGGAGGGCCGCAGCGGGGACGGCTGGACCGAGGTGTCCGTCACCGCGACCGCGCCCCCGCAGTCCGCGGCCGAGACCCGCACCATCGAGGAACTGCGTGACCGCCTCGACGCCAGCGGCTCCCTCGTCGGCGGCGCCAGCGCCCAGCAGATCGACCTGAAGGAGACCAACGCCCGCGACACCGCCGTGGTCGTACCGATCGTGCTCGTCTCCGTCCTGCTGATCCTGATCGCGCTGCTGCGCTCCCTGGTGGCACCGCTGATCCTGGTCACCGCCGTGGTCGCGGTGTGGGGCGCGGCCCTCGGCATCGGCGGACTCGTCTTCGGGCCGCTGTTCGGCTTCGAGGGCACCGACCCCGGCACCGGACTGCTGTCCTTCGTGTTCCTGGTCGCCCTCGGCGTGGACTACGGCATCTTCCTGCTGCACCGCATGCGGGAGGAGTCCCTGCGCGGCGCCGAACCCGTCCCGGCCGCGCTCACCGCGCTGCGCACCACCGGCGGTGTCATCGCCTCCGCCGGGCTCGTGCTCGCGGCGACCTTCGCGGTGCTGCTCAACATGGGGCTGGTGCAGCTCGTCGAACTCGGCTTCGTCATCTCCGTCGGCGTGCTGCTGGACACCTTCCTGGTCCGCACCTACCTGGTGACCAGCGCCAGCGTGGCCCTCGGACGGCGCGTGTGGTGGCCGGGACGGCTGTCCAAGGCGCCGGAAGGCAGGCCGCTCCCGCCCAAGGAACGGCAGCCCGAACCGGTCTGACCCCCGCCGGGCGCCCCTCCCTGCCGGAGGGGCGCCCTCGTCCCGGAAGATGAACCCCGTGCTGCCAACCACCAGGAACCCGGCGAAGCGCGCCGGCACCGGAACGGGGCGCGCCGACCTCACCCACGACGCGTGGCTGGCCGCCGCGCTGGCCGTCGCCAGCTCCCTGCTGGCGGTGTTCGTCGCCGACGCCCGCACCCCGGGCCCGCTGGGCTGGGCCCTGCTGCTCACCGCCCATGTGCCGCTGGTGTGGCGCAGGCGCCGACCGGTCCTGGTGCTGCTGGTGGTCGTGGCGCTGGTGGCGCCGTACCACGCCCTCGACTACAACCACAGCGCCCCCATCGGGGCGACCATGGTGGCGCTCTACACCGCCGCCGTGACCGGGACCGTACGCCGTACGGTGACCGTCGGCCTGCTGGTGCTCGGCGGGACGCTCACCAGCAACGCCATCACCAACCCCGACGGGCTCATGGAGAACGTGCGGATCCTCGGCTGGGCGGTCTCCGTACTGATCCTCGGCGGGTACGTCCGCGTCCACCGCCAGTACATCGCCTCCATCGTCGAACGCGCCGAGCGCGCGGAGCGCACCCGCGAGGAGGAGGCCCGCCGCCGGGTCGCCGAGGAGCGCCTGCGGATCGCCCGCGACCTGCACGACCTGCTCGCCCACAGCATCACCCTGATCGGCGTGCAGACCTCCGTCGCCGCGCACGTCCTGGCCGCCGACCCCGAGCGCCTGGACCGCGCCGCCGTCGCCAAGGCCCTCGACGACATCGCCGAGACCTGCCGCACCGCGCGCGGCGAACTGCGCACCACCCTGGAGGTGCTGCGCGAGCACAACACCGCCGACATCCGCGGGCCGCTGCCCGGCCTGCACGGCCTCACCGACCTCGCGGACACCGCGCGCACGGCGGGCGCCAAGGTCGAGCTGTCCGTGCGGGCCGACGACGTGCCGCCCGCGGTGGGCGCCGCCGCCTACCGGATCGTGCAGGAGGCACTGACGAACGCGGTCCGGCACGGCGGTCGCGACGACCTCACCGTCCGGGTGCGGGTCCACGACGAGAAGGGCGCCCTGCGCGTGACGGTGACGGACGACGGCACGGGCCAGGACAGCGCCACGCCCGGCTTCGGGCTGGTCGGCATGCGGGAACGGGCCCGCAGCGTCGGCGGTGTGCTGGACGCGGGCCCGGGCGTCGAGGAGGGGTTCGAGGTGAGGGCCGTACTGCCGCTCGCCGGACACGAGGGGGAGAGATGATCCGCGTACTGCTCGCCGACGACCAGACGCTGGTGCGGGCCGCGTTCACCATGCTCATCGAGTCGGCCCGGGACATGGAGGTCGTCGGGCAGGCCGGGACCGGCCGGGAGGCGGTGCGGCTGGCCCGCAGCGAGCGGGCCGACCTGGTGGTGATGGACCTGCGCATGCCCGACCTGGACGGCATCGAGGCCACCCGGCTGATCGCCGCCGACGAGGACCTCGCGGGGGTGCGGGTGCTGGTCCTGACGACGTACGACACGGACGACAACATCGTCGAGGCGCTGCGCGCCGGAGCCTCCGGGTTCCTGGTGAAGGACACCCGTCCGGCCGAACTCCTCGACGCGATCCGCACGGTCGCCGCCGGGGAGGCACTGCTGTCACCGGGGCCCACGGCACGGCTGATCGAGCGGTTTCTGCGCAGCCCTTCGATACCCGTCGCGGGCGGTCCCGACTGCCTCTCCGAGCGGGAGCGCGGGGTGCTCACCCTGGTCGCGCGAGGCCTGAACAACACCGAGATAGCGGAGTCCCTGGGCCTCAGCCCGCTCACCGCGAAGACCCACGTCAGCCGTATCATGGGCAAGCTGGGGGCGCGGGACCGGGCGCAACTGGTGATCGTGGCGTACGAGTCGGGGCTGGTCACTCCGGGGAGCATGTGATCAACACCGTCCGACGATCCGTCAGGGACAGGGATGACACTGCTGAGCCGCACCCTCCTCACCACCGCCGTACTCCTCACCCCGCTCGCGACCCACGCCCCCGCCCACGCCGCCGCCCCCGGCTGCGCCTCCTCGGTGCCGTTCACCTCCGGGCAGGGCGGCTACGACACCTACCGCATCCCCGCCGCCGTCACGACCCGGCAGGGCACCGTCCTCGCCTTCGCCGAGGGCCGCCGGGACGGCGCCGGGGACACCGGTGACATCGACGTCGTCGTACGCCGCTCCACCGACGGCGGCTGCACCTGGGACCCGCTGTCCGTGGTCGCCGCCGGGAACGGCGACACCCGCGGCAACCCCGCGCCCGTCGTCGACCCGCGCACCGGCGCCGTGGTCCTGGTCACCTGCTACAACAGCGGCGAGGTCACCGAGTCGCAGATCATGCGCGGCGAGACCACACCCGCCGAGAGCCGCCGGGTGTTCGTGCAGCGCTCCACCGACGACGGCCGCGCCTTCACCGCGCCGAAGGAGATCACCGCCACCGTCAAACCGGCCCGCTGGCGCTGGTACGCCACCGGCCCGGGCCACGCCGTCGCCCTCACCCGCGGCCCGCACGCGGGACGCCTCGTCGTCCCCGCCAACCACTCCGCCGCCCCGCCCGCCGGGTCCTCCGACACCGGTCAGGAGTTCAAGTACTACGGCGCCCACGCCCTCTACAGCGACGACGGCGGCACCACCTGGCAGCTCGGCTTCGTCGACGACTCCTACGACGGCCTGCGCAACGCCAACGAGTCCACCGTCGCCGAACTCCCCGACGGCAGGCTCTACTTCTCCGCCCGCGACCAGCACGGCACCGAACCCGGCAACCGCCTCGACACCCACTCCAGCGACGGCTCCCAGACCCTCGACCGGCCCTACGCCCCCCAGTCCACCCTGGACGCCGTGCCGGTGGTCCAGGCGAGCGCCCTGCAGCTGAGCATGCCGGGGGCCCCGCTGCTGTTCTCCGCGCCCTCGGTGCCCACCGCACGCCGGTCGATGGCGGTGTGGCGCAGCACCGACGGCGGCACCACCTTCCAGCGGGCGCTGGTCCTGTCCGACCTGAAGGCCGCCTACTCCGACCTGGTGGAGGTCGACCCGGTGACGCTGGGGGTGCTGTACGAGACGGGGGAGTCGGGGTCGTACGAGACGATCCAGTTCCGCAGGCTGCCGCTGAGCGGCCTGGTGGCGGAGGACTAGAGCAGCCCGGCCGCCGCCAGGTACTTGCCGATCTGTTCCGTCTCGGCCGCCGTGAGCGGTACCTGCGGTTCGGCCGTCGCCGGGCAGGCGAGGACGCCCCGCAGGTGCAGGGCCGCCTTGAAGGCGCCCAGCGACGCCGAACTCCCGCCCATCCGGGTCCGGTCGCCGACGCCGACCATGCCGAGCAGGGCACACAGCCGCTCCTGCTCGGCGCGGGCCAGGTCCAGGTCGCCCGCGCGGTGCAGCCGGTACAGGCGGACGTAGCCGTGCGGGTCGACGTTGGCGAGGCCGGGCACCGCCCCGTCGGCGCCCATCGCCAGCGCCGCGTCGACCAGGGCCTCGGAGCCGGTCAGCACCGAGAACCCACTGAGCGCCGGGTGAGTGCGCGCACCGGTCACCACCCGGCGGAAGCCCGGCAGGTCCCCGCTGGAGTCCTTCACCCCCGCCAGCACCCCCTCGGCGGCCAGCTCCAGCACCAGCTCGGCCGTCAGCTTCGAGTGCACGGCGGCCGGGATGTCGTAGGCGATGACCGGTACGGGACTGCTCCGGGCGACCAGCCGGAAGTGCCGGGCGACCTCGGCGGGGTGGGTGCGGGTGTAGAACGGCGCCGTGACGACCACGGCGTCCGCGCCCGCCGCCGTGACCCGGGCGACCTGCTCCAGCACCCGCGGCGTGGTCAGGTCGATCGCCCCGGCCAGCACGGGCAGCCGCCCGCCCACGTGCCGCACGGCCTCCGTCACCACCAGCTCGCGCTGCCGGTCCGTCAGATAGGCCGTCTCCGACGTCGAACCGAGCACGAACAGCCCGTGCACCCCGCCGCCCACCAGATGGTCGACGAGCGTGCGCAGCGAGTCCACGTCCACCTCACGGTCCGGCGTCAGGGGCGTGCAGACGGGCGGGACGACACCGGTGAGGGGGGCGGGGAAGGTCATGCGGGCTCCGTCCGGGGTGCCGCCTGGGCGACCAGCTCGCGGGTCGGCTGGTCCTCCGGCACCGGATGGTGGCAACGGTAGCGGTGGCCCGGCGTCGACGCCTCGGCGAACGGCGGCATCGACTCGGCGCACACCTCGGTCGCCCGCCAGCACCGGGTGCGGAACGGGCACCCGCTCGGCGGCCGGACCGCCGACGGCACCGGACCGGTGAGCGGGATCGGGTCGACCGGGTCGAGCAGGCCGGGCGTGGCCGAGAACAGGGCGCGGGTGTACGGGTGACAGGCCCGGTCGCCGACCCGGTCGGCCGGGGCCTCCTCCACGATCCGGCCCAGGTACATGGTGATCACGCGGTCACTCATCCGCCGTACCGTCTGGATGTCGTGCGACACGAACACCAGCGCCAGCCCCAGCCGCTCCTTCAGGTCGAGCAGCAGGTTCAGGATCTGCGCCCGCACGGACACGTCCAGCGCGCTGGTCGGCTCGTCCGCCACCACCAGGTCCGGGTCGAGGGCGAGCGCGCGGGCGATGGCCACCCGCTGCCGCTGCCCTCCGGACAGCTGACCGGGCAGCCCGTCGGCGAGCGCGCGCGGCAGCCCGACCAGCGCCATCAGCTCCCGCACCCGCTCCTCGCGCTGCTCCCTGCCGCCGCGCCGGTGCACATCGAGCGGGTCGCGCAGGATCTGCCGTACCGTCAGCCGCCGGTTCAGCGCGGTCGACGGGTCCTGGAACACCATCCCGGTGCCCGCCCCGACCGCTCGCCGCCGCTCGGCGGGCGCCATCGCCCACAGGTCCCGCCCCCGGTACGACACCGACCCGTACGTCGGCCGCTCCACCCCCACCAGCACCTTCGCCAGCGTCGACTTCCCGCACCCGGACTCCCCGACGACCCCGACGGTCTCGCCGGGCGTCAGGGTGAGATCGGCGCCGGTCAGCGCGTACACCCGGTCCCGGCCGAACACACCGCCGCTGCGGGCCCGGTGGACGACGTGCGCGTCCGTCAGCTCCATCAGCGGGGACATGGAGTGCAGCGTCCGCACCAGATCCGTCATGTCACGACCTCGCTCTCCGCCTCGCCCGCACCGGCGGCGGTCAGATCGACGGCCGGGTGATGACAGGCCGCCGTATGGGTGGGGTTGCCCAGCAGGTCCGGTGGGGTGGTCAGACAGCGGTCGGTCGAGCGGGGGCAGCGGTCCGTGAAGCGGCAGCCCGCCGGGAAGTTCGCGGGGGAGGGCACGACACCCTTGATCTGCGTCATGCGTTCGGCCGCGCCCTCCAGGGACAGCACACTGCCGAGCAGCCCGCGCGTGTAGTGGTGGGCCGGGGCCGCCACCACGTCCGCCGTCACGCCCGTCTCCACGATCTGCCCGCCGTACATCACCACCACCCGGTCGGTGACGTCGGACACCAGCGCCAGATCATGGCTGACGAGGACCAGCGCGAACCCCAGCTCCTCGCGCAGCCGCAGCAGCAGCGCCATGATCTGCGCCTGCACGGTCACGTCGAGCGCGGTGGTCGGCTCGTCGGCGACGATCAGCTTCGGGTCACGGGACAGGGCCAGCGCGATCAGCACCCGCTGCCGCTGCCCGCCGGAGAGTTCGTGCGGATAGCTGCGCAGGGTGCGCTCGGGATCGAGGCCGACCAGGGTGAGGAGTTCCTCGGGGGTACGGCGGCCACCGCGCCGTACGACCTGCTTGAGCTGCGCGCGGATGGTCATCGCCGGGTTCAGGGACGACAGCGCGTCCTGGTACACCATCGCCATCTCGTGCCCGAGGAGCCCGCGCCGCACCCGCGCAGGCTCGGTCAGCAGGTCCCGCTCCCGGAACCGGACCCGGCCGCGCACCCGGGCGCCCTTGGGCTGGAGTCCCATCACGGTCAGCGCGGTCAGCGACTTGCCGCACCCCGACTCCCCGACCAGCCCGAGCACCTCACCGGGCCGCACCTCGAAGCTGATGCCGTCGACGATGTCGACGCCCCGGTGCCGGTGCTCGAACCCGATCGCGAGATCCTCCACGGCCAGCACCGGCGCCCCCGACGGCAGCGGCCGGGCCCGCGCGCGCAGCCGCCGCGCCGCCGCTCCGAGCCCCGGCAGCGGTACGACCTTCCCGCTCCCGGGCTCCGGCTTCTCCAGCCGGTCCTCGTCCCCGTCCGGGTCCCCGGCCGTCACGTCCCGCGCTGCCGGAGCCGCCCAGGCGTCCGAGACGCCCTCGGACAGGACGTTCAGCGACAGCACGGTCAGCAGCATCAGCAGGCCCGGGAAGACGGTCGCCCACCAGCCCCCGGTGAGCACCATGTTCTTGCCGTCCGCGATGACGCTGCCCCACGACGGGTCCGGGGGCCGCACCCCCGCCCCGATGAACGACAGCGACGCCTCGAACACGATCGCCTCCGCCACCTGCACCGTGCAGAACACCAGCACCGGCGCCGCGCAGTTGACGGCGACGTGCCGGACGACGATGTGCGGGGTGCGGGCGCCGATGACGCGTTCGGCGGTGACGTAGTCCTCGCCGTACTGGTCGAGGATGTTGGCCCGCACCACCCGCGCCACGGGTGGCGTGAACAGGAACGCGATCGCGCAGATCAGCACGGTGATGCCGCCGCCGAACACGGCCACGAGGACCGCCGCCAGCGCGATGCCCGGAAACGCCATCACGACATCCAGACAGCGCATCAGCGTCTCGTCGACCGCCTTCCGCGAGGTCGCGGCGACCGCCCCGATCAGCGCCCCCGCGACCAGCGCCAGCGAGGTCGCCCCGAGCCCGATCGCCAGCGACCACCTGGCGCCGTACATCAGCCTGCTGAGGATGTCCCGGCCGAGGCTGTCCTGCCCCATCCAGTGCGCGGGGGACGGATGCCCGGTGCCGTCGACGGGCGGTTGCTGCTCCAGCGGGTCGTACGGCGCGAGCAGCGGCGCGAGGGCGGCGACCAGCACCACCACGCCCAGGAAGCAGACGGCGACCTTCGACAGCAGCGGCAGTCGGCGCCAGCCGCGCGGCCGGACGCCGGGCCGGGCGAGCGCCTCCGTGAGCCGCTTGCGGCTGAACGTCACGCCGCCTCCCTCAGTCGGGGGTTGACCAGCAGGTACAGGATGTCGATGACGAGGTTCACGACGACGAAGCCGACGGCGGTGGTCAGCACCACGCCCTGCACCACGGCGGGGTCCCCGTTCTTCACGGCGTCGATCATCAGCTTGCCCATGCCGGGCAGCGAGAAGATCGTCTCGATGACGACCGCACCGCCCAGCAGATAGCCGACCCGCAGCCCCAGCACGGTCAGCGGGTTGATGAGGGCGTTGCGCAGCACGTTGCGCCCGACCACGACATGCGGCGGCAGCCCACTGCCGATCGCGGTGCGCACGTAGTCCTTGTCCAGCTCCTCCACCACCGACGTCCGCACGATCCGGGTGAGCTGCGCCGCCACCGGCAGCGACAGCGCCAGCGCGGGCAGCGTCATCGTCCACAGCCAGCCGGTGACGGAGTCGGCGGGGTTGATGTAGCCGCCGGTCGGGAACCAGCCCAGGTCGACGGCCAGGTACTGGATCATCAGCAGCGCCAGCCAGAACCCGGGCGCCGCGACGCCGGTCAGCGACACCACCCGGACGACCTGGTCCGGCAGCCGGTCCCGGTAGATCGCCGCCGTCACCCCGAGCAGCAGCGCCAGCACGACCGCGATGCCGAGCCCGAGGAAGGTCAGCTGGAGGGTGAGCGGCAGCGCGGTGAGGATCTGGTCGACGACCGGGGCCCGGGTCAGGGCGCTGATGCCGAGGTCGCCGTGGATCAGATCGCCCACGAAATGGACGTACCGCACGGGGAACGGATCGAGCAGCCCGTGCTCCTCGCGGAAGTCGTGCAGTTGCTGGGGTGTCGGGTTGGCGCCCTGGAAGAACGCGGACGCCGGGTCGGCGTCGGAGAACCGCATCACCACGAACACGAACAGCACGATGCCGAGCATCAGCGGCACGAGCAGGGCGATACGGCGCAGCAGGATCCTGGCGACGGCGGCCACGGCGGTGCTTGCTCCCTTCCCCTCAGGCCCAGCGGGCCTGGAGGAGGTTGATCCCGGGGTACGGCTGGGCCCGCAGCCCGGTCAGCGCGCGCGGGTCCCAGGCGGTGATCAGCTCGTTGTGGACGACTGGATAGAGCACGGCCTGTTCGGCGACGATGTCGATGTAGTCCTGGACCATCGCCTTCTTCTTCGCGGCGTCCGGCTCGCGCGTGGCCCGCGCCATGTCCCGGAACAGCCGCTGGGCGGCGGGATCGTCGGCCCACCGCGTGTAGCCCATCCACAGGTTCTCGGGGCCGTAGTTGTAATGCATGATCAGGTCGGCGTCGAGGCCGAACTGGTTGGGGTTGGAGGCGGCGGCGACGACCTGGTAGTCCCGCTTCTGGTCCAGCTTGGTGAAGACGGCGGTGGTCTCCTGCGGGGAGAGCGTGGTGCGCACCCCGACCGCGTCCCAGGAGGACTTGATGGTCGGCAGACAGTCCACGATCCAGCTGACGTTCACCGCGAGGATGTCGACCTCCAGCCCGCTGACCCCGGCCTCCTTCAGCAGGGCGCGCGCCCGGTCGGGGTCGTGGTCGTAGACGGTGCGGGCGCGGCGATACGAGGGGTTGGCCCGGTCCAGGAAGGAGGAGGCGGGGGTCCCGTGCCCCTTCAGCGCCACCTCCACCATCTTCTCGGTGTCGATGGCGTACCGCAGCGCCTGCCGCACCCGCACGTCGTCGAACGGCTTGTGCGCGGTGTTGAACATCAGGAACAGGTTGTTCATCCCGGCCCCGCCCGCCACCGTCAGCCCGGCGCCCTCCAACTGCCCGATGTTGGCGTACGGGATGTTGTCCGCGACCTGCGCGCCCGCGCTGGAGCCGCCGGAGACGGTGGCGACGCGGGGCGCGGCGTCCACGATGGTCAGCCAGTTCATCTTCCTGAAGGCGGGCGGGCGCGGCCCGTTGTACTCCTCGAACGCCTCGAAGGTGGTGTTGGACTTGGGATGGTGCGCGGTCATCCGGTACGGCCCCGACCCGACCGCGAGACCGGTGATCGCCTCGTCCCAGGCGCCGGGCCGGGAGAACACGTGCTTCGGCATCACCTTCGCCAGCGTCAGCCGGGCCAGCCCTTCCGGGAAGGGGAACTTCAGCACCAGCTCCACGGTCCGCGCGTCGACCTTGCGCACGCCGTCCAGCCAGGTCGCGAAGAAGCTCTTGGCGAGGGTGTGGGTGTCCGGGTCGAGGATCCGGTCGTAGACGAAGGTGACGTCGTCGGCGGTGACGGGGACGCCGTCGTGGAAGGTGGCGCCGTCGCGGATCGTGAACCGCCAGGTGGTGGCGTACGGGTCCGCCGGGATCCCGGCGGCGAGCGCGGCGTACGGCTCCCGGGAGATCGGGTCGGTGTCGAGGAGGCCCTCGTAGATGTGGTGGTTGCCCGCCATGCAGAACGCGGAGGCGGTCTGCGTCGGGTCCCAGGTGCCGTCGTTGCCGTAGCCGATGACGGCGGTGAGGGTGCGGTCGGCGCCGTCGCCGCCGCCGAAGTCGGTGGTGGAGGCGGGGCCCACCCGGCAGGCCCCCGTCAGCGCCCCGAGGCCGAGCGCGCCGACGCCCTTGAGGAGGGACCGGCGGTCGGGGGGCGGGTGGCGCACGGTTCCTCCACGGGGCATTCACGGTGCATACCCGGAAATATCGGGCAGTCAGCGCGACCATAGGAGGGGCCGTGGGGGTGGTCAAGACAGGCGCGCGTGGCACGGGAGGGGCGCTTGGGAGCGTCCCTCCCGCGCGGGTGCCTAGGGGAGGTCCTTCATATAGCCCGGGTCGTCGTCGGAGTCGTAGACGAGCCTGCCGCCCGCGTCGTAGCCCTTGACGTGCGGGGCCTTGGTGACCTGCCGGTCCAGCTCGCCGTTGGCCACGTACCAGCCGTCGTCGAGGACGGCCTCGCTGGTCTCGTCGCCGTACTCGACGGTCACCCGCTCCACGGAGTCCTCGACGGTGCCGATGCCCGCCCACCGGAAGGGGAGCTTCCAGGCGCCCTTGTCGAGGAGGGACTGCTGGTAGAGCTTGTGCGCGTTGCCGTCCGGTACGACGGGACCGGACTCCGGCGTCCCGAGGTCACCGCCGCTGACGTTGCGCCCCGGCCCGTCGTCGCCGTCCTTCAGGGTGCAGATCAGCCGCTTCACGGGCGTCCCGTCGGCCACCGCGACGACGAAGCGGCCGTCGCCGGGGGCGTTGCTGTCGCCGGTGCTGCGCATCGCGAGCAGGACGCGGTAGTCGTCGGGGTCGCCGTAGTCGCTGGTCTCCGGGACGTCGGGCTGGCGGAACCCGACGCAGTACTCGAGGTCCTCGACCGCCTGCTCGTAGGTGATGCCGTCCAGCAGCACGCCCCGCGTGGCGGTCTCCGTGGCCGTCGGCGTCGGGGTCGGTGACACGCTGGCCGTGGCGGACGCCGCCGGGCCCCCGCCCCCGCCCGCGTCCGAGCCGGTCAGCGCGTACGCCCCCACCGGCACCGCCGCCAGCGTCACCAGCGCGGCCCCGGCCGCCGCCACCCGGCGCCGCCGCCAGGACGCGCCCCGCCGCCGGATGGCGGGGTAGGGCGCGGGGGAGGGGCTGATGGTGGAGGCGTCCTCGGCGAGCAGGTCCCGCACCCGCTCCTCGAACTCGTTGTCGTTCATGCCCTGCTTTCCTCTCCCCTGCGTGTGACGCCCCGCGCGGGCCCGTCCATGACCTGCGCCAGCCCCGGATACGTACGCAGCTTCGCCAGCCCCTTGGACGCCTGGCTCTTGACGGTCCCCGGCGAGCAGCCGAGCGACTCGGCCACCTCGGCCTCCGACAGGTCCTCCCAGTAGCGCAGGACGACCACGGCCCGCTGCCGCTTGGGCAACTGGGCCAGCGCGGCGAGCAGGGCGCCGCGCTCGTCGGCCCACGACACCGCGTCATCACGCCCCACCCGCTCGGGCGGCTCCGCGGTCAGGGCCTCGGCGATCCGTCGCTTGCGGAAGCGGTCGCGGTTGCAGGTGACGAGCATCCGGCGGACGTAGGCCTCCGGGTTGTCGGCGCGCGAGACGCGCCGCCAGGAGCGGTACGCCTTCGCCAGTGCCGTCTGCGTCAGATCCTCGGCGTGGTGCGCGTCGCCGGTCAGCAGATAGGCGGTGCGCACCAGATGGGACCAACGGGCTCTGACGAACTCCTGGAACCGGTCCTCCAGTTCGGCTTGCATCAAGCACCCCCTCCTCGCCCTCCAGACCACCTGTTCGGCGGAATCGGTTGCCCGGCGCGCCGTACCTGTTGAAAGGGTGTCCTACGAGACGGCCGAGGCTGAGGAGGAGATCCGGGTGGGCGAGCTGTGGGACGAGGGCGACACGGGCGTACTACGACTGCCGTCCGGCCGCCTGGTGCGAGGCCGCGGTCTACGGCGCCCACTGACCCCTGGGGCGCCTGAGCCCTCCTACGGCCTCTACCTCCTCGGCAAGCAGCCGCCCGCCGTGCCCTGGGAGTCCCACTGGCTGCGCTGGCGGGACTTCTGGCTCCCGGCCGACCGCGCCGCCGCCCGCGCCGAGCTGACCGAGGTGTGGGAGCGGGCGGTGCGGGAGCGGACCGAGGTCGCCTGCAGGGGCGGCAAGGGCCGCACCGGCACGGCGCTCGCCTGTCTGGCGGTGCTGGACGGCGTACCGGCGGCGGAGGCGGTGGCGTACGTCCGCGCGCACTACGACCGGCGGGCGGTGGAGACGCCGTGGCAGCGCGGGTACGTCGCGCGGTTCGCTCAGCGGCAGTAGAGGTCGGCGCCGGGCCGCTGACCGGTGGCCAGGAAGCGGGAGACGGTGGCGTCACCGCAGGCGTTGCCGTGGGCGAGGTAGGCGTCATGGCCGGTGGAGTCCACGGTGACCATGACGGCGCGCTCACCGAGGGCGGCGCGCAGCTTGCGGGCACCGGCGAGGGGGGTGGCGACATCGCGGGCGTTCTGTATGAGCAGGACGTTGGACGGCCCCTGGTCGGTGACGCGCACCGGCGGCTCCTTGGGCGGGAAGGGCCAGGCGGCGCACAGCATGGCGTTGCGCGGCATACCGGCGGTGAGCGGGAACCTCTCACGGCTGACGCGGACGTCGTCCTCGTACTCGGCGGCGGTCCTCGGCCAGGCGACGTCGTTGCAGAGGGTGCCAGCGCCGACGGCGGTGACGTTCTGGAGCACGGACTCCGGCGGGGCGGCGGGCGCGGGCGGTGCGGTGCCCTGCCCGGCGGCCAGCATCAGCCGGGCCAGGGCCGGGTAGCGGCTGGGCCGGTAGAGGCTGTCCAGCATGGTCTGGCGCAGCACATTGCCGTTCAGCTCCTCCGGATTGGCGCCCGGCCAGGGGAGGGGCTCCCGGTCGAGGCGGGCGGCGAGCCGCAGGAACAGCGGACGCACCTCGGCGGCGGTCTCCGCGACGCGGTCCGGGTTGCCGGGCTTGGCGGCCCACCGCGCGAAGTCGGGGAAGACGTCCTCCACGCCCTGCTCGTGCCCGGCGAGCCAGGCGCGGGCGACGCGGGCGGGGTCGGGATCGTCGTTGCTGTCCAGCACGACGCGGTCGGTGCGGTGCGGGAACAACTGGCTGTAGACCGCCCCGACATACGTCCCGTACGACACACCCCACGCCGACAGCTTCCGCTCGCCCAGCGCGGCCCGGACGCGGTCGATGTCGCGGGCCTCGTTGGCGGTGCTCAGGTGCCGGATCAGCGGGCCGCCGTTGCGGGCGCAGGCCTCGGCCGTACGACGGGCGGTGGCCATGTTCTCCGTGATGCCGCCGTCCGGCGCGGGCCAGGGCCGCAGCCGTGAGGTCGCGAGGTCGGCGTGGTCGAGGCCGCAGCTCACCGACGTGGACGGCGCGACCCCGCGCGGCGCGAATCCGACCAGGTCATAGGTGTCGCGCACCTTCCGCGGCAGCAGCTGCCCCTTGCCCGAGGGGTCGCCGAGACTGGACCCACCGGGCCCGCCCGGGATCAGCAGCAGCACCCCGCGCCGCGCGCCCGGCTTCTCGCTCGGGATGCGGGAGACGGCGACCTCGATCACGGGACCACCGGGATCGGCGTAGTCCATGGGCACGGAGACGGTCGCACACTCCTGCCGGGGATCGAGGCCCTCGCCCTCGCACGCGGTCCACTCGAGGGGGCCGGACGGGTCGGCGGCGGTGGCGGACGCGGTGACGGGCGCGGCGAGGGCCACGACGGCGGCGGTCGCGGTGAGCAGGGCAGCGGTACGGATGATCGGCTTCATGCGCACCAGCCTGCGCGAAGTTGACTGCCAGTCACATCCGGGTGTCACCCCATGTGCCCGGGGGATTACCCCAGGACCGGCATCAGGGGCGCCCCCGAGGCGTTCGGTTAACCTCGAAGCGCGGGCGGCGACGACGACCCCGGGACAGGGAGGCGATCCATGGCGACCAGCGTGGTGGTGATCGGCGCCGGAGTCTCGGGGCTCACCACGGCGGTGTGTCTCGCGGAGTCCGGACTCGACGTCCGCGTGGACACCGACCTGCCGCCCGACGCGACGACCTCCGCTGCCGCGGGCGCGATGTGGGACCCGTATCTGGTCGAGCCCGGCGACGTGGTCGAGCGGTGGAGCTGGGTGACCCTCTCGGAGCTGACCGAGCTGAGCACCGACGCGGACCTCTGGGACACCGGGGTCCGCATGGTCGAAGGCACCCAGGAGTCCAAGGTCCCCTGCGACATGCCCACGTGGGGCCCCATGGCAGGCGCCCGCATGTGCGCCCCGGGCGAGCTGCGTCCGGGCTACGTCGCCGGGTGGCGCTACCGCGCGCCCCTGGTGGACATGCCCCGCTACCTCCGCTACCTGGCCGGACGGCTCACCGCGGCGGGCGGGCGACTGCGCCGCCACCACCACGACACACTCGACGCGGCGGTGCGCGAGGCGCCGGTCGTCGTCAACTGCGCCGGGGCCGGGGCGCGTTCACTGGCCGCCGACCCCGAGGTGGAAGCGGTACGCGGCCAGCTCGTGGTGGTCGAGAACCCCGGCATCGACACCTTCTTCTGCGACGACACCCCCGGCGCCACGCAACTCACCTACATCTACCCCCACCCCGACGTCCTCGTCCTCGGCGGCACCGCCGACCGCGGCACCTGGGACCTCACCCCCGACCCGGCCGCCGCCGAGGCGATCATCCGCCGCTGCGCCGCCGTCGAACCGTCGATCGCCGACGCCCGCGTGCTCGAACACCGCGTCGGACTGCGCCCCGCCCGCGGCACGGTCCGCCTCACCGAGGAGCGGCGCGACGGCACCCTCCTCCTGCACAACTACGGCCACGGCGGCGCCGGAATCACCCTCTCCTGGGGCTGCGCCCGCGAGATCACCGAGCGGGTCCACAAGGCACTCGCGCAGGAACCCCCTACCGCAACCCCTACCCCCTGAACTGCCACTGCCTGCGCTCCGCGACCCCGGCCTCCGCCCCCCTGCGGAACAGGTACAGCCAGGTCCGCGCCGCGAGCGTGCCCGTCAGGGCGAGCGTCCACGGCCAACTGGTCACCTCCGCCGAGATCAGCGCCGCCCCGACGGTCGGCGACACCGCCGTGAGGATCGTCAGCGCGACCTCGGTGCGCGAGCGCTGAAAGCGATGGGCTATCGAGAACTCCGACCGCTCGTACCAGGCGATCGCCGCGCTGAGCAGCACCGCCAGCACCATCGTCGTCCACGCGTTGCCGCTGGCCTGGGCGTAGGTGACGGGCAGCGAGATCAGGAAGGGGAACACCCCGCCGTACTCCGACAGCACGTTGCCCCACTTCATGATCTTCCCGAACGAGTTCGAGCGGATCCGCGCCAGCTCGCCGGAGGCGCTCGCGTAGACGATCAGCGACAGTACGGTGCTGAAGGTCGCCCCGATCAGGAGCAGCCGTACGTCGTCGGGGAACCGGCCCGACGAGAAGGCGAAGCCCAGCAGGAAGGTGATCGCCGCCAGGATCGACCCCGAGAAGGCGATCCCGGCCGCCGCCTCGCCGGACTGGAGGGTCGCCGGATCGTCCTGCTCGAACCGCGCGATCTCGAACGCCGGTTCACCGCCCAGCGTCACCAGCGCCGTCACCGCGTGATCGGACGGCGCCAGCGACTCCACGAGCTGCTCCCGCGCCTTGACGGGTACGAGGTGCCGGGCGTCCGGGTCGAGGTACTCCACGCGGGACTTGTACTGGAAGTAGACGAGCAGGTCCCCGTCCGAGCGCATGATCCGCGTCCCGATGAACCCGCACGCCAGCAGCAGCCGGGTCACCGCGACGGCGTCCGTCCTCACCAGCGCGGAGATCAGCGGCGGTTCGCCCGCCCCGCCCCGCGGGAAGCTCCGCACCAGCTCGGTGACCAGCCGCGCGGCGACACCCTCACGGCGTGACCCGGCACGGACGGCGACCGCGGTGAGCCGCAGATGCGCGGGGGAGGGCATCTCCGCGACGACACAGCCGAGCAACTCGCCGTCGTGTTCCGCCACGTGGACGAGGTCGCGGGTGACGGCCTCGGCGAGGAGGGCGGGGGGTGGGACGGTGGCCTGTGCGCACGCGTCGACGAGGAGAGTACGGAGTTCGCCCAGGTCGGTGGGGCTGGCCGCCCGGGTGACGCTCAATCCGCCAGCGCCGAGACGAAGGCGCCCCAGGCGCGGGCGGGGAAGAGGAGCACGGGGCCTTCGGGGGTGAGCTTGCTGTCGCGGACGGGGACGGTACCGGGGACTCCGTCGGCGATCTCGACGCAGCTGCCGCCCTCGCCGTTGCTGTAGCTGCTCTTGCGCCAGCGGGCGTTGCTCAGGCCGTACTCGTGCATCGTCTGTAATCCTCAGCCGCCGACTCCATCAGGTCGAGGGACGCCTCCGGCGACAGCGCGGCGACCCTGAGCAGATCGTATGCTCGGTGTGCGCGCTTCACCACAGCCGCATCGTCCATCAAGGTTCCCGAAAACGACGTCTCTGTATAGGCGATGGGCGGTGCGTCATCGAACTCCATGAGCTGAAGCATCCCGCCCATGGAGGCGTGTGCTCCAGCCGTGTACGGGATGACCGTCACCCACACCTTGCGCTCACGCATCAGTCCGGCGATCCGCGCCAGCTGCTCGGCCATCGCCTTCTGGTCACCGACTTGGACACGTAGCACGTTCTCGTGCATGACGACCCAATACTCGGGTTTTGTAGGGGCCTTGAGGACGTGCTGGCGCTCCAGTCGGGCGGCGACCTTCTCCTCGACGTACTCGTCCGTGACGAACGGGTTCGCCGCGATGGTGATGGCCCGCGCGTATGCCGCCGTTTGCAACAGGCCTGGCACGACGGTTGCTGCGAACTCGCAGATCTTCGTTGCCGTCTGTTCCAGCGCCACGACCTCCGCGAAGTAATCCGCGTACCGCTTGTTGTCGACAAGTTTCCGACACAGACGCTCGAAAATACCGTCGGTTCGCAGGATCTCATCGATCCGCTGGGCGATATCCAGCTGGGGTTTTCGAATGGCGTGCTCGAACTGCCCGATGTACGCGCCGGAGACGAAGACCTGGTCCGCCAGCTTCTGCTGGGTAAGCCCCGCTTCCTCGCGGCGCCGCCGCAGTTCCGCGCCGAAGAACTCCCAGGCTGCTTGGCGTGAGCCGTTGGCCATGGCCAACCTCCCTATGCGACACCGTACTTGTAGAGCACAGACTCCTGCCGAGTGTAGGTGTCCCGGGCCGCCGAGACGGTGAAATGGGTGAAATCCGAATAGGGCGGGAAGTCCATGACGGCGTCACCAGGAAAGGGTACGGGGATTCAATGAAGGCACCGCTGGGGGCATACGTGATCGACATTCGAACCGGGAGACTGGGAATCGTCATGGGGCATGAAGGGCCGTACGTCCAACTCAGACCCTACGGCGGCGGCAAGGAATGGGACGCGGAACCCGGCGCCGTACGACTCGCCACCCCCGCCGAGCGCCTCCGGGAGGCGACCGCGTACGCCAACGCCCGCAGCCGGGGTGAGGTGCCTTGAGGGCCTGACGTTAGGGTGCGGGCGCATGGGCTTCTGGAACTGGAGGAGACGAGGGCCGAAGGCCGTCCGGCGCTACCCGGACGCGCTCACCGCGCACCAGCTGTGGATGGTGTCGCTGAGCGCGCCGGTGAGCAGGGACCGCACGGCCTCGCGTACCACCCTGTACCCGTTCACCCGCATCGACGACGACAGCGCGCGGGCCTGGCTGGCCGAGCAGTGGGAGATCACCACGCGTGAGGAGCTGGTCGACCGCCTGGACGACCTGGCCCGCACCGGGTACCGGGCGCGGGCCTACCGGCTCACCGGCGTCGCGCCGCTCGCCTGGGACGCCGCCCTGTACGCCGACATCACCCGGCGCGGTTTCGCGTGCGGGATGATCGGCGAGGGCGACGCGTGGACCGCGCTGAAGAACATCGTGCCCGCGGTGGTGGGGACGTACGGCTCCTGGGGCGCGTACGCCGATCACTACCTGCTGGGACGGCAGGTGTGGCGGGACGGGCTGCGCGGCACCCCGGACGCGGACTTCCCCGCCCCGCAGGCCGCCGCCGACGCGCATCTGCGCTCGCTGCTGGACCCGGCGAACCGTGCCAGCCCGTGGAACCTCGCCCCCTGGGACGCGATACGGCAGCCCGATCGCCGCCGGTGACGCCTGTTGCCCGCCTGTTACGCGGGCCGGACCCGGCCGCTCTAGCCGTACGCGAGAATGGGCTCCATGAGTCTGTTCCGCGACGACGGCATCGTGCTGCGCACCCAGAAGCTGGGTGAGGCGGACCGGATCATCACGCTGCTCACACGCGGTCACGGCCGGGTACGCGCCGTGGCGCGCGGGGTGCGGCGGACGAAGTCGAAGTTCGGGGCGCGGCTGGAGCCCTTCTCCCACGTCGACGTGCAGTTCTTCGCGCGGGGGAGCGAGCTGATCGGGCGCGGGCTGCCGCTGTGCACACAGAGTGAGACCATCGCGCCGTACGGGGGCGGGATCGTCACCGACTACGCGCGGTACACGGCCGGGACGGCGATGCTGGAGACGGCCGAGCGGTTCACCGACCACGAGGGCGAGCCCGCGGTGCAGCAGTACCTGCTGCTGGTCGGCGCGCTGCGCACCCTCGCGCGCGGGGAGCACGCCCCGCATCTGGTCCTCGACGCCTTCCTGCTGCGCTCCCTCGCCGTGAACGGCTACGCGCCCAGCTTCGGCGACTGCGCGAAGTGCGGCATGCCCGGCCCGAACCGGTTCTTCTCGGTGGCGTCGGGCGGCACGGTATGCGTGGACTGCCGGGTACCCGGGAGCGTCGTACCGTCGCCGCAGACCCTGGAACTGCTCGGCGCGCTGCTCACGGGAGACTGGGAGACCGCCGACGCGTGTGAGGCGCGGCATGTGCGGGAGGGGAGCGGACTGGTCTCCGCCTATCTGCACTGGCATCTGGAGCGCGGACTGCGCTCGCTGCGCTACGTAGAGAAGTAAGTTCGCGAGGGATCGCGAGAGATCGTAAGAGAGAAGAGACGCACATGGTCGTACGCGGATTCCTGGGACGCCAGCGCCGCGAGTACGGGACGCCGGAGCCGCACCCGTCCGGCGCTCGGCCGCCGAAGCTGCCCGGCGAACTGGTGCCGAACCATGTGGCGATCATCATGGACGGCAACGGGCGGTGGGCGAAGGAGCGCGGGCTGCCGCGTACCGAGGGGCACAAGGTGGGCGCGGAGTGCGTGCTCGACGTGCTCCAGGGGGCGATCGAGATGGACGTCGGGGCCATCTCGCTGTACGCCTTCTCCACCGAGAACTGGAAGCGGTCGCCGGACGAGGTGCGCTTCCTGATGAACTTCAACCGGGACTTCATCCGCAAGACGCGCGACCAGCTGGACGAGCTGGGCGTGCGGGTGCGGTGGGTCGGGCGGATGCCGAAGCTGTGGAAGTCGGTGGCGAAGGAGCTGCTGGTCGCGCAGGAGCAGACGAAGGACAACGACCGGCTGACGCTGTACTTCTGCATGAACTACGGCGGGCGGGCCGAGATCGCGGACGCGGCGCAGGCGCTGGCGGAGGACGTGCGGGCCGGGCGGCTCGATCCGTCGAAGGTGACGGAGAAGACCTTCGCGAAGTACCTGTACTACCCGGACATGCCGGATGTCGACCTCTTCCTGCGGCCGAGTGGTGAGCAGCGCACGTCCAACTACCTGCTGTGGCAGAGCGCGTACGCCGAGATGGTCTTCCAGGACGTGCTGTGGCCGGACTTCGACCGGCGTGATCTGTGGCGGGCGTGCGTGGAGTTCGCTTCGCGGGATCGGCGGTTCGGTGGCGCGATTCCCAATGAGGAGCTGCTGGGGATGGAGGGCAAGCGGAGTTGAGTCAGGACATACCGGGCGTGGACACGGCTGTGGTTGAGCTGGTGTACCGGCCTTCCCGGTCCGACATCGTGATCGGGATCCGGGTGCGGGACCGGGTGCGGAAGGCCGCGCTGGTGCGGGGGGCGTTCGCGGTGGTGTTCACGCTGCTGGTGCTGGGGGGTGTGCTGGCGGGGGTCGGTGTGCTGTCCCTGGTGCTGTGGGCGGTCTGCGGGGCCGTGCTCTGGTTCATGCCGTATCTGCAGGCCAACCATGTGTTTCGGACGGTGTCCTGGCAGGGGGAGTACCGGTCGGTGGTGGGCGCGGAGGGGATCACCGCGCGGACCGAGCATGCGACGTTGACGCAGCGGTGGTCGGCGTTTCGGGGGCATCGCGAGACCCGTGACCACTTCGTGCTGCTCAGCCGTGATCCGAACATCCTCGTGATCGAGGCGTTGCCCAAGCGGGGGTTGGGGTCGGAGGCGGATGTGAGCCGCCTGCGTGAGCTGCTCGCCGCGAAGCTGCCGTCTCTGTAAGGGGGCACCCGGCGGGGATGCTGGCCGGGGGTGGGTGCCGCTCGCCCGCGCTGGCGGGGTGCGGCTGCGCCCACCCTCCCCCAAGCTCTCGGCTTCGCTCGAGCAGGGGGGACCCCCATCGCCCCAGCGGCACGACTGCCCGCAGCTATGTCTACGTCAGTGCCGCGCAGTCCGCGCAGGTGCCGAAGATCTCCACCGTGTGGGCCACGTTGACGTAGCCGTGTTCCGCCGCGATGGCCTCGGCCCACTTCTCGACTGCCGGGCCTTCGACCTCCACCGCCTTGCCGCAGGTGCGGCAGACGAGGTGGTGGTGGTGTTCGCCGGTGGAGCAGCGGCGGTAGACGGACTCGCCGTCGGAGGTGCGCAGGACGTCGACCTCGCCCGCGTCGGCGAGGGACTGAAGCGTGCGGTAGACGGTGGTGAGTCCGACCGAGTCGCCCTTGTGCTTGAGCATGTCGTGCAGTTCCTGCGCGCTGCGGAACTCCTCGACCTCTTCCAGGGCTGCCGCCACTGCGGCGCGCTGCCGGGTGGCCCGGCCCTTCACGGGCGGTCCAGCGGTGGTCACCGTTGCCTCCTCACGTCTGGGTCTGCCGGGCCATTGTGCCAGCCCGGTCCGTGGGCGGTCAGACGCCGACCCCGTCGCCCGCTCCCCGCGTGGCCGGAATCGCGCACTCCGCGGGGTCCCCGGCGGGCTGTGCGGCGGCGAGGGCCCGCGCGCGGCGCCGGGCCAGTGGTGTGGCCAGGACGGTCAGCATGATGAACGCGCCGATGGTCAGCAGCACGATCGTCGCGCCGGGCGGCACGTCCTGGTAGTACGACGTCACCGTGCCCCCGATGGTCACCGCCACGCCGATCGCCACCGCGATCGCGAACGTCGCCGCGAAACTGCGGCTGAGCTGCTGCGCCGCCGCCACCGGCACCACCATCAGCGCCGACACCAGCAGCAGGCCGACGACCCGCATCGCGACCGTCACCGTCACCGCCGCCGTGATCGCCGTCAGCAGGTTCAGCGCGCGCACCGGCAGCCCGGTGACCCGCGCGAACTCCTCGTCCTGGCTGACCGCGAACAACTGGCGGCGCAGGCCCAGGGTGACCAGCACCACGAAGGCGGCGAGGACGCTGATCGCCGTCACGTCCGACTCGGAGACGGTCGAGAGCGAGCCGAAGAGGTACGACGTCAGGTTGGCGTTGGAGCCGGTCGGCGCGAGGTTGATGAACATCACGCCGCCCGCCATGCCGCCGTAGAACAGCATGGCGAGGGCGATGTCGCCGCGTGTCTTGCCGTACCAGCGGATCAGTTCCATCAGGACCGCGCCGAGGATGGCGACGGCGGTCGCCATCCACACCGGGGACCAGGAGAGCAGGAAGCCGAGGCCGACGCCGGTCATCGCGACGTGGCCGATGCCGTCGCCCATCAGGGCCTGGCGGCGCTGGACCAGGTAGATGCCGACCGCGGGGGCGGTGATGCCGACCAGGACGGCGGCCAGGAGCGCCCGCTGCATGAAGTCGTAGGTGAGGATTTCCATCAGCTGAGCAGTCCTGTGCGCATCGGTTCGGCGCCCTCGGGGGCGTGCGGGTGGACGTGGTCGTGGCCGGGCAGGGCGTGCTGGCCGACCGCCTTGGGCGGCGGGCCGTCGTGCAGCACACAGCCGTCGCGCAGGACCACCGCGCGGTCGATCAGCGGTTCCAGCGGGCCGAGTTCATGGAGGACGAGGAGGACCGAGACGCCCCGGGCGACCTGTTCGCGCAGGGTGGCCGCGAGGACCTCCTGGCTCGCCAGGTCGACGCCCGCCATCGGCTCGTCCATGATCAGCAGCTCGGGTTCCGCGGCCAGGGCGCGGGCGATCAGCACCCGCTGGTGCTGGCCGCCG
Source organism: Streptomyces sp. NPDC057877 (assembly GCF_042796855.1). NCBI lineage: Bacteria > Bacillati > Actinomycetota > Actinomycetes > Kitasatosporales > Streptomycetaceae > Streptomyces > Streptomyces sp. NPDC057877. The sequence goes on from NZ_JBHVMS010000004.1 coordinate 594,590, forward strand.
GAGAGCGCGCCCACCGAGTCCTTGGCCCGGTCCGCCATGCCGACCAGCTCCAGCGCGTGGCGTACGGCGGCGTGGTCGGCCTTGCGGAGGATGCCGAAGCGGGCCCGGGAGAGGCGGCCGGAGGTGACGACCTCGGTGACCGTGGCGGGCACGCCGCCCGCGGCCGTGGTGCGCTGCGGGACGTAGCCGACCCGGCCCCAGTCGCGGAACCCGCGCAGCGGGCTGCCGAACAGCTCCACCTCGCCCGCGCTCACCGGCACCTGGCCGATGATGCCGCGCACGGCCGTCGACTTGCCCGAGCCGTTGGCGCCGAGCAGGGCGACGACCTCACCGCGGCGCACGGTGAGGTCGATGCCGCGCAGGACGGGGCGCGCGCCCAGTTCCGCGCGGACACCGCGCAGCGATATGACGGGCTCGCCCGAGGCCGAGGTGCTGGCCATGCCGTCCTCCGTAACGATCATTTGCTGCCCAGGGCCGTTTCCAGCGCCTTGAGGTTGGCTTCCATGACCTGGAAGTAGTCGTCGCCCTTGGACTTGTCCGTGATGCCCTCCAGCGGATCGAGGACATCCGTCTTCAGGCCCGCGTCCTTGGCGAGGGTCTTCGCGGTCTTGTCGGAGACCAGTGTCTCGTAGAAGACGGTGGTCACGCCGTCGGCCTTGGCCTCCTCCTGGAGTTCCCTGATCCGGGCGGGGCTGGGCTCGCTCTCCGGGTCGAGGCCGGAGATGGCCTCCTGGGTGAGGCCGTAGCGCTCGGCGAGGTAGCTGAAGGCGGTGTGGTTGGTGAAGAAGACCTTGGTGTCGGTGTTCTTCAGGCCGTCCTCGAACGCGGTGTTCAGGCCGTCGAGTTCGCCGACGAGGGCCTCGGTGTTCTTCTTGTAGTCGGCCGCGTGGTCCGGGTCGGCCTTCTCGAAGGCGGCGCCGACGCCGCGGGCGATCTCGGCGTACTTCACCGGGTCGAGCCAGACGTGCGGGTCGAGGGCGCCCTCTTCCTCCTCCTCGGACTCCGCGTGCTCCTCCTCACCGCCGTGGTCGTGCTCCACGTCGCCGTGGTCCTCCAGCGTGGTGAGGGTGGCCGCGTCGATCTTCGTCTTGACGCCGGACTGGTCGATGGCCTCGTCCACGGCGGGCTGGAGGGTCTTGAGGTAGAGCACCGCGTCGGACTCGCCGAGCTGGGCGGTCTGCTTGGCGCTCAGCTCCAGGTCGTGCGGTTCCTGGCCGGGTTCGGTGAGGGTGGTGACGTTCACGTGCTCGCCGCCGATCCGCTCGGCGAGGAACTGCATCGGGTAGAACGACGCGACGACGTCGAACTTGTCCGTGTTGCCCGCGGCGGCGCTGTCCGAGGAGCAGGCGGTCAGGGTGGAGAGACCGAGCGTGGCGGCTGCCGCGACCGCGATGCCGGATATGTGTCGTCGTCGTACGTTCATGACACTCATTTTCAGCGACGATGGAAACGATTGTCAATAAACCTGGTGAGAGGGCCCCGAAAAGATCGATACGAGGTCGAGAGGGCCATTGGGCGGGACCGATTTGGTTGAGGGGCAGTCCCCGCCGGTAACCTGAAGCATTCGCTGGAAGCATCTCGCTTCGTCGCCCGTCGTCGTAATGAAGAGAGCACCGTGGCCGCCGACAAGATCGACACCATCGTCAGCCTGAGCAAGCGCCGTGGCTTCGTTTTCCCCTGTAGTGAGATCTACGGCGGTCAGCGTGCCGCCTGGGACTACGGGCCGCTCGGTGTCGAGCTGAAGGAGAACCTCAAGCGCCAGTGGTGGCGCTACATGGTGACGTCGCGCGAGGACGTGGTCGGCATCGACTCGTCCGTGATCCTCGCCCCCGAGGTGTGGGTCGCCTCCGGTCACGTCGCCACCTTCACCGACCCGCTGACCGAGTGCACCTCCTGCCACAAGCGGTTCCGCGCGGACCACCTGGAGGAGGCCTACGAGGAGAAGAAGGGCCGCGCCCCCGAGAACGGCCTCGCCGACATCAACTGCCCCAACTGCGGCAACAAGGGCCAGTTCACCGAGCCCAAGCAGTTCTCGGGTCTGCTCTCCACCCACCTCGGCCCGACCCAGGACTCCGGCTCCATCGCCTACCTGCGGCCCGAGACCGCGCAGGGCATCTTCACCAACTTCGGCCAGGTGCAGACCACTTCGCGCCGCAAGCCGCCGTTCGGTATCGCCCAGATGGGCAAGTCCTTCCGCAACGAGATCACGCCCGGCAACTTCATCTTCCGCACCCGCGAGTTCGAGCAGATGGAGATGGAGTTCTTCGTCAAGCCGGGCGAGGACGAGAAGTGGCAGGAGTACTGGATGGAGCAGCGCTGGAACTGGTACACCGGCCTGGGGCTGCGCGAGGAGAACATGCGGTGGTACGAGCACCCGCAGGAGAAGCTCTCCCACTACTCCAAGCGCACCGCTGACATCGAGTACCGCTTCCAGTTCGGCGGCAGCGAGTGGGGCGAGCTGGAGGGTGTCGCCAACCGCACCGACTACGACCTGGGCGCCCACTCCAAGGCCTCCGGCCAGGACCTCTCCTACTTCGACCAGGAGGCCGGGGAGCGCTGGACGCCGTACGTCATCGAGCCCGCGGCCGGTGTCGGCCGCGCGATGCTCGCGTTCCTGCTGGACGCCTACGTCGAGGACGAGGCGCCCAACGCCAAGGGCAAGATGGAGAAGCGCGTCGTGCTGCGGCTCGACCACCGGCTGGCGCCGGTGAAGGTGGCCGTGCTCCCGCTGTCCCGCAACCCCGAGCTGTCGCCGAAGGCGAAGGGGCTCGCGCAGGCGCTGCGGCAGAACTGGAACATCGAGTTCGATGACGCCGGGGCGATCGGGCGCCGGTACCGGCGTCAGGACGAGATCGGGACGCCGTACTGCGTGACGGTGGACTTCGACACGCTGGACGACAACGCGGTGACGGTGCGGGAGCGGGACTCGATGAAGCAGGAGCGGGTGTCTCTCGACCAGATCGAGGGGTACCTGGCCAGCCGGTTGATCGGCAGCTGAGTGGGGTGGTGGCTCGCCGTTGCCGGGTGCGGGCGCGTCGTGGCTCGTCGCGCGGTTCCCCGCGCCCCTAGGTGAGCTGTAGCACCGTATTGGTCCCCGATACCGGTCCCTGAGTGGACCTGTATCGGGGGCCTTCGTGCTTTCAGGGTGGGGGCATGAGCATCGCGTTTCTGTTGACCACGTTGGTCGTCGTCGTCACGCCCGGTACGGGGCTCGTCTACACGTTGGCCGCCGGGCTGGCCCGGGGGCGGGTCGCGTCCGTCTGGGCGGCGGTGGGGTGCACGTTGGCGATCGTGCCGCACGTGCTGGCCACCGTGACCGGGATCGCGGCGCTGCTGCACGCCAGTGCTACCGCGTTCCAGGTCCTCAAGTACGCCGGGGTGGCTTATCTCCTCTACATGGCCTGGGCGATGGTGCGGGACCGGGAGGCGCTCGGGGTGGACGAGGGGGCCGCGCCCGCGTCCGTTCGCCGGGTGGTCGTCCGGGCCGTACTGATCAATCTCCTCAATCCGAAGGTGACGATCTTCTTTCTCGCCTTCCTGCCGCAGTTCGTCAGCCCGGGGGAGCCGCGGGCGGCGGTCCGGATGCTGATGCTGGGCGGTGTCTTCATGCTGGTCACCTTTGTCGTCTTCGCCGTGCTCGGGGTGCTGGCGGCGGCCGTGCGCAGTCATGTGATCTCCCGGCCGGGGGTGCTGGCGTGGCTGCGGCGCGGGTTCGCGGCGTCGTTCGTGGTGTTGGGGGCGCGGCTGGCGATGGAGGGATGACGAATGACGAGTGACAGCTGACAGATATTGAAATCTGTCAGCTGTCATGCGAGGGTGGAGGCATGACCACACACACGCGCTCCCTCGGAACGACCGGCCCCCAGGTCCCCGCCCTCGGCCTCGGCTGCATGGGCATGTCGGGGATGTACGGCGACGCGGACCGGTCGGAGTCCCTCGCCACCATCCACGCCGCCCTGGAGGCGGGCGTGACCCTGCTCGACACCGGTGGCTTCTACGGCATGGGCCACAACGAGATGCTGATCAACGAAGCCCTGCGCACCGCGCCCGCCGCCCGGCGGGAACAGGCGCTGCTCAGTGTGAAGTTCGGCTCCCTGCGCGGCCCGGACGGCAGCTGGCTCGGCTTCGACGGCCGCCCGGCCGCGGTGAAGAACTTCGCGGCGCACTCGCTGCAGCGCCTCGGCGTCGACCACATCGACGTCTTCCGGGCCTCCCGCCTCGACCCGCAGGTGCCCGTCGAGGAGACCGTCGGCGCCATCGCCGAACTGGTCGAGCAGGGGTACGTACGGCACATCGGCCTCAGCGAGGTCGGCGCCGAGACCATCCGCCGGGCCGCCGCGACCGCGCCGATCGTGGACCTCCAGATCGAGTACTCGCTGATCTCCCGGGGCGTCGAGGACACCATCCTGCCGACCACCCGGGAACTGGGCATCGGCATCACGGCGTACGGCGTGCTCTCCCGTGGCCTGATCTCCGGCCACTTCGCTCCCGACCGGCAGCTCTCCGCCCAGGACTTCCGCGCCGTGTCGCCGCGCTTCCAGGGCGAGAACCTCTCCCACAACCTCGCCCTCGTGGAGGCGCTGCGGAAGATCGCCGAGCGGAAGGGCGTGACCGTCGCCCAGATCGCCATCGCCTGGGTGCTCGGCCGGGGCGAGGACATCGTGCCCCTGATCGGCGCCCGCACGCGCGAGCGGCTGACGGAGGCGCTGGGCGCGCTGGACGTCACGCTGGACGCGGCGGACCTGCGGGCCATCGAGGACGCCGTGCCCGCGGACGCGGCGGCGGGTGACCGCTACCCCGCGGCGCAGATGGCGCAGCTCGACAGCGAGCGGTGACGGTGGCCGTGACCGCGTCCACCGTGTCGACCGGGGTCGTGGACGTTGCGGGTACGGTCTGAGCCATGCCACCGACCAGTGAGACCCTGACCGCCGAGCGCATCCTCGAGGCGACCGAGGAGGTGCTGCGCCGCCATGGCCCGGCCAAGGCCACCGTGGTCGACGTGGCCCGGGCGCTCGGCGTCAGCCACGGCAGCGTCTACCGGCACTTCCGCACCAAGGCGGCGCTGCGGGAGGCGGTGACGAAGCGCTGGCTGGACCGCACGTCCGAGGTGCTCGTCGGCCTCGTCACCGACGGGGACCGCGATCCCGGTGACCGGCTGCGGGACTGGCTGCGGGCCCTGTTCGAGGCCAAGCGGCGCAAGGCGGGCGACGACCCCGAGCTGTTCGCCACGTACAAGGTGCTGGTCAACGAGAGCGGCTCCGTGGTCGGCGAACACCTCGCCGACCTGACCGGCCAGCTCACCCGGATCATCGGGGACGGTGTCACCGCGGGTGTCTTCCGCGCCGACGACCCGGCGGCCAGTGCCCGCGCTGTCTTCTACGCCACCCAGATGTTCCACGATCCCGCCCACGCCGCCGAGTGGACCAAGCCGGGCATCGAGGCGGAGTTCGAGGAACTGGTGGGGCTGTTGTTGCGGGGGCTGCGGGCCTGACGGGCGGGCCCGGGATCCACGGGGGCTGCGGGCTCGACCGGCGGGGTGGGCCTGAGGGGCGGGCCCCGCTAGGCCGAGGACCGCCGAGCCGGGTCCACCGTCGCCTGGTGCGCCTCCGCCAGATACTCCTCCGCCTTCAGCCACGGCAGGAACTGCGCCCCCTGCCGCCACCCGCAGGTGTCGCACCGGATCGTCCGCTGCACCCCACGGCGCTCGACCCGCACCACGTGCTCGCGCCCGTGCTGGTCCCAGCGGCTGACCTTGCTCGTGCTCGTCGAAGGCATGCGGCTGAGTGTGCCGCAAACGCAACATCAACAGGGGCTCGGGGCGGTCACATGACGGGTTTCACCGCACCCCGCGCCATACGGGACAATGGAGCAATGCCCACGCCCGTCAAGCCCCTGCGCATCGGCCCGCACACCGTCACACCGCCCGTCGTCCTGGCCCCCATGGCCGGGATCACCAACGCGCCCTTCCGCACCCTGTGCAGGGAGTTCAGCGAGGGCAAGGGCCTGTTCGTGAGCGAGATGATCACGACCCGGGCGCTGGTCGAGCGCAACGAGAAGACCATGCAGCTGGTGCACTTCGACGCGACCGAGAAGCCGCGCTCCATCCAGCTGTACGGCGTGGACCCGGCGACCGTCGGCAAGGCCGTCCGCATGATCGCGGAGGAGGACCTGGCCGACCACATCGACCTGAACTTCGGCTGCCCGGTCCCGAAGGTGACCCGGAAGGGCGGCGGCTCCGCGCTGCCGTACAAGCGCCCGCTGCTGCGGGCCATCCTGCGCGAGGCCGTCAGCGGCGCCGGTGATCTCCCCGTCACCATGAAGATGCGCATCGGCATCGACGACGACCACGTCACCTACCTCGACGCCGGACGGATCGCCGTCGAGGAGGGCGTCACCGCCATCGCGCTGCACGGCCGCACCGCCGCCCAGCACTACGGCGGCACCGCCGACTGGGACGCCATCGCCCGGCTGAAGGAGCACGTCCCGGAGATCCCGGTGCTCGGCAACGGCGACATCTGGTCCGCCGAGGACGCGGTGCGCATGGTGCGGCAGACCGGCTGCGACGGCGTCGTGGTCGGGCGCGGGTGTCTCGGGCGGCCGTGGCTGTTCGCGGATCTGGTCGCCGCCTTCGAGGGGCGGGAGGCCGACATCGCCCGGCCCACCCTGCGCGAGGTCGCCGACGTCATGGTCCGGCACGCCACCCTGCTCGGGGAGTGGATCGGTGACAAGTCCCGGGGCGTCATCGACTTCCGCAAGCACGTCGCCTGGTACCTGAAGGGCTTCGCGGTCGGCTCCGAGATGCGCAAGCGGCTCGCGATCACCTCCTCGCTCGCGGAACTGCGCGCCGGGCTCGACGAGCTGGACCTCGACCAGGCCTGGCCCGTCGGCGCCGACGGGCCGCGCGGCCGTACCTCCGGCAACAACCGCGTCGTCCTGCCCGACGGCTGGCTGAAGGACCCCTACGACTGCGCGGGCGTCGGCGAGGACGCCGAGCTGGACACCTCCGGCGGCTGAGCGGCCCCGACCGGTCACTTCCCGGACGGCCCCGGCGTAGAGCCGTACGCCGTCAGGAAGCGGTCGCGGAAGGTGTCCATCCGCCACACCGGGGTGTCGGCGGCGGGCCGGAGGCCGTCCGCCCAGTTCCAGTCGGCGATCTTGTCCAGCACCTCGGGGTCCTTGGCGACGATCGACACCGGGACGTCACGGCTGGCGTTGTCGCCGCTGACCCGGGGCAGGGGCTGGTGGTCGCCGAGGAAGACCAGGACGGTGTCCTCACTGCCGTAGCGCTCCAGCCACTGGGTGAGGCTGGTCACCGAGTACGCGATCGACTTGCCGTACTCCTGCTTGGAGCGGTCGGAGTCGGGGACGACCTCCCTGGGGTCGGCGCCCGCCTTCTCGATGCCCTCGAAGAGGCGGCCGTCGCCGAGGTCGTCCCAGTCGACCATGGTCGGCAGCGGCGCCCACGGCTGGTGGCTGGAGGTCAGGATGATCTCCGCCATCAGCGGCTCGTCCCGCTCCTTGCCGTGCTCCAGCCGCTGGAACGCCTCCAGCGTGTACTGGTCCGGCATCGTCGACCAACTGAACTTCGGGCCCTGGTAGCCGAGGTGGAAGGCGTCGTAGACATGGTCCAGGCCGAAGAACTCCGCCTCCGGCCAGCCCTTCTGCACACCCGGCACGATGCCGACCGTGCGCCAGTCGCCCGTCTTCTGGAAGATCTTGGTGAGGGTGAGGTGGTCGCTCGCGGTCACGGTGCGGTACCGCTGCTGGTTGTCGATCCACAGGCCCGACAGGAACGTGGAGTGGCCGAGCCAACTGCTGCCACCGTACGTCGCCGACGTCAGCCAGCCGCTCCTGGCGTGGAAGCCCGCCCCGGCCAGGGCGTCCTTGCCGGTCTCCAGCGCCTCGCCCACGCCCGGCTCGATCAGCGGGTCCTCCAGGGCGCTGCGGCCGTAGCTCTCGATGAACGTGAACAGCACGTCCTTGCCGCGCAGGTCCGGCACCAACTGGGCGGGCGGGGTGGCGCCGTAGACGTCCTGACCGGCCTCCTTCGCGAACGCCGCCTCGTCGCGCAGGGTCGCCTTCACCCGCCGCGACTGGGTGGTCAGCGTGTCGGCGGCGCGGTCGGCGGCGAGCGGCACCCCGGCGACCTGGAGGCCGAGGGTGGAGCAGGTGATCCAGACCGTGCCCGCGATCAGCGTGCCCTTGGTCGCCGCCGTGCGGTTGCGGGCCAGGAGGTCGCCGAGCCTCATGGCCGCGAGGATCAATGCCGCGAAGAGGACCAGCACCGCGATCCCGATGGCGATCGTCGCGGCCGTCGTCGCCGCGCTGCCCGTCGTGTCCTTCTGGTACGACTGCGCGTCGTCGAGCAACTCCCAGTCCAGTACGACGTTGAAGCCCCGGCCCAGGTATTCCTTGAAGCCGATGTCCAGGAGGTTCAGGACCGTCAGCGACCCGAGCCCGATCCCGGTGAGCACCGCCAGCGCCGTACGGGAGCGACGGCCGGGCAGCGCCAGCAGCACCGCCACGCCGACGATCGCCTCCGCGGGGATGCGCAGGAACTGGGAGGGACGTACGGCGTCGGGGGCGTTCGGGAGCAGCAGGGCGCCCAGGATCAGGGCGGCGCAGGTGGCGGTGAGGGTGTGGCGGAGGGCGCGGACGGCCTGCGGGTGCGCGGTGCGCCAGTCGAGCACGCGCGTGGTGAGGCGGGCGGGGAGGGGCTGTCGCTCAGGAACGTCCTCCTTGTCCGCCTCGGTCGTCGTGTCAGGTGCGTCCTCCCCGGAGCCGGGCTCCTGGGAGTGACGCGAGCGCGTGAAGACAGGCACCCGAAGGTCCTTCCGTGCGTAGCGGGTCCACCGTCATCCCGTACGGCCCGCCGCCGTGCCGCGTTCACCGCGCCCGCGCCCTCTTCAAGCGCCCCCCACCGCGGTCAGCAGCGCCAGCGGTGCCGCGGCCGACCGGGACTCCCGCACGCACGCGTGCGGATACGGCACCGGCTCCGCGTGGGTGTCCCTCCCGTACCCCGCGAGCACCTCGGGCAGCCGGTGCCCGGTCGCTGTCGCCGCGTCCACCAGGGCGTGCGCGACCGTGCGGGCCTCGTCGTGCAGGCCGTAGCGGGACAGGCCCAGGGTGATCAGCGCGTTGTCGTGCGGCCAGACCGAACCGCGGTGGTACGACAGCGGGTGGTACGCCGGTTGTCCGGCGGCGAGCGTCCGTACGCCCCAGCCGGAGAAGAAGTCGGGTTCCAGGAGCCGTCGCCCGACCAGTTCGCCGTACTCCTTGTCGAGCAGCCCGGACCACAGCAGGTGCCCGGCGTCGGAGGCGATGGCGTCGACCTGGCGGCCGTCGCCGTCCAGGGCGAGCGCCGGGAAGGAGTGCTCCGGCATCCAGAAGTCCCGCTGGAAACGGTCCCGGAGGTCCCCGGCGGCCTGTTCGAGGAGCGCGGCGTACGTCTCGTCCTCCCACGCCGTGCGCGCCAGCCAGGCCGTGCGGCGCAGGGCGTCGTACGCGTAGCCCTGGGCCCCCGCCGCCATCACCGGCCCGCTCGGCCTGCTTCCGTCGGCCGAGCAGATGGCGCCGGGGGAGTCCTTCCAGTTCTGGTTGGCGAGGCCGCCCTGGTCGGCGCGGTAGACGAGATAGCCGCGCGAGGTCAGTCCGCCGTGGTCCAGCATCCAGCCGACGGCCGCGCGGGCGTGCGGCTCAAGGCGGCGGGCGAGTGCGGTGTCGCCGGTCTGCTCGACGTACGCGCCGAGCAGGACGAGGAAGAGCGGGGTGGCGTCGACCGAGCCGTAGTAACGGCCGTACGGCACCTGCCCGAAGTGGGCCAGCTCGCCGTGGCGCACCTCGTGCACGATCTTGCCCGGCTGGGCCACCGAACCCACCTGGGTGTCGGTGGCCTGGGTCGCGGCGAGCGCGGGCAGGGTGGCGGCGGCCAGCTTCGGGCGGTAGGGGAGCGCGAAGAGGGAGGTCAGCAGGGCGTCACGGCCCAGCAGGGTGAGGAACCAGGGCGCTCCGGCGGCCGGGACGCGCAGTTCCTCGCCGTCCGGTCCGGTGGCCGGGACCTGGAGCGCGGCCAGGTCCGCGAGCCCGCGCGCACAGGCCGCGGCCAGCTCGGGCCAGCCGGTGGGGAAGGCGACGCCCTCGACGAACTCGCCCTCCCGCGCCAGCAGTTGCTCACTGACCGCGGCGGGGGAGCGGGGCACCCGCAGCGCCCGCTTCTCGCCGTGCGGGCGGGCGATCACGCGCAGGGTCAGCTCGGCCGTGCCGTGCGGCTCGAGATCCAGCGTCCACACCAGACGGCGGGCGCCGGTACCGGTCTCCTCCACGCCGTCGGGGGCCGGGTCGGCGGTCACCGTCGTACGGGACTGCCAGGTACCGCGCCGGTAGGTGAACTCCACGCCGTCGTCGAGGACCTGGCGGCGGCGGACGGCGCCGGACTTGGCGTAGGTGCGGTGGTCGGAGCGCAGCTCGAACTGGTCGGCGAAGTCGGCGTCCACGGTGAGCGCCAGCCGGACCGTGGTGGGCACCGGGCGGTTGCCGCTGACCCGGATCAACTCCACGAACGAGCCGTCACCGACGGCCTGTTCACGGAAGAGTGTGTACGCGGGCGGCTCCTGACGGCCACCGCGCGGTACGAGCACACAGCGGGCGGTGTCCCCACCGGCCACCGGCGTCAGCGCCTCGGGCACCGCCCCGTCGACGGTGAGCTGCCAGCGGCTCAGGTGCCGGGCGTCGCGCACGAACATGCCGTCGGGCAGCCCGTCGGAGTCGGTGCCGCCGCGGACCCCGCTGATGTTGCCGCGGTCGCCCACGGCCGCGAACGTCCCCCCGTACACGAGCAGATGATGCCGGTCCGTCATCCCCGGTCCCCTCCCTTGAGTGCCGTGGCCGTGTCCTCGTCGGTCCTGCCGCCCTTGTCCCATGAGGGCTGGTCGTGCAGCAGGTCCAGGGCGAGGGCCGCGGTCCAGCTGAAGCTGGCCGTGCCGCAGGCCTCGCCGGTGTACGGGTCGACGTACTCCGCGAAACCGGAGGCGTCGGCGGTGCGCAGGAGCGCCCGGCGCAGGGCGTCGGCCCTGCCCCGTTCGCCGTGCTGCCGCAGCCCGCGCTCCAGCAGCCAGCCGGTGTTGAACCAGGCCGGGCCCCGCCAGTAGCGGTGCGGGTCGAAGGCCTCGCCGCGCAGGTCGTAGCTGGGGACGAGGCGGGTGAGGGAGCCGAGCCCGAAGTGCGGGCCGCTCAGCGAGCGCACCAGGGTGGTGGCGATGTCGCGCGGGAGCGTCGGCAGCAGCAGCGGCACCAGGCCGGAGACGCCGCGCTCGCCGATCAGCCCGCCGCCGATCACGTCCCGGCACAGGAACATCCCGCGCGCGGGGTCCCACAGCCGCTCCACCAGCGCCGCCGTCAGCCGCTCCGCGCGCGCGTGCCGGGCGGTGCCGGTGGCGCCCAGCTCGCGGGCGATGCGGGCGAGGGCGTGCTCGGAGGCGATGAGGAGGGCGTTGAAGGCGGGGTCCTCCACGGCGAAGGCGTCCGGGCCTGCCAGGGAGTTCGGCCCGTCGTCGTACCCCCGGTCCCGGTAGTCCGTCGCCAGGCGCACGTACCGCCCGTAGTCCAGGTCCGTCGGCCGGTCCTCCGGGGCGCCGTGGTCGAGGTCGGCGCGGCGGAAGGAGCGGGCCGGGGCGGGGGTGACACGGGCGAGCGGGGCGTCCCAGCAGGGACTGTTGTCCATGCCCTGCTCCCAGGGGTGGACGACGGACGCCAGCGAGCCGCCGCCGAGGTCACGCCGGTGCAGCAGATAGCGGTGCCAGGCCGCGAGACGGGGATACACCGTGGAGAGGAAGCCGCGCGCCCGCGACAGCCCCGGATCGGCGCGGTGCACCAGCCAGGCCGCCAGCGCGTGCACCGGTGGCTGCACGATCCCGGAGGTCTGTACGGTGCGCGGGGCGCCCGCAGCGCGCCCCGCGGTCGAGGAGCGCCAGAAGTCGGGGCTCGGGAAGTAGGCGTCGAGCGGGACGGAGGGGTTGAAGACGATGTGCGGGACGCGTCCGTCGCCCCACTGGGCCGCCAGCAGCGTCTCCAGCTCCGTCTGCGCGCGTAACGGCGACAGGTGCCGCAGTCCGATCGCGATGAACGCGGAGTCCCAGGACCACTGGTGCGGGTACAGACCGCGCGAGGGGACGGTGGAGGCTCCGGTCCAGTTGTCCGCCAGCACGCGTGCTGCCCTGAGGTGCAGGGAATCGGTCGCTGTGCCCGGATTGTATGCAACAGCGCGATCCGTAGGGCGGGCGATGACTTGTGCTGGTCGATCCACTCGGGGCTCCCCGAAGACGCGTACGGCTGATGGGTTCGGCAGCGGCTACCGTAGGGTTACGTCTATTTAACACGCAAAACTCAATATGTAATGCAAGCTTGAGAAACACAAGGGGGTGCGCAGATGTCCGCACGCGGTGCTCGGAGTCACGGTGTCCGGGGCCAGGCCAGCTCCGGCGAACTGCTCGAACTGGTGCGCAGCGGACGCGCCACCACGCGCGGCGCGCTCCAGCAGGCCACGGGGCTGTCCCGGGCCACCGTGGGCCAGCGCCTCGACCGGCTGTTCCGCGCGGGCTGGCTGCGCGAGGGCGCGGGCGGCCCGGTGGACTCACCGCTGGGCGGACGGCCCTCCATCACCCTGGAGTTCGACGACGAGCACGCGGTCGTCCTCGCGGCCGACCTGGACACCCGGCACGCGCGCGCGGCGGTGCTCTCCCTCACCGGCGAGATCCTCGCCGAGCACGGCGGCACGCTGGTCATCGAGGACGGCCCGGAAGCGGTCCTCGGCGAACTGGGCCGCTGGTTCGCCGAGTTGCTGGAGAAGGCGGGCCACCGCGCGCCGGAGGTCTGCGGCATCGGCCTCGCGGTGCCGGGCCCGGTGGACCGGGAGACCGGCCGGGTCGTCCAGCCGCCGATCATGCCCGGCTGGGACGGCTACGACACAACCGGCCGCCTGGCCCGCGCCTTCACCGAGCACACCGGCGCCCCGCCCGTCCCGGTCCTCGTCGACAACGACGCCAACCTGATGGCGTACGGCGAACAGCGCACCGGCTATCCCGACTGCTCGGCCTTCGTCCTGGTCAAGGTCTCCACCGGGATCGGCGCCGGGGTCGTGGTGGACGGCTCGGTCTACCGCGGCATCGACGGCGGCGCGGGGGACATCGGGCACATCCGGGTCCCGGAGGGCGCGGAGACGCTGTGCCGCTGCGGGTCGTACGGCTGTCTGGCCGCGATCGCCAGCGGGGGCGCCGTGGCGCGGCGGCTGGCCTCGGCCGGGGTCCCGGCGGCGTCCGGCTCGGATGTGCGGGACCTGCTGGCGTCCGGGCATCCGGAGGCGGTGGGGCTCGCGCGGGAGGCGGGGCGCCGGGTCGGGGACGTCCTGGCGACCGTGGTGACGCTGCTGAACCCGGGCGTGCTGATGATCGCCGGGGATTTGGCCGGAACCGCGTTCGTGACGGGCGTACGGGAGCTGCTGTACCAGCGGGCGCTGTCCCGCTCCACCGCTCATCTGGACGTGGTGACCTCGCGGCTGGGGGAGCGGGCGGGGCTGGTGGGGGCGGGGGCGCTGGTGGTGGAGCACCTGTACGCGCCGGAGCGGGTGGAGGCGCGGTTGCGCGCGCTGGGCGTGTGACGTCCGTGTTTCCGCCGGGCGTACGCGTCCGCGCGCACGTCCGCATGGTGAAATCCCGCGCCGTGTGGCAGCGTGATTCTCGCCACCCCTGATAAGGGTTGCGCTCAGATGAGCGGATCTTGAGCGACTGCACTTCTCCAAGGGGTGGCACTGAGTGCCACCCCTTGATCGTTCATCGATCGAAATCAGACGTGCCGTGCGGCGCTCACGTGAGCGATAATCGCGGTCTACGGGGGTTGATGGCTTCAAGAAGTGAAAACAAGAACCCGTAACTGCTTACCAAGCCTTGACTTTCGATCCAGTGGCGGACGACCGGTTACGGGCGCATGACGCACGAGTGGACGTACCCAGACGCCTTCGATCTGGGTATGTTCCTCGCCGTCAGGGCAGCCACCGCGTCCTCGAGGAGTCGAGACCCGTGTCGGAAAACAAAGATCTTCAGGGAGCCGATCCCGGCGCCAGCGTTGAGGGCGTGAAGTTCGTTTATGACTTCACCGAGGGCAACAAGGACCTCAAGGACCTGCTCGGCGGCAAGGGTGCCAACCTCGCCGAGATGACCAACCTGGGGCTCCCCGTCCCTCCGGGCTTCACCATCACCACCGAGGCCTGCAAGGTCTACCTCGACAGCGGTGAGGAGCCCGCGGCACTGCGTGACGAGGTGAGTGCGCACCTCGACGCGCTGGAGCAGCGCATGGGCAAGAAGCTGGGCCAGGCCGACAACCCCCTGCTGGTCTCGGTCCGCTCGGGCGCCAAGTTCTCCATGCCCGGCATGATGGACACGGTCCTGAACATCGGCCTCTCCGACAGGTCGGTCCAGGGCCTGGCCAAGCAGGCGGGCGACGACCGCTTCGCGTGGGACTCCTACCGCCGCCTCATCCAGATGTTCGGCAAGACCGTCCTCGGCGTCGACGGCGACCTCTTCGAGGACGCGCTGGAGAAGGCCAAGGAGGCCAAGAAGGTCGCGGTCGACACCGAGCTGGAGGCCGCGGACCTGAAGAAGCTGGTCACCACCTTCAAGAAGATCGTGAAGAAGGAGGCCGGGCGGGACTTCCCGCAGGACCCCCGCGAGCAGATGGACCTCGCCATCAAGGCGGTCTTCGACTCGTGGAACGGCGACCGCGCGAAGCTCTACCGCCGCCAGGAGCGCATCCCGCACGACCTGGGCACCGCCGTCAACGTCTGCTCGATGGTCTTCGGCAACCTGGGCCCGGACTCGGGCACGGGCGTGGCCTTCACCCGTGACCCCGCCTCCGGCCACCAGGGCGTCTACGGCGACTACCTGCAGAACGCGCAGGGCGAGGACGTCGTCGCGGGCATCCGCAACACGGTCCCGCTGGCGGAGCTGGAGTCGATCGACAAGAAGTCGTACGACCAGCTGATGCAGATCATGGAGACCCTGGAGAACCACTACAAGGACCTCTGCGACATCGAGTTCACCATCGAGCGCGGCCAGCTCTGGATGCTCCAGACCCGTGTCGGCAAGCGCACCGCGGGCGCGGCCTTCCGCATCGCGACCCAGCTGGTCGACCAGGGCCTGATCGACGAGGCCGAGGCGCTCCAGCGCGTCAACGGCGCGCAGCTCGCCCAGCTGATGTTCCCCCGGTTCGACGACGAGGCGAAGGTCGAGCAGGTCGGCCGGGGCATCGCGGCGTCGCCGGGCGCCGCGGTGGGCAAGGCGGTCTTCGACTCGTACACCGCGGTGAAGTGGTCCCGCTCCGGCGAGCAGGTCATCCTGATCCGCCGCGAGACGAACCCCGACGACCTGGACGGCATGATCGCGGCGGAGGGCATCCTGACCTCGCGGGGCGGCAAGACGTCCCACGCGGCCGTCGTGGCGCGCGGCATGGGCAAGACCTGTGTCTGCGGCGCGGAGGAGCTGGAGGTCGACACCAAGCGCCGCCGCATGACGGTCCCCGGCGGTCACGTCGTCGAGGAAGGCGACGTCATCTCGATCGACGGCTCGACGGGCAAGGTCTACCTGGGCGAGGTCCCGGTGGTCCCGTCCCCGGTGGTCGAGTACTTCGAGGGCCGGATGCACGCGGGCGCCGACGACGCCGACGAACTGGTCGAGGCCGTCCACCGCATCATGGCCTTCGCCGACCGCAAGCGCCGCCTGCGGGTACGCGCCAACGCGGACAACGCCGAGGACGCGCTGCGGGCCCGCCGCTTCGGCGCGCAGGGCATCGGCCTGTGCCGCACGGAGCACATGTTCCTGGGTGACCGCCGTGAACTGGTGGAACGCCTGATCCTGGCGGACACCCAGCAGGAGCGCGAGGAGTCACTGAAGGAACTCCTCCCCCTCCAGAAGCGGGACTTCGTCGAACTCTTCGAGGCGATGGACGGCCTCCCGGTCACGATCCGCCTCCTGGACCCCCCGCTCCACGAGTTCCTCCCCGACATCACGGAACTGTCGGTCCGCGTGGCCCTGGCCGAGTCCCGCCAGGAGCCCCACGAGAACGAACTCCGCCTGCTCCAGGCGGTCCACCGCCTGCACGAACAGAACCCGATGCTGGGCCTGCGCGGCGTGCGGCTCGGCCTGGTCATCCCGGGCCTCTTCACGATGCAGGTACGGGCCATCGCCGAAGCCGCTGCCGAGCGCAAGGCGGCCAAGGGCGACCCGCGTGCCGAGATCATGATCCCGCTGGTGGGCACGGTCCAGGAACTGGAGATCGTGCGCGAGGAAGCGGACAAGGTCATCGAGGAGGTCGAGTCGGCGACGGGCACGCGCCTGAAGCTCTCCATCGGCACGATGATCGAACTCCCGCGCGCCGCGCTGACCGCCGGTCAGATCGCCGAGGCGGCCCAGTTCTTCAGCTTCGGCACGAACGACCTCACCCAGACCGTGTGGGGCTTCAGCCGTGACGACGTGGAGGCCTCCTTCTTCACGGCCTACCTGGAGAAGGGCATCTTCGGCGTCTCCCCCTTCGAGACGATCGACAAGGACGGCGTCGGCTCCCTGGTCGCCGCGGCGGCCAAGGCGGGCCGCGAGACCCGCCCCGACCTGAAGCTCGGTGTCTGCGGCGAACACGGCGGCGACCCCGAGTCCGTCCACTTCTTCCACGAGGTGGGCCTGGACTACGTCTCCTGCTCACCGTTCCGCATCCCCGTCGCCCGCCTGGAGGCGGGCCGGGCGGCATCCCAGTCGACGGGCAGCGACCACCGCTGACCCCTGTTGGCCCCCGGGGCCGTCGCTTGTCACCCGACCCTCACCGATCAGCGACGGCCCCGGTGCACGAGGAGGGGGCGGCATCCCTGTGCGGGGGATGCCGCCCCCTCCGTCCGCGCCTCAGCCCTCCTCGAACAGCGCCTCCGCCTGCTCGACGGTGATGGCGCGGACGAGGAGGCCGTCGAGGCGGGAGAGGTCGGTGCAGGCGGTTACGCGGTCCCGCACGGTGTCGGAGACGGGGAGACCACGGGCTTCGAGGACGCGCAGGACGCCTGCGGCCTTGCCTGCGGCCATGCCCTGGGCTTCGCCCTTGAGGTAGGTCTCCTCGATGAGGGTGCCCCGGCCGGGGAAGTAACTGGCGACCATGTTCCGCAGCTCTCTCCATGTCTCGCGGGCCGGAGTGTTCTCCCCGGGCGTCGGTCAGTTGGCGTTGCGCCGCCTGGCCGTCAGGTACAGGACGCCGCCCCCGGCGAGCAGCACGGCGGCGCCGCCGCCCGCGAGGTAGAGGGTGGTGCTGTCGCCGCCGGTCTCGGCCAGGTCGGTGCCTTCCTGCCCTGCGGCGTCGTCGTCCCCGGCGGGGACGAAGTCCGCGGGCGGCTGGTCGCAGCCGATGCCGTCTTCGTCGCGGTCGAGGTGCTTGCCGTAGTGCTCGTCGGTCTCGGGGATGTTGGCGTGCCCGTTCTCGTACGCCTCGGTGCAGTTGGAGAACGGGTGGCTGCCGTCGTGGGCGACGGCGGTGGCCGGAAGCACGGCCAGGGCGAGACCGGCGACAGCGACGGCCATGGGCTTGCGGAACGACTTCATCAGGGAGCCCCCCAGCTTCGATTCATACGGATGATGAGGGGACGAAGGTATGGGAGGGCCTGTTGGCAACTGCGGCGAAATAAACGACCCGTGATGCGAACGTGACGTGACCGGACGGTAGCTCTCCGCTCATGTGTGGGCGTTCTGTAAAGGGGGATGGGGTCAGTCCCTGCCCAGGAGACGCCCAGGGCGGGTGCGTCGAGGTCCGCGGTGGCCCAACGGGCGGCGAGCTCCGTCCCGGCTGCCTCCAAGTCGTCGATGAGAGAGGTGGGCGTGACATCGGCGTGCAGGTCCACCCATTCCAGGTTGGTGCGGTGGACGAACGCCTCCTACCCTTCGCCGGGCCTCGCCACGTGCCGGTATCCGTCGCGGGTGAGACCCAGGCGGCCGTAGTAGTCGCCGAGGACGTGAGCGGCGAGGTCGTGCACGGTCGAGCGGGGCAGCGCCGCCTTGCGCCAGTCCGTGGGGCGCAGACCGCGCAGGGGAGCGAGCAGGGCGTTCAGCTCGGTGGGGAGGCAGGGACGCGTGTCGATCGGCGGACCGAGCCGACGGATGTCGGGGCGGCTGGGCAACTCCCGGCGACGGCCTTTCGGCGGACGATGGAGCGGCACGGTGAACGGACGCGCCAGCGGGGCACTGTCGCGCCCGTCCGGGCGTCAGCTCGCCTGCCCTGTCTCCTCGTCGAACAGTTCCTCCGCCTGCTCCACGGTGATGGCGCGCACCAGGAGGTCGTCGAGGCGGGCGAGGTCGGTACAGGCGGTGACACGGTCGCGTACGGTGTCGGGGACGGGGATGCCGCGGGCTTCGAGGACGCGCAGCACACCGTCAGCTTTGCCTTTGACCTCGCCCTTGACCACGCCCTTCGCTTCGCCGTCCAGGAAGGTCTCTTCGATCAGGGTGCCCCTGCCGGGGAAGTAGCTGGCGACCATTTTCTGTAGCTCTCTCCACGTCTCCCGGGCCGAGGTGTCCCCCAGGCCCACTTCCAGCAGTTCCGACCAGTAGCCGGCCGTCTCCTTGTCGAACGACCGCATACCGCGGGCCAGCAGATGCAGTATGGCCTCAATGCCCCGGCTCTCACTGTGAACGATGGCGCTGAACGTCGCCAGAGCGGGCTGCCGTGCCACCACCACCTCATCGGTGATCTCGGGAACGGAGTCCGGCCCGAGCACGAACGGCCGCGTGACCTGACTCAGCCAGGGCCCGACACGGTTCTCGAAGGGCCCCGCAGCCCACCGAGCGGTGGACCGCTTACGGCAGATGGCGACCAGCAGCACCGGCAGACGGAACTTGGCAGACAGGTAGGCCAGATAGTACGGCCAGTTGACCGCCTTGTCGTCGGCGGGGCGGGTCTGCGCCTCGATGGCGAGCAGGAAGCTGTCGCCGTTCGCCGGGTCGATCCTGAGTACCGTGTCGACACGGCGTTCCAGCGGCTTCAGCTCCGTGGTGTCCGGGGTGAGGGGCTCGATGTCCGCCTTGACCGGTGGCGGCAGGCCCAACGCCTCGAAGATGGGTGCGAGAACCTCCGGATGGTCCTGGAAGATCCGGTGCGAGGTCTCGTGGGTGGATGTGACCATGACGCCACGATGCTGCGCCACGGGACCGCGAACCACACGATCGCGGGGGCGTTCACCCTTTCGAGCGGCGCAAAAACGTTGTCTTCTCCCAGCGGGTGTCGCGGCGTCGGGCATTTCGGTGGTGGCGGGGAGGGGGACGCGCGCCTGTGAACGCTCGCCGAAGGTCGCGGTCCCGCACGCAGGCGCGCGTCGATCTCGGTGAGGGTCAGAGCGGGACCGCCACCCCGGTAAACGTCGTCTCCGGTGTCTGCGGGCTCGTGAAGCGGGCGTTGACCAGGTACAGGCGGTTGCCGTGGTGGGCGGCTGTGGTGGGGACGTCGAAGCGGGGGTCCGTGATGGTGTGGTGCAGGGTGGCCGTGGTGAGGGTGCGGTTCAGGTGCCAGACGCTGATCAGGTTGAGGCGGTTCTGGACGACGTAGAGCGTGCGGCCGAGGCGGAGGAGGCCGTCGCCGTTGAGGACCGAGTCCGCGCCGTGCAGGGTGAGTTGCCTGGCCTCGCCCGTGCGCAGGGAGACGTGGTACAGGGTGCCCGGGGTGCTCTTGACGACGATCAGGCCTCGGCCGTCCGGGGTGGCCACGAGGCCGTTCGCGTTGATGATGTCGGGGAGTTGGTCCCAGTCGCCCGTGAGGGGGAGGGCGCGGATCTGGCCCTTGCCGCCCCTCGGGACGCCGTAGAGGACCGGGTTGCGGGAGTCCGTGAACCAGGCGCGGTCGCCCGTGAGGATGACGTCGTTGATGAAGCACGGGGTTGTGGTGGTCAGCTGGAAGGTCTTGCGGAGGGTGCCTGTTCGGGCGTCCACCAGGCGGGCCGTGCCCTCCGCGCCGCCTGTCAGGTACAGGAGGCCGTCGGCGTCCAGTTTGAGGCCGATGGTCGCTGTGCCCGGGGCGCCCTCGTGGAGGGTCTCGCCCCTGCCCGTGCGCAGGTCCGTGCGGTAGACCGCGCCGTTGGCCCGGGAGCCCATGTAGGCGTACGGGCGGGCGCCGATGGTGATGCCCTCGGGGAGGAAGCCGTCGGGGAGGGGGAACTCCGTGGGCCAGGTGGGGCGGTCAGGGGTGGGTGTCGCCTGGGCTGGTCCCGCTGTCGCCGTCAGTGCCGCTGCTGCCGTGCCGACCAGCAGTGCGCGCCGGGAAGGGCTCGGGTGGTGTCCAGTCGTCATGGTGTGGTCTCCGTGCGGAGGAGGGGCAGGGCGGTGTGCCTGTGCTCCGATGAAACTCGATCCGGTGCGCGGATTCGAGCAACTCCCGCCGTTCGACAGGAGTTCGACAGCGAGGTGCCGTGAATGCTGTGCCGTGCCGTCCTGCCCCCCCGCGTGCTTCGCGGGCTTACCCCGTCGCTACGACCTGAACGGACCCGTCACCTCGTACGTGATGCCGCCCGAGGACGAACCCGTCGTGCCCCGCTGGCTGGAGAAGTACAGGCGCCTGCCGTCCGGGGAGAACGCCGGGCCCGTGATCTCCGAGGACGACTGGCCGCCGATCCGGAGGAACGGGGCGATCACGTCGTCCGGGGTGATCACGCAGATCTCCATGGTGCCGCCGTCCTCCGCCACGAACAGGTCGCCGGAGGAGGAGCCGGTGATGTTGTCGACACCGGTGAGGGGGGCCGTGCCGGAGGTGACCAGGGAGTCGTCGTAGGCCAGCTCGTAGGTGTTGTTCAGGAGGTTCAGCTGCCAGACCCTGTTGTCGCCCTTCGTCGTGAACCAGACCTTGTCGTCGGCGTAGTGGCAGCCCTCGCCGCCGTTGAAGGACTTCGAGCCGGAGACCTGGGTGCGGGTCGTCGTGGGGGAGCCGTCGGGGTCCGGGATGTCCGCCCAGGTGAAGGAGCCCGACGTGGCCGAGCCCGCGACCATGACCTGGAGCTTGCCCGCCGACAGGTTGCCCCAGGTGGTCGGGACGAAGCGGTACAGGCGGCCGTTCGACTCGTCCTCGGTCAGGTAGATCACCTTGCGCACCGGGTCGGCCGCCGCCGCCTCGTGCTTGAAGCGGCCCATGGCGTCCCGGCGGACCGCCGCGTTCACGCCCCACGGGTCGGTCTCGTAGACGTAGCCGAGGGACACCTCCTCGCAGGACAGCCAGGTGTTCCACGGGGTCTTGCCGCCCGCGCAGTTGGTCCGCGTGTTGGACAGGACGCGGTACGCCGCCGTGATCGCGCCGGTCGAGGAGAACTTCACCGCGCTCGCGCCGCCGCCCGGGTTGATCTCCGAGTTGGAGACATAGATCCAGCCCGTGCCGTCCGCGTAACAGGCGCCTCCGTCGGGGGCGTTGTGCCAGGTGTACGACGTGCCCGCGACCCGCTGGCCGGAACGGGCGATCACGCGGCTGGTGAAGCCGCTGGGGAGGCTGATGCCGTTGGCGTCGGGGGAACCGAGTGCCCCGTAGGGGCCCGCGCCGGGCTGGGCGGGCGCGGCGTACGCGGCGCCACGCCACAGGCTTCCACCGAGGGCTGCCGTTGAGCCGCCGAGGACGGCCGCA
Organism: Streptomyces sp. NPDC057877; assembly: GCF_042796855.1. NCBI lineage: Bacteria > Bacillati > Actinomycetota > Actinomycetes > Kitasatosporales > Streptomycetaceae > Streptomyces > Streptomyces sp. NPDC057877. The sequence continues at coordinate 616,256 of NZ_JBHVMS010000004.1, forward strand.
CGCAGGAGGCTACGACGTTCCACTCTCACTCCAGGAGGGGTCGTGACCGGCCCCGCCGCCGGGCGGTGGCGGGGTGGTGCGGTCAGGGACGCTAGGGGAGGGGAGTGGACGGAGCATGGGGGATCATGGGCATGTTCATGGCGGGAGTGTGACGCGTCGGGGGCGGACACACCTCCCGCGGGTCCGGGGGCGGACACATCTCCCGCGGGTCCGGGGGCGGACACACCTCCCGCGGGTCCGAGGACGCGCGTATCTCCGGCGGGCCCGAGGACGGGCGTATCGCCGGGTCCAAGGACGGGCGTATCTCCGGACGCCCCACCGGCAGCCCTCCGTCGCCCACCCCTACCGCCAAATGGTTCTACCTCGGCCCTCGCCCCCTGCCGGTCGGCGACCCCACCGCATACATTGCCCTCACCGGGGGAGCCGACGCAGGGAACCGGCAGGGACCGATAGGAGCCTCCATGGCGGGCTGGACCGCAGACCACATCCCCGATCAGACCGGCCGTGTCGCCGTCGTCACCGGCGCCAACAGCGGCCTCGGCTATGTCGCCGCGCGCGAGCTGGCCCGCAAGGGCGCGCACGTGGTGCTCGGGTGCCGGAGTGAGGTGCGCGGGCGGGAGGCGGTGGAGCGGATCGCCGGGGAGGTGCCGGGCGCGGACGTCGAGGTCGTACGGCTGGATCTCGGGGATCTGGGGTGCGTACGGGAGTTCGCGGCGGCGTACCGGCATGAGCGGCTCGATCTGCTCGTCAACAACGCCGGTGTGATGGCGCTGCCTTACGGGACCACCGTCGACGGGTTCGAGACGCAGTTCGGGGTCAACCACCTCGGGCACTTCGCGCTCACCGGGCTGTTGCTGCCCGCGCTGCTGGCCACGCCGGACGCCCGGGTCGTCACCGTGTCCAGCATGATGCACGCGCTCGCCAACATCGACATCCGGGACCTCAACAGCGAGCGTCGGTACCGGCGCTGGATCGCCTACGCCCGGTCCAAGTCGGCCAACCTGCTGTTCACCCATGAGCTGGCGCGCAGGCTGGAGGCGTCCTACGCGGAGGCGACCGCGGTGGCGGCCCACCCCGGGTACGCCGCCACCAACCTGCAGACCAGGGGGCCGCAGGCCGACGGCAGCCGGGCCGGGGAGCGGCTGGCGGAACTGGGGAACCGGGTCTTCGCGCAGTCGGCCGAGGCGGGTGCGCTGCCCGTGCTGTACGCGGCGACCGCGCCGCGGGTGCGGGCCGACGCGTTCATCGGGCCGTCCTTCGCCGCCTGGCGCGGTACCGGTACGCCCGCCCCGTCACCGCGGGCCCCGTGGACCCTCGACGACCGGGCGGGCGAATACCTCTGGGCGGCCTCGGAGCGGCTGACCGGGGTGACGTACGGCACCCTGAAACCCGGGGGTCAGGCCGCCCGTACCTCGTAGGTCGCGATCCGTACCCCGTCCTCGTCCAGACACTCCCCGGTCCGCAGGTCGAACCGCTGCTTCAGCAGGGGCGACGCCACGAACGTACGGTCCTGGTGGCTGCCGAGGAGACCGCGGGAGAGGACCGCCGCGCCACCGAACGGGTCGCGGTTGTCGATGGCGTACAGCTCCCCCTTGCGGTCGCGGAACAGGGCCGCCTGGCGGCCGTCCGGCAGCAGGACCGCCACGCCACGGCCGGGGATCAGCTGGTTCAGGTCGCAGGCCGTGAACCAGTCGTCGCCCAGCCGGAGCTGGATCTTGAGGTCGGTCGTCTCGGGTGCCAGGGTCATCGCTGGGCGCTTCCTTCCAGGACGTCTGCCGCGGCATCCGCGGGGCGCATGCCGATGGACAGCAACGGCAGGTCGGGCTTGATCTGGTCGCGTTCGGGGACGAAGCCGACGACCGGGTCGGGCGTGTCGGGCGCGTTCACGAAGGACACGAACCGGGCCAGCTTCTCGGGGTCGTTGATGGTCTCCGCCCACTCGTCGCGGTAGTGGGAGACATGGGCCGACATCAGGGACTCCAGCTCCTCGCAGATGCCGAGGGAGTCCTCCACCACCACGTCGCGTACGTGGTCGAGGCCGCCGGGGATCCGCTCCAGCCAGGTGGAGGTGCGCTCCAGCCGGTCGGCGGTGCGGATGTAGTACATCAGGAACCGGTCGATCAGCCGGATCAGCTCGGCGTCCGTGAGGTCCTGGGCCAGCAAATCCGCGTGGCGCGGGGTCGCGCCGCCGTTGCCGCCGACGTAGAGGTTCCAGCCGTTGGAGGTGGCGATCACGCCGAAGTCCTTCGACTGGGCCTCGGCGCACTCGCGGGCGCAGCCCGACACCGCCGACTTCAGCTTGTGCGGGGAGCGCAGGCCCCGGTAGCGCAGCTCCAGGTCGATGGCCATCCGGACGGAGTCCTGGACGCCGTAGCGGCACCAGGTCTGGCCGACGCAGGACTTCACCGTGCGCAGGGACTTGCCGTAGGCGTGGCCGGACTCGAAGCCCGCGTCCACGAGCCGGGTCCAGATCATCGGGAGCTGTTCGACGCGCGCGCCGAACATGTCGATGCGCTGACCGCCGGTGATCTTCGTGTAGAGGCCGAAGTCGCGGGCGATCTCGCCGATCACGATGAGGCCCTCCGGGGTGATCTCACCGCCGGGGATGCGCGGGACGACGGAGTACGAGCCGTTCTTCTGCAGGTTGGCCAGGAAGTGGTCGTTGCTGTCCTGGAGGGCCGCCTGCTCGCCGTCGAGGACGTAAGGGCTCGCGCCGATCGTCGGGGCGAGGGAGGCGATGATCGAGCCCACCGCGGGCTTGCAGACCTCGCAGCCCTCGCCGCCCCGGGCGCCGTCGCGGCCGTAGCGGTCCAGGAGGTCCTGGAAGGAGTTGATGCGCAGGGCCAGGACGATCTCGTACAGCTCCTCGCGGGTCTGCGAGAAGCAGGCGCACAGGCCCTTGTCGACCTCGACGCCGCTGGCTTCCAGCTCGGCGGTGACGAGCTGGCCGAGCACCTTCACACAGGAGCCGCAGCCGCTGCCCGCCTTGGTGCACTTCTTCACCTCGGGCACGGTGGTGCACTGGTGGTCGGTGACCGCCGCGCGGATGGTGCCCTTGGAGACGTTGTGGCAGGAGCAGATGATCGCGTCGTCCGGCAGCGCGGACGGGCCGAGCTGCGTCGGGGCGCCCACCCCCGCGGGCAGGACCAGCGACTCCGGCTTGACCGGCGGGACCGAGCCGGTGAACGCGCGCAGGGTGCCGTAGTCGTCCGCGTCACCGACGAGGATGCCGCCGAGCAGGGTGCCGTCCCGGGCGACGACCAGCTTCTTGTACAGGCCCGCGCGGGAGTCGGAGTAGACGACGTCGAGGCAGTCGTCGGTGGTGCCGTGCGCGTCGCCGAAGGACGCCACGTCCACGCCGAGCAGCTTCAGCTTGGTCGACAGGTCGGCGCCGGTGAAGGCGGCCTCCTCGGCGGCGATCGTCGCGGCGGCGGTCTCCGCCTGCTCGTTGCCGGGCGCCACCAGGCCGTACACCCTGCCGTCCGCCGCCAGCGCGCACTCGCCGATCGCGAAGACGTGCGGGTCGGAGACGGAGCGGCACTGCTCGTCCACCGCGATGCCGCCGCGCTCGCCGACCGTCAGACCGCAGTCGCGGGCCAGCTGGTCGCGGGGGCGGACACCGGCGGAGAAGACGACCAGGTCGGTGGCGAGTTCGGAGCCGTCGGACAGCTTCATCCCGGTCACCGCGCCGGACTCGTCGACGACGATCTCCTGGGTGCCCACGCCGGTGTGGACGCCCAGGCCCATCTCCTCGATGGTGCGCAGCAGGGCCGCGCCGCCGCCGTCGTCGACCTGCACCGGCATCAGCCGCGGCGCGAACTCCACGATGTGCGAGGTCAGCCCGAGGCCCTTGAGCGCGCCCGCGGCCTCCAGGCCGAGCAGACCGCCGCCGACGACGGCGCCGACCTCGGCCGTCTTGGCGTACTCCTCGATCGCGAGGAGGTCCTCGATGGTGCGGTAGACGAAGCAGCCGGTGGCGTCCTTGTTCGGGACCGGCGGGACGAACGGGTACGAACCGGTGGCCAGCACCAGGATGTCGTAGCCGACCGTGAAGCCGGAGCGGGCCGTGACGGTCCGCGTCTCGCGGTCGATCGTCTCGGCCGGGTCACCGATCCGCAGCTCGATCGCGTGCTTGTCGATGAACTCCATGTCGGTCATCGACAGCTCGTCCGGCGTGGTGCCCGAGAAGTACGAGGTCAGCTGCACGCGGTCGTACGCGGGACGCGGCTCCTCGCACAGCACGACCACGCGGTGCGTGGCGGTCAGGCCGCGCTCGGCGAGCGCTTCGAGGAAGCGCTGGCCGACCATGCCGTGGCCGACGAGCACGATCGTGGGGGTGACCCCCTGGGTGGCGGTCATCAGGAGCCTCCATCGTTGGTCAGCAGGTGGAGCAGTGGCGCGCCGTCCGCGGGGAGCGGCTCTGCTCCCTCCCAGGCGCGCGCGAGCGCGCCGACGGTGCCGAGTTCACCGACGAGGACCCCGCCCACCACGCGGTCGTCGCGGACGACGACCTTGCGGTAGGTGCCTCGGGTGGCGTCGGTGAGCTGGACGACGTCGTCGCCCGGAAGCGCCTCCGTCTCGCCGAACGCGGCGAGGTCGAAGGTGGCGTGGTCACGTGCGGTGTGGCCGTTCAGGGTCAGCCGGGTCAGGGCGCGGGTGCCGGTGTAGCGGGCGCCCCCGTCACCGGCCAGCGCCTCGGCCAGTACGTCGGCCTGTTCCAGCGCCGGGGTGGCCAGCCCGTACAGCGTGTCGTCGTGCTGGGCGCAGTCGCCGATCGCCCGGATGTGCGGGTCGGAGGTGCGCAGTTCGTCGTCGACGACGACGCCCTTGCGGACGTCGAGCCCCGCGGCCTGGGCGAGGCCCACGCGCGGGTGGACGCCGCAGGCCAGGACGGTGAGGTCGGCGTCGAGGGCGTAGCCGTCGGCCATCTCCACCGAGCGGACCGCGCCGCCGACGCAGCGCACGTCGCGCACCCGGCACTCGGTGTGCACCTCGACACCGAGGTCCTTCAGGTGCCGCAGCACCAGCTTGGAGGCGCCCGGGTCGAGCTGGCGTTCCATCAGCCGCTCGGACTGCTGGGCGAGGACGACCTGGGCGCCGCGCAGTGCCAGCGCCCGGGCCGCCGACACCCCGAGGAGCCCGCCGCCGATGACGACCGCCCGGACACCCGGCCGGACGGCCTTGGACAGGCCCAGGCAGTCGTCCATGGTGCGGAAGGCGTGCACGCCCTCGGGGAGGTCGCCGGTGCCGGTGAACAGGCCCCGCAGCGGCGGCAGCACCGGGATCGAGCCGGTGGCCAGCACCAGCGTGTCGTATGCGATGACCGAGCCGTCGGCGCACTCCACGGTCCGCCCGGCACGGTCGATGCCGGTGACCCGGGCCCGGGTCAGCTCCGCGGGCGCGGGCAGCGCGATCACCTCGGGGGCGTACCGCCCGGCCAGCACCTCGGCGAGCAGCACCCGGTTGTAGGGCCGGTGCTCCTCGTCGCCGACGAGCAGCGCGGGCGTGCCCAGCTCACCGAGCCGCTTGGCGAGCCGGACGCCCGCGAGCCCGGCGCCGATCACCACCACACGCTTATTCGAGGTCATGCCATTGAGCGTGCGGGGTGGGTGTTACCCGACCGAATCACCGTTGTTTCCCGCGGGGAACGCTGCCCTCAGCGGGGGCGCGGGGTGGGTGTGAGGCGCGCTGACCGGCGGCCTCGTTCCTCAGATCACCCTCAGATCGTTGGACGCCACACCTACCCCGTCCATAGGGTCGCCACTCGTGCCCGACATATCGCTGACCATGATCGCCCTGCTCTGTCTCGCCGCGCTCGCGGCGGGCTGGATCGACGCCGTGGTCGGCGGTGGCGGCCTGCTGCTCCTGCCCGCCCTGCTGCTCGGACTGCCGGGGAGCACCCCGGCCGCGTACGCGCTGGGCACCAACAAGGCGGTGGCGATCGTCGGCACCACGGGCGCCGCGGTGACCTACGCCCGCAAGGCGCCCGTCGACGTGCGCACCGCCGTACGCATCGGGCTGGCCGCGCTCGCCGGGTCGTCGGGCGGGGCGTTCTTCGCGGCGGGGATGAGCACCGAGGTGCTCAAGCCGGTGATCATGGTGGTGCTGCTCGCCGTCGCGGCCTTCGTGATCCTGCGCCCCGCCTTCGGCACCGCCCCGGCGCCGGGCCCGGCCTCCCGCCGCCGCAACCTCGCCGCGATCGGCCTGGCGGGCCTCGGCATCGGCTTCTACGACGGTCTCATCGGGCCCGGCACCGGTACGTTCCTGGTGCTGGCCCTCACCGCCGTGCTCCACCTCGACCTGGTGACCGCGTCCGCCACCGCCAAGATCGTCAACTGCTGCACCAACGCGGGCGCGCTGGCGACCTTCGCCTGGCAGGGCACGGTGCTGTGGCAGCTGGCCGCGCTGATGGCCGTGTTCAACCTGGTGGGCGGCACGGTGGGGGCGCGCACGGCGCTGAAGAAGGGCAGCGGGTTCGTGCGGGTGGTGCTGCTGACGGTGGTGTTCGCGCTGGTGGCGAATCTGGCGTACGAGCAGTGGCTGGCCTGAGGGTCACCGGCTGCCGGTCAGGTGGGCGAAGACGACCACGTTGCCCCGGTAGCCGGTGGACCGTGAGTAGCCGCCGCCGCAGGTGATCACGCGCAGCTCGGGGCGGCGGGCGGCGCCGTACACCTTCGCGTCGGGGAAGTCCCTCGCGTCGTACACCTCGACCGCGTCCACGGTGAACCGGGCGACACCGCCGTCCCGCCGGTCCACCTCGATGACCGCGCCCCGCTTCAGGGCGCCGAGGCGGTAGAAGACGGCGGGCCCGTCGGCGTTGTCCACGTGCCCGGCGACGATCGCGGTCCCGGTCTCCCCGGGCGTCGTCCCCGCCTCGTACCAACCGGCCAGCCCGGGACGGTCGGCGGGCGGCACGTCGAGACTGCCGGTGCGGGTGAGGGCGAGGCCGGTGAGGGGGGCGTTCACCCGGATCGCGGGGATGCGGATGCGCTCCGGGGGTGAGGGAGGCAGCGCGGGGGCGACGGCTCTCTCCCCGGCGGTGGTACGCGCCTCGGCGGCCGACGGCTGCGGGGGTGCGGAGGTCTCGGTTCCGCCGGAGAGCAGCCAGGCGCCGGTGCACAGGGCCAGGGCGGTGACGGTTGCTATGGCGAGGTTGCCGGGGCGGCGCCTGCGTTCCGGGGGCGGGGGCGTCGGGGGCATGGGCGGTGCCTGGTCCGGTGGGCTCGGGTTGCCCCTCGTCCCGGAACGCCTGGCCGCCCTCCCGGCCTTCCCCGGCCGTCCCCCGGCCCTCCCCGCCGGGCCCGGTCCTCCCGGCCGTCGAGGAACCCCCGGTCTCCCCGTCCTGCGACGCATGGTGAGCCTCCTGCCGTGCTGCTGGGCGGCCCCGTGCCCCCTCCGGGCCGCGAGGGGCGTCGGACCCGGAGGGGAGGGGACATGCGGTACCGGCGGACGGACAGCGGAGGGTGTCCGTCAGATCCCGTCGCCTCTCGCCCGGCGATGCAGGAGCCAGGTACCGCCCGCGGCGGCGACGGCGAGAGCCGCCACGCCTGCCGCGGTCCGTACGGGGTCGGGGCCAAGCGCGCCGCCGACCCCCGTCTTCACACTTCCGCGCGGGTACACCTGCTCACGGGGCACGGTCAGCGTGACCACCAGGTCGCCCTTGACCTGCCGCCCGCCCGCCGCGTCCCCGGCGCACCGCGCGACGATCTCGTACGTCCCCGGCTGCGCGCTCGGCGGCACCCGGAACCGTCCGACCGCCTCGCCGTCCCGCGCGCCCGGCGCCAGAGTGAACGTTCCGGCACCCACCGCGCTGGCGTCACCGGCCGCTGTGCCGTCGATGCCGCACGCCGTGGTGGTCACCGTGACCTGTCCGCCCGGGACCACGCCGGACGGGGACACCTCCAGACGGCCGGTGTCCGCCCCGTACGCGGACGCGGCGAGCGCGAGCGCGCCACCGGTCAGTCCGGACAGCATCAGCAGCCGGGCGGTACGTCGCATGGTGCTTGCTCCTTCGAGCTGTTCGGGCCCTGCCTCTACCGAGGTAAGTGGCAACGGCCCGCCCTCGCTTGCCGAGAGAGCGTCAGGAATGTGGCGAACGGGTGCCACGCCCGCCCCGGCGAAGGATGTTTCAGCAGGTCACAGGGGTCGCGGAGGGGGCGGCGCAAGAGCACCCGTTGGGCGCACGGCGAAGGTGTGAACGGGTGACCGCGCCGCGCGCGACGGCACCACTTGACCTCAACCAAACTTGAGGTACGAGGGTGTGGCGCATGACGACCCTCGACATCACCCTCATCATCGGCAGCAACCGCCATGGCCGCTTCGGCCCCGTCGTCGCCGACTGGCTCCTCGAGCACATCCGCCACCGCGACGACCTCGGCGTCCGTGTCGTCGATCTGGCCGACACCGACCTGCCGACCTCCCTCGCCCGCACCCCCGAGGCGGTCGACGCCCTCGCCGGAGTCACCCCCAAGCTGTCCGCCGCCGACGCGTTCGTGGTCCTCACCCCCGAGTACAACCACTCCTTCCCGGCGGCCCTGAAGAACCTCATCGACTGGCACTACACCGAGTGGCGCGCCAAGCCCGTCGCGCTCGTCTCCTACGGCGGCGTGTCCGGCGGCCTGCGCGCCGTGGAGCACCTGCGCCAGGTCTTCGCGGAGCTGCACGCCGTCACCGTCCGCGACACCGTCTCCTTCCACAACGCCGGTGCGTCCTTCGACGACCGGGGCCGCCCGAAGGACGCCACGGGCCCGGACGCGGCGGCCAAGACCATGCTGGACCAGCTGGTGTGGTGGGGCACCGCCCTCAAGGAGGCCAGGGAGCGGCGCCCGTACGGGGGTTAGCGCACGTTCACCGCCCGCCAGGCCGCCGCGACCGCCGCCTCCTCCGCGCTCCCCGCCCCGTACAGGTCCCGCGCCGCCTCCAGCGTCGCCGTGCGCGCGCCCGCGTAGGTCGTGGACGACGTCATGTGGACGGTGAGCGCCCGGTACCAGATGGCGCCGAGCTTGGCCCGTCCGATGCCGGTGACCGTGGAGCCGTCGCAGGTGGGGGAGGAGTGCGGGACGCCGCCGATGGTCTTCGGCCCGCTGCCCTCGGCGAGGAGGTAGGCGAAGTGGTTGCCGACGCCGGAGGAGTAGTGGACGTCCAGGGCGGCGACGGCCGGGCTCCAGCAGTCCACCGACTCGCCGTCCCGGGAGGGCCGGTCCATGTACCGCAGCGCCGACCGCCCGAACCCCGCCCGCACGATCTTCTCGCCGATCAGCCAGTCACCGGGGTCGGCGGGGTTGCGGGCGTGGAACTCCACCAGCGCGCCGAAGACGTCGGAGGTCGCCTCGTTCAGGCCGCCCGACTCGCCCGAGTAGGTCAGCGCGGCGGTCTTCGAGGTCACCCCGTGCGACATCTCGTGCCCGGCGACGTCCAGCGACACCAGCGGGCCGAGCAGCTCGCCGTCCCCGTCGCCGTACGTCATGCAGAAGCAGCTGTCGTCCCAGAAGGCGTTGTTGTACCGGTTGCCGTAGTGCACCCGGCTGTACGATCCCCTCCCGTCCCCCGCGATGCCGTTCCGGCCGTGCACGCCCTTGAAGTAGTCCCAGGTCACGTCCGTGCCGTACTGCGCGTCCACGGCCGCCGACGCGCGGTCCGCCGTCGTGCCGTCGCCCCAGTGGTTGTCGGCGTCCCCGAACACCGTGGCCGGGGCGCGGACGACACAGACCGTGCCGAGGAGGCACAGGTCGGACCTGTTGCCCGCGTCGCCGGTGTACGTGCCGCCGCGCGTCGGGTCCCTCAGTTCGTACGACGTCCCGGTGGGCGTCGTCTCCAACGGCACCGTGCCGCCGTACAGCGACCGCCCGTCCCCCGTCGCCGTCTCCAGGCTGTCCCAGGCGTCGATGCGGTCGCCGGTGCGGGCGTCGGTGAGGAGGGTGCGGGCCACCGGGTTGCCCCGGGGGTCCAGCGCGACCGCGTCGGTGCGCCAGGCGAGCCGGGGGGTGCCGTGCAGGGCGTCGACGACCAGGCGGGGCTTGGCGGTCAGGCGGCTCAGCGCCTCGCCGAGGCGGGTGGCGCGCAGGGCGTCCGCGGCGATCCCGGCGGCCTTCGGGGCGGACAGGGACGGCGTGACCGTCGGCAGGTCGAGGGCGGCCTGGGTGGCGCGGTCGGCGCCGTCGTAGTCGCCGTCCGGGGTGAGGTGGACGACGAAGTCGCCGCCGAGGACCGGGAGTTGGCGGTAGGTGCGGTCGTAGCGGAGGTGCTGGGTGCCGTCCGGGTCGACGATCACGTCCCGGACGGTCGTGTCCTGGGCGGGGGTCAGGCCCAGTGCGGTGGCGTGGGCGGTGAGGGCGCGGGTGGCGTTCTCGATCGCGGTGGCCCGGGTCGGGCGGTCGGCGGCGGTGGCGGTGGTGGGGGAGAGGGCGGTGGTCAGGAGAGCGGTAGCGGTGATGGATATGGCGTGGGCATGCCAACGTTGGCTCATGGAACTCCTCGGAGAGGGCGCCGCGAGGGGGACGGGGGCGCTGATCACCGAGATTCAAGTGGCCCGGACATGGCATGTCCATAGCGGTTATGGGCGGAGCGTGTGAGGGGTCAGAATCGTCCCTGCAAGGCTCCGGTAGCGCTTCCGTGCAGGTGAGACACGTGTCCCTCCCCTTCTTCGTCTACGGCACCCTCCGCCCCGGCGAACCCAACCACGCCCTCCTCCTGCACGGCCGTACGCACTCCGAGGAACCGGGACGCCTGCCCGGCGCCGTCCTCTACGACGGTCCCGGCTACCCGTACGCCGTCGAGGTGCCGGACGGCGACGGCGTGATCACCGGCGACCTGGTCACCGTCCCGCCGCGCGCGTACGCCGAACTCCTCGCCGCCCTCGACGCGTTGGAGGAGTACATCCCCGGTGACCCGCGCAACCTCTACGAACGCGTCGAGCGCGAGGTGACCCGTACGGCCGACGGCACCCCGGTGCGCGCCTGGGTCTATCTCGCCGCGCCCCGCGTCGCCGCACGGCTGCGCGCCCGCGGCACCGTGATCGAGGGCGGCGACTGGCGGCGCGGGCACCGCACCCGAACGGCCCAGCAGTGATGGCCGTGGCGGGAGGGCGCTCCTAGCGTCGATGCGGTGGCCGGACCACGCAGGACGGCCGCCGAATCGGAAGGGCTCACCCATGCGAACACGTCGAACATGCATGCGAGCGCGGGCGCGAAGGGGTATGCGGATACGCATCGCGCTCACCGCCGCGGTCACCGTGCTCGCGACCGCCGGACCGGCGATCGGCACCGCGCACGCCCAGACCGGCGACCTCGACTGCCGGGACTTCGCCTTCCAGGAGGACGCGCAGGCGGAACTCGCCCGCGACCCCAGGGATCCGCACCGGCTCGACGAGGACCCGGGACCCGACGACGGCTTCGCCTGCGAGGTGCTGCCCCTGAGGGCCACGGCCCGTGGCACCGTGCCGCCGACGACCAGCTCGACCTCCCGCCCCAACGCCACGCCCCCGGCCCCGGCGACCACGGCTCCCGCCCCCCGGGCCCCCGCGACCAGCCCCACTCCCGTCCCCACGCTCGGCGTGGAGGGCGGCCTCGGCGGCGGCACCGGGGGCCCGTCCCGCCTCGAACTGACCCTCGGGGCCGGTCTCACCGTCAGCGCGGTCGCCCTGACGGCCGGATACCTGGCCCTGCGCCGCCGCCGTGCGGCCTCGGACGACGCGGCCTAGGACTCCCGTACGGCCTCGACCTGCACCGCACACGCCTTGAACTCCGGCATCCGCGACGTCGGGTCCAGCGCCGGGTTGGTAAGGGTGTTCGCGCGGCCCTCGCCGGGCCAGTGGAAGGGCATGAAGACGGTGTCCGGGCGGATGCCGGTGGTGATGCGGGCGGGCGCGACCGCCCGGCCGCGTCGGGACACGACGGCCACGGGGTCGCCCTCGGCCGCCCCCAGCCGGGCCGCGAGCCGGGGGTGCAGTTCGACGAACGGGCCCGGCGCGGCGGCGTTCAGCTCGTCGACGCGGCGGGTCTGGGCGCCGGACTGGTACTGCGACACCACCCGCCCGGTCGTCAGCAGCACCGGGTACTCGTCGTCCGGCTCCTCGGCGATCGCGCGGTGCGAGACGGGCACGAACCGCGCCCGGCCGTCCTCCGTGGCGAACCGGTCGAGGAAGAGGCGGGGCGTACCCGGGTGGACGGGGTCCGCCTCGCGCGCCGGGTCGTCGTCCGGGGCTGCGACGTCGAGCGCGGTGTCCTCGCCGTCCCCGTCACCCGCGTCGGCAGCCGGGCACGGCCAGAACACCCCGTTCTCCTCGATCAGCCTGCGATAGGTGATCCCGGAGTAGTCGGCCACCCCGCCCGCGCTCGCCCGGCGCAGCTCCTCGAACACCTCCTCGGGGTCCGTCGGGAACCGCTTCTCCGGGCTGCCCTCCCCGCCCAGCCGGGCGGCCAGCTCGTGCATGACCTCCAGGTCGCTGCGGACCCCGGCGGGCGGGGTGAGGGCGCGGCGGCGCAGCAGCACCCTGCCCTCCAGGTTGGTCATGGTGCCGGTCTCCTCCGCCCACTGGGTGACCGGCAGCACCACGTCCGCGAGCGCCGCCGTCTCCGACAGCACGACATCGCAGACGGCGAGGAAGTCCAGCGCCCTGATCCGCTCCTCCACATGCGCGGCGCGCGGCGCCGACACCACCGGGTTGGACGCCATCAGCAGCAGCGCGCGGACGTCGGTGCCGAGGGCGTCCAGCAGCTCGTAGGCGCTGCGCCCGGGGCCCGGCAGGCTGTCCGGGTCGACGCCCCACACCTCGGCGACGTGCCGCCGCGCGGCCGGGTCGGTCAGCTTGCGGTAGCCGGGCAGCTGGTCGGCCTTCTGGCCGTGCTCGCGCCCGCCCTGGCCGTTGCCCTGCCCGGTCAGACAGCCGTACCCGGACAGCGGTCGGCCCGCCCGCCCGGTGGCCAGGGTCAGGTTGATCCACGCGCCGACGGTGTCGGTCCCCTTGGACTGCTGCTCGGGTCCGCGCGCGGTGAGCACCATCGCGGTCTCCGGCGCGCAGAACAGCCGCACCGCCTCCCGCAGTTCGGGCACGGACACACCGGTGATCCGCTCCACGTACTCCGGCCAGTGCGCCATCGCGGCAGCGCGGGCGTCCTCCCAGCCGGTGGTGCGCTCACGGACGTACTCCTCGTCCACGCGCCCCTCGGCGACGACCAGGTGCAGCAGCCCGAGCGCCAGCGCGAGATCGGTGCCGGGCCGGGGCGCGAGGTGCAGGTCGGCCTGTTCGGCGGTCCGGGTGCGGCGCGGGTCGATGACGACGAGCGTGCCGCCGTTCTCCTTCAGCTCGGTCAGGTAGCGCAGGGCGGGCGGCATGGTCTCGGCGAGGTTGGAGCCGACGAGGATCACACAGCCGGTCTTCGGGATGTCCTCGAGCGGGAACGGCAGCCCCCGGTCCACCCCGAACGCCTTGATCCCGGCGGCGGCGGCGGACGACATGCAGAAGCGGCCGTTGTAGTCGATCTGCGAGGTGCCCAGCACGATCCGCGCGAACTTGCCCAGCGCGTACGCCTTCTCGTTCGTCAGGCCACCGCCACCGAACACACCGAGCGCGTCCGGCCCGTGCGCGTCCCGGACCCGCCCCAGCCCCTCCGCGATCCGGTCCAGCGCCTCGTCCCAGGTGGCGGGCACGAGGTCACCGTCGCGCCGCACCAGCGGCGAGGTCAGCCGCACCGCCGACGACAGCACCGCGGGCGCCGTACGCCCCTTGCCGCACAGCGCCCCCCGGTTCACCGGGAAGTCCTCACGCTCGGTCACCTCGACCGTCCCGTCCGGAGCGGGCGTCAGATTCATCCCGCACTGCAGGGCGCAGTACGGGCAGTGCGTGGGCGTCGCGGAGTTCTGCTGCATACCGCCCAGCGTGCGTCGACCGTGTTACGTGCCGCGACGGCTCCCTGTTACACGGCCGGGACGACGACCTCCCCGCCCACGGACGGCCTCGGTGAGGTCACCGACCGCCCAGCGCCCGCTGCACCCCGGTCTCCCGCGGCCCCAGGAACCGCGGATCCGGCCGGAACGCCGCGTCCAGCGCCGCCTTCCCCGCCGCGAGGACCTCCCGGACACCCCCGTAGTACCAGGTGGCGTCGTGCGGCTCGTCGACCCCGACGCCGTACGACGTCACACCCGCCGCCCGGCACAGCGCCACCGCGCGCCGGACGTGGAAGCCCTGGCTGATCAGCACGGCCTCGTCGACCCCGAAGATCTTCTTGGCCCGCACACAGGAGTCCCAGGTGTCGAAGCCGGCGTAGTCGCTGACGATCCGCCCGTCCGGCACGCCGTGCCGGACCAGGTAGCCGCGCATGGCGTCCGGCTCGTCGTACTCGGCCCGGCTGTTGTCGCCGGTGACGAGGACCACCTCCACCCGCCCCGCCCGGTACAGCTCGGCCGCCGCGTCCAGCCGGTGCGCGAGGTACGGCGACGGCTCGCCGTTCCACAGACCCGCGCCGAAGACGACCGCGACGTCCGTGCGCGGCACCTCCGCGGTCGTCCGCAGCCGGTCGCCCGTGGTCACGAACAGCCAGGTGGACGGCAGCAGCGCGAGGACGCACACGGCGACCACCGCCTGCACGAGTCGGCGCTGCCCGATACGGGTACGCGGGAGCCGGGGTCGGCGCAGATCCATGCCAGAAGGGACGCCGGACGCGCCGCCGGGGTTGCGCGACCGCAGGTCAGGCCACCTCACACACCCCCGTCCCCCCATGGTGAACCCACCGAAAAGACCCGTCACCCTGCACGCAACGGCTCGGCAACGTCCCCCCGACACCATCGATCCATGACGGCGCACCCCATGAACCCGCACCCCCGCCGGACCAGCGGTCAGCCCCTGGTCCTGGTCGCCCACGGCAGCCGCGACCCGCGCGCCCTCGCCACCGTCAGCGCCCTCGCCGACCGCGTCCGCGACCTGCGCCCCGGCCTCCCCGTACACCTCGGGCACATCGAGCTGAACGCGCCCCTGCTGCCCGACACCCTCGCCGCCCTCGGCGACCGGGAGGCGGTGCTCGTCCCCCTCCTCCTCAGCCGCGGTTACCACATCAAGCAGGACATCCCGGACATGATCGCCGCGTCCGGCGCCCGCACCCGCGTGGCCGCCCCCCTCGGCCCGCACCCCCTGCTCGCCGAGGCCCTGGCCACCCGCCTGACCGAGGCGGGCTGGACCCGGGGAACCGCCGTGGTCCTGGCCGCCGCGGGCTCCCGCGACCCCGAGGCCGCGCTGGACACCAGCCACATGGCCCGCCTCCTCTCCGACCGCCTGGGCGGCGTCCCGGTCGTCCCCGCCTACGCCTCGGCCGCCAGGCCCACGGTCCCGGAAGCGGTCCGCGCCCTGAAGGCCCGGGGCCACCGCCACATAGCCGTCGCCTCCTACTTCACGGCCCCCGGCCGCTTCGCCACGGAGTCCGCCCAGGCGGCCCCGGATAGGGCAGCGGTCCCCATGGGCACCCACCCGGCGATGGCCCACCTGATCCTCCACCGCTACGACCAGGCAAGAAGAACGGCTCCCGTGCAGCGGACGCTCGCCATCCTCACCTAGGGGCGCGGGGCTGTAGCGGGTTGCGGCCCCACCGCGCGGGCGCGACCAGCCCCACAACCCGCAGACGCCCCACAACAGACACCCGGCAGACGCTCCCCGCGCATACTGTCGACGCATGGAAGGCAACGCATACCCGGCACCAGCAACCGACCGATGGGCCCCCGAGCCCGACAAACGCCCAGGCCGCACCGCCTTCCAAAGAGACCGCGCCCGCATCCTGCACTCCGCCGCCCTGCGCCGCCTCGCGGGCAAGACCCAGGTCGTCACCCCCGGCACCACCAGCCAGGCCTGGGACCCCAGCCCCCGCACCCGCCTCACCCACTCCCTGGAGTGCGCCCAGGTCGGCCGCGAACTCGGCGCCGCCCTCGGCTGCGACCCCGACCTGGTGGAGGCCGCCTGCCTCGCCCACGACCTCGGTCACCCGCCCTTCGGCCACAACGGCGAACAGGCGCTCAACGAGTTCGCCGAGGACTGCGGCGGCTTCGAGGGCAACGCCCAGTCACTCAGACTCCTCACCCGCATCGAACCCAAACGGTTCACCCCGGACGGCTCCGTCGGCCTCAACCTCACCCGCGCCACCCTGGACGCCGCCACCAAGTACCCCTGGCCACGAGGGGCCCACCCCACCGACCCGGCGTCCGTGAAGTTCGGCGTGTACGAGGACGACCGCCCGGTGTTCGACTGGGTCCGCGAGGGCGCCCCCGGCACCCGCACCTGCTTCGAGGCGCAGGTCATGGACTGGTCGGACGACGTGGCGTACTCCGTGCACGACGTCGAGGACGGCCTGCACGCCGGGCACGTCGACCCCAACCTGCTGCACGCCGACCCCGAACGCGCGGCGGTCTTCGAGGTCGCCGTCGGCCGGTACGTCCCCGCCGACACCGACCCCGCCGAACTCTCCGCCGCCCTGGACCGGCTCACCGACCAGGAGTGGTGGCCGCACGGCTACGACGGCTCGGCGGTCGCGCAGGCCCGGCTGAAGGACGCCACCAGCCAGCTCATCGGCCGCTTCTGCCTGGCCGCCGAGGGCGCCACCCGGGCGGCGTACGGCAACGGCCGCCTCACCCGCTACGGCGCCGCACTCGTCGTACCCCGGGAGACCCGGATGGAGTGCGCGGTGCTGAAGGCCGTCGCCGACCGGTACGTCATGCAGCGCGCCGAGCAGGCCCGGCTCCGCGCCGACCAGCGGATCGTCGTCCTGGAACTGGCCGAGAAGCTCACCGCCCGCGCGCCGGACGGTCTGGACCCGCAGTTCCGCGCCATGTTCGAACACGCGCCGGACGACCGGGCCCGCAAGCGGGTGATCGTCGATCAGATCGCTTCCCTGACGGACGTGTCCGCGCGGTCGCTTCACGTGAGGCTGACGGGACACCTGTGACACTGACCGGGCATATGCACAGGGAAAGGTGACCCTGCGTGGCCTGATCGGGTCACACCCTCTTCCCGCACCACGCTCCGTGCGGGAGGCTCGCATGTGGCGGCACCCTTACGAGGAGGCATCAAGTGGTCGACGCGGATCAGACATTCGTCATCGTCGGAGGCGGCCTGGCGGGCGCGAAGGCGGCCGAGACGCTGCGCGCGGAGGGCTTCACCGGCCGCGTGATACTGATCTGCGACGAACGCGACCACCCCTACGAGCGCCCGCCGCTGTCCAAGGGCTACCTCCTCGGCAAGGAGGAGCGCGACAGCGTCTTCGTCCACGAGCCGACCTGGTACGCCAACCACGACGTCGAACTCCACCTCGGACAGACCGTCGACGCCATCGACCGCACCGCGAAGACGGTCCGCTTCGGCGAGGACGGCACCGTCGTCCGCTACGACAAGCTGCTCCTCGCCACCGGCGCCGAGCCCCGCCGCCTGGACATCCCCGGCACCGACCTGGCGGGCGTCCACCACCTGCGCCGCCTCGCCCACGCCGAGCGCCTCAAGGGCGTCCTCGCCGCCCTCGGCCGGGACAACGGCCACCTCGTGATCGCGGGCGCGGGCTGGATCGGCCTGGAGGTCGCGGCGGCGGCCCGGGAGTACGGCGCAGAGGTCACCGTCGTCGAGCCGGAGCCGACCCCGCTGCACGGCGTCCTCGGGCCGGAGCTGGGCCAGCTTTTCGCCGAGCTGCACCGCGAGCACGGCGTCCGCTTCTGCTTCGGCGCCCGGCTGACCGAGATCGTCGGGCAGGACGGCATGGTCCTGGCGGCCCGTACCGACGACGGCGAGGAGCAGCCCGCGCACGACGTGCTGGCCGCGATCGGCGCCGCCCCCCGGGTCTCCCTCGCGGAGGCGGCGGGCCTGGAGCTGGCCGACCGGGCGCACGGCGGCGGCATCGTCGTCGACGACCGCCTGCGCACCTCCGACCCCGACATCTACGCCGCCGGTGACGTCGCCGCCTTCCCGCACGCCCTGTTCGACGCCCGGCTGCGGGTCGAGCACTGGGCCAACGCCCTCAACGGCGGCCCGGCCGCGGCCCGCGCGATGCTGGGCCAGGAGGTTGTCTACGACCGGGTGCCCTACTTCTTCTCCGACCAGTACGACCTGGGGATGGAGTACTCCGGCTGGGCGCCCCCGGGGTCGTACGACGAGGTGGTGATCCGGGGGGACGCCGGGAAGCGGGAGTTCATCGCGTTCTGGGTGAAGGACCACCGGGTGCTGGCCGGGATGAACGTGAACGTGTGGGACGTCACGGAGCCCATCCAGGCGCTCATCCGCAGCCAGGCCCAGGTCAGCACGGAGTCACTGGCCGACCCGCACGTCCCGCTCGAAAGTCTGGTCCCGTGACTGTCCGACCGTCACCGTAGAATTCACGCGTGGCAGGACGGATCAACGACGAGGACGTGAAGGCGGTCAGGGACGCGGTCCCGATCGACGCCGTCGTCTCGGAGTACCTCCAGCTGCGCAACGCGGGCGGCGGCAACCTCAAGGGGCTGTGCCCGTTCCACGACGAGAAGTCGCCGTCCTTCCAGGTCAGCCCGGGCAAGGGACTCTTCCACTGCTTCGGCTGCCAGGAGGGCGGCGACACCATCACGTTCGTGATGAAGATCGACCACCTCACCTTCTCGGAGGCGGTCGAGCGGCTCGCCGGTCAGGCGGGCATCACCCTGCGCTACGAGGAGGGCGGCTACAACCCCGCCCACCAGCGCGGCGAACGGATCCGCCTGGTCGAGGCCCACAAGATCGCCGCCGACTGGTACGCGGAACAGCTCGCGACCTCCCCGGAGGCCGACACCGGCCGGATCTTCCTCGCCGACCGCGGCTTCGACCAGGCCGCCGCCGTCCACTTCGGCGTCGGCTACAGCCCGCAGGGCTGGGACCACCTCACCCGCTACCTGCGCGGCAAAGGCTTCACCGACAAGGAACTGATCCTCTCCGGTCTCGCCCAGGAGGGCCGCCGCGGCCCCATCGACCGCTTCCGCGGACGGCTGATGTGGCCCATCCGCGACATCGGCGGCGACGTCGTCGGCTTCGGCGCCCGCAAGCTGTACGAGGCGGACAACGGCCCGAAGTACCTGAACACCCCGGACACGGCGATCTACCGGAAGTCCCAGGTCCTGTACGGCATCGACCTGGCGAAGAAGGAGATCGCGAAGACCTCCCGCGCGGTCGTCGTCGAGGGTTACACGGACGTCATGGCCTGCCACCTCGCCGGGGTGACGACCGCCATCGCCACCTGCGGCACGGCCTTCGGCGGCGACCACATCAAGATCCTCCGCCGTCTGTTGATGGACAACGGCTCGGCCCGCGTCATCTTCACCTTCGACGGCGACGCGGCGGGCCAGAAGGCCGCCCTGCGCGCCTTCGAGGACGACCAGAAGTTCGCCGCCGAGACGTACATCGCCATCGCCCCCGACGGCATGGACCCCTGCGACCTGCGTCTCGCCAAGGGCGACGAGGCGGTGAGCGACCTCGTGGAACCCCGCACGCCCCTCTTCGAGTTCGCCCTGCGCCAGATCGTCTCGCGCTACGACCTCGACACCCCCGCCGGTCGCGCCGCCGCCCTCGACGAGGCCGCCCCGGTCGTCGCCCGCATCAAGAACAGCGGCGCCCAGCACGAGGTCGCCGTGCAGCTCGCGGGCATGCTCGGCATCCTCGACACCCAGTTCGTGGTCAAGCGGGTCGCCCAGCTGGCCCGCTGGGCCCGCGACCGCGGCGGCAAGGGCCCGGCCCCGGTCCAGCGGCCGTACGAGGCGGCCCCCCGCCCGGCGACCTCCGGCCCCGCCCTCACCCTCCGCAACCCCGTCTACGCCACCGAACGCGAACTCCTCAAACTCGCCCTCCAGCGCCCCGAACTGGTCTCCCCGGCCTTCGACGCCTACGGGGTCGACGAGTTCACCGCCGCCCCCTACGCCGCCGTACGCCAGGCCATCCTCGACGCGGGCGGCGCGGAGTACGGCACGCAGGACCCCCAGGAGTACCTGGTCCGCGTCCGCGACGCCGCCCCCGACGACGCCGTCCGCGCCATGGTCACCGAACTCGCCGTCGAGGCGATCATGCGCCGCACGGTCGACGAGACCTACGCCGGTGAACAACTCGTCGCCGTCCGCCGCCGTGCCGTCACCCGCCGCCTCACCGACCTCCAGAGCACCCTGACCCGCCTCGGCCACACGGACCCGGCCCAGGCGGCGGCCCTGCAGAACGAGATGATGGTCCTCACCCGCTACGACCGGGCACTCCAGGATCAGGGCCCCTCAGCGCTCTAGCTACTCGAGCCACCCGTCATCCACCGACACATCACTGTCGTGCAGCACGAACTCCCGCTCGAAGCCGAGTAGTCGACGCTCACTCAGGTCGGCCAGCAACCGCTCAAGCCGCCGCCCCGCCCCCTTCGCGTCCACCCCCCGGCACCGCTGCGTGACGAACCGCTCGTGCCACCCGTCCCCCCGCACCCGGCGCGCGTTCCATGACACATGCGCCCCGTGCGGCACCACGAGCGCGGCCAGGGCGTCCAGGTCGGCGTCGGCCGGGAGCAGCAGCTTCACATGGTGCTCGAAGTACCGGCCGTCGTCGCACGGCTCGCGCGGCACCTCCGGCGCCCACGGCGTCGACTCGATCTTCACGCGGACCGGCAGGAACCCGTCCGCCCGCAGCCGTGCCGTCACCTCCCGCGCCCGCGCCGACCCGGCGGCGTAGGACGCGGAGCCGGAGAGCGTGAGCATCGGCTGGTCGGGCATCCGGCCCCGGGCCAGCACGATGTGGGTCAGCTTGAGCCCGGCCGACGCCGCCCACCGGCGCAGCCGCTCGGCCTCGTCGGCGTGGGCGCAGCGGACGGTCACATGGGTCTCGTAGCAGGAAGCGGACACCGGTGGATCGTGCCAGACCGGGACGCTCCCGGTCATCGGCGTTTTCGGCAGCAATCACCACCGGGTCACGGTCCGGACGCAAAAAGTCACCGCACGCCCCTCGTGGCGGGGATGTGTCTTACCCCACACTGGGTTCCGGTGCCTGAGTCCTCGGAGCGCGGCCGATCCGTCCCCCACGGGTCCCACACCCCCGCGGTTCCGCTCATCGCGTACGGGACGGACAGCGGCAAGGCCGCCGACTCCGCCCCCCAAGCAGCGCTGCCGTACTTTTCAGCAGCGATCACCCTGGAGGTCGCCCCCGTGCAGACCCAGACCCTCATCCAGACCGACGCCACCACGGACGGCGCTGAGCCGGACGCGGAGGCCGAAGTACTCGTCGCCGTCCCGGCACAGAGCCGCGCCGCCCATCACCCGGAGACGGAGACGGAACCGAAGCCCGAGCCGGACGCCGCGCCCGAGCCCGTCGAAGCGGTGGCGGTCGTGCCCACGCGCCTGGACACCGGCGGACCCTCCTCGGACCTCTTCCGCCAGTACCTGCGCGAGATCGGCCGCATCCCGCTGCTCAGCGCGGCCGAGGAGGTCGAACTCGCCCGCCGTGTCGAGGCCGGGCTGTTCGCCGAGGAGAAGCTGGGCAGCACCCCCGACCTGGACAGCCAGCTCGCCCTCGACCTGGACAAGCTCGTCGTCATGGGCCGGATGGCCAAGCGTCGGCTCATCGAGGCGAACCTGCGGCTCGTCGTCTCCGTCGCCAAGCGGTACGTCGGCCGCGGCCTGACCATGCTGGACCTGGTCCAGGAGGGGAACCTCGGCCTCATCAGGGCGGTGGAGAAGTTCGACTACGCCCGCGGCTACAAGTTCTCGACGTACGCCACCTGGTGGATCCGGCAGGCCATGTCCCGCGCCCTCGCCGACCAGGCCCGCACCATCCGCGTCCCGGTCCATGTCGTCGAACTCATCAACCGCGTCGTCCGCGTCCAGCGCCGCATGCTCCAGGAGCGCGGCTACGAACCGACGTCGGACGAGGTCGCCGCCCATCTCGACCTGCCCCCGGAGCGGGTCAGCGAGGTGCTGCGGCTGGCCCAGGAGCCGGTCTCGCTGCACGCGCCCGTCGGCGAGGAGGACGACGTGGCCCTCGGCGACCTCATCGAGGACGGCGACGCCGCGAGCCCCGTCGAGTCGGCCGCGTTCCTGCTGCTCAAGGAGCACCTGGAGGCGGTCCTGTCGACCCTGGGCGAGCGGGAGCGGAAGGTCGTACAGCTCCGTTACGGCCTTGTCGACGGCCGCCCCCGCACCCTGGAGGAGATAGGCCGCATCTTCGGCGTGACCCGCGAACGCATCCGCCAGATCGAGTCCAAGACCCTCAACAAGCTGCGCGACCACGCCTTCGCGGACCAGTTGAGGGGTTACCTGGACTGACGGGGGGTGCCGCTGACGCGACGCGGCGGTACCCCCGGCACGGGCCTGCCACCTCAGTCGACCTCGGCCACCGCCTGCGCGAACTGCGCCTTGTACAAGCGCGCGTAAGCCCCACCGGCCGCGAGCAGCACATCGTGCGCGCCCTGCTCCACGATCGCCCCGTTCTCCATCACCAGGATCGTGTCCGCGTCCCGGATCGTCGACAGCCGGTGCGCGATCACGAACGACGTACGCCCGTGCGCCAGCTTGGCCATCGCCTTCTGGATGAGCACCTCGGTGCGGGTGTCCACCGACGACGTCGCCTCGTCCAGCACCAGGATCACCGGGTCGGACAGGAACGCCCGCGCGATGGTGATCAACTGCTTCTCACCCGCGCTGACCCCGCTGCCCTCGTCGTCGATCACGGTGTCGTAGCCGTCCGGCAGCGTCCGGATGAACCGGTCCGCGTGCGCCGCCCGCGCCGCCTCCTCGATCTCCCCGCGGGTGACCTTGCCGGACGCCCCGTAGGCGATGTTCTCCGCGATGGTGCCGCCGAACAGCCAGGTGTCCTGGAGCACCATGCCGATCCCGGCCCGCAGTTCGTCCCGTGACATCCCGGCGATGTCCACCCCGTCGAGGGTGATCCGCCCGCCGGACACCTCGTAGAACCGCATGAGCAGATTGACCAGGGTGGTCTTGCCCGCCCCGGTCGGCCCGACGATCGCGACGGTCTGCCCGGGTTCCACGGCCAGCGTCAGATCCTCGATCAGCGGCTTCTCGGGGTCGTAGCGGAAGGACACCCCCTCCAGCGCGACCCGCCCACGCCACGACTCCGGCCGTACGTCCTTCACGGCCGGGTCCTGCGACTGCTCCTCGGCGTCGAGGAGTTCGAAGACCCGCTCGGCGGAGGCGACCCCGGACTGCACCAGGTTCGCCATCGACGCGACCTGCGTCAGCGGCATGGAGAACTGCCGGGAGTACTGGATGAAGGCCTGCACGTCACCGATGGACAGGGAGCCCGAGGCCACCCGCAGGCCACCCACGACCGCCACGAGCACGTAGTTGATGTTCGAGACGAACATCATCAGCGGCTGCATCATCCCGCTGTTGAACTGCGCCCGGAACCCGGCCTCGTACAACTCGTCGTTGTGCTCGGCGAACTGCTTCGCCGACTCCTCCTGCCGCCCGAACACCTTCACCAGGTTGTGCCCGGTGTACATCTCCTCGATGTGCGCGTTCAGCTTGCCGGTGGTGCGCCACTGCGCCACGAAGTGCGGCTGCGACCGCTTGCCGACCCGGGTGGCGATCACGAACGACAGCGGCACGGTCACCAGCGCGACCAGCGCCAGGATCCAGGAGACGTAGAACATCATCGCCAGCACGCCGATGATGGTCAGCACGCTGTTGATGAGCTGCCCCATCGACTGCTGGAGGGTCTGCCCGATGTTGTCGATGTCGTTGGTGGCCCGGGACAGCACCTCACCGCGCTGCCGCTTGTCGAAGTACGACAGCGGCAGCCGCGACAGCTTCGTCTGCACGTCCTCCCGCAGCCGGTACATGGTGCGGTTGACGGCCCGGTTCACCAGCCGCGTCGCCACCGCCATCAGCAGCCCGGCCCCGGTGAACACGGCGAGCGCGAGCAGCAGGACGTTGCCGACGGCGCCGAAGTCGATGCCCTCGCCGGGCGTGAAGTCGGTGGAGCGCAGCATGTCGGCGATCTGCCCGTCACCGCGCTCCCGCATCGACTCCAGCACGTCCGCCTTGGACTCCCCGGCGGGCAGGTCCCGTCCGACGATGCCCGCGAACACCAGGTCGGTCGCCCGGCCCAGGATCTTCGGCCCGATCACCGACAGACCGACGCTCAGCACCACGCACAGCACCAGCACGGCGAGGGTGACCCGCTCGGGCCGGAACTGGGCGACGAGCCGTTTGCCCGACCCCTTGAAGTCCATCGAGCGGTGGTCCGGCCCGGTCCCCGCCATCATGCGCCCCGCGGGCCCGGCCATCAGGCAGCCTCCGCTTCCGTCAGCTGGGAGAGCACGATCTCCCGGTAGGTCTCGTTGTCCGCCATCAGCTCGTGGTGGCGGCCGGTGCCGACCACCCGTCCCTCGTCGAGTACGACGATCCGGTCCGCGTCCCTGATGGTCGCCACCCGCTGGGCGACGATCACGACGGTCGCCTCCGCGGTCTCCTGGGCGAGCGCCGCGCGCAGGGCGGCGTCGGTGGCGTAGTCGAGGGCGGAGAAGGAGTCGTCGAAGAGGTAGATCTCCGGCCGCTGCACCAGGGTGCGGGCGATGGCGAGCCGCTGCCGCTGACCACCGGAGACATTGGTGCCGCCCTGCGCGATGGGGGAGTCCAGACCGTTCTCCAGCCGCTCCACGAACTCCCTGGCCTGCGCCACCTCCAGCGCGTGCCACAGCTCGTCGTCGGTGGCGTCGGGATTGCCGTAGCGCAGATTGGTCGCGACGGTCCCGGCGAAGAGGTACGGCTTCTGCGGGACGAGCCCGACCGTGCGGGCGAGCACCTCCTGGCCGAGGGTGCGCACGTCGACCCCGTCCACGAGCACCTCGCCCTCGGTGGCGTCGAACAGCCGCGGCACCAGGCCCAGCAGGGTGGACTTGCCGCTGCCGGTGGAGCCGATCACGGCGGTGGTCTCACCGGGCCGGGCGACCAGGTCGACCGCCTTCAGCACCGGCTCCTCGGCACCCGGGTAGCGGAAGCCCGCGCCCCGGACCTCCAGGTGCCCGTGCCGCCGCAGCTCGGTGACGGGCGCGAGCGGCGGCACGACGCTGGACTCGGTGTCCAGCACCTCCTGGATCCGCTCGGCGCAGACCTCCGCGCGCGGCACCATCATGAACATGAAGGTGGCCATCATCACGGACATCACGATCTGCATGAGATAGGCGAGGAACGCGGTCAGGTCGCCGATCTGCATCCCGCCGCTGTCGATGCGGTGGGCGCCGAACCACACCACCGCCACCGACGACAGGTTCACCACCGTCATCACGATGGGGAACATCAGCGCGAGCAGGTTCCCCGAGCGCAGCGCCACATCGGTCAGACCGGAGTTGGCCTTCTCGAAGCGGCGCTGCTCGTACTCGTCGCGGACGAAGGCGCGGATCACCCGGTTGCCGGTGATCTGCTCGCGCAGCACCCGGTTCACGGTGTCGAGCCGCTTCTGCATGGACCTAAACAGCGGCCGTAGCGCCCGTACGATCAGCGTCACGCAGACGCCCAGCACCGGCACCACCGCGACCAGCACCGCGGACAGCGGCACGTCCAGGCCGAGCGCCAGGATGATGCCGCCCACGCACATGATGGGCGCCGACACCATCAGCGTGAACGTCATCAGCGCCAGCATCTGCACCTGCTGGACGTCGTTCGTCGTACGGGTGATCAGCGACGGCGCACCGAAGTGACCCAGTTCACGCGCCGAGAACGACTGCACCCGGTCGAAGACCTCGCCCCGCACGTCCCGGCCCAGCGCCGCCGCGGTGCGGGCGCCGTAGTACACGGCGCCGATGTTGGTGACGACCTGCGCCAGCGAGATGCCGATCATCAGGGCACCGAAGGACAGGATGTAGCCGGTGTCCCCCCGCACGACACCGTTGTCGATGATGTCGGCGTTGAGGGTGGGCAGGTAGAGGGTGGCGCAGGTCTGCAGGAACTGGAGCAGGACCAGCAGGGCGATGGGTTTTCGGTAGGGCCTGAGATAGGTCCGCAGAAGTCGTATGAGCACGCTGCTTCTCTCGGAGTCGACGACGGGGCGTTCGGTTGCCCTTGGCCCCTATCGTCGAACACTCCACCCGCGTTACCTCAACTGATTAACCCAACGGTGCGCCCGGTGCCGTCCTACGGGCGGAACGCCCCGGGGTGGGTCTGCTCCCGCACCGACACGAACTGCTGCCGCACCGCCTGCCCCACCGCCAGCTCCTCGCCGGGGTCCAGCACCTGCGCGGCCGGGCCCTGCCACAGCGGCGGCGTGCGCGGATCGAGCGTCCCCTGGGACACCCCGAGCGCCCACGCGGCCTGCCGCGCCGCCCCGATCGCGGCATAGTCCGCGGGCTGCGGTACGACGACCTGCGCCCCGAACAGCGCGGGCGCCGCGGCCTGTACGGCGGGCAGCTCGGCGGCGGCCCCGAGCAGGAACACCCGCCGGACCTCGACGCCCCGCCCGCGCAGCACGTCCAGCGCGTCCGCGAGCCCGCACAGCATCCCCTCGAACGCGGCCCGCGCCAGGTGCTCCGGCCGCATCGACTCCCGCCGCAGCCCGGCCAGCGTCCCCGCGGTGTGCGGCAGGTGCGGCGTCCGCTCCCCCTCCAGATAGGGCAGCAGCACCAGCCCATGAGCCCCCGGCGTCGACTTCATCGCCAGCTCCGACAGGCTCTCCAGATCGGGCAGCCCGAGCAACTCGGCGGTGCCGCGCAGGGTGCGTACGGCGTTCAGGGTGGTGACGACCGGCAGGTGCATGCCGGTCGCGTCGGCGAGGGAGGTGATCATCCCGCTCTGGTCGTGCAGCGCCTCCGGGTGCACGGCCATCACCGAACCCGACGCGCCCAGCGACACCACCGCGTCACCCAGCCCGATCCCCAGCCCGAACGCGGCGGCCATGGTCTCGCCGGTCCCGGCCGAGATCAGCAGCCCCTCCGGCGTCGTACCGGCGGCGTCGGCGGGCCCGACCACTTCCGGCAGCATCGCCTGATGCCCGAGCGCCAACTCGACGAGATCGGACCGGTAGGCCCCCGTGGCCGCCGACCAGTAACCGGTCCCCGACGCCCCACCCCGGTCGGTGGTCCGCCGGACCGGCCGCCCCAGCAGTTGCCACACCAGCCAGTCGTGCGCCTGCATGAGTACGGCGACCCGCGCGGCGTTCTCCGGCTCGCTGCGGGCCAGCCAGCGCAGCTTGGTCACCGGCTGCGCGGCCTGCGGCACACAGCCCACGGCCTGCGCCCACGCCTCGCGCCCACCGAGCGCGTCGACCAGATCGGCCGCCGCGACCTGCGCCCGCTTGTCCCCGCCGACCAGCGCGGGCCGCACGGTGGCGCCCTGCGCGTCCAGCGGGACCAGGGCGTTCTGCTGCGCGGACACGCCGATGGCCTGGACGCCCTCCAGCAGCCCACCGCCCGCGGCCTCGCCCAGGGACAGCAGCCATGCCTGCGGATCGACGTCGGCGGCCCGCCCCCCACCCTCGGCCTCATCGACCGGATGCGGGGCATACCCCTGCCTGAGCACGGCCCCCGTGTCCGTGTCGCAGACGACGATACGAGTGAAATCGGGCGCACTGTCCAGCCCGGCGACTATCCCCATGGCCAAAATTCTGCCGCACCGGTGGCGATGACCGCGCCGCCGGAGCGGTGCCCGGCTCCTCAGGTGTTGCTGGTACCCCAGTCGTCGGGCCCGTCGCCGTTGGCGTTGCGCTCCCGCAGCGTGCGCACCCGCTGGGCCACCGAGTCCGGCATCCGCTCCCCGACCCGGTCGCTGACCACGTGGTACGCCTTGCCCGCGAACTGCCGCCCCTGCTGCGCGGCCGTCTCGGCGGTGTTGCGCACGGCGGGGTTCTGGCTGACCTGCCGCGCGGACTTCTTCAACTGCTCGTAGCGCTCGCGCCCGGCCTTCGTGCCCAACACGTAACCCAGAGCGAGTCCGACGACGAACGTGAGCCGGTAGCGCATGACGGCCACCCTTCCTGGCTTGCTAGACGAGTACCTGCGGGAACCGATTGGCGGAGCACCCCCCTGCTTGCGCTAATGTATGTGTCGCAGCGAGCGCGCGCCCCCTGGCGAATACCCAGGTAGGTACGTTCGATGCAGCGAGGCATTCCTCCGTAGCTCAATTGGCAGAGCAGCCGGCTGTTAACCGGCAGGTTACTGGTTCGAGTCCAGTCGGGGGAGCTTCGGTCCTCCGTAGCTCAATTGGCAGAGCAGCCGGCTGTTAACCGGCAGGTTACTGGTTCGAGTCCAGTCGGGGGAGCAGCCCGAACGAGGACCCCATCGGGGTCCTTTTTCATGCCCGGCTCCCCACCCGGGAACCGCACGGGCCACGGCGGAGTCCTCAAGGTCACGAGGGCGCCGCGGTAAGCCGACCATCCGGAGCAGGAGATCGTATGAGCGGCTATGCTGCGGCAGACGGCGCGCACACATGTACGCGACACGCCGCTATGGGGCGGTAGCTCAGCCGGTTAGAGCAGCGGACTCATAATCCGTCGGCCGTGGGTTCGAGTCCCACCCGCCCCACCACAGCCTTTCGCCGCAGGAACGTTTTCACCTGCGCGGGCATGGCTGGGGCCGCTCGGGAGGGACGCTCCGGCAGAGGGCGCGCCGTCGGTTCGCCTCAGGCTCGCGCGTCGACGATGAGGGTGCCGGTGTGCCCCTCCTTCGGGAGCGAAGTGGAAGCGGAGCGGCGAACGCCGCGCCGCTTTCCACTGGAGGAGGAGCTGGCTGACCTCGGTGTCAGTCCTCGTCGTCCGGAGCGCGGTCCGTCCTCTCGCGTGGGGCCATCGTCAGGTCGGGGTCCAGGCGGTACGTCATACCACCGATGGTCGTGCCGTTGGCGGAGGCCGTGACGCGGAGGGAGACGGCGTGTCGGGCGTCCAGGACGTCCTCGCGGGTGAAGTCACGGCCGGGGCGCAGGCTCACGGGGATCTCGCGTTGGGCGCCGGGGGCCAGGCCGATGGTGCAGCGGGTGTCGCGGTGGCCGACGCGCAGGCGCCAGTCGCGTTCGGCGAGGAACGGCGGCAGGGTGGCGACCAGGGTGACGCGGGCCTCGTGGGCGAACGGGTTGCGGACCAGGAAGCGGCGGCGGGCGAAGCCGGAGAGCAGGCCGCGCAGGCCGCCGCCGCCCGGCACCGGGGCGACATTGCGCTGGGCCACGTTGTTGTCGAACGGCACCAGGCGCCACTCGGCCGTGGGTCCGGCCGCGCACGGGTAGAACGTGGCCGGGTCGATGTTGCTGAGGTCGCCGAGGGCGCTGACCTCCATGAACATGCACTCGTGGCCGACCGAGCGGGGCCGCCAGCGGAACGGTCCGACGACGGTGTCGCCGTTCGGCGGGATTCCGGTGGGCAGCGCGATCTCGGGGGTGTCCATCGGGATCCAGTCGTCGGGCCAGGACAGGCCGACGCCCGGGACGGCGGAGTAGCCGCGTACCACGACGTCGTTCGCGTGCTGCGTGCCCCGGTTCCGGACCCGGACGTAGGCGTGGTTCACCTGGCCGACGACGGGGGTCTGGTGTGCTCCGCCGCCGCCTGCGGGGGCCGGGGCGAGACGGTTCCAGATGTCGGTGCACTCCCAGTGGTTGCCCTGGAAGCCGTACTCGCCGCCGTGGGCGTCGTCGATGTAGACGTCCACCTGCGGGGGCGCGCCCGGCGTGGTCACCGGCTCGGGTGCGCCGGGGGGCTGGTAGAGGCCCTGCTTCTCGAAGCTCCAGCGGATCACCTTGTGGAAGGCGCCGCCGCGGTAGCCCTCGAAGTCGAGGGTGCCGATGTCGGCGTTCATCAGGGCCGTCGCGAACACCGTGGGGCTCGGCGTCGGGGTGACCGGGTTGCTGGCCAGGGAGCCGATCGCCTTGAACACCAGGTACATCGTCTGGCGCGCGGCGAGCTTGCGGCGGTTGACGTCCGGGGAGTCGCCGCCGAGCGACCGGTACAGCCGGAACAGCGTCGTCGACAGGATCTGCTCGCTGGCGTAGCCGCCCTGGTCGTTCTTGCCGCCCCAGGCCCAGCCGCCCGACACCGGACGGCCGTGGTTGCGGTCGGGCAGGATCCACGGGAAGGTCTCGAACCGGCGCTGCGGATCGTTGCGCAGCGAGGACTCGGGGTCCATGAACACCGCGGCGAGACTGTCCCCGGCGCTGTGCGCGAAGCCGAAGTTGGGGGAGTGGACGCTGTCCCACAGGATCGTGTGGCCGAACTCGTGCAGCACGACCCGCAGGTCAGCGGCGATGCTGACGGCCGGGAACGGCGACCCGGCGAGCCCGAACTCGAAGCCGCCGGAGCCGGTGCCGGTCGCGTTGCCCGGCGCCCGCGCGTTGACGGCGTCACCGAAGCCGCAGGCGTCCACCGGGACCGGGAAGCGGGTGCCGTCGAAGTACGCGGCGAGGTTGAAGCCCATGCCCTGCATATGGCGGAACAGCCAGTCGCAGTGGTGGTAGGCGTTGACCGCGGCGAACTCCCGCGCGGGCGCGTCGAAGAAGAAGTGGGCCGGTGGGTTCGGCGTGTTGGGCGGGGCGATCAGCGGCGGGGAGGTGTCCCGGATGTCCACGAACGTGCCGCTGAGGCGCTGCGGGTCACCCGCCGACAGCCCTTCCAGGACGACCACCGACCGGAACGGGTTGAGGACGGCCGCGGCACTGGTCGGCGGTGCGGCGGGGGCGCCCAGCGTCAGCGGATCGCTCCGGAAGACCAGCCCCGTCGCGCAGGTCGTCAGCGCCCGCAGGTAGAGCACCGCACCCGTGCCGCTCTCCACGAAGGCACGCCAGTTGAGCGCGGGGTGTCCGGGGACGGGCAGGGCGAACAGCACCTCGGTGACCCGGTGGAACCGCTGTTCGGCGAGTGAGTCCGGGACGCGCGGCAGCGGGAGCGTGGGAGGCGCGGCCTCCAGCTTGTCGCCCGGCGTGGCGGCGGCCTCCGGATCGAAGCGGTGCTCGGGGTCGTACTGGTAGACCAGCTGCCTGGGCGGCGCGTTGAGGGTCAGGGCCGCGTCGTCGGGCACACCCAGCAGGGACCTCAGCGTCCGCGGGGTGAGGGCGTCCGGGCCGTACCGCTCGCCCTCCGTGGGCTCCTCGGGCAGCGAGATGTCCGGCCGGACGGAACTCTGCGACGCGGTGACCCGCATCGGTTCCGGCTGGATGCTGACGCTGATCCCCGCCTCCCACACCGGCAGATCGTCGTACTTCTGCTGGTAGGAGACGACCGTGGTGCCCATGACCTCCTTCTCCTCGGCGAGTTCCAGCGTGCTGTGGCCGAAGGCGCGGGAGCGGTCCGTGAGGGAGGCGGCGGCGCCGCCGTTCCGCGGCAGCATGGCCTCGTCGAACCCGTAGACGGGCGCGACCTCCCGCAGATAGCTCTCCGCGAGCACCTGCGCCGTGGCGGCGGGCGCCCCGGCGAAGCCGTTGCCCTCCGCGAACTCCCGGCTGCCCGGGGGCCTCGCCACGTAGGGCTGCTGGAAGTGGTCCAGGTGCCGTACCCCGCCGTGGCTCTCGCTGTGCACGTTCTCCGATGGTTCGAACACCACGATGTGTTCCTCTCTCGGTCCTGCGTCACCGCCGGGTGGCGGAGATCCACGCCGCCGCGGTCACCGCGCGGGTGATGTCGCTCGCGTACCGCGCGTTGATCGTCGTGTCGGCAGGAAGGTGATAGTTCGGATTGGGTTCCGGATCCGGTGCGAAGGGCCCGGGACCGGCGAAGAAGTCCTCGGTGGCCAGACACGCGGCGTAACCGTGCAGCTGGAAGCTGTGGTGGTCGCTGCGCTGCTCGGCCGGGTCGCGCCCGCCGTCGGCGCCCGGATGGATCTGCGGCTCCGGCAGGGACGGCGACATGCGCGCGGCGGTCGCGGCGACCAGCTCGGCCAGCCGCAGCGAGCGGCCCTGCACGGACGCGGAGGGTGTGAAACCGGCGTGCAGTTCGAAGGTCGCGGGCCGCCGGACGTCATGGCCGATCATGTCCAGCTGGAACACCGCCACGATGTCCGTGCCGAGCCGCGCCTCGTCCCTGGCGTAGGCGTGGCTGCCCACCAGCCCGTGTTCCTCGGCGTTGAACAGGACGAAGCGGATCTCCCGCCGCGGCACGCCGTCGCTGGCGCTCAGCGCCAGGACCGCCCGCGCGGCGCACAGCACCCCGGCGACACCGCTGCCGTCGTCGTCGGCTCCGGGCGCGGGGTCCAACGCGGCGCGGTAGCCGGGCTGCCGCGCGCCCGTCGAGTCCAGGTGCGCGCTCACCAGGACGACCCCGGTCGGGCCGGAGCCGGGCAGGACGGCTTCCACGTTCTCGTAGGTACGGCCCTCGTGCGCGAACGCGTGGGTACGCACCCGCAGTCGGCCGCGCCCGGCGGCGGTGGCGTCGGCGAGCAGGGTGCGGACCGCGGTGGCGTTGTCGGGGTGGTGGATGTGGCGGCTGCGGATGGTGACCGTGCCGGACGCCGGTCGGGCACCGGTGTACCGCTCCACCTCGCGGCGGATGCCGTCCGCCGTGACGCAGCGCGTGAGGTGGTCCCGCTCGGCGGGGGTCAGGTCGGTGGCGGCCGGTCCCGCCGCGGGCGCGGCGGCGAGGTGGTCCGCCAGCAGCGCCGGGGTGGCCCGGAGCTTGAGGTGGTGGCCGTGCCGGGCGTCGGCGAAGTGGTGGCTCTCCACGGACCGCCCGGCGGGGATCGCGACGAACAGGCCCGCCGGGGAGGAGGCGAGCACCTGGCGGGCCGCGTCGTCGTCGGTGAAGCGGTCTACGGCGTTCCCGACCGCGGAGCCGAAGCGGCCGGTGTGCCGACGGTCGTCGCGCAGGAGGTACAGGTCCGTGGTGAGCGGCTCGTCCTCGGCGCCCAGGCGGTCGACCAGGAAGCCCAGGTCGTCCAGGCGCAGTGCGGTCGCCGCGTCCGTCACGGCGTACAGCTCCGCCGACGCCGGGTCGTCGCCGCCGTACAGCGGGACGAGCGGCTGTCGCCGCAGCAGGGCGCGCCAGTCCGCCTTGTCGGCCGCGGTGCCGCGGATGCGCAGGTAGCGCAGGGGTGCCCGCTGACCCAGTACGGCCGTCGCGAGGGCGGGATGCGGGGCGACGAGGAAGCCCGCGCCGCGGGCGAAGGCGCGCTCGGTGGCGTCCTCGCCCACGAACAGCAGCGTGGGCGTGCTTCCGCCGCCGGTGTCCCGGGCGACGACGGCCGCCTGCTCGAAGAGGAGCGTGGAGTTCTTCGGGCCGTACCGCACCAGACGCGTATCGAAGTGCGCCAGCAGGCCGGACCGGTCGAGGGCCGCGTTGACGCGGTCCTCCGGAATGCCGCCCCGGTCGGAGAGAATTCCCAGCCGTACTCCTCTTTCGTGGAGTTCCGTCAGCGCCGGTGGCACTTCCGGATAGACCGTAAGGCTTTCAATGTCTTTTCGGTCCGCGGTCACCCGCACCGAAGCGAGCGTGTTGCCGATGTCGAAGAAGGCGACACTTTCCGGATGTTCGGCCATCGACGGCCTCCTTCTCGGTCCCCGGGCTGTGATGCTGCCACAAGGGCGAACGGGCGGGACAGGGCAGGACAACTGCCGTTGCGGCATCGCGGTGATACGCGTGGGGCATGGCCAATTCGCGGACCCGCGAGGGAAATTGTCATCGCGCAGACGCCCGACTCGGACTGTGCCACTCTGGTGGCGAGCGATCCCGTAAAGGCGGAACAAGCGGAGATCGCTGCAACACCGGGGGGTGTGGTGGCTCGTGTTTGATCTGCGGCGTTCTGATGTGGAATTGCTCCGGGTGATATCGGAGTACGGCAGTCTGCACGCGGCCGAGCGGGACGGACGGATGACCCAGCCGACCGCCAGCCGCAGGCTCTCCAGCCTGGAACGGCGGCTGCGCACCGGTCTGGTGCTGCGGACCTCCACCGGGACGCGGCTCACCGAACCCGGCCATGCGCTGCTCAACGTGGGGCGCAGGCTGCTGCACGAGATCGACTTCGCCGTCGCCACGGCCCATTGCGGCGCCGAGTGCGGGGCCCGGCCGGTGGTGCTGAGGTTCGCGGTGTGCCCGGAGTGGGCCCGGGGGATGGCCGACGAGCCGGTGCCCTGGCTGCCCGAGGTGGTGCTTGACCTGGTGCCGACCTGCGCCGACGACCTGTGGCAGCGGTTCGACCGCTACGCCGTCGACGCCGCCTGCGGCTGGCAGCCCACGGCCGAGATCCCGGCGCGGCGGGCCGACGTACAGGTGCACACCCTCGTCGAGGAGCCCCGGTGGGTCGCCCTGCCGGGCGGCCATCCGCTCAGTCGGCTGGCCGTGCTGGACGTGCGCCAGCTCGCCGACTGCACCTGGATCGCCACCCGGCCGGAGCCGCTCGCCCGGCTCGCCCCGGGGCTCCGGCCGGGCTACCGCGTGCACTCCGAGGGCGCCGCGCTGGAACTCGTCGGCCGGGGGCACGGCGTCGCGTTCGTCTCGCCGCTCAGCACGCTGCCCGTGCCGGAGGGCAGTGTGGTGCTGAGGCCGTTGCTGCAACGCGTCACCGAGCGGCTGGTGCTGGCGGTGCATCCGCTGGTGCTGCCCGCGGCGGTCACCCATGACCTCGGCGACTGGCTGCGGTTCCGGTACGCCGAGACCGCCGCCCGCCGCAACCGCGCCTATCTGGACTCCCGGGACTTCCCCGTCGCCGCCTCCGACCTCCACCGCCCGCTGCCCCGCACCGCCTGCCCGCCGGGCGGTCCGCTGCCCGCCCCGGTGCCGTCCGGGCACGGCAACGCCGCCGGGTTCGAGGCGGCGCACCTGCACCTCCTGCGCGTGATCGAGCAGACCGGCAGCCTCAGCCGGGCCGCGTTCGCCCTGCTGGTCACGCAGCCCGCCCTGACCCGCCGTATCCACCGGCTGGAGAAGCTGTGCGGACTGGCGCTGGTCCGCAGCGAGCCCCGCGGCACCTCCCTGACCGTCGCCGCCCGTCGGCTTCTGCTCTGCACCGAAGTCGCCGAGAGCCGCCTGGACGCGCTGGTCCTGCGACTGCGGGAGAGCGGTGGCACGGCGCCCCGTCGCACATTCCCACGAAGTCGAACAAATATGCTGAGCTAGAACGCGAGTTTCATATGCTTTCGCATAAATCCAGCAACCGGATGATCTATATCAGAGTTATGGCAAACTCCAGCCAACTGAGCGAGTCGGGGGAGTTGCCATGGCACTGGGTCAGCCGACTTTCGGCCTGGAAGCGCGCCGAATGCGACACGGGTCGGGGATGTCACTGGGCGAACTGGCCAAAGTGATTCACATCTCGCGGTCCTATCTGAGCAAGATCGAATGCGGCAAGGCAATACCCAGTCCCAAGGTCGTCCGGGCGCTGGACAACAAGCTGGGAGCGGGAGGACGGCTGAAGGCGCTGCTTCCCTCTCCGGAGCGGCGTGCCGCGCCCGCCGTCGCCTCCGGCGGCTCCGGCGACTGGTCGGTACGGCTGCACGCCGACGGCGCCAGTGACTTCACCTCCGGAGACCCGGCCGCCCCCGCGGGGGACGGGGCGCCCCCGGTGATGGCCCACTGCGCCGTCACCCCGGACTGGCACGAGGGCGTGTCGGCGGCGGAGTCGCTGGCGGTGTTCCAGGACCTGTTCCACGAGTACCGCCGACTCGGCCAGTGCTCCGGCCCGGCCGTGGTGATCCCGATGGGCAGCGCGACGACCGCCGCCCTGCGCGGCATGGTCCGCACCATGCCCTCCGCTCAGCGGGCCGCCGCCCTGCGGCTCGCCGCGCGCTTCGCCGAGTACACGGGCTGGATGTGGCAGGAGGCCGGTGACGACCGGGCCGCCCACTGCTGGACCGACCAGGCGGCACACCTGGCCGAGGCCGGAGGGGACCGCGAACTGGCGGCGTACGCACTGCTGCGCCAGGCCGAACTCGCCCTCTACGAAGGGGACGCACTGGCCACCATAGAGCTGGCCCGCGAGGCGGGCACCCGGGCACACGGCCGTCGCCTCAGGGAACTGGCCGCACAGCGAGAGGCCCAGGGGCATGCCCTCCTGGGCGACGAGGACGCCTGTCGGCACGCGCTGGACCGCGGCGCCGAACTCGCGGGCGGAGCGGGGCCGCAGCGAGACCTCGGCGCCGCCCTCGGCGGTACCCACCTGCCCGATCTCGCCGCCTTCGTCCGGGCCTGGTGCCTACGGGAACTCGGCGAGCCCGAGGAGGCCGTCGCCCTGCTCACCCACGGCCGGGAGACCATCGCGCCGCACGCCGTCCGCGCCCGCGCCCGCCTCAGCGCCCGGCTCGCGCTTTCCCTGGCGGACGCCGGTGAGGTCGAACGCGCCTGCGAGGTGGCCGAGTCGGTCGCCGGTGACGTCCTGGTGACCGATTCCGCCACCGTCCGCACCGATATGCGGCAACTCCGCTCGGCACTGACCACACGGAGCAAACATCCGGCCGTGCGGGACGCCCTGTCCGCCATCGCCACGAGTCTGCGCGGCGGTGCGGGCAGCGTGCGCCGATAGCGGTCCGGGGCCGCCGGACGGCGGATTCCGTACGGGCCCGCCCCCTGCTCCCCGCGGGCCGCTTGTGTTCTGTTGCCCACGGAAGTGTCCACAGGCAACACGTTGACCAGCCAAAGAGCCGCTGGAAACGTCGAGTTCACCCCTTCTCCACGCCCGGTCGGTGCCCGGTGGGCCGGTCCGTGCGGTGGACGTGGGCGCCCCGGCGCACGCGCTGTCCCGACCATCACGGAACACAGAACGACGAGGAACACCATGGCCCCTCTCATCTTCATCAACTTCCGACGCCTCGACACCCGCGATACCGGACCGCATCTCGACACCGCTCTCCAGGACGAGTTCGGCGCCAGCAACGTGTTCAGGGACCAGCGCTCCATCGTGAAGGGCTCCGACTTCCGTGACGAGATCGAGCGACAGCTGAGGAAGTGCGAACTGCTGCTCGCGGTCATGGGCCCCCAGTGGGCGTCGCTGACGGACGACGCCACCGGCCGTCGCCTCATCGACGACCCCGACGACTGGGTCCGCAAGGAGATCGCCCTCGCCCTCTCCTGGAAGCTGGAGATCCTGCCCGTCCTGGTCGGCACCGACGAGATGCCGCAGCCGCACGAACTCCCCGCCGACCTGCGGGACCTGGCGTACCGTCAGGCGGTCGACTTCCGTCCGCACAAGCAGAGCATCGACCTCCCACCCCTCTTCGAGGCGATCCGCGAGAAGGTTCCCGACCTGCGCCGTCGCACGAACCGCGGCAAGGCGGGCGGCCACGACGGTGCCGGAGGGACGTCGTTCACGGTCGACCGGATCGACCGCACCACAATGGTCTTCGGCGGTGAGGGCCACCAGATCACGACCGACAACTCCGCTTCCGGCCCCGAGGATCACGACGAGGACCGCCCGTGAGTACCCCAGCGGACCCGGCGGGCTCGGGTGAGGGCCTCGGCGAAGGGGTGACCCCCGGGCCGGACGGTGCGGCCGAGGGCGCGGCCCCCGGCGAGTCGGCCGGACCCACGGCGGACGGCGCCCCGGCTCCCGAAGGCGCCCCACAAGGCCCGTACCCGCCCGACGAGCAGGACGTCCACGGCGCCCCGGACCCGGCGGAGCACCCGGAACCCCGGCAGCCGCCGCGCGCACCCCGGGACGACGGGGACGCCGCGGAGCCGCTCTCCACCGAGCAGTTCAGCCTGCTCGTCGGCGAGTCGTCCCGGAGCGCGAGCCTGTACGGCGGCCAGGGCAACGTCGCCGTCGTGGTGAACATGGGCTCAGGGCAGCCGCTCGCCGAGTTCCAGCAGGCGCCCCTCGGCGCCCAGGACACCGCATGGCGCCACCGGCTGTACCGGCGGCTCCCCGACCACGACCGGATGGCCCTCCAACTGGCCGAGAACCACCTCCTGGTGCTGTTCGGGCAGCCGGGCAGCGGACGGCACACCACGGCCCGGGTCCACCTGGCCGACGTCTGCGGAAGCGATCGCCTCAGCGTCCTGCACAGCGCCGGAACGGGACTCGCGCAGGCCCTCCTCGAACGCGCCGACAAGTACCTCACCCGGGGTCACGGCGTCGTGCTGGACCTGGGCGCGGAGCGGCCCGGACAGGCCGTGCTGGAGGCGCTGAGCCTGCGGGCCCGCCAGCTCCGTTCCTTCGTCGTACTGATCGTCGAGAGCACCGGGGCCGACCCGGGCCTCCCGGTCCCGACCGTCTTCGCGCACCCCAGGCCCGACCTGAAGCAGGTCCTGGAAGCACACCTGGACTGGACGCTCAAGACACGCCGCACCGAGTGCACGGGCGCGGCCCCCTGCGCGCACCGGAGCCCGCGGCGGTTCCTGCAGGAGGTCCTCGCCGACGACCGTGTGGACCGGGCGCTCGGCGCCGCCCTGCCGGTACGGGAGGTCGTGGCCCTCGCCGGGACACTGGCCGGATACCTGCACCGGGACCCGGACGAACTCGACGGGGCCCTCGGCGCGTGGCGCGACCGGCTGCGCCCGGTGGCCAGGAACTTCCTGGGCCTGACCACACCGCCCCCCGACCAGGCTCCCGACCCGCACCGGCAGACGCTGCGCATCGCCTACGTCCTCAGCGACGGTCTGCCGCTGTCCGACTTCATCAGGATGGGGACCCTGCTCGGGGACGAGGTGCTGCCCCCCGAGCACCGGGACGAGACACCCGTCCGCCCGGTCTTCGAACTGGACCTCGACCAGCTCGTCCCGCCCGGCACGGGCGTCGCCGCAGAACCGGACGCCGCGCGGTCCGACAACCCCCGCCGGGTCCGGCTCGCCGAGCCGGAGCTGCTGCCGGTCGTCATCGAGGTCGTCTGGCACGGGCTGGGCTGGCTCCAGCAGCCCCTGCTGAGGTGGCTGAGGCGCCTGGCCACCGACCGGCTGGAGCGGGTCGGGTCCCGGGCCGCGGTCATCGCCGGGCATCTGCTGCGGCACGACTTCGACAGCGTCTACCGGGACCTCGTGCGGCACTGGGCGCGCAGCGGCTCGGTCCGGGAACGGCAGTACGCCGCCCTGGCGGTGGCGGTGGCGATGGCCGACGGGGACCCGTGGCTGACCGAGCGGGTCGACCGTCAGGTGGCCGCCTGGGCGACGAGCCCCTCCCCGCGCCTGCAGGACAGCGCCGTGCGGGCCTACAGCACGGTGGTCGGCACCCGGGACGTACCGGGCACGCTGCGGGTGCTCCAGGCGCTCGGCGGCCGGGCCGCACTCGCCCCGTACGCCTCCATCGCGTACGCCACCGCCGCGCTGTTCCTGGCGGCCGACGGCTCCGGTCCGGTCTCCGTGGCCATCGGCGGGTGGATCCGCTCGGACAGCGGCCACCTGCGCCGGCACGCCGTACGGGCCCTGCTCGTCCTCGGCCCGTTCGCCGTCGGCCCCGAACTGCCGTCCCGGCCGGCGCTCGCGCACCGGGCGATGAACGACCCCGTCCGCCGGGCCGAGCTGGAGCTGCTGTGGCGGCGCGCGCTGACCGACGGGGCCCACTCCGGACAGGCGTGGCGGGTGCTGAAGCAGTGGGTGCTGGCCGGTGACGAGGACAAGGAACTCGGCGTGTTCCTGCAGGAGTTGGTGCCGACGGTCTGCCCGCCCGGACTCCGCGGGCGGGCCGCGTTCCACTTCCGCCGATGGGCCCGGCAGCACCCGGAGGCCGGGTGTCTGCACCGGCTGCTGGCCGTGTTCGACCGGCCGGGGAGCACGCCCTAGACCCCCGGCCCCGTGCTGTCCCCGAACGACCTCGAACCCCTAGGAGGACCGACCATGGCACGACGGCCCAAGGGCCTGTTCGCCGCGGTGCGCGCAGCGGTGCGCGCGTGGTGGCGCTCGAAGTACGACGACTCCGCCCTGGAGGGCTCCGACGCCCTCCGGACCGGGGATGACGACGCCGGGCCCACGGGCCCGCGCAAGAAGGTGTCCGTTCAGTCGGACCCGCAGCAGACGCCGCTCACCATGGCGGCCCAGGGCGATGTGTTCTCCTTCGAGGTCTTCCCCGTGTTCCTCTGGAGCAGCCGGGAGATGTCGCGGGAGACCCTGCGGTCACGGGTGGGCCGGCACGAGGCGGGCGCGCGCGACGAACTGCTCCGGGTGGCCTGGAAGGTCGCCCGCGGCTGTGCCCCTGAGGACCCGATCGCCGCCGAGAAGGCCATCAACGCGCGGCTGCGCGGCGACGGCAACTGGTGCTTCGACGACGCCCAGGGACTCATCCACTGCACGCCCTCGGTCCAGGTGCGGATGGATCCGGCCGTGCGGGAGCACGTACGCCCGCACCGCCTGGAGGAACTGGACCTCAAGGAGTCGACGGAGCTGGGGCTGCTCAGGGCCAGCCGGGCGCGGACCCTGACCGAGGCCTGGCTGAAGGTGATCAGCGAGCTGGAGCTGCTCGGCGAACTCGACGCGCACAAGCGGCGCCTGCTGGTCCCGTTCGCGGCCACCCTCGCCGACGGTGACTTCCGCAAGGTGATGGAGGCGCTGCGCCGGGAACGCCGTACGAGCACCGAGGCACTGGTGGCGGCGCTGCACAGCGCGCGCAACGATCACCAGGAGGCCGGTCTGTACGAGTTCGCCGGGGCCTACGACAAGGCGCTCAACGCGTTCTGCCAGGAGATGGGGCTCACCCCGTTCTCCTGGGTCGACGACGCCGTGGCGTCCGACGGGACGGCGCCATGAGCACCGGGCGGACGGGCGCGGTCTCGCGCGCGACCGGCGCCGTGGCCGCCGCCGTCACCCTGGCCGGGACGCTCGTCGGCTGCGGCACGGACGACCCGCGGGCCCGTTGCGCCTGGCTGGAGACCCAGGCGCCGGTAGCGGGCGCGGGCAGCACCGTGATCCTCGTGGACGGCTCGGCGTCCGTGCGCGCCACCGCCTCCGGTGCCCGGAGCCCGGACTACGGCACGGCGGCCAAGGGCCTGCTGAAGGAGCGCGTCGAGGCGGGCGACACCATCTCCCTGGGCACCTTCGGCGGCGCCAACGGAGACGTCGAGTGGCTTTTCCAGAAACGGTCGGCCAACTGGAAGGCGAGCCAGAACCACGTCGACAACCAGCGCGACAACCGGGACGCCGCGGTCGGCTGCCTCGCCGAGGACGTGACGACCGCCCAGCACGCCGTGCCCGCCGACGACGGCACCGACGTCCTCGCCGCCCTGGCGGCCGGCACCGGCATGTTCGACGGGACCGAGAGTTCCCGGCGGCTGCTGGTCCTGGGCGACGGGCTGTCCACCACCGGCTGCGCCGACCTGCGCTCGGCCGGGTTCGGCTCCGCACAGGAGATCACGTCGATCGCGTCGGTGTGCGCCGCCCGCGGCGAGTTCCGGGAACTGCCCGACCTGAGCGGGGTCCGGGTCGCCTTCGTGGGCCTGGGCCGCTCGGTCGGCGACCAGCCTGCCGCGAGCGGGCCCCAGCGCGCCTGGCTGTCCCGGCTGTGGCGGGAGCTGTGCGTGCGCGCGGGTGCCACCGCGGCGTCCTGCACCAGCAGTGACGTTCCGGTGGGGACGGTGCCCGCCGAAACGCCGAGCGGTTCCGTCCCGGACGATCCGCTGGTCGCGTACGGCGAGGGACGCTCGCGTACGTACCCGTTGCCGGGCGCCGCCCTGTTCGACACCGAGTCGGCGCGGGTGCGCTCCTCGGCGGTGCCGCTGCTCACGGACGTCGCCGTGCGGGCCCGCACCACGCCAGGGCTCGACCGTGTCGTGGTCGAGGGGTACGTCGATCCGCGCGGCGGGAGCGACAACAACCAGTCGCTCTCCCAGCGCCGAGCGGACGCCGTGGCCGAGGTGCTCGCCGAGCACGGGGTGGACGCGTCCCGGATGCGGGCGTACGGCCGCGGCGTGTCGCCCGGCTGCCCCTCGGACACGCCGACCGAGGGCAGGTCCCGCGAGCAGCGGTTGCAGTGCGACCGCCGCGTGGACATCAGCATCTTCTGGAAGTGAGGGCGGTCCTTCAGCCATGAACGTGAACGGCAGTGACAATGCGGAGCGGGACGGTCCACGCGACGCCCCCAGACCCTGCCCCCGATACGTGCTTCCGCTCCTCGACCAGGACGGGCACCGGCCGGGCGGACACCCCGCCGACCCCGTGGACAGCCGGGAACGCGCCCTGCTCATGCGCGCGTTCACCACGGGCAACTCCCAGCTGGCCACGGCCCGGACATCCCTCGGCGAGCTGGGCACCGAGGTGCTGAGGACGTTCCAGGCGGCGCAGACGGCGATCGACGCGGTGCAGCGGTTCACGGCCGCCCGGTCGGTGGGCACGGCACGGAACGAGGTCGGCGAGGTACGCGTCCGGCACGCCAAGGACGGCCCCGAGGGCCTGCGCCACGGCAGAAGCCCGTGGTCCTGGCTCCGCTGGGTCATGGTCGTGCTGAACGCGCTGTACGACCTGCCGTTCATCGGCGACGCCATGACCCGGCTCCTCGACGTCGCTCCCGGTGGCGTCTGGTCCACCCTCGCCTACGCGTTCGCCTTCCTGGCCGCGGTCGGGGTGTCCTTCCTCCAGTTCGCGCTGGCGCATCTGCTCGCCCGCTCGCTGTTCCGGATGCGGACCCGCGCCGCCCGTCGTACCGAACGCGTACGGCGCGGCCCCCGGGCGGCCTGGCGGCACTGGCGGCGGCTGGACGGGCCCCGGACCGAGACCCGGCACCCCGACGGCCTGCCGTGGGCCGCACCGGTCCTGCCGGTCCTCGCCAACGTGCTGCTGGTCGTCCTGCTCGCCGCGACCGCCCACGGCCGGGCGAAGGAGAGCAACCAGGTGTCCGCGACCTTCGGGGAGTACGGCTACGTCATGGCCGTGTTCCTCATCATCGCGCTCAGCCTCGCCACCCTGACGATCACGGTCCTCGCGCACAATCCGTACGCCGAGAGCGACAAGGCGGCACAGGACGCCCTCTCCGGCGCCGGGAAGAAGGGGGCGGCGCTGGTGCCCGAGGCCAGGCGGCGGCTCGCCGCGCACAGCACCTCCTGGCACCGGCTGTCCGCCGCGGCGGAGCAGGCCGCGGCCGACGCGCGCCGGGTCGTGGACGAGGCCTGCGCCCTGATCATCGACGAACGGTCCGAGAGCGGGCGCGCGGGGGCCCTGCGACTGCCGCTGCGGGAGTACGCGTGGCCCGTGGACGACGACACGGGAAGCGCCACGCCCCGGCTGCGCCTGGAGACGCTGGACCACTACGGCGACGTCCTGCTGGGCCGCTACTCCCCGGACCTGCTGGAGTTCTGGCTGGACGCCGTCGTCGAGGAGCTGAACACGCAGTTCGCACTGCCGGACACCGAGCCGCCCGAGTGGAGGCCCGACGCATGACCGGGGATCCGCCCCGGGCCCTGGACGACCAGGACACCAAGCACCTGGAACTCGTGCAGAGCGTGATCTCCCGGCTCAGCAACAACTCGTTCCTGGTCAAGGGCTGGTTCATCACGCTCAGCAGCGTGCTCGTCGGCGTCGGCGACCGCAGCCCGGACTGGAAGCCGGTCCCGGTGGTCGTCGCCGTGGCCGTCGGCTTCTGGCTGCTCGACGGCTACTACCTCCGCCAGGAGCGGATGTTCCGCTCCCTGTACGAGAGGATCATCGCCCGCGGTGGCGACCCGCCGCCCGTGTTCACCATGGACGTCGCCCGGCACGGCCGCCCCGTCGCCTGGCCCGGCGTACTCCTCTCCCGTCCCCTGCTGGTCTGCTACGGCGTGCTCGCCACCGCCGACATCCTGCTGATCCTCTTCCTGAGCTGACGCCCCGCGGCGACCGGTCAGCCCGGCCAGGTACCGGTCAGCCCGGCCAGGTACCGGTCAGCCCGGCCAGGCACCGGTCAGCCGCCGGGTGGCCGTCGCGCCGCCGCGGTCCACGGCCGCCTTGACGCCCGCGAAGATCGCGCCCTGGAGGACCGCGGCGAGGAGGACCTCGCGCCAGGTGCGTTCCTCGTCGGTGGCGTCCGGGGCGTCCTCGTCGTGGCCGAGGACCTTCCAGGACTGCTTGAACAGGGCTCCGGCGAGCATGCCGCTGACGGCTCCGAGGGCGAGGCCGACCGGCTTGTAGGCGAGTTTCGAGGCCTTCACCGCGTCACTTCCTTCCGGGGCGCCAGACCAGCCAGACGACTGCGGCGACGAGGGCGACGGTCGCGACGGTCGTTCCGGCGAGCGCGGCGCGGTGGTTCCCGGCCTCCTGGCGGACCTCCGCCGCCTTCTCGCGGGCGCGGGCCTTGACGTCCGCCTTGTGGGCGAGGGCCTCCACGGTGTGGCCGAGTTCCTCGCGGGTGTGCTCGACCTGGGCGCGCAGGTCGTCGGTGGTCGGCTGCTTGCTCATCGGTGCGCGCTCCCCTTGATCTCGGCCACGTCCCGCTTGACGTTGGCGATGGTCTGCTGCGGCGCCGGGGACTCGGCCTTCTTGAACTGCGACTTGCCGAAAAGGGCCATCAGCGCGGCGATCAGGCCGAGCGCGCCGGTGACGATCAGGGCCGCGGCCCACACCGGCAGCGGCACCGCCAGCCCCGCGATCGCGCTGGCGACCAGCGCCTGGAGCATCAGGAAGCCGACGACCCCGGCGCCGCCGAACATCCCGCCGCCCTTGCCGTAGCGCTTGCCCTTCTGCGCCATCTCCGCGCGGGCCAGCTGCATCTCGCCGCGCACCAGCTCGCTCAGCTGCCGGGAGGCCTGCTGCACCAGCTCGCCGACGGGCTGTTCGCGGGAGCGGTGGCCGTTCCCGGTGAACTCCGTGCCGTTCTTG
Source organism: Streptomyces sp. NPDC057877 (assembly GCF_042796855.1). Classification (NCBI taxonomy): domain Bacteria; kingdom Bacillati; phylum Actinomycetota; class Actinomycetes; order Kitasatosporales; family Streptomycetaceae; genus Streptomyces; species Streptomyces sp. NPDC057877. The sequence goes on from NZ_JBHVMS010000004.1 coordinate 660,801, forward strand.
GTGAAACGTGTCTCGTGAGTCGTCATGACGGTCGGTCTCCTGGTTCCGTTGTCCTGGGTGTCCGGTCCGGCTGCCCGCCCGCGTCCCGCCAGTCCGTGTCGTCCCACTTGGCCGTGGACCGCGGCTCCGTGTACGGCTCCGCCTCCGGCGGATGGCCTCCCGCGACCGCCCGCTGGCGCGCCGTCTCCGCGTCGAACTCCAGGCCCAGCAGGATCGCCAGGTTGGTGATCCACAGCCACACCAGGAAGACGATCACGCCGGCCATGGTGCCGTAGGTCTTGTTGTACGACGCGAAGTTGGCGACGTAGAACGCGAACCCGGCGGAGGCGATCAGCCAGATCAGCAGGGCCAGGAAGCTGCCCGGGGTGATCCAGCGCCAGCCCTTGACCTTCGCGTTGGGGCTCGCCCAGTACAGGAGCGCGATCATGAGCGTGACCAGCAGGACGAGGACGGGCCACTTGGCGATCGACCACACGGTCAGTGCGGTGTCCCCGACGCCGAGCGCCTCCCCGATCCGGTCGGCCATGGTGCCGGTGAGGACCACGATCAGCGCGGTGACGACGGCGAGGAGCAGCAGGGTCAGGGTCAGCGCGAAGCGGACCGGCAGGATCTTCCAGGCCGGACGGCCCTCGGGCATGTCGTAGACGGCGTTCGAGGTGCGGATGAACGCCGCGACATAGCCGGACGCCGACCACACCGCCAGCACCAGGCCGACGATGGCCATGACCGAGCCGAGGCCCGAGTTGTTCTGGAGCTGCTGCACCGCGTTGGTGAGGATGTCACGGACCGCGCCGGGCGCGAACTGGTTGATGTTCTCCAGCACCTTGTCCGTGGTGGACTTCCCGGCCAGTCCCAGCAGCGAGACCAGGACCAGCAGGGCGGGGAACAGCGCCAGCACCGCGTAGTACGTCAGTGCCGCGGCGCGGTCCGTCAGCTCGTCGTCCTTGAACTCCCGCAGGGTCCCCTTGAGCACCGCGCCCCAGGAGCCCTTCGGCAGTTTCGTGGGGGTGTCCGGGGCGGCGCGCTCCACTTGCGGCCCCGGGCCTGCCTCCGGCTCCCGTGCCGCCTGGGAGTCGTGGTGTGTTCGTCCTGGTAGATGGAGTTTGGCCATGGGCGCCGGGTATCCGGTTTGGGTCGTTTTATGTAAACGTTACGAAGTGGTTCGGGGGATGTTCCGGGTGGGGTCCCGGTGCGTCGTCCGGCACGTCAAGGCGTCGTAAGACTGCCGGAAGTCGGCAATGCGGTGGTCGCGGGGGGTGCGCCAGGATCGGGGTGCGGGGACGCGGGGGCGTCGCCGCTGCCGGACACCGGCAGTTCGGTGCGTGAGCGCGCCGACATTTCATCGACTGCAAGGACTTCCTCATGGATGCCATGACGCTGGGCATCGGCGTGCTCGTGATCGCCCTCCTCGCCGCCGTGCTGGTGCTGGTGCTCGTCTCCCGGCTGTTCCGCAAGGTCGAACAGGGCAAGGCGCTGATCGTCTCGAAGATGCGCAAGGTCGATGTGACCTTCACCGGACAGGTCGTGCTGCCGGTGCTGCACAAGGCCGAGGTGATGGACATCTCGGTGAAGACCATCAAGATCACCCGGGCCGGGCGGGAGGGCCTGATCTGCCGGGACAACATCCGCGCCGACATCCGCATCTCGTTCTTCGTGCGCGTCAACAAGACCGTCGAGGACGTCGTCAAGGTCGCGCAGGCCGTCGGTACCGCGCGGGCCAGCGACCGCGAGACGCTCCAGGAGCTGTTCCACGCGAAGTTCTCCGAGGCGCTGAAGACCGTCGGCAAGCAGTTGGACTTCACCGACCTCTACACCAAGCGCGAGGAGCTGCGGTACCGGATCATCGAGGTCATCGGCGTCGACCTCAACGGCTACCACCTGGAGGACGCGGCGATCGACTACCTAGAGCAGACGCCGCTGACCCAGCTCGACCCCGCCAACGTCCTCGACGCCCAGGGCATCCGCAAGATCACCGAGCTGACCGCCGTGGAGCACGTGCGCACCAACGAGTTCCAGCGCCACGAGGAGAAGGAGATCACCCGGCAGAACGTCGACGCCCGCGAGGCCATCCTGGAGCTGGAGCGGCGGCAGGCGGACGCGGAGATCAAGCAGCGCCGGGAGATAGAGACCGTGCGCGCCCGCGAGGAGGCCGAGACCGCGCGGGTCGTGGAGGAGGAGCGGCTGCGCGCGCAGAGCGCCTTCCTGCGCACCGAGGAGCAGCTCGGCGTGCAGCGCGAGAACCAGGCCCGGGAGGTCGCCGTCGCCGCGAAGAACCGGGAGCGGGTCATCGCGATCGAGAACGAGCGGATCGAGAAGGACCGCGTCCTGGAGGTCATCGCGCGGGACCGGGAGACCGAGCTGACCCGGATCGCCGCGTCCAAGGAGGTCGAGGCGGAGAAGCGGGAGATCGCCGAGGTGATCCGGGAGCGGGTCGCGGTGGACCGCACGGTCGCCGAGCAGGAGGAGTCCATCAAGCGGCTGCGGGCCGTGGAGGAGGCCGAGCGCGAGCGGCAGGCCGTGATCATCGCCGCCGAGGCGCAGGCCCAGGAGAAGCTGGTCAAGGACATCAAGGCCGCCGAGGCCGCCGAGCAGGCCGCCACCCACCGGGCGGCGGAGGAGCTGACGCTCGCCGAGGCCCGGCTGAAGTCCGCCGACCTGGACGCCCGCGCCAAGCTGCGGCTCGCCGAGGGCGTCCAGGCCGAGACGGCCGCCGAGGGGCTGGCCGCGGTGCAGGTACGGGACAAGGAGGCCGAGGTCATCGAGAAGGCGGGCCGGGCCGAGGCCGAGGCCGCCGAGGCGCGGCTGCGGGCGGAGGCCGAGGGCGCCCGGGCCAGGGCGCTCGCCGAGGCCGAGGCGATCAGCGGCAGGCTCAAGGCGGAGGCCGCCGGGCTCACCGAGAAGGCCGCCGCGATGGCCGCCCTGGACGAGGCGTCCCGCGGGCACGAGGAGTACCGGCTGCGGCTGGCGGCGGAGAAGGAGATCCGGCTGGCCGGGCTGGACGTCCAGCGGCGGGTGGCCGAGGCGCAGGCGACGGTGCTGGCGACCGGGCTGGAGAGCGCGGACATCAACATCGTCGGCGGCGAGTCCGTCTTCCTCGACCGGCTGATGTCCTCCATCGCGCTCGGCAAGGGCGTCGACGGCTTCGTCCAGCACTCCGAGACCGCCCAGGCGCTGGCGAAGCCCTGGCTGGACGGCTCGGCCAGGTTCACCGACGACCTCGGCCGGATCCTCGGCTCGGTCACCACGTCCGACGTGCAGAACCTGACCGTCTCGGCGCTGCTGCTGAAGCTGCTGAAGGGCGCCGGTGAGCAGTCCGGTCAGGTCCGTGAACTACTCGACAAGGCAGGGCAGTTGGGCATCGCCGACCTGCCGCTGGCGGAACTGAACGGCGTACACCGGGACTGACCGGCCGGGTGCGCGACAAGACCGGCCGGGGCCGCCGTACGGGGGTCGGCGACCCCGGCCACCAGCCCGGACGCACACTGCGTCCGGGCTGGAACCCGCAAGATCGCACCGCGGAGACTGCCGGAAGGACGCAGTGCGCCGACCGGGAACCGCGTGCGAGCATGTGCTCGTCAACGGGGGTAGCGCGAAGCGTCACGGGGGACCGGAAGGACGGTGGGGGCGCATGGCCTGGTTTCTGGGTCTCGGCATCGTGGGGGTCGTCCTCCTCGTTCTGTCACTGGTCTTCGACGGGATCCTCGAAGGACTCTTCGACGGCTTCGGCCTCGACGGCTTCTTCGACGGGCTGCTGTCCCTCCCCGTCATCGCCGGATTCGTGTCCATGCTCGGCTTCACCGGCGCGATCGTGATGGGCACGACCGGCCTTGGCGCCGTAGGAGGCACCGCCCTCGGGGTGCCCGCCGGGGTCGTCACCGCCTGGCTCGCCTACAAGCTGAGCCGCGCCCTGATGAACGACCACTCCGGTACGGCGCCCAGCGGCGGCGATCTGATCGGCGTGGCCGGGTCCGTCGTGACCGCCATCCCGGCCGACGGCTACGGCGAGGTGCTGGTGCGGCTGGCGGGCCAGCCGGTGAAGCTCTCGGCGAAGAGTCCCGTGCCGCTGGCCCGCGGTGCCGAGGTGTGGATCGCGGAGACGCTGTCCCATACCGCGGTCTCGGTGCGCCAGGTCGAACGCTGAGCCCAGCCGACCCGGGCCCACCACCTCACCAGCCACCCCACCCATCACCTCACCATTCACCCCACCCATCACCCCACCCATCACCCCACCACGCACTTCACCCTTGTCGAATCGCCGTCCCCAGGGAGGGCTGAGGGGAACCACCATGAGTTCAGTCACCATCGCCGTCGTCGGAGTCGTCGTACTCCTCGTCCTGCTCGGCCTCGTCGTCGTCACCCGGTACAAGGTCGCCGGGCCGAGCGAGGCGTTCATCGTCACCGGACGCCGGGGCAAGAAGTCCACCGACCCGGAGACCGGCCGGATCTTCACCGACAACAGCGGGCAGAAGGTCGTGGTCGGCGGCGGTGTCTTCGTCGTGCCGTTCGTGCAGCAGAAGTTCACCCTCGACCTGTCGTCCCGGCACATCCCGGTGGCGGTGCGCGGCGCGGTCACGCTGCGCGGCATCAAGGCCAACCTCGAAGGCGTCGCCATCGTGAAGGTCGGCGGCACCGAGGACGCCATCCGGGCCGCCGCCCAGCGGTTCCTGGTGCAGCAGAACGGCATCGTCGGCTTCACCCAGGAGGTGCTCTCCGGCGCGCTGCGCGCGATCGTCGGGCGGATGTCGGTGGAGGACATCATCCGCGACCGGGCCGCCTTCGCCAGTCAGGTCGCCGAGGAGGCCGAGGCCAGCCTGTCCGGGCAGGGCCTGGTCCTTGACGCCTTCCAGATACAGGACATCACCACCGAGGGCTCCTACCTGGAGGACCTCGGCCGTCCCGAGGCGGCGCGCGCCAAGCAGGAGGCGGACATCGCCGAGGCCGTCGCCCGCCGGGCCGCCGAGCAGGCGCGGCTGAAGGCGGCGGAGGAGATCGCCGTCGCCGAGCGGACGTTCGCGCTGCGGCAGGCCGAGATCAAGGCCGAGACCGACGAGGCCGCCGCCCGCGCCGACGCGGCCGGTCCGCTCGCCGAGGCGGCCCGCCGCCAGGAGGTCCTTGCCGAGCAGGAGAAGGTCGCCGAGCGGCAGGCCGCGCTGACCGACCGCGAGCTGGACACCAAGGTCCGCAAGCCCGCCGACGCCGCGCGCTACCAGGCCGAGCAGGAGGCCGAGGCGCGCCGGATCGGGCTGGTCAAGGAGGCCGAGGCGGCGGCCGACCGGGCCCGGCTGACCGGTGAGGGCGAGAAGGCGCAGCGCGCCGCGCTCGCCGAGGCCGTCCGGATCGAGGGCGAGGCGGAGGCCGCGGCGATCGGTGCCAAGGGCGCGGCCGAGGCCGAGGCCATGCGCAAGAAGGCCGACGCGTTCGCGCAGTACGGCGACGCGGCCGTGCTCCAGATGCTGGTCGAGGTGCTGCCGCACGTCGTGGCCAAGGCGTCCGAGCCGCTGAGCGCGATCGACAAGATGACCGTCATCTCCACCGACGGGGCCAGCCAGCTGTCGCGCACCGTCGCCGACAACGTCGCCCAGGGTGTCGAACTCCTGGGCGCCACCACCGGTGTCGACCTCGCCCAGCTCCTGAAGGGCATCACCGCCCGCCCCGGCACGGACGCGGTCCCCGCCGAGGCCAACGGGAAGATCGGGATCACCGACTGAGCGGTGGCCGCCGCGACGCAGGGGCCCGGCGGCGGGCCCCTGCGCCGGGTCAGTTCAGGCAGCGCTCCAAGGCCGTACGCAGCGCGTTCCGCAGTTCCGTCGGCGGAGGCGGACCGTCTGGATGCTCCGTGCTGGCGGTGACCGTCGCCGCGACGGTGCGGAGCTTGGTGTTGGAGAGCTGGGAGGCCTCGCGGAGGATGTCCCAGGCCTGGTCGGAGGTGCACGCGTGGATGGCCATGAGGATGCCGCGGGCCTGGTCGATCACCGGTCGGGAGGCGATGGCGAACCGGAGCTGGGCGATCTCCTCGCGCAGGCTGTGCAGTTGCTCGGCGCGCTCCAGGGCCACCGCGGAGGGGACCGGCGTCGGTGAGACGGGTTCCGGCATGGTGGGCTGGGTGAGGGAACGCAGGGGGTCGGTGGTGTCCAGGCCCGCGAGTTCCAGGATGCGGCGCGGCTGGCCGTTCCAGTGCTGGGCCGTGACCGGGAGCAGATGCCGTTCGCCGTGGTCCCGTAGGGCTTTGAGGAAGTCCAGTCCCGCCGTGTCCATGAAGACCACCCCGGACATGTCGACGTCGATCCGGGACACCTCGGCCGGGAGGCCCGCCAGTGCACTGGCCAGGGTGTCGGTGCAGCCGTGCACGAGTTCGCCGCGCGTGGTGAGCACGGCTCGGCTCCCGTCCGTATGGCCGTCGACGGCGAGGGTGCTCCGCCGTCCTAGTCCTGCCGGGGCTATGGGTGCCGGTGAGGTCATGTCACCGCCTTCTTCGTTCGTCGTCTGCGTCATCCGCGTCCGCTTCGGTGCGCCTGCCCGCTGCCCGGCGTGGTACACCCGCACTGACGGGGTTGACGGATTGACGGTGGCGGTGCCGGGTACGAGCATCGTTCGAGAGGCAAGCAGGACAGGTGTGCACGGATGTCCCGGCCCGTCGGCGCGGGGGCCCGTCGGTGAACGAGGTGTCGATGTCGTGAGTGCGGTGACCGAACCGGAGGAGACCTTCGCCCCGCCCGCCTCCTTCGACCACCCCGCCCTGTTCTACGGCGGGCCGGGGGAGTACCTCGGGGCCACGGTGCCGTTCGTACGGGAAGGGCTGGCGGCCGGGGAACCGGTGGCCGTGGCCGTGCCCGGGGAGAACCTGGCCCTGCTGCGGGACGCGCTGGAGGACGCCGCCGACGCCGTACTGCTGCTGGACATGCGCCAGGCCGGACGCAATCCCGGCCGGATCATTCCCGGAGTGCTACGCGCGTTCGCCGACGCCGGTCCACCCGGGGTCCGGGTGCGGATCATCGGCGAACCGATCTGGGCGGGCCGCACCCCCACCGAGTACCCGGCGTGTGTGCAGCACGAGGCGCTGATCAACGCCGCGTTCGAGGGCCGGGACGCGACCGTCCTGTGCCCCTACGACGTCAGCCGACTGGACGAGCGGGCCCTCACCGACGCCCTCGCCACCCACCCCACCGTCATCCGCTCCGGCACCGAGGAACCCAGCGGCGCCTACGACCCCGACGGCGTCGTCGCCCGCTACAACCGCCCGTTGCCGCCGCCGCTGCCGGGCGCCCTGGACTTCGCCTTCGACGCGGCCTCCCTGTCCAGAACCCGGCACACCGCCACCGCCGAGGCGGCCCGGCTCGGGCTCGGCGGCACCCGCCTCGACGACCTGGCCCTGGTCACCGCCGAACTCGCCACCAACAGCGTGCTCCACGGCGGCGGTTCGGGCCGGATCCGGCTCTGGGCGGAGAACGGCCACGTCGTCTGCGAGGTGCGGGACCGCGGGCGGCTGACCGACCCGCTCGCCGGACGCCGCCCCGTGCCCCGCGACCAGCGCGGTGGCCGCGGGCTGCTCCTGGTCAACCTGGTCACCGACCTCGTACGCCTGCACACCGGCGCGGACGGGACGACCGTACGCTGCTGGTTCGCCCGGGGATGAGCGCTCAGGTGGTGTCCAGCGGATCCAGCTCCAGCGGCTGCACCCGCCCCTCCAGCATGTAACCCAGCCCCTGTACGGCGCACACGTCCGGCCGTTCCGCGATGTGCACCGGCATGCCGGTGGCCTGACGCAGCATCTGGTCGAAGCCGGGGAGCAGGGCACTGCCGCCCACCATCATGATGCCGCGGTCGGCGAGGTCGGCCACCAGATCGGGCGGGCACTCCCGCAGCACCTTGCCGATGCCGTCCAGCACGGCGGTCAGCGGCGTCTGGATCGCGTCGCGCACGGCGGCCGTCTCCACCTGCACACTGCGGGCGAGACCGGTGGCGACATCCCGCCCGTGGATCTCCGTGGACGCCGGTCCCTGCGGGGTGAGGCCGTTGCCCGACAGGGCGAGGGTGAGCGGCCGTACCGACTGGCTGGGCAGCATCAGCTCGTGCTCCAGCCGCAGGTGCTGCACGATCGCGTGGTCCACGGCCTCCCCGCCGACCGGGATCCGCTCGGCGGTCACGATCGCCCCCAGCGACAGCACGGCGACCTGGGTGGTGGCCGCCCCGCACACGAGCACCATGGTGGCCTCCGGCTGCTCCACGGGCAGCCCGCAGCCGACGGCCGCCGCGATCAGCGTGTCCACCAGCTCCACCCGGCGCGCCCCCAGCCCCACCAGCGTCTCGATCGCGGCCCGCTGCGCGAGCGGGTCGGCGTCGTGCGGGGTGCAGCACGCCGCCCGCAGCCGGGGCTTGCGGCGCAGGGTGCGGCGGACCTTGTCGCCGAGCAGGTGCCGCAGCATCCGCTGGGCCATCTCGATGTCGACGACCGTGCCCCCCGACACCGGCCGCACCACCCGGATGTAGTCAGGGGTGCGGCCGGTCATCTTCTCCGCGAACTCGCCCACCGCGATCAGCGCGCCGGTGCGGGTGTTCACGGCGGCGGCGGACGGCTGGTCGACGACGAGCCCCGCTCCCTTCACGTAGACGCGGGTACGGGCGGCGCCCAGGTCGACGGCGAAGTGGCAGCGGCGCAGCTGCTCCAGACTGGCGGTCATCGCGGTTTCCTCCCGAGGCGCAGACCGTGGGCTGCTTGGTGGCGGGGCCTTTCTCGCATGGTGGGCCGCGCCGTGCTGGGGGTGCCTTCTGAAGGGGGCCGGGTGGGGCGCCGCTGTACGGGTGGTCTTCGCGGGTGGCGCGGCGTGTTCACAGGTGCCGAAGGGCGATGGCGACCACTTCGGCGAGCGACTTCACGGTGAAGCGGGCACCGGCGGACATGAGGCTGGCCCGGGTGTGCGCGCTGGGCGAGTAGCCGACGAACGGCAGCCCGATGCTCCGGGCGGCGGCGAGTTCGACATGCGTCGAGCCGATCAGCACGCCGCGCCGTGGCGACAACCGCGTCACGTTCAGGGCCCGTTCGAGGACGTCCGGGTCCGGCATCAGGTGGTACGGGTTGTAGTTACGGCCGTAGGCCTCGACGTCCGTGCCGAACCGGCGGCTCTCCAGGTAGCGGGAGACGACCTGCGGAGCCACGTCCGACACCACGGAGACCGGGCGGCCCGACCGCTTCAGGGCGTTGACGAGGGGCTCGTCGCCGGGGACGGGGCGCGCGGTGGCCAGGGCGGCCGACTCGATGTCGCCCAGCCGCTGGCCGAGGGGGCGGGCGAGGCGGGGGTGGCGGGCGAAGGTGCGCAGCACGTCCATGGGGTGCACGCCGTTCTCGCGGGGGAGCACGTCCGCCCGGAGGGCGGCACCCTCCAGCGCCTCGTCCGGGTGCCGCAACTCGGCGATCAGGGCGGTCAGATCGCGGGCGGCCTCCCGTGTCGCCCCCGCGGCCGGGTACAGGTCCACCAGGGTGCCGTCGAAGCCGAGGAGGAACGCCTCGGCGGTGGCGAGGGGCTCGGCGAGCGCGGACCTGGCCGTCGCCCGGCGCGGAGTGGTGTCCGCCGAGACCGACCAGCGGACGGCGTACCCCGGCATCCGCCAGCGCATGAGGCGGCGCTCGAGCTTCTCGGTGTCCAGCGGGCTGGGCAGTCGGCCGCTCTCCTCGGCCAGGCACGCGGCGAGCCGGTCCCTGGGGTGGTCGCGCACACGGCGCACGGCCTCCACCGGGTCGACGACGCGTACGGTCGCCCAGGTGCGGGGGGTGGCGGAGACGAAGTAGCTGCGCTCCAGGAGGTCGACCTCGTAGTACCGCACGGCGGGCGTCCCGGGTTCCTCCAGGGTCGGGCTGCCGTCGGGGCCGACGTAGACGAGGACCCGGTGCGGGCCGGAGGGCCCCGGAGGCCGACGGCGCAGGACGTGCACCGGGTGCTCCGCCCCCTCGTCCAGGGCCGCCTCGGGTGGGTACAGGAGGGCGTACCAGTACGTCGGCCTGGGGCTGTCCGCCCGCAGCCCCAGTTCCGCCGTCGTGGCCAGGAGGGCGTGCAGTTCCTGGGAGACACCGATCACGCTGTCCGCGCCGGAGGAGTCGAGGAGGCGGCGCAGCCGGTCCCGGGTCGTCCCGCGGCCCGCGCGGACGGGCCAGAACGTCACCAGCAACCGGGGTACCCCGGGCACCAGTTCGCCCACCACGTCCGCCAGCCGCTCCACCACGGCGGTCAGGAGCCGCTTCGCGGCGGCCTCCGTCTTCACCAGGATCTCGTAGCCGTCCGCCCGGGGCAGCAGCCCGCACTCCCGCGCGCCGAGCCCGTTGTCGTCGACCAGCCGGGCGATCGCGCCACCGAGAGCCCGGTGGGTGTCCTCGTCCTCGGGGTCGGCCAGTTCCACGAGGACCGATGTGTAGGCCCGGGAAGCCGTGTCAGGGGTGACCAGGTCCGCGCGCAGCCCCCGGTGCAGCCGGTGGATGGCCGGGTCGGACTCGCCACCGGCCGCCAGGAAGTCCTCGTAGCTCTCGAGGGCGGCGTCCGTCCGGCCCAGCCGGGACAGCGCGAGCATGTGGAGGTGGCGGACCTCCTGGTGGGCGGGGGCGGCCCGGACGAGCGCGGTGAGGTGGTCCAGGGCCTCGTCGGCCTGCCCGAGGTCCAGGTGCAGTTCGGCGCGGAGGATGCGCAGGGTGCGGAGCAGGCGGTTCAGGCGGTCGCGGTCGGCTGCCGCCGCGGGGCCGGGTACGCCGTCCAGGGGGTCGCCCTGCCACAGCCGCAGGGCGCTGTGGACGAGGCCGAGGCCCTCCGCCGAGCGGCCCTCCTCCCGGGAGGCGTTCGCGGCCCTGTGCAGTTCCTCGCAGTGGAGCGCGTCGACCTCGGCCATGTCCGGGCGCACGGCGTAACCGGCGGTCGAGCGGACCAGGAGATCGGTGCCCGTGGCGTTGCGGATTCGGGAGACGTACGTCCCCAGGAGCCGGTGGGCGTTCCCCGGCGGCTGGCCCCCCCAGAGCCCCGCGGCGAGTTCGTCGTCCGGAATCCACTGGCCCGGTCTGCGCAGCAGCATCCACAGCAGGGCCTGTTCCCGCGGGGAGCCGGTGGCGAGGGGCCGCCCACTGTGAGTGATCTTCAGGGGGCCGAGGAAGGAGAAGCGGACGGGGGCGCGGTCGGGCGGACCGAGGCCGGTCAGCCGCGTCACGCCGCGCTGCTGGAGCGGTCCGCTCCCGGAGAGCAGGTCGTTGACGGCAGCCTGGAGTTCGGAGCGCGTGGGGTGGGGCAGGTGGGTGCCCAGCGACATCTCCTGCACCAGACGGCCGAGCGCCTGGAGATCGGCATTGCGGGTCGCCGCGTTGTGCGCGGGCAGCGCGAACCGGCTCAGGACGGGACCACGCTCACTGAGCACGACGTGCGAGGGGGAAAGGGCGCCGTGTGACACCTTCCCGGCATGGGCGGCCGTGAGCGCGGCGGTCAGCAGGGGAGTCAGGCCCAACAGGACATCGGCGGGCAGCCAACCGCCGTACGCCGCGACAAGGCCCCGCAGAGTGCCCCCCTCCAGGTACTCGGTGACCAGATGGGCCGCCCCGGTCTCCTCGTCCACCCCGTAGTCGAGGACGGACACCACGTGCTCGTGCCGGAGGTCGGCCAGTGCCCGGGCCGCCGCCAGGAAGTCCGCGGCCTTGCGCATCCCCCGGGCGGTGAACCGCTGCACCACGACGCTCATGCCCTTCTCCCGGACGTCCGCGGCCCGCCACACCTCGCCGCTCTCCCCGAAGGGCTCCAGCAGCCGGTAGCGCCCCGCGACCAGTTCCCCCTCGGGCTCCGGCCCCGACAGCTGGCGCACACTGCGCTCGCTCACCATCGCGACCGGATCGCTCTCCCGGTGCGCCTCGCCCGCCCCGGCCTTACGGGGTGCCACGGCCCGGAACTCACCGGCCGTCACGCCCGCCCGGGCGTCGATCAGGGCACCGGCGCGGGAGAGGAGTTCCGTGGTGCGGCTGCGGGCGGTCCTGGGCAGGGTGCGCAGGAGCAGCTCGCGCACGCCGGGCCGGAAGGCGTACCGTCCGGGCGTGCCGTCCGCGGCGCCGGTGAGCATGCCACTGAGGATGACCTCGGCCAGGTGCTGGGGGCGCGGACGCGGTTCGACGGCCGCCTGGACGAGCCGCATGACCGGCAGATGGGGCTCGCCCACGGCCAGGTGCCCGGCCAGCCGGAACGCCTCGGGGGAGGCGGTGGAGCGGAAGCGCAGGACGAGTTCCTCGGCGGGCAGCCGGGTCACGTCGCTGCGGGCCCGGTCGTCCCGGGGGGTGCCGCGGGGGCGCCGGGGGAGCAGGGCCGCCGCGCCGGGCAGCCGGGCGGCCCCGGGGGCGGCGACGAGCGCGGACCAGTGCGCCAGCCAGGTCGCCGTCGGTTCGACGACGGGCAGCGCGAGGGGCGAGCCGGGTCCGGCGGCGTCGGCGGAGTAGGGCGTGAACGTCAGGGCCGCCGTGGGCGCGACCGGCGCCGGTGCGGAGAACAGCCCCGCCGTGGTCGGCATCGCGGTGTCCCGCCAGAGCCGCTCCGGCAGCGGTTGTACGACGGTCAGCGGCATGTGCGCCGCCCAGTGCCGCAGCGTGCGGTACCAGCGCTCGCCCGCCGCGCCCTCCCACCACTGCGGGCCCATGCAGTCGCTGACCAGCAGGGTGACGGTGCGGCCGTCGGCGGCCGGGTGGACGCCGGGGCGCACCCCGCCGTCGGCCTCCGCGCGGTGCAGCTCCACGGTGCGGAACACGCCGGACTGGGCCAGCGCGGTGTGCAGTTCCCGGACGAGCGGTCGCCAGACCGGCATCGTGGGCCCGGCGTCGTACACCAGCCGCAGCCGCAGCCAGCGCTCGGCGGCGGGCCGCAGTACCGGCAGCCACCACTCGGGACGGGCGCCGAGCCGGGCGATGCGGTGGGCGGTGGCCTCCTCGTCCAGCTCCTGTCCGTAGGGGGCCGGGACCCGGCGCTTGAGCGGGCGCAGCGCCCGTTGCAGGGCGAGGGGGCGGGCCAGCATCGGTGGCGCGGGGGCGAGGAGGCGGGTGTGCGGGGTGGTGGGCTGGTCCGGGGGCGGTGCGGGAGCCGGGCGGTCGGGGAGCCGCAGGGGGACGCGGTTCCCGTCGGGCGGAGGGGGAACGGGGGAGGGCGGCGGCGCGGGCGGGTCAGCGGGGGCGGGAGCCTGCGACGGCTCCTCGGACGGCCCCTCAGCCGGGGTCTCGGCAACCGTCGGCGGCGGCTCGGGCGCGGGCGCCATCTGCCGCGCCAGCCACAGCACTTCCGCCAGCTCCACCGACGTGGGACGCACCCCGCCCCGCGCCTCGGCGAGCACACCGGCGAGGCGGTCGAAGCCGTCGTCGTCCCGCTCCCCCTCAGAAGGCATCGGCGTCGGGCGTCCGGCTCAGATACGGCATCAGCTGCTCGGCCAGCTCGTCGCGGGACGCGGTGTCCAGCCCGGCCGCGCCCGCCAGGTAGATGGCGTTGAGCAACTGGTCGGTGGCCAGCTCCCCGTCGGCGCCCCGGGCGAGGAAGCGCTCGATCAGGGTCTTGGCGTACGCGTCGGGCTCGCCCAGGTGCGCGCGGACGATCTCCGCGAGGTGCGCGTCGCGGGGCTGGCGCAGCTGGAGGCGGACGCAGCGGCGCAGGAAGGCGGGCGGGAACTCGCGCTCGCCGTTGCTGGTGAGGACGGTGAACGGGAAGGCGCGGCAGCGCACCCGGCCCCGCTGCAGGGTCACCCGGTCGTCCGTACCGTCGATCATCACCTTCGCCTCGGGGGTGTGCCGGGCGGCACGGACCAGCTCCGGGATCTCGTACTGGCCCTCCTCCAGGATGTTCAGCAGGTCGTTGGGGAGGTCGAGGTCGCTCTTGTCGATCTCGTCGATGAGCAGCACCCGGGGGCGCCGGTAGGGCAGCAGCGCCGTGCCCAGCGGGCCGAGCCGCAGATGGTCCTGGAGGTCGGTCCCGGCGGGCGGCACGGACGGCGCGGCGGCGGCGCGTCCGGCGGCGTACAGGCGGGACAGTGGGTCGTACTGGTACAGCCCGTCATGGAGGGTGACCCGGCTGGTGATGTTCCAGCGCAGCACCGGGCCGAGCCGCAGCTCGCGGGCTACCGCGTAGGCGAGGGACGACTTGCCGCTGCCGGGCGGGCCCGTCACCAGCAGGGGGCGCCGCAGGTACAGGGCGGCGTTGACCAGTTGCACGCTCTGCTCCGTCGCCCGGTAGGTGCGGGCGCGGTGCAGCCGGTCGGGCGAGGTGGCCGCCCGGTCGTCGTCCTCCGCCGGGGTGTCCAGCTCCGGGCCGCCGTCGAAGTCGCGCCAGGGCGGCGGCGCGGGCAGCTCGGCGATGCCGTCGTGCGGCACGCCGGTGCCGGTGTAGACGGGCCACAGGGACATGCGTTCTCCTTCGGGGTGCCGACGTGTCAGCCGACGGGGGAGCGGGCGTGACCGGGTGTCTCCGGGAAGCACCGGGGGTCCTCCCACAGCAGGGTGAGGTCCTTCGCCCAGTGCTGTTCGGGGTCCGCGGACAGATACACGGTCTTGCGCAACGTACGGATGTGGGAGGGGAGTTCGGACGGCGCGAGGTCGGCGAGGTACTCCGTCAGCGCGTCCAGGAACGCGGTGCCCGAGCAGTCCTCGCCGTCGTCGTGCCCCGCGTCGCAGCCGGTGCGCGGCCACAGCATCACGGGGACCGAGCCGTTGAGCCCGGCGGAGAACAGCCGCTTCATCCGCGCGGACTTCGGCGGCGCGGTGAACCCCACCATCTCCCCGTCCTCCCACAGCTTCACGGTGAGCCTGCCCTGGTCCTCGCCGCTGCCGCACTCGACGCGGTACAGCTCGGCCCGGTCCCGGTCGTCGAGCCGCTCCCACTTCCGCTCCAGCCCGTGCCGCAGCCCGCCCCGGTGCCGCCGCTCCCGGTCCACCACGACCAGCGGGTACAGACAGCCCAGCGGGCTGGGATCGTCCTTGCCGCGCCGCCAGTGCGCCACCGGCTCGTTGAGCCACTCCCGGGGCAGCATGAACGCGATCAGCACCCGGGCGCCCGGCGGGAGTTCGTCGAACGCCTCGTCGACCCGCTCCAGGACGTACGGCCGCACCTTGCTCCGGGGCAGACTGCGCGACCCCACCACCCAGCGGCGGCCGTCGCGGTACGCGGCCACCTCGACCAGCACCTGCTGGCGGCCCGCGCCGCTGCGTTCGATGTCCACGACGATGGGCGACCACGGCGCGGACGGCGTGCCGCGCCTCGGGGCCGCCTCGGGCCCGGCGTGCCGAACGCGCCACCGCTGCAGCGCCTGCCGGGTCTCCGGGTCGTCCACGAAGTCGGCGAGCCGCCCGGCGAACCGCGCCACACAGCGCGGGTCCCCCACCTCCCAGCACAGGTACCAGACGGCCGCCCACAGCGAGGCGAACCCCCCGGGCGGCACCGGCGGCCCGGTCACCGGATCCACGGACTCCCTGAACAGCCGCTCCGCACCGCACGCGACCCCGCCCCGCTCGGCCGCCGCGACCAGACGGCGCAGCGTCTGCTTCTCGGCCCGCTCCAGACCGCCCGGCGTCGGGATCAGCTCACCGAGCCCCGACCAGTGCCGGGCCATCACCGGCGCGGGCAGCATCCGGCCGTTGCGGACGCCCGGGTCGCCCGCCGCGGCCGAGACCATGCCGACGACCCGCCCGCTGTCCGCGAGGACGGCCGCCGCCCCGCTGAACCCCGGCGCGAGTGGCTGGCCATGGCCGTTCCACGCCTCCAACTGGACCCACTCGTCGGCGATGCGCTGCTCGCCCGTGGTGCGGTACTCGGCGATCGCCCCCTCGTCGTAGTGGACCGGGAAGCCGTACACCAGCAGTTTGCGCGGCGGATCGCCGTACGCGTCGCCGGGCGGCGCGAACTGGGCCGGGGCGATGGGCACCGCCCGCTCCAGCTCCAGCACGGCGAGGTCCCCGGGATCGGTGGCGCGCCCGCCCCAGCCGCCGTCCGCGACGACGGCGGCGGTCAGCTCACCGAGCCCCTCGGCGTGCGGGAAGACGACGGTGACGGTGGTCGCGGGCGCGTCCCGGACCACGTGCGCGCAGGTCATCACCTGGCGCGGGGAGATCAGGAAGCCCGCTCCGACCTCGGGCCCGCAGTGGATGCGGGCGTGCCAGGATGCGCTGCTCATGAGGTGGGGGCGGCCTCCTCCGGCGCGGCGGGGCCCGGGGACCAGCTGAGCCGCACCAGCAGGTGCCCCTCCGCCGCCCCCTTGGCGATGATCGCGCCGGTCTCCGCGCTCAGCTTCACCCCGAACTCCAGCTCCACCGAGTCGGGCCGCAGCGAGCCGTCCCGGAACACCCGCAGCGCGGACTCGGCCGCCGCCCGCACACCGTCCAGCGCTCCCTCGAAGGTGCGCGCCGCCTGGACGGGCTGCTGCCCGCCCCGGGACACGAGCTGCGCCCCGGACGCGTCCACGGCGCCCTCCACGACGACCAGCGCGCCGTCCTCCGTCTTGAACTCCAGCAGTCCGCCCATGCGCCGGTCGCTCCCCCGTGGTGTGTGACCTCGATGAACTCCATTGTTGCGGACGGCACTTGTCGATGTCTCGGGTTCCGTGAGCGCGCGGCCCCCGCCCTGGCGGGAACCCGCCGGGGCGCGAATCCGCCACACCCGCTCAACTCCCGTGCCACACAGGCCCCCTGACACTCATCGCAGCACTCACACTCTGTGAAGAGAGGCGTGGATGAACACAGGACCAGTCGGACGCGGGGTGATCCTCCTGTCCGCGGGGCTCGTGGCGGGGCTGCTGCCGGTCGCACCGGCGGCGGCCGACGACGGCGACCCCGCCGTGCGCGCGTCGGACACCGCCCGCACCGTCACCCTCGTCACCGGCGACCAGGTGACCGTCACCGACGTCGGCCACGGCAAGAAGACGGTCACCGTGGCCCGGCCCCCCGGCGCCACGGGTGCCGTGCGCACCCAGGTGGCGGACGGCACCCTCACCGTCGTACCGGACGAGGCGCTGCCGTATCTGCGGGCGGGCACGCTCGACGAGCGGCTGTTCGACGTCAGCGGGCTGATACGGCACGGCTTCGCGGACGGCCGTACCGCCGGACTGCCGCTGATCGTGACCTACGGGAAGGGCACGCGGGCCGCCGACCCGCCCGGGGCGCGGCGCATCCGTGCGCTGCCGAGCGTGCGCGGCGCGGCGGTGGCGGCGGCCAAGGGCCGGGACTTCTGGCGCGGCTTCACCCGCCAGACGGCCGGAATCGACGGCGTGTGGCTCGACGGCCGGGTCAGCGCCGCCATGGCCGAGAGCAACGCGCAGATCGGTACGGCGGCGGCCTGGCAGGCCGGGCTGACCGGGAAGGGCGTCACCGTCGCCGTCCTGGACACCGGCGTGGACGCCGGGCACCCCGATCTCGCCGGGCGGATCACGGCCGCCGAGAGCTTCGTCGAGGGCGAGGAGGTCGCCGACCGCAACGGCCACGGCACGCACGTCGCCGCCACGGTCGGCGGCAGCGGCGCGGCCTCCGGCGGTGCGGAGAAGGGGGTGGCGCCCGGGGCCGCGCTCGCCGTCGGGAAGGTCCTCAGCGACCAGGGCTCGGGCAGCGAGTCGCAGATCATCGCCGGGATGGAGTGGGCCGCGCGGGACGTCGGCGCGGACATCGTCTCGATGAGCCTCGGCTCCCCCGAACCCAGCGACGGCACCGACCCCATGGCCCGCGCTGTCGACACCCTCACCGCCGAGACCGGCGCGCTGTTCGTCGTCGCCGCGGGCAACACCGGCGCCCCGTCGTCCATCGGCTCGCCCGGCGCCGCCGACTCCGCCCTCACCGTCGGCGCGGTCGACGCCGCCGACCGGGCCGCCTACTTCACCAGCGGCGGCCCCCGCCACGGCGACAACGCCCTCAAGCCCGACCTGTCGGCCCCCGGCGTCAACATCCTCGCGGCCCGTTCCCGCCTCACCGACGGCGAGGGCGACTACACCTCCATGAGCGGTACGTCGATGGCGACCCCGCACATCGCGGGCGTGGCGGCGCTGCTGGCCGAGCGGCACCCCGACTGGACCGGCGCACAGCTCAAGGACGCGCTGATGTCGACGTCGGAACCCCTGGACGCGTCCGCCTACGAACTGGGCGCGGGCCGGGTCAGCGTGCCGGACGCGGTGAACGCCCGGATCACCGCGACGGGCAGCGCCGACCTGGGCTTTCTCCGCTGGCCGTACGAGTCGAACGAGCCGGTGACACGCACGCTGACCTACACCAACACCTCCGACGAGCCGAGGGAGTTGAAGCTGTCGACGGAGGGCTCCGCGCCCGGCGTAGCCACCCTGGCCGACACCACCCTCACCGTGCCCGCGCACGGCACCGCCACCACCACCGTCACCGGCGACGGCACCCGCGCCCCGGTGGGCGACACCAGCGGGCGGATCGTCGCCTCGACCACCGACGGCACCCGGGTCGCGCACACGGCGTTCGGACTGGTGAAGGAGGACGAGCGCTACACGCTCACGGTCCACGTCAGGAACCGCGAGGGCGCGGCAACGGCCGCCGACCTGGTGGTACAGCGCCTGACCGGGGGCACCGACCCGATCCCCGCCCCCGTGGGCGACTCGGGAACCGTGCACCTCCGCCTCGCCCCGGACACGTACAGCCTCACCTCCTTCCTGGACGTACGCGGCAGCCACGGCGCCGACTCGCTGGGCCTGGGCTTCCTCGCCGCGCCGGAGATCACCCTCGACCGGGACACGGAGGTCACCCTCGACGCCCGTGAACTCCGCGAGATCAGCGCGGACGTCGACCGCCGCACCGAGACCAGGCAGTTGCTGATGGAGTACGACCGCAGCGCCAACGGCTCCGACCTCTTCGGCGCCGTCCAGGTGCCGGTGAAGTACGACAGCGTCTTCGCCGCGCCCACGGGGCGGGTACGGGAGGGCGACTTCGAGTACCGCACGGTATGGCGCCTGGGCAAGCCACTCCTCGAGGTGACGGGCGTGGGCGAGGCGGTCGTACAGCCGGGCGGCACCCTCATCGAGGGCCGCGCCCGGCTGCCGCTGGTGGACGTCGGCGAGGGCCCGTTCGACGGGGCGGCGGGCAAGGCGGCCCTGGCCCGCCTGCCGGAGGGGACGGCACCGTCCGCCTTCGCGCGGGCCGCGCAGGAGGCGGGCGTACGGGCCCTGTTCGTGACCGACGACCGCCCCGGACGCCTCAACGCCTGGTGGGGCACGGACGACAACGCCGACCGCCCCCTGCAGATCGCCACGGTGAACGCGGCGGACGCGAAGCGACTGCGGGAGACGCGCGTGGTGAGTATGGAAGGGACGCGCAACACGCCGTACGTCTACGACCTCTCCCACGGGTACGAGGGCGGCGTACCGGACCGTGACCTGACCTACGCACCGGACGAGCGCCGCGACCTGGCAGCCCTGGACGTGCGGTTCCACGCGGTGCGCCCGATGCCGGGGAACGGCGGCGAGTTCCGCTACTCGATCACGGACACCTTCCCCATCGGCGTCGGATTCGCCGAGCGGATCGACTACCCGGCCGAGCGGACGGACTACGTGTCCACGGGCGCCGGGCAGCTGTGGCACGAGTCGGTGACCATGGCGGACGGGGCGCTGGAGCAGCGGAGCGGACTGGTCGACCACCAGGGCGGATCGAGCCCGCGGCTGAACTGGTTCCGGCCGGTGTGGCACCCGTGGCTCGGCACGGGCCTGGGCTGGGGCCAGCAGCGCACGGGCGACGACCTCCGGTTCAACGTCCCCGGCTGGGGCGACTCCGGCCCCGACCACACGGGCTTCGGGGACGTGTGGAGCGACGACAGCGGGATGACCCAGTCGACGGAGGTGTACCTGGACGGTGAGCTGGCCGACCGGCGCCGGGGCTCGGGGGCGTACGTGTGGGACGCGCCCGCGGACGAGCACACGTACCGGGTCGTCACGGACACCACCCTCGACCCGGACCGCTGGAAGCTGTCGACGAGGGGCCACGCGGAGTGGACGTTCCGCTCGTCGCGGACCCCGGACGAGACGTATCTGCCGCTGATCAACCTGGCGTTCGACGTGCGGACGGACATGACGGGGGCGGTACGGGCCGGTGCGAGGCTGCCGGTCGGGCTGGCGGCGGAGCACGTCCGGGGCGCGCCGCACACCGGGACGATCGGCGGCGGCACGCTGGAGGTGTCGTACGACGACGGGACGTCATGGCGGAAGGTCGAGCTGGTGTCGGCCGGACCCGGGGCGTCGTGGCGGGGCGTGCTGAGGGTGCCGGAGGACGGCGCCTCGTACGTGGCGCTGCGGGCGTCGGCGCGGGACGACCGGGGTGGCTCGGTGGTGCAGGAGGTGATGCGGGCGGTGGCGGTGAGGTGAGCGCGTGGACCGGCTCACGAGTGTGCGTCGGTGACCGGCTCACGGGGGTGCGTCGGTGATCTGCCCACGGGGTGCGTCGGGCCGCGTGATGCCGAGCCGGGCGAGGTCCTGAGGCCGGACGCCGAGCTGATTGGCGGTCAGCTCGGTATCGCCCTCGGACCGCTTCAGGATCGCCGCCGCCAGCTCGGGAGCGATGACGGAGAAGTAGCTGTCGGGCGTGGCGAAGGTGTTACCGGGCGCGGCGAGCGCGAGCGCGCCCCCTGAGCCGCCCTCCCCGATCACCAGGGTGGTGATCGGGGTCCGCGCGGTCGCCACCGCCCCGAACACCTCCGCGATCGCGGCCCCCGCCCCCTGCCGCTCCGCCTCCGCGTCGTTCGCCGCGCCCGGCGTGTCCACGAGGGTCAGCACCGGGATCCCCAGCCGGTCCGCGAGCCGGATCAGCCGGGCGGCGGTGCGGTAACCGGCGGGGCGGGTGGCGGTGCCGGTCTGGGCGGCGTAGGCGATGGTCCGCCCGTCGTGCGCGCCGCGCCCGAACCCGCACAGCATCCCGGTGGGGTCGGTGCCGCCGCAGCGGTCGCCGGAGACGGTGACGCGGTGCGTGAAGTAGGCGTCGAGGTAGCGGGGAGCGCGGGGGCGGTCCGGGTGCCGGGCCCGGAGTACGGCGTCCCAGCCGGTCGCCGGGGGATCGGTGCGGCCGAGCGGGGCGGGAGGTGGCGCGGGCGCCGCGGAGGGCGCGCTGAGCAGCCGCAGCCACTGCCCGAGGGTGTCGCGCAACTGGTCCGCCGGTACGACGGCATCGGCGGCGCCCGCCGCGACCTGCGCCTCGGCGGTGTACGCCGCCGGGTCCGCGTCCGCCGGGCGCACCCGGGAGCCCGCGAAACCGACCTGCGCGCCGGGCAGGGCGAGCACGACATCGGCGCCCGCGCCGAGGGTGGCCCAGCCGCCGCCCGTGGTCGGATCGCGCAGTACGGCGATCTGCGGCAGCCCGGCGGCACGGGTGAGCGCGGACTGCCGGGCGACGCGTTGCAACTGGCTGAGGGCGACCATGCCCTCCTGCATGCGGCTGCCGCCGGTGGCGATGAGCGCGACGACGGGGAGCCGGTGTTCGCGTGCGTGGGCGTAGGCCGACTCCAGCCGGTCGCCGGTGCGTTGGCCGAGGGAGCCGCCGAGGAAGCCGAACTCGAAGGCGATGAGGACGGCGGGGGTGCCGTCGATGGGGGCGGTACCGCAGACGACGGACTCGTCCTCGCCGGTGCGGTGGGCGGCACGGGCGCGGGAGGCGTCGTAGCCGGGCCAGGAGAGGGGCCCGTCGGGAACGGACCGCTCTGGTGTGTCGGGCAGTTGTACGAAGTCCCCGGGCTCGGTGAGAAGGGCGAGGACCGCGCGGGCGGACGGACGACGACGCAGGGGCTCATCCATTCGTACCCGCCAGCGCCCGCTTGAGGATCTTCCCCATGTCGTTGCGGGGCAGGGCGTCGAGGTGGTGCAGGACGCGGGGCCGCTTGTGCGGGGCGAGACGCCGGGCGACGTGCTCGGCCAGCTCGTCGAGCATGGGCGGCGCGTGGGGATCGCTGGGCACCACCCAGGCGACGATCCGCTCCCCGAGATCGGGATCGGGCTCCCCGGTGACGGCGGCCTCGCGCACGGCAGGATGCTCGAGGAGGGCATTCTCGATCTCCCCAGCCCCGATCTTGTACCCCCCGCTCTTGATCAGATCGGTGGCCTTCCGCCCGACGATCCGCACATACCCGTCCGGGTCCCGCACGGCCATGTCACCGGTCCGGAACCAGCCGTCGGGAGTGAAGGCGGCGGCGGTGGCGTCGGGCCGGTTGAGGTACTCGGTGAAGAGGTTGTCCCCCCGCACCTGGACCTCCCCGACGGTCTGCCCGTCGTACGAGGTGACGGGCGTCGCCCCGTCCTCCTCCACGAGCCGCAACCCGACCCCCGGCAGCGGCACCCCGACCGTCCCCGGCCGCGCCTCTCCATCCGCCCGCACGCTGGTGTTCATCAGCGTCTCCGTCATCCCGTACCGCTCGATGACCCGGCGCCCGGTCGCGGCGGCGATCCGCTCATGGTCGTGCACGGGCAGCGCGGCGGACCCGGAGACGAGGAGACGGGCGCGGGTGAGGGCCTTGGTGAGGGCGGGGTCGTCCGGAAGCGCTTCGGCGATCCGGTGGTACATCGTCGGCACCCCGAACAGCATGGTCGCCCCGTCGTTCAGCTCCCGCGCCACGCCCTCGGTACTGAACCGTCCGAGATGCCGCACGGCCCCGCCCCGCCGCAGCGGACCGAGGATGCCGAGAACGAGCCCGTGCACATGGAACAGGGGCAGCCCGTGTACGAGGACATCCTCACCGCTCCACTGCCAGGCGTCGGCGAGGGCGTCGAGGGTGGCGGCGAGGGCACGACGGGGGAGGACGGCGCCCTTGGGCGGGCCGGTGGTGCCGGAGGTGTAGACGACGAGGGCGGGGGCGAGGGCGTCGTAGTGCTCCCCGAAGCTGCTGCTGGGGTCGCCGCTGAGGGTGACGTCGACGCGGTCGATGCCCGCGAGGACGGCGGGCAGTTCCTCCCCCGGCGCCGCGAGCACCAGCTCCGGCGCGCTGTCCCCGACGATGTGCCCCAGCTCCTTCTCCCCCGACCTGGGGTTCAGCGGCACGGCAGCAGCCCCGGCGAGCAGCACGCCCACGACCCCGACGGCCGTCTCCCACGTGGGCGTCGCCCATACGGCGACCCGCCGAGCGGCCCGCACCCGGTCGGCGACGGCTCCGCTGGCGGCGGCGAGTTCCGCGTAGGTGAGGGAACGGTCGCCGAAGCGGAGGGCGGGGCGGTCGGGTGGTGCGTCGGTGAGGGCCGGGAAGAGGGGGGACACGGGGGTGCTCCTTGGGATCGCTGGGAGGGGCGGCTGCTCCGTTCCTACACCAGGGGGGCCGGGTCGTGCCTGAGCCGGACGGCTCGGCCTGGCCGGGGTCGCGGGCAGCCCCCTTGTTACGCTCCCCGGCGATCATCCGTTCTACCAGGAGGAGCCCGTCGTGCCGCTGCCCTTCCCCCGCATAGCGCTCGTCACCTGTCGGCCAGGCCCGCGCGTCAGTGTGGACCGGGATCTGCCGGTGCTGGTGGAGGCGTTGGAGGCGGCCGGGGCGGAGGCGCGGGCCGTGGTGTGGGATCAGCCGGGGGTGGAGTGGGAGGGCTTCGACCTCGCGCTGATCCGGTCGACCTGGGACTACAGCTGGCGGGCGGAGGAGTTCCTGACCTGGGCCGAGGCCTGCGGGAAGGCGACGCGGCTGGTCAATCCGGTGGGTGTGGTGCGGTGGAACGCCGACAAGCGGTACCTGGGGGAGCTGGCGGGGGCGGGGGTGCCCACGGTGCCGACGCGGTATGTGGCGCCTGGGGAAGACGTGCTCGAACTGCCCTCTGACGGGGAGTTCGTGGTCAAGCCGACCTCCGGGGCGGGGGCGCGGTTCGCCGCCCGCTACACGCCCGGCGAGCGGGACATCGCCGTACGGCACATCCGTCGCATGCACGCCGAAGGGTTCACGGCGATGGTGCAGCCGTACATGTGGGGCATCGACGCACGCGGGGAGCGGGCGTTGCAGTTCTTCGGGGGGCGGCTGCTGCATGCCAGCCGGAAGAGGGCGGTGTTGGCGCCGGGGGTGGCGTACGACGAGCGGAAGGTCGCGCATCCGGGGCTGGAGGCCTGGGAGCCGACGGAAACGGAACTGTCGGTCGCGGGGCGGGCGTTGGGCGCCGTACCCGGTGGCGCGGAACAGTTGACGTACGCGCGCGTGGACCTCGTGGACGGGGAGGACGGGGAGCCGCGGCTGATGGAGCTGGAGCTGGTGGAGCCGAATCTGTTCCTGTCGCTGCATCCGGGGTCGACGGCGAGGGTGGTGGAGGCGGTGCTCGGGGCGGCGGCGAGTTGGGCATGAGCACCGGGCCTCTTTGCGTACCGGTACTCATGATCGGTGCGGCGGCGCGCGGAAAGCTCCTCTAGCCACCACACCAAGGGAGTCAAGGCCATGCGAGAGTCCAGCCACACCAGCCAGCCCGACGCGACCGACGCGCTGACGCAGCCGTCGACGAGAACGGCCCCGCACTCCGCGGACCGGTCCGTGGCCGTCTCGGCGGTCGTGCGGCGGCTGGTCATGCCAGCTCACCCCGGGATCGGGCGTTGGCCGCCGACACTCCCTCGCTGAGGGCTTGAGCCACGGGGACCGGCGTGAGGTCTTCCGGCCGGGCGTCCCACTCGACGCCTCCGCCGATGGGGCGCAGTTGGACGTAGGGGCGGAGGAAGCCCATGACCTTGCCGGTCTTGCCGACGGCCCTGTCCTGGACGGTGTCGCCGATGCGTGGCTCGTAGTCGGTTGGCATTTGCTTCCGCTCCGTGAGTTCAGGCGGTCGGGTTGTAGCGTTCCTCATGTCGACCTGCTCTCTCAGGTTGACCACGCCCCTGCCTCACCGTGCATGCGGGCAACGCTTGTGCGCCCGTCGATCACCCTGGCCACGGGTGGGAGTGCGTTGGGCATCCCCGATTCCCATCTGCTGGTTCCTACGCGTGCAACAGATGGTGAGGGCGGGAAGGAGCGACAAGTACCCCAGTGAGGGGTAGCCCGAGGACATTGCTCAGATGGCAGCGCACCACTCGGCGAAGTTGGTGAGCGTCTCCGAATCGGCACGCTTCAAGCGACGCAGTGTCGCAGCGTCCTCACGCACCCATGGGTGTTCTCGGGTGTGCTGAGGGGCGATGTGCCGGGCGACCTTCAGTGACTCGAAGGCATCGTCCACTAGGCCGGACCACAACTGGGCGCGGGCGACCTCGATGTAGAAGCCGGAGCGCCGTTCGGCAGGCAGGCCTTTGGGCGGTTTCCACTCGTCGGCGACATCGAGGGCCAGGCCAACGTGCTCGTCCCCGAGGCTGACGGCGACGGACACTTCGTGGGTCTTCACGGAGTCGGGGCCGAACGCCGTACCGCAGTAGACCCCTTCCGGGACCTGGTCGGCCAGGGTGCTCGCCGCACGCAGGTGGGCGACGGCTGCGGAGGCGTCCCGCGCCCGCCCGGCGATGACGGCGGCCCTCATGTGCAGAGCGCCCGTCGCCGCGATCTCCGGTGCGGCGGTGGGAGCGGGTGCGGCGTCCAAGGCCTGTTCGAGGACACGAAGTCCGGCCGTATGGGAGTGAGCTACGAAGAACACCTCGGTGCGCACATAGGCGACGGACGCAGACAGCAGAGGATCGCCAACCTCGGAATCAGCCCACCGCATGAGTTCGATGAGGCGCGCGGACAGGTCGTGGGCACCGAACTTGTAAGCGACGGCGTCAGCTGAGCGGTAGGCCCGCACCAACAGGCTTGCCAGTTCTGACCGCTCCGCGCCAGTCGTCGTGTGGTAGGCGCGGGAGAGTTCGGTGAGCAGGTCGGGCAGATTGCGGGCGATGCGGGTGTACTGGGCCGCCAGGCGCCAGCGGATGGCCTCAGCGACGGCATGGCGCAATACATGGAGGGGGCGGACCGGGCCGTCGACCGGGACGTCGTACGTGGCGAGCGCGGCCGAGAGCGCAGGCAACGCCTCACGCACTCGGGTGTGGGCGCTTCCTCGGTCGGCCACGAGGCAGGCGGGATCGACTCCGAGAGCCTGCGCGATGGCTTCGAGCGTGGAGTCGCTGAGGCCACGCTCGCCTCGCTCGATCTTGCGGATGGTTCCCAGGGAAACGGTGGCCGCGTCGGCAAGCTGTTGCTGCGTCAGCTTCGGGCGCATGACGCTGCGGTAGTACGCGATCCGCGAGCCTACTCCGGCCCTCCTGAGTGCGGGCATCCTGACTCCAGTTCGGTGAGTCCACTCCGAACCGTACTTGTGTCAGTACGCCACGCGCAGAGGAAGGGTCAGAGAACCTGGCTGGTGAGGCGTGATCGTTCCGAGTCACCCCGTCGCGATCCCCGCGAGCTGAGTGAGGCTGTCGATCCGCCAGTCCGCCGTCGCGACCACGTCCGGGTCGTCTGCCCACAGGTGCCCCCAGGGCCCACGCCGGATGTGCGCCGTGCGCAGCCCGGCCGCCGCCGCTGGGAAGACGTCGTTGGCCGGGTGATCGCCGACGTACAGCGTCTCGCTCGGCGCGGCCTGCGCCACGTCCAGCACTCGCCGGAAGAACTCCGGCTGCGGCTTTGCGACACCCCACTCCCCAGAGGTCGCGATCAGATCCGCCGGGAGGTCAAGACGGCGTAGCGACTCACCAGCGCGAGGTGTCTGATTGCCCGCGATGATGACGCGTACGGCAGCGTTCCGTAGCGCGGACAGGGCTAGGCGGACATCGTCGTACAGGTCGTCTTCGTCGAGGTGCTCGCCGTGGCCTGCGGCCTCGCGGGCACGGTACTCGGCTCCTACGTCAATGCCCGGACGTAGCAGCCGAAGGGCCTCGGCATTGTCCTTCCCCTGAGCGACGACAGCACCGACCAGCGCGGAGAGAGTGTGCCGGGGGATATGCAGCCAGTCGGCCCACGAGGCCCAGTAACGGTCGTCGCGGGTGATCGTCTCGCCGATGTCGAACACGATGGTCTCAATCACGCTGGGAGCTTACGAGCATGCGACGCATCCCCTCGCCGCCAGGAGGCGGCCGGGCTCAGGCTCGAACCACAGGCTCGTCAGCGTGCCGTTCGCGCATCATCGCGGTCCGCGCGCCGAGCGGTGGATGTTCCCGTCGATTCCGCCACGACCTCAACCGGACCCCCGCACCGGGTCCCGCATCCCCAGCCACTGCTCAGCCCCCCACGCCTCGAACCGCTCCACCTCCCTGAACCCCAGCTTCGTCGCGAGCCGCATCGAGCTGGTGTTGGCGGTCTGGGTGGTGAGGACCACCGGCTCGCCGGGGAGGGTGTCGTCGAGCCAGTCGAGGGCTGCCGTGCAGGACTCGGTGGCGTAGCCGGAGCCCCAGGCGCGGGGCAGGAAGAGGTAGCCGAGGTCGGCCTTGCCCGTGGCGGCTGGGCGGCGGTGGTCGGTTGCTCTCCTGAGGAGGATGAGGCCGATCATCGACCCGTCGAGAGAGACGACGAAGCTTCCGGGTCTTTGCTCGGGTACCTCAGGTGTCTTGCGCTCGAGTTCGTCGCGGGGGTGGGGGCCGCCGAGGTAGGTGTGCACCTCGGGGGAGGTGAGCAGGTCGATGTAGGTCGCCCGGTCCCGTGCCTCGGGTTCGCGGAGCACGAGCCGTTCGGTTCTGATCGGCTCGGGTGGCCAGGGTACGAGTCCCAGATCTTCCATCCGCGCACGCTAACAGGCGGTCAACTCGCGTATGCGGCCAGGACGAGGGACCCGGCCGCCAGCGCGAGGTAGCCGCCCGGGAACGCGATGTTGTGGTAGACGCCGGTCCGGACGTGCGCGGCGACGGCGCCGACGTAGAAGAGGACGAGCCCCGTCGCCGCGGCCATGCCGATGGCCCCGGCGCCCAGCAGCCCCAGCAGGAGTCCGGCGGCTCCCGCGGTCTTGAGGGCACCGAGCCAGGGGAGCCAGGAGCGGGGTACGCCGACCTCGGCCGAGTTGGCGAGGACGAACCTGGCCCTGGTGAAGTCAGCGACGGCCATCCCGGCGTTGGCCGTGATGGTGAGGACGGTGGTGATCACGTAGGCGGTGAACATTCGGCCCCGTTCGATGAGGAGTCGGCTGCGGCTACGGCTGTGACCGCGTCCGGGTCAGCCTTGCCGAGCCCGCTCGCCCGCCGCCAATACCTGTGCCCATAACCTGACGGCATGGATGTGGACACCCGCCTGCTGCGCTACTTCGTCGCCGTGGCCGAGGAGGGCACCCTCACCCGGGCCGCGGAACGGCTGTACGTGTCCCAGCCCGCGCTCACCAAGCAGATCAGGCAGTTGGAGACCCGTCTCGGGGTGCGCCTGTTCAGCCGGTCCCGCAGCGGTATGGCCCTCACCGAGGCGGGCCGGGCGCTGGCGGAGCGGGTGCCCGGACTGCTGGGCGACTGGGACCGGGCGCTGCGGGAGACCAGGGGCGCGGCCAGCCGGGCGGCCCGTGCGCTGCGGGTCGGCTTCCTGGCCAGTGCCGCCAACGAGGCCACCCCGCGCATCATCGCCGAGTTCACCCGGCGCCGACCGGGCTGGCGGGCGGACATGCGGCAGGCCACCTGGGCCGATCCGAGCGCCGGACTCGCGGACGGGGACGTCGACGTCGCCCTGCTGCGGCTGCCCTTCCCCGGGCAGGACGCGCTGCGCGTCGCGGTGCTGTTCACCGAGCCCCGGTGGGTCACCCTTCCCGCGACCCACCCACTGGCGACCCGCGAGCTGATCGCCTTCCGTGAGCTGTGGGACGAGCCGTTCGTGGCCGCCCCGCCGGAAACGGGCTCGTGGCGCGACCACTGGCTGGCCGTCGACGAACGCGACGGCCACCCCGTCCGCATCGGCGCCGTCACCGACCAGCCGGACGACTGGCTCAGCGCCATCACCAACGGCTACGGCATCGCCCTCGCCCCCGCGTCCGCCGCCCGCTTCTACGCCCGCCCCGGCCTCGTCCACCGTCCCGTCAGCGGCGTCAGCCCCAGTCGGGTCGCCGTCGCCTGGGCGCCCGCCGACGACGCCCATCCCGTCGTACAGGACTTCGTCCGCTGCTGCCTGGACCAAGCGGACCAAGCGGACCAAGCGAACCATGCGGGCCATGCGGACCATGCGGGCCAGGCCTCCGTCGCGTCTGCCGGGCAGACCGCCCTCACGGCGGAGCCCCAGGCAACCGGACCGTGAAGCACGCGCCCCCCTCCGGCGCCCGCCCCCGCGCCGTGATCGTCCCGCCCAGGCGGGTCGTCAGGCGGTGCGCGATGGTCAGGCCCAGGCCGCTGCCGACGGGGCGGATGCCGCGGTAGCGGGCGGTCAGGGCGCCGCGTTCGAAGGCGACCGCCGCGTCCGCGTCGGTGAGGCCGGGGCCGCCGTCGCGGACCTGGAGGACGGCGCCGCCGTCGTCCGCCGGGGCCACCGCCACCACCAAGGGGCGGCCCGCCGGGGTGACCCGCAGGGCGTTCTCCACCAGGCCGTCGATGAGCTGGCGCAGGCGGAAGGCGTCGGTCATCAGGGGGAGTGCCCGGGCCGGGCCCTCCACTCGGAAGTCGACCTCGTGGCGGGCGCACAAGGGGGTCCACACGTCCGCCAGTTGCGCCGTCAGCGCGTCCAGGTCCACCCGCGCCAGCTCCAGGCGGAAGTCGTCCGCCTCCAGGCGGGCCAGCGCCAGCAGGTCGCCCACGAAGGTCTCCAGGCGCTCGACCTCCGAGGTCAGGATCCTGCCCACCGCCGGGGTCTCCTCGCCCGTGACCACCTCGTCCGCCAACGCCTCCGCGTAGCCCCGCACCGTCGTCAGCGGGGTGCGGATCTCGTGGGACACGGACAGCAGGAACTCGCGCTGTCTGTTCTCGCTGTGGGCCAGGGCCGCGTCCAGGGTGTTCAGCGCGGTCGCCAGCTCCACGACCTCCGCCGGGCCGTCCGCGCCCACACGCAGGCCGCGTGCGCCGTCGGCCAGGCGGTGGGCGACGGCGGCGGCCGAGGTGAGCGGACGGGCCAGGCGGCGGGCCAGCAGCGCCCCGGCCAGGGCCGAACCCACCAGCCCCAGCGACAGGGGGAGCAGCAGCCTGGTGCGCATCCGCGCGCTCGCCTCGTCCACCGTGCTCATCGGCTGGGCCAGCACCAGGCCGCCGCCTCCCGACGTCGGTACGCCCTCCACCAGCATGTGACGGCCGTGCAAGGTCGCCGTCGCCGATACGTCGTCACCCGCCAGCAGTGCCGTCCGCCGTCGCGCGTCCACCACCCCCGCCGCCGGGCCCTCCACCTCGCCGGACGCCCGGACCCGGGCCAGTACCGTGCCGGTCGGTCCGGCGATGCGCTCCTGGCGGCCCAGCATCGCCGCCGCCAGCGGTGGCGTCCGGGACAGCACCTCGGCCTGTGCCGCCAACTGGTCGCGTTCCTGCGCCTCCGACGTCGAGCGGATGACCTTCCACGCGAAGCCGCCGGTCAGCAGGACGGCCACGGCCGCGACCGTGGTGGTGAGGAGGATGACGTGCGTCGTGAGGGAGCCCCTCATCGGGGGCCGTCGTTCACGCCGTACCCGACACCCCGCACCGTGCGGATCGGGCTCGCGTCACCCAGCTTGGCGCGCAGCTGGGAGACGTAGACGTCGATGACGCGGGTGTCGCGGTAGTCCGCGTAGCCCCACACCTGCGCCAGGAGCTGGTCGCGGGAGAAGACCTGGCCCGGGTTGCGCATCAGGAACGCCAGGAGGTTGAACTCCGTCGTCGTCAGCTCCACCGGCGCCCCGTCGACGTGCAGGGTGCGGCGGCCGGTGTCCAGCGTCAGGTGTCCCAGACGGCGTACGGGGTGCTGGCCCGCGCCCGCCGTGCGGCGCAGCACGCTTTTCAGCCGGGCGACCAGCTCGTGCGGGGAGAAGGGCTTCGTCAGGTAGTCGTCGGCGCCCAGCTCCAGACCCAGGATGCGGTCCGCCACCTCGTCGCGGGCCGTGACGAACACCACCGGCGTCCAGTCGCCGTCCTCCCGCAGCCTGCGGCACACCTGTACGCCGTCCATGCCCGGCAGGGCGATGTCCAGCACGATCGCCACGGGACGCAGCCGTCGGGCCGCGGACAGCGCCGCGGTGCCGTCCGCCTCGACGTGGACGCCGAAGCCCTCCCGGCTCAGATAGCGCCGCTGGAGGTCGGCGATGTGCCGTTCGTCCTCCGCGATCAGGACGAGTCCCTTGTTCTCCGGCATGCGTCCGATGCTAGCCACGGTTCGGAGCCGCGGTCGCCGTCCGCCCTCGGCGGACCGGCATCCTTACACTCCCCGAACATTCGCCGAACGTTCCGCTCGCACCCCTTCGCCACCCTGGCCGCCGGACACCCACCCACCGACCAGGAACGACGTGCGCATGACCGACACCTCACGCCTCACCATCGACCCCGCCACCCCCGGCCCCCCGCGCCGCCCCGGCCGCCTCCACCGCACCGGACGCTGGTGCGCCCGCCGCCCCTGGCGGGTGCTCGGCACATGGCTGCTGATCGCGCTCGCGGCCGTCGCCGCCGACCGTGCCTGGGGCGGCACCTACGAGGACGACTTCGCCCTCCCCGGCACCTCCGCGCAGACCGGCGCCGACCTGCTCGACGAGCACGGGTCCGACGGCGTACGCGGGACGGCCTCGCAGATCGTGCTGCACACCGGCGACGGGCGGCTCGTCAGCCACCGGGAGGCCGTCGACGAGGCCGTGGGCGAGCTGGGCGCGCTGCCCGAGGTGATCTCCGTCGCCGATCCGTTCGGCACACCCGGCGCGGTCTCCGCCGACGGCTCCACCGCGATCGTCACCGTCCGGTTCAGCGAGAACCCGAACGGGTTCGAGAAGTCGTACGTCGACCAGGT
This sequence comes from Streptomyces sp. NPDC057877, assembly GCF_042796855.1. Classification (NCBI taxonomy): domain Bacteria; kingdom Bacillati; phylum Actinomycetota; class Actinomycetes; order Kitasatosporales; family Streptomycetaceae; genus Streptomyces; species Streptomyces sp. NPDC057877. The sequence goes on from NZ_JBHVMS010000004.1 coordinate 692,510, forward strand.
CGACGACGCCGTCGACGGGCTGCGCGCCGACGGCGTCCAGGTCGAGTACGACGGGCCGCTCGGGCAGCTCGCCCGGCCCGAGTCCGGTGCCCATCTGTCGGAGGTCATCGGAATCTCCACCGCCGTACTCGTCCTGCTCCTGGGGTTCGGGAGCGTCGCCGCCGCCGGGTTCCCGCTGCTCACCGCGCTCGTCGGGCTGCTGGCCGGGATCTCCCTGCTCGGGCTGCTCGCGGCGGTGTTCGACTTCGGTACCGCCGCGCCGACGCTCGCCGTCATGATGGGTCTCGGCGTCGGGATCGACTACGCGTTGTTCCTGATCACCCGGTACCGGCGGCTGCTGCGGGAGCTTGACGACCCCACCGAGGCGGCCGGGCGGGCCGTCGCCACCAGCGGGCGGGCGGTGATCGTCGCCGCGGTGACCGTGGCGATCGCGCTCGGTGGTCTGTACGCCTCCGGCGTCACCTTCATCGGCACCCTCGGCGCCGCCGCCGCGGTGACCGTCCTGGTCGCCGCCGTCGCGGCGCTGACCCTGGCCCCCGCCCTGCTGGGCCTCACCGGCCGCCGTATCGACCGGTGGCGGGTCCGGCCGCCGGTCGACGAACCCGACGACGGGACCGGGGACACCTGGCACCGGTGGGCCGCCGTCGTGGGCCGTCGGCCCTGGCTGTTCCTCGCCGTGGGCGTGCTCGTGCTGGGCGTGCTCGCCGTTCCGGCGGCCAGCATGCGCCTCGGACATGTCGACGCGGGCGCGGGTCCCACCAGCCACACCGACCGCCGCGCCTACGACCTCGTCTCCGACGCCTACGGGCCGGGTACGAACGGGCAGTTCACCGTCGTCGTGGAGGTCGACCCGGAGCGGCCCGTCGACGCGGGGGACCTCGCCGAGTCCCTCGCCGCCACCCCCGGCGTCGCCCATGTCTCCACGCCCGTCGCCACCGCCGACGGGGCCCTGCTCACCGCCACCGTCACCCCCGAGACCGGCCCCGAGGACCAGGCCACCTCCGACCTCCTCGACCGGCTGCGCGACGAGGCCCTCCCCGGCAGCTACGTCACCGGCACCACCGCCGCCCAACTCACCTTCCGCGACGTCGTGCGGGACCGGCTGCCCGTGATCATCGCGGTGGTCGTCGCGGCGGCCTTCCTGCTCCTGCTCGTCGTCTTCCGCAGCCTGCTCGTCGCCCTCAAGGCCGCCGTACTGAACCTGCTGTCCATCGCCGCCGCGTACGGCGTGGTCGTCGCCGTCTTCCAATGGGGCTGGGGCGGCGCCCTGTTCGGGGTGCCCGAACCCGTGCCGGTCGAGTCGTACGTGCCGATGATGATGTTCGCCATCGTCTTCGGGCTGTCCATGGACTACGAGGTGTTCCTGCTGTCCCGGGTGCGGGAGGCCTGGCTGCACACCAAGGACAACCGGCTGAGCGTCGCCGTCGGTCTGGCGGGCACCGCGCGGGTCATCACCTGTGCCGCGCTCATCATGACCAGCGTCTTCTTCGCCTTCCTGCTCTCCACCAACGTGGTGATCAAGATGCTGGCGCTCGGGCTGGGCGTGAGCGTCGTCATCGACGCCACCGTGGTGCGGCTGCTGCTCGTGCCCGCGACCATGTACCTGCTGGGGCGCGCCAACTGGTGGCTGCCGCGGCGGCTGGACCGGGTACTGCCCCGCTTCGACGCCGAGGGGCCTGCATGAGGCGCCTGCTGCCACGTCGCCGCCGGTTCGCCGCCGCCCTGCTCGTCGCCGGGCTCCTGCTCACCGGCACCGTCGCCGAACTCGCCGCCCGCGCCCTGGTCGGCGGACGGATCGAGGACGCCGTCGGCCGGAGGCTCGGCGAGGACGCGGACGTCGACATCGACGGCGGCCCGATGCTGCTGGCCCTGTACGACCGGCGCCTGGACGCGGTGACCGTCAGCAGCGACGACGCCACCCTCGGCCGCATCGAAGGCGTCCAAGTGGAGGCCCGCCTGTACGACGTCCGACTGCGTGGCGGCTCCGGCACCGTCGCCCGGACCGAGGCGGACGTCGGGGTACCGCCCGCCGCGCTCCAGAGCCTGGCCGGTGCGTCCGGTGGTCAGGGCGGGGCCCGCGCCCGGCTGGAGGTCTCGGGCGTCCGGACCGACGCGGAGGCCGACACCGTGGGGCTCGTCCTCAACGGCGGCCTCGGCGAGGTCACCCTGCGCCCGCGCGTCGAGGACGGGCGCGTCGTCCTGCACGTCGACGAGGTGAGCGTGTTCGGCAGGCCCGCGCCCGCCGCCCTCGTCGAACGGTTCCAGGACACCCTCGGCCAGCGGGAGGACCGCGCCTACCCGTTGGGCATGAAGGCCACCGCCCTCGACGTCGACGACAGCGGCCTGCACGTCACCCTCACCGGTGGCCGGGCGCGTCTTCCGGGCCGGTGATCGCGGTCCGCTGGAGCAGGCCCCAGGTGAACTCCGCGACCACCCGCCGCCGTACCCCCTGCCCGTCCGGTGCCGTGAACGCCAGCCCCCAGCGGGTGGGCGCGGTGCCCTCCAGCGGGCGGGCGGGGGCGAAGGCGCGGGCGGCCTCGTCGACCGTGCAGGACCACGGGGTGAGGTCGTCCACCGTCCGGAGGGCGGGGGGCCGGGCGTCGGGTGCGCGGACCAGCCACTCGTTCCACAGCGCCCCGTGCGGGGCCAGCAGCACCTCGAAGCGCAGGTCCGGCCAGAGCGGGACCGGCCACCGCAGGGCCTCGCAGTCCAGGTCGCCGATGCGGCGCGGGGTGGTGGACTCCGGGGCGCCGAGGACCGAGCGGTAGCGGGTCGCGGCGGCGCGGGCGTGCGGGGAGCGGAGCATCGCCTGCCAACGCTTGTTGGCCTCGCGCATGTCCGTGATCGACGCGCCCAGCTCCCGGCGGGCCGCCGCCACCAGGTCCGGGTTGTGGTCGGCCATACGGCGGAGCAGGACCAGCTGGAAGTCCAGCGGGGTGAACGGGCTACGGGGGCGGTTCGCGCTCGGACCGGGCGGTGGCATGGAGACCATCGTCGTGCATCGGGGCGCCGTACGGGCGGTGGCCGTCCGGGAGGAAGAGGACCGAGTTGACGTAACGGGGACCGCCCGTGCGGAAGGGCAGGACGCGGCGGACCAGGCCGTGCCCGGCCACATGGGCCGTCGCCGCCTGGTGGACCTCCAGCGGGAAGGCGGACAGCGGCACCCAGGTGTCCGTCGGGAGCACCCACCCCGCATAGCCCAGCAGACCCAGATACGTCACCACCGGCGCGATCGGCTGGATGCGGGACTCCAGCTCCACGAACAGCGACGGCCGGTCCCGGGCCAGCAGCGCCGTCGCCCCGCGCAGCACCGCCAGCTCGCTGCCGTCCACGTCGATCTTGATGAAGCCGACCTCCCGCAGACCCAGGTCGTCCAGCGCGATCAGGCGCACGTCCACCGCGTGGGCGTGGATGTCACGGCGGACCAGGGAGGACACACCGCGCATGCCGGTGTCGCGGGGCGGCAGCCACAGGCGGGCGGTGCCGGGGCGGTCGGCCGCCGCGGCCTGGACGACACGGACGTTCGGCGGGGTGGTGGCGGTCAGGAGGCGGGCCAGGTGGGGGACGGGTTCGATCGTCACCACGCGCCGGGAACGGAACGCCAGACGGCGCGTCCACGGCCCGTACCAGCCGCCCACGTCCACCGCCGTGCCGCAGCCCGGCGGGCACAGGTCGGCGATCCGGGCCAGCTCCGGCTCGAAGCGGGGGTAGACGGCACGGGCCGCCGCGGCCACCAGGCGGGGCGGGAGCAGCGGCGCCATACGGGCCGCGAGCGTCGTCATGGGGCCGTCCGCTTGAGGAGGGCGAGGAGTTCCTCGTGTTCGTCGGCCGAGACCGGCTCCCCGGAGGACGGAAGCAGTTGCGGGATGCCGTCGACGATCGGGTAACGGCGACGCAGCCGCGGGTTGTAGAGGGCCTCCGCCGAGGGCAGCAGGTGCAGCGGGCCCTTGTCCAGCGGGCACGCCAGGATCCTCAGGAGGGGGTCGTCGGGCTTCAGGGGCGGGCCGGACGACGGGGGAGTGGGTGTCATGGGGTCAACTCCTTGGGTTGCGCGGCCCGTGCACGCGCGGGCGCGGCGTCGTGCTTCGGCATGCCGAGGAGCACGCCGACCGCCAGCGCCGTGCCCGCCACCCGCAGCGCCAGCCGCAACGGGTCGCCGGGCAGCGCCTCGCCGAACGAGAGCGTGCCGAGTACGGCGGTGTAGAGGCAGGTCACCGTCGTGCACACCGGCACGATCAGCGAGGCCCGGCAGCGTTGCAGCGCCGCCTGCGACATGACCAGGCCGAACGCGCCGGTGAAGAGGAGCAGGTACGGGTACGGGGAGCGGGCCACGCCGAGCAGGGCACCGCCCGGGTCGTCCGCCGTCCAGTAGCCGGAGACGCCCTTGATGGCGAGCGAGCTGACCCCGTAGAGCAGGCCGACCGCCACCCCGTACTCGATGCCGGTCGTCGGCAGCCGGTGGCGGCGCAGGGCCCGGCGTTCGGCGGCGCGGTACATCCACACGCCGCCCGCCAGGGACGGCACGCACAGCAGCAGGATCAGCGGGTAGGGGGCCGCCTGGCTGACGGTGTCGCCGGACGCGTCCAGCGAGAGCACCACCATCAGCAGCGCGGCGAGGATCGCGGCGAGCGCGTACCGTTCGCGCCCGCTGGTCTCCTCGCCCAGGAGCCGGGCGGACAGCAGTACCAGCAGCACCAGACCGGAGACGAAGATGCCCTGCGCGGCGGCGATCGGCAGGGTGCGGTAGACGACGAGCTGGGCGGCGAAGCCGGAGACCAGGGCGAGCGAACCGGCCAGCCACAGCGGGCTGCCCACGACCAGGCGCAGCAGCCGCAGCGGCTCGCGCACCGTCACCTCGGGCAGCGCCCCGAGCGCCCGCTTCTCCAGGACGAACCCGCTGCTGTAGAGGACGTTCGCCAGCAGGGCCGCGGCCACTCCCCACCACATGGCTCACGTCCTGCGGGCGTGCAGCAGCAGGATCGAGGCGAGCGGGGCCCTGGCGCAGGCCAGCCGGTCGAGCGGGCGCAGCGGGCGCGGTACGCCGTGGAAGGGGGCCCCTGTCAGCCGTACCACCCGAAAGCCCGCCGCCGACACGAACTCCCTGAGCGCGCGGGCGGTGTAGAGGCGCAGGTGGCCGACCACCTCCCGGCCCGGGCGGCCGTGGATCGCGCGCAGGCTGACCTCCGAGAAGACGGGCTGCACTCCCGCCAGCAGCAGGGCGCGGTTGTACCAGGCCGCCAGGTTCGGGGTGGACAGCATCAGGTGGCCGTGTGGGCGCAGGACGCGGCGGATCTCGTCGAGGGCGGCGTCCGGGTCGGTCAGGTGCTCGATCACCTCGCTGAACAGCACCGCGTCCACCGACTCCGAGGCGAACGGCAGCCCACCGCCGGTCAGTTCCCCGCGCACCGCGTACGGCAGCCTGGTGCGCGCGCGGGTCAGCGCGTCCTGCGACCAGTCCACGCCGACGAGCCGGTGCCCGGCGAGCAGCGGGGCGGCGGTGGCCGCCGCGGTGCCGTCGCCGCAGCCGACGTCGAGGACCGTGCACGGGCCGTCGGCCGACGCCGGGCCGAGCGCGGCGGCCAGCAGCCGGGCCTGGCGCAGGCTGCGGGGGGCGCCGGAGGCGACGGGCACGGCGGGGTTCTCGTAGAAGTCACGCAGGTCGCCCCCGGGTGGTGCGGTGGTGGTCGTCATCGCGGCGCCTCCGTCGTGTCATCCGGAGTCGCCTCATCCGGAGTCGCCTCATCCGGAGTCGGCTCATCTGGAGTCGGCTCATCCGGCGTCGTGTTAACCGGAGTCGGCTCATCCGGCGTCGTGTCCGCCTCCGTCTGGTGGAGGTGGTGCTCGAACAGGTCCCTGAGGTGGGCGCCGTCGCCGGGGCCGAGCAGGCCGCGCGACCAGCGCAGCGCCAGGTGCAGACGGCCCGCCGTGGAGGCCGTGGTGACCGTGAGCCCGCGCGGCATCCGCGCGGGCGCCGAGAACCACACCGCCTGCGCCCGGCCCGCCTCCCCGCCGAAGTCCAGCGGGTACGGGACGCGGCCGATGTTGCTGAGCAGCGTGGTCGACGTCCACGGCGCCGCCGCCCGGCGCAGGCCCCGCGTCACCGCCGCCCGCCAGGCGACCGGCACCACGGGCGCGGTCAGCAGGGCGGCGCCATGGCCGAGTTGGGGGCGGGGCAGGGCCTTCAGGGCGCGGGTGCGGGCGGCGGTGGTGCGCAGCAACTCCGTGGTGGGCAGCGCCAACTCGGCCACCGTGAAGGTGACTTCCACCAGCCGCGTCCCGTTGCCGATCGGCATTCCCGCGTCCCGGGGGCGGTCGTCCACCGGCATGGTGATGCGCAGGGGGCGGGCGCGGGCGCCGTGCTCCCGGTTCCAGTGGGCGACGGTCCGGGCGGTGGCGACCATCAGCTGGTCGTTCACCGTGTACGGGGAGCCCTTGGACCGGTGCGGGAGGGCGAGTTCGGCCACCAGCATGCCGTTGCCGGGGGAGCGGTCGGGGCGGCCGGGGGCGATGCGGGCGGGCGGCGACCAGTGGGAGGGGGCGTCGAGGGGCGGGCGTTGCCCCGCGGCCTCCGGAGGACGGGCGGGAGGTGAGGCGGGGGAGTTGTCCCGGCCCCCGTACAACTCGGCGGCCGTGGCCATCACCCGCAGGCACGCCGGGCCGTCCAGCGCGGTGTGGTTGATGGTGAGGACCAGCACGGTCCCCGTCCCGGGCACCACCTCAAGGCGTACCGGCGGTGACTTGGTCAGGGGCGGTGCCTCGGTGAGCGCCCGGGTGCGCGCGTCCCGCAGCGCGGTGTGGGAGGGCGGCCGGACACTGACCACCGGCACGTCCGGGCCGTCCGTCAGCTCCCACTCGTAGCGGCGCCCGTACCAGGGGCGGGGTGCCTCCCGCATCAGGACCCGGGGGTGACGGCGCAGGGCCTCGGTGAACGCCGTGCGCAGCCGGTCGGGGTCCAGGCGGCCCGGCAGATGGATCTCGATGTGCACGGTCTCCGGCTCCGCCGCCCGCAGACAGTGCCGGGACACCTCGTCCACCACCGGGAACGGCACCCGCGCGGGCCGCCCACCGGCGCCGTCCCGCGCCGGACGCGCCACCGCGGTCACGTGTCCTCGCCCCGTCGTGCGGCTGGCGGCGGCTGGGTCGGCGCCTCCGGCGCCACGGGCGGCAGCACAGCCGTGGGCCCCTCCCCCCGTCCCACCTCCCGCACACTCACCAGCCCCGCGAACAGCCCCGCCAACGCCAACAGGTGAGCCACCCGCCCGAACGCCCCCGCCCCCGCCGCCACCGGCTCCCCGGCGCCCGTGGCCGCCGCGACCCCCGCCACCGCCAGTGCCAGGAAGGCCAGCGGCACCAGCACCGCGTGCCGCCAAAACGCCAGTACCGCCAGCGCCGGGACCAGGAGCGCGAACCACCCGGCGATCACGACCCCGACCAGCGTCAGCGCCACCGTGCCCAGCCACAGGCCGGGCGGGGGCGGCACCGGCTGCGGCGCGTCCGGGTTGGCGGCGTCGCGGCGCCACAGGACCAGGGCCAGCAGGACCGCGATCCCGGCACCGCTGCCGATCAGCCCGGCCTCGTAAGTGGCCGCGGGTTCATACGTCAGCCGCACCGTGCCGCCCTCCCCGGCCGGGACCAGCCAGCCCTGCTGCCAGCCGTCCAGGCGGACCGGGGTCAGTTCGGTGCCGCCCAGGGTGGCCCGCCAGCCGTCGTTGTGGTTCTGGTACGTCGTCAGGTACGTCGCCGCCCCCGGGCCGACCGTCACCTCGCGGCGGTCGCCGAGCCAGTCCCGCACCTCCAACTCGCGGTCGGCGGCGAGGGGTTCGGCGACCGTGCCCCGGGTGAGGGTCACGTGTGTGACGGTCAGCGGCCCCGCGTCGCCCGCCTCGACCCGGTGCGTGCCGGAGCCGAGGGACAGCTCCCGGTCCACGCGGCCCTCCTGGCACAGCCGTACCTCCACCGGCCGCCGTTCCACCAGGTCCGCCACCGTGCCCCGTACCCCCGTCTCGTACAGCTCGCCGTCGATCGCCAGCACCGGTCCCGCACCGCACGGCAGCGTGAACGCGCGGGAGCCGCGCGGCTGTGGGGTGCGGTACTCGTCGAGGGCCGGGATGTACGCCTCCGTCAGGCCCACGGGCAGCTGGAGTTCCTCGTCGACGACCGGGTTGTGCAGGGTCAGCGGGGCCGTCTCGGTGACGGTGATGTCGAGGCGGTCGGTGGTGATCGCCTCGAAGCGGGCCCAGCCGTTCTCGTCGACGGCGGCGGTCGCCGCGCCGTCCGGGGAGCTGACGCGCACCTGCGCGGGCCGTGCCGACAGGCCGCCCGCCGCCGCCAGCACCACCTGGTCCACCGGCCGCTTGTCCGGCCAGCGCAGATGGAGCGTGGGCCGGTCGCCCGCGATCCACGCGGTGGTCAGATCGCCGTCGGTGAGGTTGCGCGCGGACAGCCCGGTGCCGAGCGGGGCCGTGGAGTCCGCGGTGGCGGTGATCCGGGCGCGCTGCTCGGGGGCCACCTCGTACAGCAGCCGGTCGAGCGCCTCGCCCGGCACCGGCACCGCGCTCACCCGCACCTCGTGGTCGCCGGAGGCGTTCGTGGCGAACCGGCGGTGCAGCCCCGCCTCGGTGCCGGTCGGGGACATGCCGGTGGGGTCGGCGGCGCGGTGCAGCGAGACGATCTGCGAAGAGGCGCCACTTCGCCCCGCGTCCGTCGGCAGCCGCAGCATCCGCGTCACCCGCACGTCCGGCAGCTCGATCTCGGCGAACCCCGCGCCCAGCAGACCGGGGCGGCGCTCGACGGAGTCGACGATCGTCAGCCGCATCCAGTCCGTGTCGCCGGGCGGGGCCTTGATGCGCTGGGTCATGCCGTCCGGCTGGAGGAAGCTGGTGGTACGCCCGTTCTCCGTCTCCACCCGCACCCGCGTGGGCGCCGCCCGCACACTGTCCTGCGGCAGCGGCGTCACCTCGAACGACGACGGCATGTCGTACGCGTCGGAGAACCCGATCCGCAGCCACTGCCCGTCCGGCCCGCCCGGCGAGCCCTCCGTCCACACGGTCGCCGGGTCGCCGTCGAAGGCGTTCACCGGGTCGTACTGCGGCAGGTGGAACAGCCAGTGCCCGTAGGAGGAGGCGGTCACCGCGCGGGCGCCGCGCAGCTCGGCCACCGTCTGGTGGTCGAGGCCGGTCACCGGGAGGATCTGGTGCGGCTTCTCGCCCGCGTCCTGGTAGCCGTCGGGCGCGTTGCGTTCGTCGCGGGTGTACGGGTACGAGGTGCCCGCGTTGATCAGGCCGAAGCGGGTGTCCGCGCGGCGCAGGCCGTCGCCGGTCACCTGGAGCGGCGGTGAGCCGATGCCGGGGTGGTGGTCGCCGGTCAGCACGGTCGGACGGCCGCGCAGTTCGGTGGCGAGCGGCAGCAGCGCCTCGGGGCCGCCGGAGACCACCGCCGTGTCGGCGACCGGGGCGAGGCCCGCCTGGCCGGGGCGGGGCACGTCCGCGTCGGCCGGTCGGTAGATCTCCACCGCCCGCTGCCGCGGGTACAGGCCCTCGACCTGGAGCGGGGTGTCGTCGGCGATCCGCCCGCCGGTCATCAGCGGACCGAGCCCGGTCACCCGCTCGTACCCGGACTCCTCCAGCGTCCGCTTCACGGTCGCGGTCGGGGTGTAGCCGATCTGGTCGGGGTCGAGGTCGTTGCGGACGACGACGTAGTGGATGCCCGCCCGGCCCAGGTAGTCCGGCAGGCCCGGCACCCGGCCCCCGCTCAGCAGCGCCTGCTCCACCGCGTCCATGGCCCGGCGGTTGCCGGGGGTGCCGAAGGGCACGTAGTCGCGCTGCGCCCAGCGGGAGTCCGCGGTCACGTCCAGGGGCTGGTCGATGGGGGAGCCCCAGGTGTAGATGCCGTGCGCGGTCGCGGGCACCACCAGCGCGCGGGAATCGGGGGAGTACCGCTCCAGCCAGTCGGCCGTGGCGTGCCAGTACTTGGGGATCTCCCGGAAGGAACCCGGGTTCAGGAGCGACCCGTTGAGATACGGCCACACCAGCCCCGGCAGGATCAGCACCGCCGCCACCAGCGGCACGAACCGCCGCCCGCGCACCCGGCGCGCCCCCCGCTCCCGCACCGCCACGCCCACCAGATGGGCGAGGCCGAGGACCAGCGCCAGCGCGAGGCCCGTCTGGAACTTGTAGATGTTCCGGAACGGCGCCAGCCAGCCGTCCAGCCACTCCCGCACGGTCCCGTGGAAGGGCGCTCCGAACCCGCCGCCGTACCCGGCGAGCAGCACCAGCACCGCCACCAGCACCGTCAGCACCAGCCAGCGCCGCTCCGGCAGGTCACGCCGGGCCAGCCCGGCCAGCCCCAGCCCGGCCGCGAGCGCCGAGCAGACGATCACCAGCACCGACGAGGCCACCGTCCACCCGGCGGGCAGCCACGCCTCGCCGAAGTGCAGATACGCCACCCAGTTCCCGGCGCCGCGCAGCGCCTCCGTGGCCGACATGGTCGCGGTCGTGGTCTCGGAACTCTCGATGTACGGCAGGAAGTTCTCCCCGTACGCGCCGAGCAGCAGCAGCGGGATCCACCACCACGCCGTCGCCACCAGCACACCGGGCACCCACCAGGCGATCAGCTTGCGCTGCCGGGGACCGGGCGGCCGGGTCAGCAGATACAGCCCCACGGGGAGCAGGGACGCCAGTGTGGACGCCGCGTTGACGCCGCCCATGAACGGCACGAGCAGCGCCGAGCGCAGCGCGGCGACCCGGGCGCTGTAGCGCTCGTCGGTCAGCGGCAGCAGCACCCAGGGCAGCACGGCGCCGGGCAGCGCGGCGGCCGACGTCGAGCCGACGACGGTGGTGAACACCGGCCACAGGGCGTAGGCGACGGCGGCGAGCAGGCGGGAGGCGCCGTTGCCGACGCGCAGCCGCTCGGCGAGCCGCAGCGCGCCCCAGAAGGCGGTGGTGACGACCAGCGACATCCACAGCCGCTCCGCCAGCCACACCGGCACGTCGACCGTCCGGCACACCCAGTGGAACGGCAGCATCGGCCACAGGTAGCCGACGTACTGGTCCTGGATGCCGCCGAACCCGCTCTGGTCGTGCCACAGCTGCCCCAGGTCGGCGTAGAACCGGTCCGGGTCGACGGTGACACCCAGCTTGGTGTCGAAGGTCTGCCGTCCCGGGCGCACCGCCAGGAACAGCGTGAACACCACGGCCCAGAACCCCAGCAGCCAGCCCCGCGACCGCGGTTCCCCCTGCGGGCCGGGAGCGGGCGCGGGGGTGGGGACGGCCGCGGGAGGAGGGGCCTGGACCGTGGTGGTCATCGGTGACACCGCCGGAGGACGAGGAGGAGGTTCCAGGTGGCCAGCTCACGCAGGACGGGGACGCGCACGATCGTCTCCGCGAGGAACGGCCAGTAGCGGGAGCGCGCCACCACGACCGTCACGTCGTCGCGGGCGCGCACCTGCCGCAGGGTGGGGCCGATGTGCACGGCGAACAGGTTCTCGCCGAGGGTGTGCTTGGCGGGCCGCCCGGTACGGCGCCGGTAGCGGGCGCGGGCCCGTTCGGCGCCGAGGTAGTGCCACGGCGACCATTCGTGACCGCCCCACGGGGACAGCCAGTTGGTGAACGACACGTAGATCAGCCCGCCGGGCCGGGTGACCCGCGCCAGCTCGCTCAGGAACGTCTGCGGGTCGGCCACGTGCTCCAGCACGTTGGAGGAGAAGGTGACGTCGGCGGCCCCGTCGCGCAGCGGCAGCAGATAGCCGTCCGCGATGACCGTGCCGTAGGGGGGCTTCGTCCCGAGTTCCCGGCCGTCCGGCTCGAACAGGTAGGCGCACGCGCCCCGCCGCCGGAACTCCTCGGTGAAGTACCCGCTCCCCCCGCCGACGTCGACGACGGTACGTCCGGCGACGGACCCGCCGTACTCCTCCACCTGGTCGACCGAGTACCGGGCGAGTAAGGAATAGCAGGCGTGGGGATCGTCCTGCTCTCGCAGGAACGCCCGGAACAGCTCCAGGGACTTGTGGATGGACGCACCTAGGGGGCGCGGGGAACTGCGCGACAAGCCACGACGCACCCGCACCCTGTTCACGGCGCCCAACCCCGCACCGCCTCCGCCGCCACGGCCCGGAACTTCCGTACCGTCCGCTCCCAGCGATACCGGGCCGCCCGCTCGCACGCGGCCTTCCCCATCAGCTCCCTGCGCCGCCCGGACAACGCGAGCGTGCACCACGCCGCGGCGAACGACGACTCACCGGACGCCAGCACCCCCGTCTCACCGTCCACGACGGAATCCCGCAGTCCGGGCACGTCGAACGCCACCGTCGGCGTCTCGCGGGCCGCCGCCTCGGTGACGACCAGCCCCCAGCCCTCCACCGCGGACGGATGCACCAGCAGCCAGGCCGCGCACAGCAGCCGGTGCTTCTCCGCCTCGGAGACATGGCCGGTGAACTCCACACCGGGCCCGGCGAGCCGTTCGAGCCGCTCCCGCTCGGGCCCGTCGCCGACGATCAGCAGCCGTCCGCCGGTGACGGGCCGTACCCGTTCCCACAGCCGCAGCAGCAGGTCGACGCGCTTGTACTCGACGAGTCTGCCGACCGCGACGAACAGCGGCTCGGGCGAGCGGTCCGCGCGGGGGCCGGGCTCGGCCACGCCGTTGTGCACCACCCGGATCCGGTCCCGCTCGACGCCGATCGCGCGCAGGGCGTGCGCGGTGGAGGGGGAGACCGCGACCAGCAGACCGCTGGGCCGTGCCCCGGTCAGCGCCCAGTGCTCGAGTCTTCGGCCGATCCGGGCGGCCGGGGCGAGCGGGCCGCTGAACCGCATCCTCCACAGGTCGGTGTGCACATGGTTGACCAGGCACAGGGTGGGACCGCGGTGCCACAGGGGAGACAGGTAGGGCATGCCGTTGCAGACCTCCACCAGCAGGTCGCAGTCGCCGACCTGGCGGGCGAAGGCGGACCGGGCGCGCAGATAGTGGCCGTAGGCGCCGCCCGCGGAGACGACCCGGTAGTCACGGAAGGCCGCGGGGCCGCCGCAGAGCAGGGTGACCTGGTGCCCGAGGCGGGTCAGGCCCTCGGCGAGCTGGTCGACGAGCAGTTCGGAACCGCCGGCGGCGGGGTTGCCGAGGTCCCGGTGGGCGAGGAAGACGATCCGGCGCGGAGGTGGGGGGAGCGCCGGTGGGAGCTGCGGCCGGGGGAGTGCGGCGCGCAGCGGGTGGGGTACGTGCTGGGGCATGTGCGCTCCAACTCGTGTCAGGGTGCGGAACTCAGCGTGGGGGGAGGGACAGGGGCGTGGGGATGATCGCTGTGGGGGTGCTGTGGACGGTCTGTGACCGGGGTGGGTTGGACAGTTTTCGCCCAGCCGTTCGCCACGGCTACTCACCGGGGTGACAATTTCGGGCCCTGTTGGACCTGACGTCACGTCACATCGTGGGCGTGGGTCATCCGGGCGACGCCCTTGACTGCTTGACGGCCCGCCTTGACACTGGGCCGACAGGCAGGGGTGGGGCACCCGGGGTGGGACGAACTCCGGAGCAGAGAGGCTGACCCCGCGATGTCCAGACTGATCGCCGCCACCACCGTCGTGGTCGCGGTCGCCCTCGCCGTGGGCGCCGCACTCGGCATCGTCGCGCTGCTCGATGCCACGCCCGAGCAGCCCAACACGCCACTGATCACCTATGAGCAAGCGGGTCGGGGGGACTGACCCGTGACGGCCCGTACCGTCGTATCCCGTACCGCCTGGCAAGAGGTCCCCCGGCTGAAGGTGCACCGGTTCGCGGCGACCGCGATGTCCGAGGCGCCCGCGCTCGCCGAGGAGATCCTGGGCGAGATCCGCCGCGAGTACCCCCAACTGCCCGTCGTCCTCGACGAGAACGGCGAGCCGATGGCCCTGGTCGGCATCCGCCGTGCCATAGAGGTCTTCGTGCAGCATCTGGCGCACAGCGACCACACCACCGGCGGGCCCACCGTGCCGCCGGGCGTCTTCCAGGACTTCGGCCGCGGCGAGGGCTACAACGGCCGCAGCCTGGACTCCCTGCAGGCCATCTACCGGCTGGGCGTACGGCTGGCCTGGCGCCGGTTCGCCGACATCGGGCAGCGCGTGGACATCCCGCCGCCCGCGATGTACGAACTCGTCGACGCGGGCTACGAGTACCTGGACGGCCTCGTCGACCAGTCGGTGCGCGGCTATGCCGAGGCCGCCGCCCGCCAGGCCGGGGAACGGCTGCGGCTCCAGCGCCGCCTGCTGGAGCTGCTGCTCGCCGACCGGCACCACGGCGACCCGGCCGACGCGCTGGTCGAGCGGGCCGCGCGGATCGGCTGGGCGCTGCCCGACAAGGTCGCGGTCGGGGTGCTGCTGCGCCCGGCGCGGGAGGCGGTCGCGCCCGCGGTCGGGCAGGGCGTGCTGCTCGACCTGGAGTACGAGCAGCCCCGGATGGTGGTGCCGGAGCCGGACGCCGCCGGGCGACCCGAGCTGCTCCAGCGCGCGCTGAGCGGCTGGGCGGGCGCGATCGGGCCGCCGGTGCCGCTGGCCGACGCGGCGAAGTCGCTGCGCTGGGCCGAGGCCGCCGTACGGCTGATGGAGCGGGGGCTGCTGCCCGCCGGTGAGGTGCTGTTCTGTACGGAGCACACCGAGGCGCTGGTACTGCTCCAGCCCGAGGAACTCCTCGACGATCTCGCCGCGCGCTGTCTGGCCCCGCTCGCCCACTGCGGGCCCACGCACGGGCGGCGGCTCGCGGAGACCCTGCTGGCCTGGCTGGAGACCCGGGGCGGGGCCCCGGAGGTGGCGGCCCGCCTCGGCGTCCACCCGCAGACGGTCCGCTACCGCCTGCGCCAGATCCGCGAACTGTGGGGCGACGGCATCGACGACCCCGACCGCCGCTTCGAACTGGAACTGGTCCTCCGCGCCCGCCGACTGCGCGGCGAGATCGCGAAGGCGGGCGACCACCCGTGGCACACCCGCACCGGCACCCGCCGCCCGGCCGGGCGGCCGGACTAGCGCGGCCGGTACGGTCACGCCCGGCGGGCCCGGGCGCCGACCGGCAGGCGCGTCAGGTCGGTGCCGACGACCACCTGGCCCGAGTAGCCGCGGGACGCCTTCGTGTGCCAGGTGTCGTCGGAGATGACGTTGGTGGCGCCGGGGACCAGGTGGTTCAGGACCAGGGTGCGGCAGCGGGCGCGCTCGGCGACCCGGCCGACGCGGACGGCGTCGGTGTGGCTGATCTCCATGTGCCGCAGCTGGGCGGGCCGCAGCCCCGCCATGGTGAGCGTGGGCAGGTCCATCACCTCGTGCACCAGCACGTCCGCGCCGCGCGCCAGCCGCTCCAGGTTCCGGCACGGCGCGGTGTCCCCGCTGAACACCACCGAGCCGTCGGCGGTGTCGAAGCGGAAGGCGTACGACGGGAAGACGGGAGGGTGTTCCACCAGCGTGGCCGTGACCCGTACCCGGTCGTCCCGCATCACCTCGAACGGCCGCATCGGCGGTGCCACCGGCCCGTCCGCGCCCGCCCGGGTGCGCTCCGGGAGCCTGATGTCGTGCGCCCGGACCAGGTCCCGGATGTCCGGCCAGCCCTCGCTGCGCATCCGCACGTTGATGTCGTAGGCGGTCGCGGCGATCTGCCCGGCGACCAGGTCGGACAGGCCGGGCGCGGGCACCTCGGGGCTGACCGTCGGCACGGTGCGCCCCGCGGGCCAGATGTCCGGCAGGGCGCCCGCCGAGCCGGGGCCGTACAGGTGCACGGGAGCCGTGAGTGACTGAAAGCCGCCGAAGCGCAGCCACAGCAGCGGATACAGGTCGGCGAGGTGGTCGGAGTGCAGGTGCGTGACGAACACCGCCTGGAGCTGGTCGGGCGTCAGCCACGCCTGCGGGAACCGCCCGAAGGTGCCGGGACCGCAGTCGACGAGATAGGCGCGCCCGTCCACGACCAGTGCGGACGAGATGCCCGCCCGGCCGTGCATGGGCACCGGCCCGCCGCAGGTGCCGAGGAGGACCAGTTCCGTGCCGGAGGCCTGGGGGGCGGTGGGCGGGCTGGTCGCCGCCGCGGTGGCCGGGCACAGGGCCGTGCCCGTCGCGGCGGCGACGGCGGTGCCGCGCAGCAGGGTGCGGCGGGTGACGGCGGTGGCGGGTGTGGTGTGGGGGGACACGGATGCGGGCATGGCGATTCCAGGGAGGGGTGAGGTGTGTACGGGGCTGCGGGTGCGGGGCGTTGGGGGCGCCCTACTCAGCAGTCAACTTCGAGCGGCCGGTCCGGGCTTTGGGCCGGTCGCCCAAACTCACGCCGCTTCTTGGGACGGGGAGCCCGTTTCCGCGCGGTGGGGTTTCGGCCACCCGGTCACCGGGCCCGGCACCGGGGCCCTCCGCACCCGGTCACCCGGGCCCCCCGCACCCGGTCACCCCGGCCCGGCACCCGGCCCCCCGCACCCGGTCACTTGGCCCCGCACCGTTCAGCGCGGCCCCAGCAACCGCGCGATCTCCAGGGCCACGCGGAGTTCCAGGCAGTCCGTGTGCAGGGGGGTGCCCAGGAGGTCGACGGCGCGGCGGACGCGGTAGGTGACCGTGTTGCGGGCGACGAAGAGGCGTTCGGCGGCGCTCTGCGGGCTGCGGCCCTCGGCCAGGTAGACGCGGAGGGTCTCGCGCAGCTCACGGGTGCGCGCGTCGTCGGCGGCGAGCGGGCCGAGGACCCGGGCGGCGAACCAGCGGGCGTGTTCGGGGTCGGCGGTGAGCAGGGCGGCCGTGCTCACCTCGGCGTAGTCGCACAGCCAGCCCGTGCGGCCGAGGCGGGCCACCCGTTCCGCCTCGCGGGCGCCGCGGTGGCTGCGCCGGAAGCCCTCGGTGCCGTAGTCGACCGGGCCCAGCGCGGCCCGCAGGGGGCTGCGTTCGCGCACCCGGCGGGGCAGGCGCGCGAGGGTGTGCCGGGCCGGGGCGGCGGGCCAGCAGGCCCAGGCCCACAGCTCGCCGCCGCCCGCGGTGACGGTGAGGAGGTTCTCCGCGCCCGCCGCGCGGGACAGCTCGGCGGCCAGCAGCCGCAGTTCGTCGGCGGCGTCGGACGGGTCCGGCGCGGGGGAGGTGATGATGAACGCCGCGTGGTGGCGGGCCAGGTCATAGCCCAGGGTGCGCGCGGCGACCGCCCCGCCGACCGCCCGCCCGGCCAGCACGTCGGTCACGATGCGGCGCCGGGCCGCCTCGGTGCCGCGCCGCCACCGGTCGCGCTCGGCGACGTACTCCTCGGCGAGCCTGCTGGCCTGGACGTCGGCGTAGACGAACAGCAACTCGCTGATCCGGTGGGTCTCCAGGGCCCGTACGTCCTCCGGCTCCTCGCCGAGCGCGGCCAGCAGACGGCCGTGCAGATGGGCGTGGCCGAGCCGCACGCCCCGCAGCACCCGGTCCAGGGGGACGTTCTGCCGGGCCAGTTGGGAGTTGGAGGCGACGGCCTCCGGCGCGACCAGCGCGGCGGCGGGCTCCGGCTCGGTGAGCAGGCCGCGCAGCGCGATCAGCACGGTCGCCTCCACCGCCCGCTGGAACGGCGGGTACGCGCCAGGACCGCCGTGCTCGGGCACCTGCCGCACGATGTCCGCGGCCATCTCCCGCGCCACCTCCACCGCCCAGCCGACCGGCCCCGGACCCAGCCGCTCCCGCGCGGCGGCCACCGTCTCGGGCGAGCACGCCGGTTCGGGCGGCGGCCCGGACGGGTGCAGCCGCAGCAGCCACGACGGTGCGGAGGAGGCCGTCATGCTCATCTCGTCAGTACAGCAGAAGCGGTGGGGGAGCGCCCCGGGTGCGGACGGGGGAGGCCGCTCCCGGGGCGCTCGTTCGAGGGGCGCGGGCGGTTCAGGAACGCGCCCCCGCCAGGCCCCGGGAGCGCAGCACCCGGCGCTCCAGCGGCGCGAAGACCAGCAGGTCGACCGCGATGCCGACGGTGAGGATCTCCGCGATGGTGGCGAGGACCAGTGCCATG
This sequence comes from Streptomyces sp. NPDC057877, assembly GCF_042796855.1. NCBI lineage: Bacteria > Bacillati > Actinomycetota > Actinomycetes > Kitasatosporales > Streptomycetaceae > Streptomyces > Streptomyces sp. NPDC057877. Next base: position 710,444 of record NZ_JBHVMS010000004.1, read on the forward strand.
TCCTGGTAGGAGCGGGCGTTCTCCAGCAACTGCCCCAGGCCCAGGCCCAGTTCGGGCGAGCTGGCGATCAGCTCGGCGGCCATCAGGGACCGCCAGGCGAACGCCCAGCCCTGTTTGAGCCCGGCGAGATAGCCGGGCAGCGCGGCGGGCAGCAGGACGTGCCGCACCCGGGCGGGCCCGGTAGCGCCCAGCACCTGCCCGGCGCGCAGGTACAGCGGCGGCACCTGGTCGACGCCGGACAGCAGCCCGTTGGCGATCGACGGCACCGCGCCCAGCAGGATCACCGCGTAGATGGTGGCGTCGGTCAGCCCGAACCACACCACCGCCGCGGGCACCCACGCCACCGACGGCAGCGACTGCAGCCCCGACAGCACCGGTCCGACCGCGAACCTCAGCGGCCGTACCGCGCCGAGCAGCAGCCCCAGCGCGGTGCCGAGGACCACGGCGACGGCGAACCCGAGGGCGCCGCGCTCCATGCTGGTCCACACGGTGGAGAACAGGGTCCCCTCGTACCACTGGTCGCTCAGCGCCCGCCACACGTCGGCGGGCGACGGCAGCAGATAGTCCGGCTTCAGCTCGGCCTCGTACGCCGCCTGCCAGAGCAGCAGTACGACGACGGCGGCGGCCAGCGGCGGCAGCACCCGCTCCCACAGCAGCCGCCCCAGCGGCATCCGGCCGCTCCCGGCCGGGGCGCTGTCGAGAGCGTCGAGGCCCGCCTCGACCGCGGCCGTCTCCCGCTCCGGGGCCCGCGGCGCCACCGTCTCACCGGCGCCCATGGCGTCGTATCTCCTCCCTCAGCGCGTCGGTGACCGCGCCGGTCAGGGCGGTCTCCGGGGCGTCGGACACGCTCCACTCGCGGGCGACGCGCCCCGGCCGCGACGACATCAGCACCACCCGCTCGCCGAGCCGGACGGCCTCGCGGACGTTGTGGGTGACGAAGACGACGGTCAGGTCCTTCTCGGACCAGATGCGGGTCAGCTCCTCGTGCAGCACGTCCCGCGTGATCGCGTCCAGCGCGGCGAACGGCTCGTCCATCAGCAGCACGTCACCGTCCTGGGCGAGCGCCCGGGCCAGCGCCACCCGCTGGCGCATACCGCCGGACAGCTCGTGCACGCGCTTGCCGTAGGCGTCCTTCAGCCGCACCAGCTCCAGCAGGTGCCGGGCCCGCCCGGACCGCTCCCGGCGCGGGACGCCGCGCAGGCGCAGGGCGAGTTCGACGTTCCGTCCGGCGGTCAGCCAGGGGAACAGGGCGTGCTCCTGGAACATCAGCGCGGGCCGCCGCCCGCCGGGCACCTCGATGTTGCCCGCGGACGGCGCGTCCAGGCCCGCCACCAGGTTGAGCAGGGTGGACTTGCCGCAGCCGGAGGCGCCGAGCACACAGAGGAACTCGCCACGGCGCACGGTCAGTTCGATGTCGTCCAGGACGGTCTGGCGGCGTCCGCCGCGCTCGAACCACTTGGAGACATGGGCGAGGCGTACGGCGGGCTGGCCCGCGTCGGCCGGGGCGAGGAGGCGGACCGGCGCACCGGAACGCACCACCGTTTCTGACATGACATCCATTCCCTTGCTGAGTAAGAAGTACGTGGTCGTCAGTCGCCCTCGGCCGGGACGCCGAGCCCGGCGTCGGACACGGGTGGCTCGCCGAGGCCCGCGCGCACCCGGTTCAGCGCGCGCAGGTCGAAGGCGCCGCGCAGGTCCTCGGCCGAGGGGCCGGTCGAGCGGCCCTCGGGGCCCAGCAGGTCCAGGTCCTCCGCGCGGTCCGCCTGCTCGGCCAGCGTGGCGGCCAGCGGGTCGTCGCCGAGCCGGACCCGCTCCCAGGCCGCGTCCAGGACGTCCTCGTCGATCGGCCTGCCGGTCAGCGCGTCGATGGCGCGGTTCACGCTCGCCTTGCCCGCCCGGGGGTCCTCGGCCAGCCAGGCGTTGGTGCGCGCCGAGCCGCGCAGCACGGCCTCCACGACGTCGGGGTGGTCGGCGAGGAAGGACGGCGAGACGACCACGAGCGCGGTGACGTACGCGCCGCGCTCCCACAGGTCCGCCTCGTCGACGACCACCCGCCCGCCCTGCGCGACCAGCAGCGCGGCCACCGGCTCGGGCACCCACGCCCCGTCGATCGCGCCGCGCCGGAAGCTGGTCGGGATCTCCTTCACGGACTGCCGTACGACCGTCACGTCACCGCGCCCGGTGCGCGGGTCCACCTCCCAGCCCTGCTCCCTGATCCAGTGCAGCAGTGCCACGTCCTGCGTGTTGCCCGCCTCCGGTGTGGCGATCCTGAGCCCTCGGATGTCGGTGCCGCGCCCGGCCCCCGCGTCCGGGTCGACGACCAGGGCCACTCCGCCGGAGGCGGCGCCCGAGACGATCCGCAGGGCCCGGCCGTGGGAGCGCAGATAGCCGTTGACGGCCGGGGACGGGCCCATCCACGCGATGTCCACGGCCCCGGCGTTGAGCGCCTCCAGCGCCGCGGGCCCCCCGTTGAACACCTGCGTGCGCAGCCGGGTCCCGCCCAGTTCCTCGGTGAAGAACCCCTCCTGCACCCCGGCCAGCGCGGTCGCGTGCGTGATGTTGGCGAAGTACCCGACGCTCACCGACTCCGTCGACAACGGTGGCCCGCTCCCGACGAACTCCGGCACCGCGGCGACGTCCGGCGCCCGGGACCCGTAGCCGCACCCGCCCGCCGCGAGACAGACGAGCACCATGAGCAGCCCGAGCAACCCGAGCGACGAGCGCCGCCCCGCACGCCCCGGGTGCGGCCGGGGCGGCTCCGTCGGTGTCCCGCCGGTGTGGTCAGGTCGCCGCATCGGGTAGCTCCGGGGCCGTCTCGCCCGTCATGCCCGCGGCGAGGGTGGCGCCGTCGCCCGGGTCGATGAGGACGAACGAGCCGGTGCGGCGGCTGGTGGCGTAGGGGTCGTAGGCGAGGGGTTCGGCGGTGCGCAGGTGGACCTGGCCGATCTCGTTGAGGGCGAGGCGGCCGGTGCCCGCGATCCGGCGGACCACCGCGCGGACCGTGCGCGTGGTGTGCTTCAGGAGCACGTGGTCGCCGGGGCGCAGGGGGCGTTCGTGCAGATGGCAGACCGCCGCCTCGATGTCCCGGGAGACCGTCGGCAGCGCCCGGGCGGGCACCAGCAGGTCGCCCCGGGAGATGTCGAGGTCGTCGGCGAGCCGCAGCGCCGCGGACTGCGGGGCGCGGGCCGACTGCGACGGCGTGCCGAGGACGTCGATGCCGGTGACGGTGGTGGAGCGGCCGGACGGGAGCACGGTGACCCGGTCGCCGACGCGCAGTTCGCCGGAGGCCAGCTGACCGGCGTACCGGCGTACGTCGTCCGCGCGGATGACGTACTGGACGGGGAAGCGGGCGGGGGTCGCCGCGTCCTCCTCGGCCACCGGCACCGTCTCCAGGTGCTCCAGCACCGTCGGGCCGCTGTACCAGTCCATGCGCGTCGACGGCTCGACCACGTTGTCACCGGCGAGCGCGGAGATCGGGATCGCGGTGACGTCCGGGATGCCGAGACCCGTGGCGAAACGGGTGAACTCCTCGGCCGTCGCGGCGAACACCCGCTCCTCGTGGCCGACCAGGTCCATCTTGTTGACGGCCAGCACCACGTGCGGCACCCGCAGCAGCGCCGCGACCGCCGCGTGCCGCCGGGTCTGTTCCACCACGCCCTTGCGGGCGTCCACGAGGATCACCGTGAGCGTGGCGGTGGAGGCGCCGGTGACCATGTTGCGGGTGTACTGCACATGGCCGGGGGTGTCGGCGAGGATGAACCGGCGCCGCGGGGTGGCGAAGTAGCGGTACGCCACGTCGATGGTGATGCCCTGTTCGCGTTCCGCGCGCAGTCCGTCCGTGAGCAGCGCCAGATCGGGCCCCTCGCCGGACGACGCCCGCGCCACCGCCTCCAACTGGTCGGCGAGGACCGACTTGGAGTCGTGCAGCAGCCGTCCTACGAGGGTGGACTTGCCGTCGTCCACGGAGCCCGCGGTGGCCCAGCGGAGCAGGTCGGGTTCGGTCGCCGCGACGGGCGCCTCGGGTTCCTCGGTGAGCTGGGGCATGGCGTTCGGATGTCCCTCCGGTACGGCGGCCGGGGACCCGGCGGTCAGCCGGGACCTGGCCTCCTGGAAGATGCCGCGCATCATCAGGGCGGCGGTGACATGCGGGGGATGGCCGTAGGCGAATGCGTCGGCTGTCATCTCAGAAGTAGCCCTCCCGCTTGCGGTCCTCCATCGCCGCCTCCGACAGCCGGTCGTCGGCGCGGGTGGCGCCGCGCTCGGTGAGCCGGGAGGCGGTGATCTCGGTGATGACCTCGGCGACGTCGGACGCCTCGGACAGGACCGCGCCGGTGCACGACATGTCGCCGACGGTGCGGTAGCGCACCCGGCGCTTCTCCACCGGTTCGCCGTCGCGGGGGCCGCCCCAGCCGCCGGGCGCCAGCCACATGCCGGAGCGCAGGAACACCTCCCGCTCATGGGCGAAGTAGATCTCCGGCAGTTCGATGCGCTCGCGGGCGATGTACTGCCACACGTCCAGCTCGGTCCAGTTGGAGAGCGGGAACACGCGCACGTGCTCGCCGGGCAGGTGCCGCCCGTTGTACAGCTGCCACAGCTCGGGGCGCTGTCTGCGCGGGTCCCAGGTGCCGAACTCGTCCCGCAGCGAGAACACCCGCTCCTTGGCGCGCGCCTTCTCCTCGTCGCGCCGCCCGCCCCCGAAGACGGCGTCGAAGCCGCCCCCGGTGATGGCCTCGAGCAGCGGCAGCGTCTGGAGGGGGTTGCGGGTGCCGTCGGGGCGTTCGCGCAGCACACCGCGGTCGATGTAGTCCTGTACGGAGGCCACGTGCAGGGTGAGCTGGTGCTCGGCCACCACCCGGTCCCGGTACGCCAGCACCTCGGGGAAGTTGTGCCCGGTGTCCACGTGCAGCAGCGCGAACGGCAGCGGCGCGGGCGCGAACGCCTTCAGCGCCAGGTGCAGCATCACCACCGAGTCCTTGCCACCGGAGAACAGCAGCACCGGCTTCTCGAACTCGCCCGCCACCTCGCGGAAGATGTATGCCGACTCGGACTCCAGCACCTCGGTGTGCCCGAGGCGCCCGGTCACCGGCCGGGTGTCGACGACGGTCACAGCAGCCCCCTCTCCGCCATCAGCGCGTGCAGCAGTCCCACCGAGTCGGGCACGGAGTGCAGTTGCGTCTCGATCCGCGCGTCCGGGGAGCGCGGCGGCTCGTACGGGTCGTCGACGCCGGTCAGCCCGGACAGCCGCCCGGCGCGGGCCTGCGCGTACAGGCCCTTCACGTCGCGGACCGCGCACACCTGGAGCGGCGTGGCGACATGGACCTCCAGATACGGGGTGCCGCTGGCCTCGTGCCGCTTGCGGACCGCCTCCCGGCTGTCCTCGTACGGTGCGATGACCGGCACCAGCACCAGGATCCCGTTGCGCGCCAGCACCTCGGCGACCAGGCCGATGCGCTGCACGTTGGTGTCCCGGTCCTCGCGGGTGAAGCCGAGCCCGGCGCTGAGGAAGGTGCGGATCTCGTCGCCGTCCAGGACCTCCACGCGGTGGCCCTCGCGGGTGAGCTGGCTGGCCAGGGCCTGCGCCAGGGTGGTCTTGCCGGAGCTGGGCAGTCCGGTCAGCCAGACGGTGCCGCCCCGGGTCGTCGGTGTCCGGGCACTCATGCGCCGCTCCTCGCCGCGGTACCGGCCATGGGGACGACGCCGTGCGCGGCGAGCGTGGAGAACCCGGGCGCGCACGCCTGGTCCAGCTCCTCCCGCTCGGCCTCCGGCAGGTCCCGCCAGGACGACGAGGGCTGCCCGACCCGGGCCGCGGACCGCTCCTCCCACTCGGCGTCCACGAAGTCCGGCCCGAGGAACGCGCCGATCCGGTGCAGGGTCTCCTCGGGCGCGGCGAGCAGGTCCTCGTACCACACGTGCAGCACGTTCTCCGGCGGCAGCAGCGACATCGCCTCCATGCCGCGCTTCATCTCGTCCGCCCAGTAGGTACCGAACAGCGACACCGGGACGCGGTAGTCGCGCACCGCCGCCGCGTCGAAGCGGTCCGGCAGGAACGGCAGCAACTCCTCGGGTACGAAGCCCAGTTCGCCGTCCTTCAGCAGGTCGTCGGCGGACGGCTCGGCGTACGGGTCGCGGCCCAGGGTGAGGTGCAGCGCCATGACGACGGCGGCCATCCGGAAGCCGGTGTGGCGGCTCATGGACAGCGCGCAGTCCCGTCCGTCGCGGACGATGTGGAGGTAGCGGGCGTCGGGGAAGTGGTCCCGGAACTGCCCGGCGAGGATCAGCGAGCCGCCGCTGCGTTCGGCCCACAGCGTCTTGCCGAAGCGGGCGCACAGCCAGGAGAACAGCAGCGCGTAGTGGTCGGCGACGGGGGCGTCCGGGAACGACAGGACGGCGGCCCCTATCTCGTCGTAGAGCGCGTCGGGGGTGTCGGTGAGGTGCGGGAGCGTGGTCAGCAGCAGGGCGGGGATGCCGTCCTCGGCGCTGAACCGGGCACCGTCCGCGGTGGCCGGGTAGAGGATCTCCTTGGGCGCTATGCCGTGCGCGGTGAGCAGCCGGTTGACGGCGTTGCGGGAGGACAGGATCCGCCAGAACTCCGGCCCGGAGAGGGTGCCCTCGGGGAAGACCCGCGCCGATATCCGGTACATGTCGGTGAGGTGGTTGAAGAGTTCCGAGAGGCTGAGCACCTGCGGGTGTTCCCGCAGCAGTTCGGAGACGAGGGTGGAGCCGCAGCGGCCGGTGCCGGTGACGAAGACCTGGCCCGGGGGCGCCTCGATGGGGCTTGGCATGGTGAAGCCGTTCCTTCCGTGCGTCCGTGAATCGGGCTGCGCTGATCCGTGGGGGTCGTGCCTGGAAGGTCCCGCGGGGGTGCGGGCCGGGGTGTTCAGGAGGAACGCCGCAGGAGGGCCGCGTAGAGGGTGAGGCCGGGGCCGAAGGCCATCGCGACCACGGGGCCGTCGTTCTTCGGCAGCCGTTCCAGGACCATCAGCACGGTCGGCGAGGAGCAGTTGCCGCACTCGTCGAGGACGCCGTAGGAGGCGTCGAGGGCGTCGTCGGGCAGGGCGAGCCGCTCGCCGACGACTTCGAGGATGCGCTTGCCGCCGGGGTGCACCGCCCAGCCGGTGACCTCCTCGGGGGTGAGCCCGTGCGGGGCGAGGAGCTGGTCGCGGATGACGTCGCCGACGTGGTTGGCGAGCATGTCCGGGACCTTGGGCGACAGGCCCATCTTGAAGCCGAGGTCGGTGATCTGCCAGCTCATCAGGTCGGCGGTGCTGTGGTCGGTGACGGCGACGACGTCGATGACCTCGAAGCCGCTGCCCGCGTCCGGCTCCAGGACGACCGCGGCGGCGGCGTCGGCGAACAGCGCGTGCGCCACGATCTGTTCCATGTCCCGGGTGGGCGGCTGGACGTGCAGCGACGTCAGCTCCAGGCACAGCAGCACCGCCGGACGCCCGCGCGAGGCGACGAAGTCGGAGACGGCACCCAGCGACGGCACGGCCGCGTAGCAGCCCATGTGGCCGATGAACAGCCGCTGGACCCTGCTGCTCATGCCCAGCTGGTCGGCGAGCCTTAAGTCCAGGCCCGGGGTGGTGTAGCCGGTACAGGAGGCGACGGCGAGCAGGCCCACGTCCTGCGGGTCGAGCCCGGCGGAGTCCAGGGCGGCGGTGACGGTGCGCATCCCGAGCGGGACCGCCTCCTCTATGTAGCGCTCCATGCGCTGGCCGGTGCTCCAGCCGGACACCTCCCGCTCACTGCGCGGGTCCACGGCCGTGGCGCGGGAGCTGATGCCGGAATTCTCGAATATCCGGCGGGCCAGCGGAAAGCCGTCGTAGTGCTCGTGGAAAAAGTCCTGCCAGAGTTCCTCCTGGCTGGAACGGGTGCTGGGAAAGGAATGCGAGGAACCGGTGATGACCGGGCGGGCGGCGGCCCGCAGGCCATGCGGGGCCGGGGCGAGCTTTTCTTCGAGTTGCATGCTGATTCCTTTACTTAGGGCAGCTGCGAAGGCAGCCGAAAATGGCCCTTTGAGGGTTGGGATAGGGAATCGTGCATGGTCGGGCCCAAGCGTCTTTGCGCAGGCCAGCCGGGCATCATTGCCCAGGCGCAACGGGCGCGGCAAGTGACTGCCGGATGTGCTCCGTGTTGTCAGTCAAACACAGCCCGCCAGGCGGAATCAAATGTTCCGGAGTTAATTTCCTCGCTGGTAACACTGAGGACGAAAAAACGTCGGCTCATCCTCCGGGTAACCCCGGAAGATGAGCCGGTTGAACGCCTTTTTCTGTCTGGAATTAGCGCCTGGTGAATTCGGCCACAGGCTCGTCGGCTTTCTGCCGTGAGGTTTCCAGCCGGGCCCCCTCGATATCCAGGTCGGGCAACGCCCGCTCCAGCGCCCGCGGCAGCCACCACGCGCCGCGCCCCACCATGGCCAGCACCGCCGGTACGAGCGTCATCCGGACCACGAAGGCGTCCACGAGCACCCCGAACGCCAGCGAGAACGCGATCGGTTTGACGATGGCGTCCTCCGAGGTCACGAAGCTGGCGAAGACGAAGAACATGATCAGCGCCGCCGCCGTCACCACCCGCGAGGCGTGCCCGGCCCCCTCGACCACCGCCTCCCGTGCCCTGCCCCCGCGCACCCACTCCTCACGCATCCCGGAGACCAGGAACACCTCGTAGTCCATGGCGAGTCCGAAGAGGACCGCCATCAGCACGATCGGCAGGAAACTGACCACGGGCCCGGTCCTGGCCACCCCCAGCGCGTCGGCCAGCCACCCCCACTGGAAGACGGCCACCACCGCGCCGAACGACGCCGCGACCGACAGCAGGAAGCCCGCGGTGGCCTTCACCGGCACCACCAGCGAACGGAAGACCAACAGCAGCAGGACCAGGCACAGCCCGACGACGACCGCCGCGAACGGCACCAGGGACTCGGTGAGCCGGTCGGACACGTCGATCCCGATCGCCGTGGTGCCGGTGACCGACACCGCAGCCCCGGTCTCCCGCTCGATCGTGCCCGCGTCGGCGCGGATCGCGTCCACCAGATCCTGGGTGGACTCGTCCTGCGGACCACCGTCGGGCACCACCTGGATCACCGCCCGCCCGGATTCCGGCGCGTACTGCGGCGGGGAGACCCTGACCACGTCCGGCAGTTGCTGCAACCGCTGCGCCACGGCCGCCGTCTGCCGCTGCCCGGCCTCGCCCCGCGCGTCCGCCTCGGCCAGCACCAGCAGCGGCCCGTTGAAGCCGGGGCCGAACGCGTCCTCGACGGTGTCGTACGTCTCCCGCTGCGAGGTGTCGTGCGCGGCCGAGCCGTTGTCGGGCAGGGCGAGACGCAGGTCGGCGGCGGGGATCGCCAGGGTGACCAGGGCGGCGACGGTGCCGAGGAGGACGAGGAGGGGGCGACGGGTGACGAACTGGGCCCAGCGCTTGCCCATCACGGGGGCGGGGGGCTTCGCCGTGTCCTTTGCTGCGCCGGTTTCGCCGTCGCCGGAGGTCTCGCGGCTCTCCTGCTCCTCCTCCCGCGCCGCGCGCCGTGCCGCCCGGGAGTCCGGGCGCGGGGTGAGCCGGTCGCCCGCGAAGCCGAACAGCGCGGGCAGCAGTGTGACCGCGACGAGTACGGCGATCAGTACCGTCACCGCGGCGCTCAGGCCCATCACCGTCAGGAACGGGATGCCGACGACGGTCAGCCCCACCAGCGCGATGACGACCGTCGTCCCGGCGAAGACCACGGCGCTGCCCGCCGTGCCCACCGCGCGCCCCGCCGACTCCTCCGGCGTCATGCCCCGGGCGAGCTGGCCGCGGTGCCGGGACAGCACGAACAGGGCGTAGTCGATGCCGACCGCGAGCCCCAGCATCAGCGCCAGGCTGAGCGCGGTGGAGGAGACCGTCACCCCGTTCGACACCGTCAGCAGTCCGGCGAGGGCGATGCCGATCCCCACGAAGGCGGTCAGCAGCGGCATCCCGGCCGCCAGCAGCGACCCGAAGGTGATCACCAGCACGCCCAACGCGACGGCCACACCGAGCAGTTCGAGCACGGTCGGGGTCAGCACGCCGTTGCCGTACGCCTGTCCGCCGACCGAGACCTCGAGCCCCGCCTCCTCGGCTGCCCCGGTGGTCTCCTCCAGCGCGTCCAGGGTGCCGTCGTCGAGGTCGGCGCGGTCGACGTCGTAGTTGACCTGGGCGAGCGCGGTCCGGCCGTCCGGGGTGACGGTGCCCGCCCGGTCGGGCGGGATCACCGCGGCGACCTGCGGCGCGTCCTGCGCCGCCGCGAGGGTGCGCTGGATCCCGGCGGCGGTCCGCTGACCGGTGACCGTCTGCCCCTCGGGCGCGGTGAACACGATCTGCGCGCTGGTCCCGGCGGCGGCCGGGAAGTCCTCGGCCATGGTGTCCTGCGCCTGCTGGGACTCCGACCCCGGGATGGTGAACTCGTTGTCGAGCTTGCCGCCCAGCACGACGAGGCAGGCCACGGCCGCCGTCAGCACGGCCAGCCAGGCCGCCAGGACGAGCCGCCGTCGGCGGTGCGCGCCGATGCCGAGCCGGTAGAGCCATGTCGCCACGGGAGTGCTCCTTGTGCAGTGGTGGCAGAAGGGGGCTTGGGGGAGGGAGGGAGGGAGGAGGGAGCCGGGAGCCGGGCCCGGGAGGGTCACGCCTTCACGGTCGACCTGCCGCCCGTCAGGTCCAGGCGCAGCCCGGTCGAGGTGACGGAGAGCCGGTCGGGCTCCAGGCCGAGTGGCAGTCCGGTCAGGTCGACCTCTTGGGGAGTGGCGTTCTGCAGCAGTTGGTCGGCGAGGCCCGGTGGCACCACGCGGTCGCCGATGCGGACCTCCGTGCGCTCGAACCGGATGGACTCCTTGTCCTGGTGCAGGACCGGCCGGAACCCGATGGTGATCCGTCCGGCCGGACCGGCGACCACCACCAGCTCACCGGTGGCCGGATCCGTCGTCACGGCCGCCGCCCCGCCCATCGCCCCGTCCGTCACCGTGCCGAGCGCGGCCGTCAGGGCGTCGTGCGGCAGCTCGGCGGTGACCCGCGAGTCGCGCACCGACAGGCCGTCGCCGGTGCGGACCACGTCGTCCAGCTCGGCCTCCAGGTCCACCCCGCTGAACCGCCGGAACGTCGCGTCCTGTCCGGAAACCTCCACCCGCGGGAAGGTGCCGCGGGCCAGTTGCAGCATCACGGGCGTGGGTCCGAAGCCGACGTCGATGCCGGTGTGCAGGCGGCGCTCCATCCGGTCCGCGAACCGGTCCGCCGCGCTGTGCCGTGCCACGGCCTCCGCGACGCCCCCGGTGACCAGCACCGCACCGATCACTCCGAGGGCCACCAGGCGCCCCCGGCGGGACACGCGCCTCATCCGCAGAAGTGTCATGACTGACAGCATAGTCAAAGTGTCATGACTGACAGATTCTTTCCCGTCGCTTTTCGGCCTGCGATACTCCTCACATGTCAACCGTCGAGTCGCAGGGAGTACGTCAGCCGCGGGGGCGGCGCGAGGCCCACAAGGCGGCGACCCGCAAGGCGCTCCAGGACGCCGCGCACCGCATGTTCGAGGAGCGCGGCTACACGCACACCACCGTGCGGGACATCGCGGCGGCGGCCGGGGTCACGGAGCGGACCTTCTTCCGCTACTTCCCCTCCAAGGAGGACCTGGTCCTCGACGAGGTGCTGGACCTCATCCCCGTGATGCGCTCCATCGTCGTCGCCCGCCCCGCCGGGGAGGGCCCGTACGACGCCGTCCTGGGCGCCGCGCTGGAGCTGATCGCCGACCGTGGGGTGGGGCTGATGTTCAGCGGTCCGCCGCAGCGGTTCCCCGGGCAGCCGGTGCGGCAGTTCCTGCCGGTGCTGACCCAGTTCGAGGAGGGGCTCGCCGGGGCGCTGGAGGAGCGGCTGTCGGGGGCGGGGGAGCCGGAGGACGCCGTCGCGCTGCGGGCGGCGGTGCTGGCGCGGGCGGCGGTGGGGGCGATGCGGTCGGCGCTGTTCGCGTACGCGGTACTGCCGGAGGGCGAGCGGGGGCCGGAGGCGGCGCCGGATCTGCTGCGGGCGGCGTTCGGGTGCCTGCGGGAGGGCTAGCGCCTGTCGTTTGGGGCTCACCGGGCCATTGCCCCGGCAAAGACTCCATGAGTAGCCTGTGTTCGCGATTCCGACCGTCAGTTGAAATATCGAACAACCGGCGGTGGGGCTACACGTTCTCTCCGACAGAAGGGGGGCCGGTCGTGGGACGTCTCGTACCCGCCGTGACCCGGGCTCTCGACATCCTTGAGCTGTTCCTCGACGGGGACGGCACGCTCTCCGCCCCCGACATCGTGCGCAGGCTGCAACTGCCGCGCACGACCGTGCACGAGCTGGTCACCACGCTCGCCGCGCGGGCGTACATCGTCCCGGTGCCCGGCCAGCCCGGCCGCTACCGGCTGGGCGTACGCCCGTACCAGCTCGGCAGCCGCTACGCCGAACAGCTCGATCTCGCCGCCGAGGGCCAGCAGGTGGCCCGCTCGGTCGCCGAGACCTGTGACGAGACGGTGCACGTGGCGATCCTGGAGGGCACGGACGTCATCTACATCGCCAAGGTGGACTCCACGCACGCCGTGCGCATGGTGTCCGCCGCGGGCCGCAGGCTTCCGGCGCACTGCACCTCCGTGGGCAAGATGCTGCTGGCCTCCCTCCCCGAGCCGGAACTCACCTCCCGGATCCCCGACGGGGCCGAGCTGGTCGCGATGACCCCGAACAGCATCACCGACCCGGGCGCGCTGCGGGAGACCCTTTCGGAAATCCGGGAGCGGGGCATCGCCGTGGAGAGCCGGGAGTCCAACCCCGACGTCTCCTGTGTGGCGGCGCCGGTCCGGGACCGTACCGGGAGGGTCGTGGCGGCACTGTCCATCTCCGTGCCGATGATCCGGTGGAGCGACGAGCGCCGGGTGGAGCTGGAGCAACTCGCCGCGAAGGGCGCCGCCGACCTGTCGGAGCGCCTCGGCCACCGGAGCGTGGCATGAGCTACGAGGTGGCGGTGCGCGCGCAGGCACAGCTGGGCGAGGGCCCGACGTGGGACGCGGCGACGGGGCGGTTGCTGTGGATCGACATCCTGGGCTCGCGGGTGTACGGCTTCGACCCGGCGACGGGCGCGCGCGGCGTCCGCCGCACGGACCAGCACGTGGGCGCGGTGAAGCCCCGCGCGGGCGGGGGCCTGGTGCTGAACCTGCGGGACGGGGTCGGCCTCCTCGACCCCGACGACTCCTTCCGCTGGCTGCACCACGAGCCGGTGCCGGGCCGCCGCGCCAACGACGCCGCGGTGGCCCCGGACGGTTCGCTGTGGGCGGGCACGATGCGGTACGACGAGGCGGTGGGCGGTGGCACGCTGACCCGCTACACCGGCGACGGCTCGGTCACGCCGGTCCTCGACGACGTGACGGTGAGCAACGGCACGGGCTGGAGCCCGGACGGCCGCCTCATGTACTACATCGACACCCCGACCCGCCGGATCGACGTCTTCGACCACGATGCGGGCGAGGTGACCAACCGCCGCCCGCTCGCCGAACTCCCGGACGGCGCGGGCTACCCCGACGGCCTGACGGTCGACGCCGAGGGCTGCGTCTGGGTCGCCCTCTGGGACGGCGCGGCCGTCCACCGCTACACCCCCACGGGCGCCCTGGACCGCGTCATCCCCCTCCCGGTCCCCCGGGTGACGGCCTGCGCCTTCGGCGGCCCGGACCTGACCGACCTCTACATCACCACGGCCCGCGTGGGCCTGCCGTCCCCGCACCCCCTGGCGGGCTCACTCCTGGTGGTCCCGGGCGCGGGGAAGGGGGTGGCGCAGCCAGCGTTCGCGGGCTGAGAGGCCCCGCGGGTCGCTGCCGTGCCGCCGTAGCAGCGGGCCTTCGTGCCGCTGGGGCGGCACGGGTGGGCGCGGCGGCACCCCGCGGCGCCGGGCCGCGCAACGCCCCCCGCCCAGCCCCCGCGCCGGATCACGTCCGGTCCAGCGTCGCCAGTATCTTCCGCTCCCCCGGAGTCAAGGGCGCTTCGGGGGCGGCGGGAACCAGGGGCCCGGCCAACGCGGCCAGCACCGCACTCGGATGGAAGAGACGGGTGGGCGCGCTGTGCAGGCTCGTGACATCCCACACGGCGGCCGCGGCGTCGTAGGACCCGGTGGCCGCCTTCATGATCCGCCGGGTGTACGTCGTGACGAGACGATCCGCCGCCGTGGGCCGCCCCCCGCGGACACCCGGGTACAGCACGTCCTGGCTGACCGCCATCGACCACGCCGCGTCCACCGACCGCGCGGCCCCCCGCTGCACCCGCCGGGCAAGACCAGGCCGCCCCAGCCCCCCACGCCGCAGCTCCGCGGCGAGCACCCGCGCCCCCATCGCGGCCACCGACATGCCCTGCCCGTAGGCCGGGTTGAACGTCGTCAGCGCGTCCCCGAGGACCAGCAGCCCCTCGGGCCAGTACGGCGCCCGCTCCAGATAGCGGCGGACGTTGCTGCTGGACCGGCTGAGGTGGACGTCGGTGAGGGGCTCCGCACCGGAGATCAGACGGCCGACTATCGGGTCCGGCAGCTCCAGGGTGTAGCGCAGGAACCCCTCGGGGTCGGCGGGCGGCTCACCGCCCCGGGTGCCCGCGAGGCTCACCATCCAGCGGTCACCCTCGATGGGGAGCATCATGCCGCTGCGCCCCGGCCGGGACACGTACGGATTCGCGTGCACGATCGTCAGCGGAAAGCGCTCCGCGCCGGACGGCATGCGGTAGATGCGCGTGGCGTTGACCAGCCCGGAGTCCACCGTCCGCTCCCGGATGCCGGTCAGACCCAGCGTGGGCAGCCACGTCATGATCCGGGAGCCACGACCGCTCGCGTCGACCACGAGGTCGGCGGTCAGGTCGGCCGAGTCGTCGAGGCGCACCCCGTGCACCCGGTGCGCGCCGCCCAGCAGCCCGGTCACGTTCGCCTTGCGGAGGGTGACGCCCGTGGACGTCCGCACCGCGTCACGCATCACCCAGTCCAGCAACGCCCGGCTGCACGTGATCATGCTCGGCCCCTCGCGCCGCCACCGGTGCAGCCACCCCTCCGGCGTGAGGGCGACCATGCCCGAGCTAAAGGAGATCTCGTGCGCACCGGCCGCCAGGAGCCGCTCGCGCACGTGGACGCCGGGCAGCAGGCTCTCCATGGCGGCCAGGCCGCCCGCCATCAGGAGGTGGGCGTGGCGCCCCTGGGGCAGGCCCTTGCGGTGCTCCGGCCCCTCCGGCAGGTCGTCGCGGTCCAGCACGATCACTTCGTCCACGGCGGTCGACAGGGCCGACGCGGCCAGCAGACCGGCGAGGCCCGCACCGATGACGACAGCTCTACGCGACATGAGGCTCCTCGGATTCAGGGGCGTTGACCGTACCTGCGGGTACGGCGGTGGGTGAGCGGTGCAGGGCCCGTGCCAGCTCCACCAGTTCGCCCGTCCCGGAGACCTGCGTGGCGTGGAGGCGGTACGTGCTGGGCTCGTCGAACGGCGCCTCCCGCGCGGCGGCTCGGCGCGCGGCGTCGGTGAGCATGGCCGCCTCGGCGGCGACACGGGCCGCCCCGCCCACCAGCCCCGCGCGCAGGGCGGCCTGGTGGGCCCGTTCCCGGACCTGGTCGTCGAAGTACGGGGCGAGGGCGAGCAGCGCGTCGTGGATGGACACCTCCCGCCACTGCAGCCGCGCCTGGGGGAGGTCCCACCAGGACGTGGGCGGCTTGGGGGCGGTGGAGACGTAGCGGACGAGGGACCACAGCGGGGTCAGCCGCCGGTAGTCGCCCAGGCCACGCCAGTGGGCGGAGAGGGAGGGCAGCAGGCGCGGCAGGACGAAGCCGGCCGAGCACAGCAGCGCGGCGAGCGAGGCCATCGGCGGGGCCACGGAGGTGGAGAGGGCGTCCAGGTCATGACCGCACCAACGGGCCACCACGGCCGTGTACTTGGTCAGCTGGAACCCGGTCACATCCAGCGCCCCGCCGAGGACGATCAGCCACAGACCGGTCCGCAGGAGTCCGGTGACCTCGCTGGCCCACTTCACGCACACGGTGCACATCGCCACCGTCGCCGCGGTGTGCCCGAGGAGGTAGAGCAGGATCATCTCGCGCATGTACGGCGTGTTGGCGTAGTACGTGTCCAGGTCACGCAGGCGCTCCGTGGACGCGTCCGCGAGCGCGAACAGCACGACGATCGCGACCACCAGCAGCCCGTAGGCGGCCATGCTGCGCAGCACCATGCGCCGGACGCGCTCGCGCGGGCCGCCCCGCCAGTTGATCAGCAGGATCAGCAGGGAGCAGCTGTACGCGGTGAGCATGCCGTACGTCAGCGGCGCGCCGAAGTTGGGGATGCCGGTGAGGTCGTTGACGGCGGCCAGCGTCAGCGGGGCGGAGCAGACGAAGACGGTCGCGCCGAGGATGATCGCCACGCACGTGGAGAGGGTGAGGGGGTTGCGTGGGCGGCGGAACAGCAGCACACCGGAGAGGAAGAGGGCGGTGGCGGCCAGGTAGACGACGTAGCTCATGGTGCTGTTCATGCGCTGCCCGTCGTGGTCGTGCCGCTCGGGACGCGGGCGGACGCCAGGAGGACGGGGTCGGTCAGGGCGTCGGCGATGCGGGTGAGGGCGGCCGGGTCCGGGAGCGGGTCGAGGAAGCTCACCGCGGGGGCGTTCGGGTGCCCGTGGGCGTCGCTGTCCGCCGCCGCGACGATCACCGCGGCCCAGGCGGCGTCCCGCGCCCGCGCGGCGTCGCCGAGGGTGTCCAGGACGGCCTGGTGGGTCCGGTCGTAGACGGAGCGGTCGAGGTGGGCGCCGAGGTGGCCGAGCGCGTTGTGGATGCTGGTCTGCCGCCACATCAGCCGGGTGGCGGGGGAGGCGGGACGGGGCCGGGGCAGGCGCAGGGAGTGGCGGGTGAGGACGTCGTCCAGGGCGCGTTCCAGGGGCGCGAGCCGCGCGTACGTCCGCCGGGCCTGCCGCCACTGGGCCAGCCGGGGCGCCGCGAGCGGCAGCAGGACGCCGGTGACGGTGACCAGGGCGCCCAGACCGGCGGCGGCCGGGGCGACGGTGGTGCCGAGCGCCGACCAGTCGTAGCCGCACCAGCGGGCGACCACGGCGACCAGCTTGCTCACGCTGTACCCGGAGGCGCACAGGGTGCCGATGCCCAGCACGGTCAGGCCGGTTCGCAGCCAGCCGTCCACGTGCCGGGCCCAGCGCAGCGCCGAGAGGGTGGTGACGGTCACCGCGGTGAGGTGCGCGGCCAGGTACAGCACGATCATCTCGGCGATGAACGGCGTCGTCGCGTAGTAGGTGTCCAGGTCGGTACGGCGCTCCACGGGGGCCTCGCCCAGCGCGAAGGTGGCCGCGATGCCGACGACGACACAGGCGTAGGCGAGGATCCAGCGGCGGGCGGTGCGGTGCACCCGGGGGCCGCCGCGCCAGTAGACGACCAGCACCTGGGAGGCCGCGCAGTAGGCGGTGATCGCCGCGTACGTCAGGGGCGCGGCCAGGTTGGGCTCCCCGCTGAGGTCGTTGATGGCGCCGACGGTCGGCGGCGCCCCGAGGAGGAAGCACAGCCCGGCCAGGCCCAGCACCGCGCAGATCGTCCGCAGGTACGGGTCGCCGCGGTGGCGTGCCAGGTCGGGGGCCTTGAGCAGCAGGGCGAGCCAGAGCACCGTACAGCTGGCGTAGTTGATGACGCTGCCGCTCATCTGCGTGTCCCACGGTAGTTGAGGGCGGCTCCGATGCGCCCGGCGAGGTCCTCGGCGCCGTCGGCCGTACGGTCGGAGGAGGCGTCCAGCCAGGACCGCAGCCGACGGCCCATCAGCATGCCGAAACGGTCCGCCTCTTGTTCCTCCGACAGGCTGAAGTCGGTGCGCGCCGCGACGAGTTGAGGACGTACCCGAGGGGCGGGCGCGGCGTCGGCCTGTCGTCTGTTCATGTGCCAGACCTCGTGACAGAAGATCACGATCTGGTGCCACACGGCGGCCCGCTCGTCGATGACGACGTCGTCGTGCGTGTCCCGCTCCAGCCACAGTCCGCTCGCGGTGTGCGGGGGGAACGCCCGCCGGTGGACGTGCACCTGACGGCCCCGCCAGGCGCTGACGGATGCGACGAGCGCCTCGAAGAGAACCTCGGGATCGGCCGGTACCGGTACCTGTATCGGGTCGATGAGCACGTCAGCGAGGCGCCGCATCTCCTTCCTCGTACGCACCGTTCTCCCCCTGCTCGACTGGATGTCGCCTGGTCACCTGAGCACTATGCCAAGACACATGAGACCTGAGCCACCTTCTCGGCTACTCGGTGACCCGCACACTGCCCTCCGGGAGGGCGGCGCGGACGCGCACCGCCCGGATGTCGTCGGGCTGCCGCAGCGCCCGGGACACGGCCCCGATCTCCCGCAGCAGGTCGGTGGTGTCCGGGTCGTCGCCGTCACCCGAAGGCCGCGGCCCGGCGTCGATCGTGTCCAGGATCGCCACCACCGAGGCCAGGGCCCTGGCCCGCTCCGCCGGGTGGCCCAGGGCCCGCGCCGCGTCGTAGGAGCGTTGGTGCAGGTCCTCGTCGAGGTGCTGGGCCAGCGGCAGCAGCGCGTCGCGGATGAAGGTCTCCCGGCGGGTCAGCCGCAGCTCCGGGCTGGCGCGCAGCACGAAGGGGACGCGGTCGCCGGTCGCGGCGCGCATCAGCAGGTACAGGGGCCGCAGTTCGTGGTGGGCGAGCCGGAGCCGCCAGCGGCCGTGCAGATACTGTCCGGCGTGCGGCAGGATGAAGCCGACGGCGATCAGCACGGCGGACAGACAGGCCACCGGCGGCGCCACGTTCGCGTTCAGCCAGTCCAGGTCGTGGCCGGTCCAGCGGGCGACGACGGCGGTCAGTTTGGCGGCGTCGAAGACGAGGTTCATCGCGTAGCCGAGGCCGAGGAACTTCAGCCCCCAGCGCAGCCAGGCGTCGAGTCCGTCGGCGCGGATCCAGTTCCACAGCAGCTTCGAGGTGATCAGGACGGCGGTGGTGTGCGCGAGCAGGTAGAGCAGGATCTCCTCGCGCATGAAGGGCGTGGTGGCGTAGTACGTGTCCAGGTCGCGCAGGCGTTCCTCGGGCACCTCGGCGAGGACGAACAGCACCCACAGCGCGACGATCACGCCGGAGTAGCCGGAGACGACCCAGCGCCGGGTGCGCCGGGTGGTGGCCGACTGGTCGGACAGGCCGTTGCGCCAGGCGGTGATCAGCCAGAGGCAGGCCCCGCAGTACGCGGTGAGGAGCGAGTACACCCAGGGTGCCGAGATGTTGGGCACGCCGGTGACCCGGTTGACCCAGGCGATGGTCGAGGGCGCCACGAACACGAACACCGCGCAGCCGAGCAGCAGCAGTCCGCCGACCGCGCGCAGCAGCGGATCGCCCCAGAGCCGGATGATCGTCGGCAGTTTGAGCGCCAGGGCGGCGGCCAGGACTCCGGCCGGTATCCACCAGAACGAGGTGTAGAACCCGCTGATGAACTCGGCGGGACCCGGTGCCGTCGTCAGCGCGCCCGCGTAGTGCATCGGCCCCCCTTCTGACGCCACGCGGCGACCGGTTCGAGAGTACGCGGCGGAAACGGTCCGCGTCAGTCAGTCCACTGACCGTAGTCCGACCGACTGTGACCGCGCTTCGCAAACTTCTGCCTGATCGTTTCTGTCCGATCCATTGACGCGAAAGCTTCGCCGACCTACCTTCCCGTTCGAAGTTACGAGCGTCATCCGAAATGTCGAACGCATCGATGACAGTAAGGGCAGGCAATGGGACGACCTGGCCTGAATCGCAGGCAACTGCTCGCGGCAGCGGGTGGTCTGACCGTCGCCGGAAGCTTCGGCTTCGCGGCGCTCGGCACCGGGGCCGACGCACTCGCCTCCGGGGCGGACGCCCGGGTGCGCTACTGGAACCTCTTCAGCGGCGGCGACGGCTACAACATGATCGCGATGCTGGACGCCTTCCGCCAGGCGAACCCCGGCATCGACGTGAAGGACTCCACCCTCCAGTGGGGCAACCCCTTCTACACCAAGCTCGCCATGGCGGCGGCGGGCAACCGCGCGCCCGACCTCGGTGTCATGCACCTGGGCCGGGTCACCGGCTTCTCACCCGGCCGCCTCCTGGACCCCTGGGACGTCGACCTGCTCGCCAGGTACGGCGTCAGGGAAGCCGACTTCAACCCGGAACTGTGGAAGCGCGCCGTCGTCGACGGCAAGCTCTACGCCCTCCCCCTCGACATCCACGTACAGCTCTGCTTCTACCGCAAGGACGTGCTCCAGCAGGCGGGCCTGCTCGGCGCCGACGGCAAGATGGTGCCCGTCACCTCGCCCGACGAGTGGTTCGACGTCCTCAAGGAGGCCAAGAAGGCCACCAGGGACGGCCTCCAGACCCTCGGCTTCTGGCACAGCGACCAGAACTTCCAGTGGTGGTTCTTCGTCGCCTTCTACACCCAGCTCGGCGGCACCTGGTTCAACGACGCCCACACCGAGGTCACCTTCGACACCGGCAAGGCCACCCAGGTCCTGGAGTTCCTGCGCCGCCACATCACCGACGGCTACGCCAACCCGAACTTCGGCGGCGGCGCGGGCGCCGAACAGTTCGTCAACGGCGGCCCCTTCGCCTGGGAGGGCAACTGGTCGGTGCCGGTCTTCACCGGAGCCGAACTCGACTACGGCGCCACCCCGCTGCCCGCCGTCTTCGGCCAGCAGGCCACCCACGCCGAGTCGCACGCCTTCGTCCTGCCGCACCAGTCCGGCCGCGGCGGCGCCGCCAACGAGGCCGCCCACCAACTCGCCGCCTACATCGTGCGGAACGCCCAGGCCTGGGCGGGCGGCGGCCACATCCCCGCCTACACCCCCACGCTGTCCTCACCCGAGTACCAGAAGCTGACCCCGCAGAACGAGTACGTGACGGCGATGGACCACCAGGCCACCGAGCCCAAGGTGTGGTTCGCCGGATCCACCGGCACCCTCGCCCAGCGCGTCGGCCCCGTCGTCGTCTCCTCGACCACCGGCTCCGCCCAGCCGGAGGCCGCCGCCCGCCGGATGCGGGGCGCCCTCACCCAACTGCTCGCCATGCCCAACCCCATGGACGGCAAGACCGCCGCGCAGGGAGGTGCCGTCGCATGACGACGACCAGCGCACAGACCCTCGTCACCCCGGCCCGCGCCAGGACCGCCGCGCGCAGCGCCACCGCCCGCCGCAGGCAGGGCTTCCAGCACGGCGGCTGGTTCATCGCCCCGTTCCTCGCCCTCTTCGCCCTCTTCGTGCTCTGGCCGCTGCTGCGCGGCCTCTACCTCAGCTTCACCGACGCCAACATCTCCGGCGAGGGCGCGAGCTTCGTCGGCCTCGACAACTACCGCGAGGCCCTCAAGAACCCGACCATGTGGGACTCGCTCGGCCACAGCGCGTACTTCACGCTCCTGGTCGTGCCCTGCATCACCGTCCTCGCCTTCCTCCTCGCGATGCTGGCCCACCACATCGAGCGCGGCAGATGGCTGTGGCGGCTCTGCTTCTTCGCCCCGTTCCTGCTGCCCTCCACCGTCGCCGCCAACCTGTGGCAGTGGCTGTTCAACCCCGGCACGGGCATGGTCAACCACGTCTTCGGCCTGGAGACCCCCTGGCTGACCGACAAGTCCTACGCCATGCTCGCCGTCGTCATCACCACCCTGTGGTGGACGGTCGGCTTCAGCTTCCTGCTCTACCTCGCCGCCCTCCAGGGCATCCCCGCCCACCTCTACGAGGCCGCCAAGCTGGACGGCGCGGGCGCCTGGCACCGGATCGTCCACATCACCCTGCCGATGCTGCGCCACATCACCGGCCTCGTCGTCGCCCTCCAGATCCTCGCCTCGCTCCAGGTCTTCGACCAGGCCGTGGTGATGCAGGACTTCGGCCCCGGACCTGAGGAATCGACCCGGACCTTCGTGCAGTACACCCTTGAAGAGGGCTTCACCAGCTACCGCGTGGGCTACGCCTCCGCCATCTCCATCATCTTCTTCGTGATCATCGCGGCCGTCGCCCTCGCCCGGATGTGGCTGCTGCGCAACCGTGAGGAGGGCGCCCGATGAGCACCCCCGCACCACCGATACGGGTCAAGCCGCGCAAGGCCTGGACCCCCAGCCAGATCATCCTCACCCTGCTGGGCGCGACGGTCTCCGCCGTCTTCCTCTCCCCCCTCGCCTGGGCCCTGTTCACCTCCCTGAAGTCGGAGACGGAAGCCGTCGAGGTACCCCCGCACTGGCTCCCGAACGAGTGGACCGGCCAGGCCTGGACGGCGATCTTCGAGACCGGCAACATCACCAACTGGTTCGTGAACTCCCTCGTCGTCTCCGTCTGCGTGACCACGATCGTCCTGGTCACCTCCGCCCTCGCCGGATACGGCTTCGCCCGCACCGAGTTCCGCGGCAAGAACGTCCTGCTCGGCCTCGTCATGGCGGGCCTGATGGTCTCCCCGGCCGTCCTGGGCGTCCCCCTCTTCACCACCGTCCAGCAGATGGGGATGGTCGACACCTACTGGGGCATGATCCTTCCCCAGTGCGCGCCCGCCGCGATGGTCTACATCCTCTACAAGTTCTTCCAGGGCATCCCGCGCGAACTGGAGGAGGCCGCCTTCATCGACGGCGCGGGCCGCTGGCGGGTCTTCTTCACCATCGTCGTCCCCCTGGCCCGCCCCTCCCTCGCGGCGGTCGGCATCTTCACCTTCATCGCCTCCTGGAACAACT
This sequence comes from Streptomyces sp. NPDC057877, assembly GCF_042796855.1. Classification (NCBI taxonomy): domain Bacteria; kingdom Bacillati; phylum Actinomycetota; class Actinomycetes; order Kitasatosporales; family Streptomycetaceae; genus Streptomyces; species Streptomyces sp. NPDC057877. The sequence goes on from NZ_JBHVMS010000004.1 coordinate 733,125, forward strand.
TCCTGTGGCCGTACATGGTGACCAACAACCCCGACCTGATGACCATGCCCAACGGCATCGCGACCGTCATGAACTCCTACGGCATCCAGTGGGCCCAGCTCATGGCGGGCGGCCTGATGGCGGGCCTCCCGCTGATCGTCGTCTTCGTCTTCTTCCAGCGACAGATCGTGGCGGGCGTCGCCCACACGGGACTGGCGGGCCAGTGACCCAGCGCAGAGCAAGACCACCGACCACCGGAACGCCATCGCCCCCTCAAGGGCCCTTACGTCGACAGCACGGGCAAGCCCATGCTGGAGGGCGGCGGTGACCTGCTCCTGGAAGACCACGGCCGATTCGTCGGCACGGGCGGCCAGTCCGTGTTCAGGGACAGGGGCACCGACTGGCTGGCGTACCACTACTACGACGCACAGGACGAGGGCACGCCGAAGCTGGGCCTGCACAGGCTCCACTGGCAGAAGAACGGCTGGCCCATCGCCCTCCAGCGGCACGGGGAACCGCGCCACCAGCCACCGAAGACCCGCAGACGCCAACGAACAGAACCCACCCACCCGAAAGGCGACCATGCACGACACCGCCCGCTTCACCCTCGACCCCGCCTTCACCATCGGCGAAGTCAACCCCCGCCTGTTCGGCAGCTTCGTGGAACACCTCGGCCGCTGCGTCTACACCGGCATCTTCGAGCCCGGCCACCCCACCGCCGACGACTCCGGCCTGCGCCAGGACGTCCTCGGCCTCGTCCGCGAACTCGGCGTCACGGCCATCCGCTACCCCGGCGGCAACTTCGTCTCCGGCTACAAGTGGGAGGACTCGGTCGGCCCCGCCGAGGAACGCCCCCGCCGCCTCGACCTCGCCTGGCGCTCCACGGAGACGAACCGCTTCGGCCTCTCCGAGTACATCGCGTTCCTGAAGAAGGTCGGCCCGCAGGCCGAGCCCATGATGGCGGTCAACCTCGGCACGCGGGGCGTCGCGGAGGCCCTGGAACTCCAGGAGTACGCCAACCACCCCTCCGGCACGGCCCTGTCGGACCTCCGTATCGCCCACGGCGACAAGGATCCCTTCGGCATCAGGCTCTGGTGCCTGGGCAACGAGATGGACGGCCCCTGGCAGACCGGCCACAAGACGGCGGAGGAATACGGCCGCATCGCCGCCGAGACCGCCCGCGCCATGCGCCAGATCGACCCGTCCGTGGAACTGGTCGCCTGCGGCAGCTCGGCCCAGTCGATGGAGACGTTCGCCGAGTGGGAGGCGACGGTCCTGCGGGAGACGTACGACCTGGTCGACCACATCTCCCTGCACGCCTACTACGAGCCGCTCGACGGCGACGTGGACTCCTTCCTGGCGTCGGCCGTGGACATGGAGTCCTTCATCGAGAACGTCGTCGCCACCTGCGACCACGTGGGCGCGCGCCTGAAGTCGAAGAAGAAGATCAACCTGTCCTTCGACGAGTGGAACGTCTGGTACATGGCGGGCACCGACGCCAAGGTCGGTGACCTCGACTGGCCGGAGGCCCCCCGCCTGCTGGAGGACAACTACAGCGTCACCGACGCCGTCGTCTTCGGCTCGCTCCTCATCGCCCTGCTCCGGCACGCCGACCGCGTCACCGTCGCCTGCCTCGCGCAACTGGTGAACGTCATCGCGCCGATCATGACGGAGCCGGGCGGCCCGGCGTGGCGGCAGACCACGTTCTTCCCGTTCGCGCAGGCGTCCAGGTACGGCCGCGGCGAGGTCCTGGACGTCCGCGTCGACTCACCGACGTACGAGACGAGGAAGTACGGCGAGGCGGACCTGCTGCACGCCACCGCCGTACGCGCCGAGGACGGCTCGGTCACCGTCTTCGCGGTGAACCGCGGCCGTACGGAGCCCCTGCCCCTGCGCGTCGCCCTGAACGGCCTCGACCTCACCCGGGTCGTCGAGCACAGCGCGCTGTCCGACGCCGACCCGAACGCCCGTAACACCCTGGACGACCCGGAGCGGGTGGCGCCGCACGCGGTGGAGGGCACGGCGCTCGAGAACGGCACCCTGACCGCCGTACTGGAGCCGCTGTCCTGGAATGTGATCCGAATGAGCTGATACCGCGCCCGTCCGGTGCGCCGTCGCGTCACGGCGCACCGGACAATGGCGGCATGAGGATCTCGGCACGGGCGGACTACGCGGTGCGGGCGGTACTGGAGCTTGCCGCCCGGCAGGGACAGGGCGGCGACCCGGTGAAGGCGGAGGCCATCGCCGCGGTACAGGACATCCCGCACAAGTTCCTGGAGGGCATCCTCGGCGATCTGCGCCGCGGCGGGATCGTCGAGAGCAGGCGCGGCGGCAGCGGCGGCTACCGCCTGGCCCGCGACCCCGCGGCGATCACGGTCGCGGACGTGATCCGCACGGTGGACGGCCCGATCGTGTCGGTGCGCGGCGAACGCCCGAACAGCCTGACGTACACGGGCACGGCACAGCCCCTGCTGCCCCTCTGGATCGCGCTGCGCGCCAACGTCCGCAAGATCCTGGAGGGCGTCACGATCGCCGACATCGCGACGGACGCCCTGCCGGAGGAGGTACTGCGGCTGGCGGCGGAACCGGCGTCCTGGGAGAACCCGGTCTGATTCCGTCCGGACCCCGTACCTTCACAGCTTCCTAAGCCAGTCCTCAGCTTGAGCCACTACCGTCACGTCTCACACCCGGCTTCCCTACTTATCAGATAGGAAATGCCGGGATGCTGAGTGCCCGAACACGGCCGACGACGACGGGACGGACGAACACCGCATGCGCACGCTGATCCTGCTCGCCCTCGCGGGCCTGGGCGCACAACTGGTCGACGGCAGCCTGGGCATGGCCTACGGCGTGACCTCCACGACCCTCCTCCTCGCCCTCGGCACCAACCCGGCCGCCGCGTCGGCGACGGTCCACCTGGCGGAGATCGGCACCACGCTCATGTCGGGCGCCGCGCACTGGCGCTTCGGGAACGTCGACTGGCGGGTGGTGGCGAGGATCGGCGTGCCGGGAGCGGTGGGCGCCTTCCTGGGCGCGACGGCGCTCTCCCGCCTCTCCACGGAGCTGGCGGCCCCGCTGATGTCGGTGATCCTCCTCTCCCTCGGCGTCTACGTCCTGTCCCGCTTCACGTTCCGGGACCTGCCGAAGCCCCGCACGGACACACCGCTGCGGGGGCGCTTCCTGTCCCCCCTGGGCCTGGTCGCCGGTTTCCTGGACGCGACCGGCGGGGGCGGCTGGGGCCCGGTCGGCACCCCGGCGCTGCTGGCCAGCGGCCGGATGGAACCACGTAAGGTGATCGGCTCCATCGACACCAGCGAGTTCCTGGTGGCGGTGGCGGCCAGCCTGGGCTTCCTCTTCTCCCTCGGCTCCCAGGGCATCGACTACGTCTGGGTCGCCGCCTTCCTCCTGGGTGGCCTGATCGCCGCCCCGGTCGCCGCCTGGCTGGTCCGCCTCCTCCCCCCACGGGTGCTCGGCTCGGCGGTCGGTGGCGTCATCGTCGTCACCAACGCCCGCACGCTGCTGAACAGCGACTGGCTGACGCTGCCGGGTTGGTCGGCGGCGGCTGTCTACGTCGCCCTGTACGGCCTGTGGGCGGCGGCCGTCGCCCACTCGGTCCGGGCCCACCTCGGGCAGCGGGCGGCGCAGTCAGACCCCGCGCTGGCGGAACGGCCGGAAACCGTCGGTGTGTGACGGACGCCCCGGCGTGCTGGGGAGGCCCGGTCCGGGCCTCCCCCCGTACGGCTATCCGAACATCCCGACCTCGTAGCTCCCCGCGGGCTGCTGGACGATGACGTTGAAGCGGTTGTAGGCGTTGATGATGGCGATGACGGAGACCAGCGCGGCGAGCTGCTCCTCGTCGTAGTGCTTGGCCGCGTTCGCCCACACCTCCTCGCTCACCCCACCGGCCCCGTCCGCGAGCCGGGTGCCCTCCTCGGCCAGCTCCAGGGCGGCACGCTCGGCGTCGGTGAAGACGGTGGCCTCCCGCCAGGCGGCGATCAGGTTCAGCCGCAGCGATGTCTCTCCGGCGTGCGCGGCGTCCTTGGTGTGCATGTCGAGGCAGAACCCGCAGCCGTTGATCTGGCTGGCGCGGATCTTCACCAGCTCCTGCGTCGAGACCGGCAGGGCCGAGTCGGCGACGACCTTGCCCGCGGAGTTGACGTGCCTCAGGACCTTGCCGGCGACAGCGTTGCCGAACAGGTTCAGACGGGCCTCCATGGTGGACTCCTCTTTTCGTTGGTGGCTACACAGCTCTGACACGGGGGCGGCGGCGAATGTGACAGCGGTGGGTTGTGACGTACGTCTCCTGCCGCCTGCCACGGCCGTCTAGCGTGGGGCAGGTGACCGACGACCACGACAACCGCATAGAACTCGCCGACGCCGTGCAGGCCGTACGCGACGAACTCATCACCGCCGCCGCCTGCTCCTCCGGCCAGGACGTCACCTTCGAAGTCGGTGACATCGAGCTGGAGTTCAGCGTCGAACTGCGCAAGGAGGCCAAGGGCGGCGTGAAGGTGAAGGCCTGGGTGGTGGCGGCCGGGGTGGACGGCGGCGGGGGTACCACCCGCACGCACCGGGTCGCCGTCACGCTGCGGGCGCTGGACGCCCGTACCGGCGAGCCGTGGAAGGTGCGGAACGAGAGCCGGGGGAGCGTGGCCCGCTTCGGCAGAGGCGGCGGTGAGCGGTGACGGGAGGCAGGGCGCTCGACCGGGCCGTGGTGGTCCAGGGCGAGGGAGGGCAGGGGAGCGGGGTGCTCCTGGACGGGTACGTGGTGCTGACCGCGCGGCACGTGGTCGGGGACGGGGACACGGCCCAGGTCGTCCACCCCTCGTCCAGCACACCGACGAACTGCTCGGTGGCCTGGTCGGACCCGGAACTCGACGCCGCCCTCCTGGTCTCGGACGCGACGATCGTCAGCGCCGAGCGCGCGGCCCCGTGGGGCGCGACCCGCTACGGCAGGCTCGCCACCCTGGACCCGCTGCCGCACTGCCAGATCGTCGGATTCCCCCATGTGCAGCGCTACGGCCCGCAGGGCGAGGACCTGGAGTACGACCAGTACCGGGCGACCGTGCTGCCCATGGCGGGCCGCGTCCGCGCCACCCTGGTCTGCGAACTCGACCGCCCGCCGGTCGCGGACTGGAGGTGGCGGTCCTCCCCGTTGCGCGGCCTGTCCGGCGCGCCGGTGTTCGCCGGGGCGGTGCTCGTCGGGATCGTGACCGAGGTGCCGAAGGGACGCGGTCACCGGCGGATCGAGGCGGTGCCGGTCAAGACGGCGATGAGGAGGGCCCAGTCCACCTTCACCTGGCCGGAGAAGCACTTCGAGGCGATCACCGACGCGCACCCCGGGGACGAGCGGTTCGAGGACCGGTACGCGGCCGACCTGAAGGCCCAGTACCGCCGTACGGAGATCTTCGGCATCGACGAACTGGGCCGCAGCGAGTCCCGCTGGGACCTGGACACGGCGTACCTGAGCCTGGAGGCCGCGGCACGGGAGGAGCCGTACACGCCCCAGCGGTTCCCCGGCCCGTCGTCCAGCACCTCTCCGCAGCGCGTCGACGCCCTGCTGGGGGACCGCCCCCGCGCCCTGCTGCGCGGGGAGGCGGGGGCCGGGAAGACGACCCTCGTCTGGTGGCTGGCGGCCCACGCCGCGAACGGCACCCTGGGCAGCCAACTGCGCGAACTCAACGGCATGGTCCCCTTCGTCGTCCCCCTGCGCGCGGTGCACGCCCGCGGCGGGCGCTTCCCGACGGTGACGGAACTGCTGTCGGCGGGCCGCGTCCTCACCGACGACGCCCCCGAGGGCTGGACCCGCCGCGTCCTGGAGGCAGGACGCGGACTGCTCCTCGTGGACGGCCTGGACGAGGTCCCGGAGCGGGAACGGGAGGAGGCCCGCCGCTGGCTCACCGCCCTGCTGGACCGCTACCCCCGCACCCGCTGCCTGGCCACCGTCCGCCCCAACGCCGTGGCCAAGGACTGGCTCGCGCAGGACGGCTTCACGGAACTGACCCTCCTCCCGCTGAGCGACGACGACATCAACACCTTCGTCGCCGCGTGGCACGAGGCGGCACGACTGGAGTGCGAGCACGTGTACCCGGCCGGGCGGGCGGTGGAGGAGCGCAGGCTCCTGTCGGAACTCGAAGAATCCCTGTGCCACCAACTGGACCAGTCCCCGGCCCTGCGCACCCTCGCCCGCACCCCCCTGCTGTGCGCCGTCATCTGCGCCCTGCACCGCAGGCGAGGGGGCCTGCTGCCGACGACCCGCTGGTCCCTGTACCGTGCCGCGCTCGCCATGCTGCTGGGCGGCCGGGACGCGGGGCGGGGCGTGCGGCCCGCCGACGTGACCCTGGACTCCGACGAACAGCACGCCCTGCTCCAGCGGCTCGCCATCTGGCTGGTCCGCACCGGGCAGCAGCAGATGACCCGGGACCAGGCGGTCCAGCAACTCAACCTCGCCCTGCGGGACATGCCGCAGATCCAGGCCCAGGCGACCGCCGAACGCGTCCTGGGCTTCCTGGTCGACCGCAGCGGCCTGCTCCAGGAGCGCGCGGACGACGCCATCCAGTTCATCCACCGCACCTTCCAGGACTACCTGGCGGCGAAGGAGTTCCACGAGAGCGGCTACATCCTCGAACTCCTGAAACACGTCACCAACGAGGAGTGGAGCGACGTCTTCGTCCTGGGCGTCGGCCACGCGACACGGAAGGACGCCCACGACCTCATCGAGCGCCTCATCAACCTCGGCGACAAGGCCGCCTACCGGGACCGGCGTTGGTACCTCCACATGCTGGCCGCCCGGTGCGCCAGCAGCCTGCTGACACTGGACGCGGGGCTGTCGCAGCGGGTACGGGACGGAATAAGGCGACTCATGCCGCCGAGGGACGGCAGGGAGTCGATGGAACTGGGCAAGCTGGGCGACTGGTTCGTGGACCTGCTGCCGGAGGCGGTAAGCCTGGACGAAGTCCGGGCGTATCACGTCGTGCGGGCACTCATCCAGGTGCGCAGCGCACGGGCACGGCGGGCGCTCAGGCCGTTCGCGGCGCACCCGGCGGAGGGCGTGCGCGACTGTGTGGTCTCCGGCTGGGACACCCAGCCCGTCGACGAGTACGCGCGGGAGGTGCTGTACGGGATGGACGCCCCGCACGTCGTGGTCAGCAGCCCCGCCAGGCTGGCGCACGTGTCCCGCTTCGGTGCTGTCCGGTCAGTCGCGGTCTTCGGGGCCTACTCCGACAAGCAGTTGGACGCCGCGCTGCCGAAGAAAGGTCTACGGCACATCGAGATCCACTCCGGCTATGCGCTCAAGGGCCTGGACTTCGTACGGGCACGCGTCGATCTGGCCTCTCTGGCCCTGCTCAGCCTCATGCGCACGCGCGACGTGCCCGAGATCCTGATGGCGTGTTCCGCGGCTGGCCGCATCGGACGTCTGACCTTGCATGTGGAACGGCTGGCCGCCCTCTCCTCGCCGGAACCCCTACCTCATGTCCGGGCACTGAAGTTGCTGGTCCTCAATGACTACGCAGACGTCCAGAGCATCCGCCTGACGTTCCCCGGCCTTACGAGGCTGGACCTGACACTGTGGCATGTCGACGGACGCCCGCTGGATCTCACCCCGCTCCGGGACATTCCCGACCTGGAGATCGGCCTCACGTGTGACGACAGACTGCGGGTCATCGGGGCGGAGGACTTCGGACAGCGCCTGAACCGCGAGCGGTTCCCGGTGACTCCGGCGAGAATGCCCGGGGAGACGTGACGGAAAGGGACAGAAGATGAGGCACACGGGGGGAACCGCCGTAGGACTGCTGGCCCTGCTGGCAACCCTGGGCGTGGCGGGCTGCTCGGACGGCGACGGTGAGGGGGACAAGGGCGGTGGCAGTGTGAAGCCGTCGAAGCGCATGCACGCCTTCACCGAAGCCCCCTGTTCCCTCATCGAGGGCAAGCCACTGGCCGGGGGCATGGTGTTCCGGGCCGGTACGGACTCCACGCAGTCCGAGCCCAGGGAGGACGCCGCCCTGGACACCCCGGAGGCGTACCGCTCGACCACCTGCTACCGAACCCTCGGCACCCCGGCCGAGGGCGGCGACCTGTGGGACCTCACCACGAGCGCCGACCTCTACGAACGCGTCGGTCCCGCGTGCCGGGCCAAACGGATCAAGGAGGACCTGGACCGGGTCGGCAACCGCGAGCCCCACGCCATCGACGACTTCACCTACTGGCAGAACGTCGAGGAGGACGGCAAGGTCGGCCGCGAACTGCTCCTCTGCGACGGCAACCTGCTCCTGAAGGTCACGGCCTTCGCGCCGTCCGGCAGCCAACGGGACGCCGTGGACGACACCCTCGCCAAGCTCGTCGAGGAGGCGGCCCAGTTGACGGAGAAGGGGTTGCGGGAACCGGCGGCCTAGCGGTCGGCGGCGAGGGCTATGAACTCCGCCCAGGTGGTGGGGGAGAGGCGCAGTTCAGGGCCGTGGGGGTTCTTGGAGTCGCGGAGGTGGATGGTGGTGGGGGTGAGGGCGACTTCGACGCAGTCGCCGGAAGCGCTGCTGCTGTAGCTGGACTTGCGCCAGGTCAGATCGGACGTGTTCATAGGTCTCCTCGCATGCGCTGCAACAGGCTCACGGAGTCCTCCATCGAGAGAGCCTGTGAACGCATCCTGGCATACCGCCTCTGAAGCACGCTGACCACTTTTCGGTCGCTGATCAACTGGCCGCTCTCCTGCCCTTCGATGTAGGCGAACCACCGGATGTCCGGAGTCTCCAAAACCTGGAAGGGTCCTTGCAGCCCAGTGTGCGATGTCTGTACCAGCGGCATGATCTGGATCTCGACGTTGCGCAGCTCGGCCAGTTCCCGTACGTGTTCGATGAGGTCGCGCGTCACCTCTGAGCCGCCCGTTCGCCGCAGGAACAGGCACTCCTCGATGATGAAGCTGAACGCGGTGTTCGGCCGCTCCCACAGCAGTTTCTGCCGCTCGGCACGAGCAATCCAGCGCTCCTCGATCTGTGCATCGTCCAACGGCGGCACATGATCGACGGCCATCGCCCGCGCGTATGCCTCGGTCTGCAACAAGCCGGGGACCATGCGGCATTCGTACGTGCACAGGGCGATGGCCGTCTGCTCCAACCGCGCCCACTGCCGGAACCAGGCCGCCAGTCCCGGTTGCCGCCCGAGATGCTCAGCCGCCCTCCGTAACGCGCCGGTGTTGCCGAGGGCCTCCTCCGCCCGCTCCACAAAAACCGCATCCGGCATCCGCCGACCCAACTCCACAGAGGCCACCGTGTGCTTGGAGTACCGCACACGGTCGGCGAACTCCTCGCGACCCAGCCCCGCATGCTCCCGCAAGGCCTGGACGACCGCTCCGAAGGTCCGCATGCTGTCGGACGACTGAGGCTCATCGACCACTTACCCCACCTCCCACCCGCATGGTCACGTGCAGTAACCGGTACTGTCCAGTCCGTAACCGCGTACGCTGCCGCACCGTACACGGCCACCACCTGGAGAACTCCCCGCCCCCGGCGCCACATTGGCCGCATGTTCACTCAGTACCTCAGCGCCACTCCCCGGGGCGCGCGCCTGGCTCGCCACCTGGCCCTGCACCAACTGCACGCCTGGGGAATCCCGCACGGCACGGACCTGTCGGAGTCGGCCGCACTGGTCGTATCGGAACTGGCCGTGAACGCCGTAACCCACGGCCACGTACCGGGCCGGGACTTCGAACTCCGTCTGACCCTGTCGGCGCGAACGCTCCGCATCGAGGTGAGCGACGCGCGGGCGGAACCGTGGACTCCACGCCCCGCGCACGCCCTGTCCGAGGCGGGACGGGGGCTGCTGCTGGTGGACGCGCTGACGGACCGTTGGGAAGTGGTGCGCAGGGACCCGCCGCCGGGGAAAACGGTCCGCGCCGAGATCGACGTGTGGTGCGCGAAGGATTGACGCGAACGGGGTTCGATTCTACGTTCCGTCCGACAGAGCGACCGACGTTCGAAACACCGAACAAATAGGAGCGTTCGAGTGAGCCGCACCCCCCACACCCGGCGAAAAGCAACCCGCACCGCGCTCTTCGCCCTCCCCGCAGCCGTAGTCCTCGCACTGGTCCCGTCCAGCGCGTCGGCGTACCCGAACCCGGGCCGGGTCACCGGATCGGTGGTCACGCACGACCCGTCGATGATCCGCACGTCGAGTGGCCAGTACCTGCTCTACGCGACAGGCGGCGGCATCAGCAACAAGACGTCGTCGGACCGCATCGCCTTCACGGCGGGCCGGGATGCCTTCAGCACCCGCCCGAGCTGGTGGTCGCGCTACTCCTCCGTCCCGGAGGCGTGGGCGCCGGACATCTCGTACCACGGCGGCAAGTACCTGATGTACTACTCGGTCTCGTCGTTCGGCTCGAACACGTCGGCGATAGGCCTGGCGGGATCCACAACCGGCCAGCCAGGCACCTGGACGGACTACGGCACGGTCTACACCTCGACATCCTCCAGCGACTACAACGCGATAGACCCGAACCTCTTCGTGGACAGCGACGGAAAGTGGTGGCTGTCGTTCGGAAGCTGGTGGACAGGCATCAAGATGATCCAGATCGACCCGTCCACGGGCAAACAACTCAGCTCCAACAGGACCCGCTACTCCCTGGCATCCCGCCCCACAGGCACGAAGGCGGTGGAAGCCCCGTTCATCGTCAAACGAGGCAGCTACTACTACCTCTTCGCGTCGTACGACACCTGCTGCGCGGGCACGAGCAGTACGTACAAGGTCAAGGTGGGCCGGGCGACGAGCATCACGGGTCCGTACTACGACCGCAACGGCGTCTCGATGATGAACAACGGCGGCACGCCGGTCCTCGAGTCCCACGGCAACGTCATCGGACCGGGCGGCCAGTCGATCATGCCGGACGTGGACGGCGACCTGATCGTCTACCACTACTACGACGGCGCCGACAACGGCACCCCGAAGCTCGGCATCAACCTCCTCAACTGGAGCACCGGATGGCCCGTCGCCTACTGACCCTGCTGGCGGCGCTGCTGCTGGCGCTGAGCGTCGGCCAGCCGTCCGCGAGCGCGGCCTCGTTCGCCAACCCGCTGAAGTCCGTGAAGGGCGCGGACCCGTGGATCACGCACCACGACGGCAACTACTACCTGATCACGACGAGCTGGACGGACGTGATCACGATCCGCAAGGCCCCCACCCTGGGCGGCCTGGCCACGGCCCCCAGCGTGCAGGTATGGCAGGGCGACGCGGCCTCCCGCTGCTGCAACATCTGGGCCCCGGAGCTGCACTACCTGAACGGCCGCTGGTACCTGTACTACGTGGCGGGCCAGAACGTCTCCGACTACAACCCCACCCAGCGCAGCCACGTCCTGGAGAGCACGGGCTCGGACCCGATGGGCCCGTACACCTACCGGGGCCAGCTCAACTCGTCATGGATGCTGGACCCGACGGTGGCGACGATCAACGGCCAGCTCTATGTGTTCGGCAGTACCCACAACAACACGCAGAACATAGTCGCGGCACGCATGTCGAACCCGTACACGGCCAGCTCGGCCTTCACGACGATCTCCACCCCCACCCACACCTGGGAACGCTCGGGCGGCACGGTCAACGAGGGCCCGGAGATCCTCCAACGCAACGGCCGCACCTTCCTCATCTACTCGGCAAGCGGCTGCTGGACCCCGGACTACAAACTGGGCCAGTTGGAACTAACCGGCGGAACCCCCACCGCCGCGTCCTCCTGGACGAAGAAGTCAACACCCGTCTTCCAACGCAACGACGCGAACGGCGTCTACGGCCCAGGCCACAACGGCTTCTTCACCTCCCCGGACGGCACGGAGAGCTGGATCGTCTACCACGCCAACGACAACGCGGGCGAGGGCTGCGACAACGGGCGCACCACCCGTGCGCAGAAGTTCACCTGGCACGCCGACGGGACACCCGACTTCGGTACCCCGGTACGCCTGGGCGCCTCCCTGCCCGGCCCGTCCGGCGAACCGTCGGCCACCTCCACCACGTACACGCTCACCAACCGCAACAGCGGCAAGTGCCTGGACCTGGCGGGGAGTTCCGGTGCCGACGGGGCCAACGTGCAGCAGTACACCTGCAACGGCGGCGCCAACCAGCGCTGGCGGCTGGAGGACCTCGGCGACGACACCCACCGGCTGGTGAACGTGGCCAGCGGCAAGGTGCTCGACACCGCCGACTGCGATCCGGCGGACGGCACGACGCTCCGGCAGTGGACCTGGCTGGACAACACCTGCCAGCGCTTCCGCTTCGTCGCCACCGACAGCGGCCACGTCCGCGTCGTCAACCAGGCCACCGGCAAGGTCGCCGACGTCACCAACTGCTCCACGGGCGACACCGCCGACGTACGGCAGTGGACCTGGCTCGACAACGCCTGTCAGCAGTGGCGTCTGACCCCGGCGTGACGACCGTGGGCCCGGTGGGTCAGCCCTCTGACCCACCGGCCCTCCGCTACCTGTCCAGCCAGTCGGTGAGACGCACGGGCCGGTCCGTGAGGACCTGGAGGTTCCCGCCGTCGGCGGCGTCGACCACGTAGGTGCCGTGTGTGTAGGTGAACTCGTCGGTGGCCGAGAAGGCTATCCGGGTGCCGTCGGGGGAGAAGACCGGGGCCTGGACGCCGCTGAGCGGGCTCGGCCAGCCGGACTGCAGGTCGGTGCCGGTGCCGGTCGTGACGTCGAGGACGCGCAGGCCGTAGTCGGTGGCGTGGACGATGCGCTGTCCGTCGGGGGACCAGTCGACCGGCGTCGACGACACGTCGTGGCCGGTGGTGAGCTGACGCACCTGGCGGGTGGCCGTGTCCATGACCCAGACGTCTGTTCCGTACTCCCAGCCGTCGCCCGTCTCGTACCGGGTGCTCCTGAGGAACGCGATGCTCTTGCCGTCGGGCGAGAAGGTGCCGTACAGGCCGGTGGACGTGAGGACTTCATGGCCGGTCCCGTCGGCCTTGATCCACTCCAGGCCGCGCGGGCTGTCGTACACGATCCGCTTGCCGTCCGGGGACCAGTCGGGGCGCGCGACCTCCGGGGCTTCGCCCGTCTCGGGCTGGACGCCTTCGACCAGGACGCGCTGGCCGGTGCCGTCGGCTTCGGCGACCACCAGGTCCCGTGCGTACATGCACCCCTCGGGCTGCGGAAGGCAGGTGTCGTCGCGGTGGATGTACGCCACCTCGGCACCCTTGGGCGCCAGGACGCCGTCCTCGGCGCCCTGGGCGAAGGTCCCGGTGACGCTTCCGCTCGCGGGGTCGAGGGTGACCAGCGTGGGGGATGCCGTGGAGTAGTCGGTGGCGGTGATCCGGCCGGTCACCGTCGTCTCGCGCGCCGAGGCGGTCCCGGCGAGCGGCAGGGTGGTGGCGACGACGATCCCGACGGTCAACACAGTGTGCGAAAGCCGCACTTGCACTCCTTCCTCAAAGGGGCGGGCGGGATGCCCGGCCCCCTTACAGGAGCGCGTGACGATCAAGAAACGTCACCGAGGCGGACCGGGCCGGTCAGCCCGCCTGCCCCATCCCCGCCGCGTTGGGCCAGCCCACCGCGCCCGGCCACCCGGTCGGCGGTGCCGCCGTCAGGTCAGGGGCCGTCGTGCCCCGGACCTGGGCGGCGGTCAGGCCGCCGCGGGCGGGGACGCCGGGCGGGGTGGGGCCGGTCATCGCCGCCGCCGGGGCCGGTACCGGAGTGGGGGCCGGTACCGGCTGCTGGGCGGCGGCGGGCCGCGGGGCCACAGGTTGGGGGGCGGGCTGGGGGACCCCCTGTGGCACCGCTTGCGGGTAGGTCTGCGCGACGGCGGGCTGCGGCATGCCCGGCTGCGGGAAGCCGGGCTGTGGGGCGACGGGTTGCGGCACACCCTGCGGAATCGCCTGAGGAATCCCCTGAGGAATCGCCTGCGGAACAGGCTGCGGCATCCGCATCCCCGCCCCGTTCGTCGCCCCGATCAACCGGTCGACCGCCGCCGTACCCGAGCTGTAGCTGGTCCCGGTGCCCAGCTCGGGCACGGCGGCTCCCCTCCTGGTCCCGTAGAGCACCTGTTCCAGGCCGGACACCAGGCGACGCACGTCCACCTGGGGGCGCACCACGAGACGCAGGAAGCGACTGGAGGAACCGATCTTGTTGCCGCACTCGCGGACCAGGATCCGGTGCTCGGTGAGCATGCGGTCCCGGACCACCGTGCCCTCCGCGCCCACGGGGAGGCGGACGAAGAGGAAGTTGCCCTGGGAGGGGTAGACGGTCAGGCCGGGCAGGGACGCCAGCTGGCCCGCCATGTCGAGGCGGTCGCGGCGGACCTGGTGGAGGCTCTGGGCGTACTCCGCGCCGTGTTCCTTCAGCATGAAGACGACGTGCTCGGCGAAGGAGTTGAGGTTCCACTTCGGGAGCATGGAGCGGATCTTGCCCGCGAGCGCCGGGTTCGCCACCAGGTAGCCGAAGCGGATGCCGTGCAGGCCGAAGTTCTTGCCGAGGCTGCGCAGCACGATGACGTTGGGCCGCAGCATCGCCTCCTGCACCACGGACGGTTCCACCTCCGCGTCGGCGAACTCCAGGAACGACTCGTCGATGACGACCAGGTCCAGGTCGGCCATCGCGTCCATGAACTGCACGATCGCGTGCTTGTGGAGGAAGCCGCCGTCGGGGTTGTTGGGGTTGCAGATGACCGCGACGCGCGTGCCGCGTGCGCGGATGAACTCCGCGTACTGCGCGAGGTCGAGGGCGAAGCCGCTGGACTCCTGGAGCGGGAACATGTCGACCCGCTTGCCGGTCTCCATGGGCTGGTCGGTCCAGCGGCCGAAGGTGGGGACGGGGACGGCGAGGGACTCCCGGACCATCAGGTGGTCGATCCAGGTGATCAGCTCCGTGGAGCCGTTGCCCATCGCCACGCACTGCGGCGGAAGCTGGAGCAGGCCGCACAGTTCGGCCGTGATGGTGTCGGCGCTGCTCGGGTAGTACGTGATGATGTCCCGCAACTTGCCCGCCATGTCGTCGAACATGGCGGGGGTGGGGAAGTACGGGTTGCACGGAATGCAGAAGTCCACCGGACCGGCGCCGTCCCCGCCGCTCTCCCGCGTCAGCGCCGCCATCGAAGGGCTGTGCGCCGACGTGGAGCGGAACAACGAGGTGACGTTGTCAGCCAAGGGAACCTCCGTCTGTGGGTGGCCCGTGCGGGGGAGCACGGGCCACCCATGGATACGGAGGCGTGAGTGACACCGTTCAACCGACGTGAAGGAATTGTGTCCTCAGCCGGTGCGCGTCACGCGCTGAACGAGTGCACCGTCGTCGTCCGGTACGTCTGCCCCGGCCGCAGTACCGTCGACGGGAAGTGCGGCTTGTTCGGCGAGTCCGGGAAGTGCTGCGTCTCCAGGCACAGCCCGTCACCCTGCCGGTAGACCGTGCCGCCGGTGCCGACGAGACTGCCGTCGAGGAAGTTGCCGGAGTAGAACTGCAGGCCCGGTTCCGTGGTCGCGATCCGCATCGTGCGGCCGGAGGACGGGTCCCGCAGGGTCGCGACGGACTCCGGGCGGCGGGTGATGCCCTTGTCCAGGGCCCAGTTGTGGTCCAGGCCCTTGCCGTACAGGAGTTGCGGGTGGGCCACCCGGATGTCCCGGCCGACCGCCTTGGCGCGGCGGAAGTCGAAGGGGGTGCCCGCGACCCTCGCCAGTTCACCGGTGGGGATCAGGCCCGCGTCGACCGGGGTGTAGCGGGAGGCGTCGATCGACAGCTCGTGGTCGTAGATCGTGCCGCTGGACTCGCCCGCCAGGTTGAAGTAGACGTGGCTGGTGAGGTTGACGACGGTCGGCTTGTCCGTCGTGGCCTCGTAGTCGATGCGCCAGTCCCCGTGCCGGGTGAGGGTGTACGTCACCTTGGTGCGCAGCGTGCCGGGGTAGCCCATCTCGCCGTCGACGCTGGTGTAGTACAGGTGCAGGCCGACGTCCGAGCCGTCGGTGAACGGCTCGACATCCCAGACGTGCTTGTCGAAGCCCTGGGCGCCGCCGTGCAGGCTCTGCTCGCCGTCGTTGACGGAGAGCTGGTAGGCGGTGCCGTCCAGGGTGAAGCGGCCCTGGCCGATGCGGTTGCCGTAGCGGCCGATGAGGGCGCCGAAGTAGGGGCTGGAGGCGACGTAGTCGTCCAGGTTGTCGAAGCCCAGGGAGACGTTGGCGTGACGGCCGCGCCGGTCCGGGATCTCCAGGGACTGCACGATCCCGCCGTAGGAGAGGACCTTCAGCCGTGTGCCGCCGTTCTCCAGCGACCAGCGGTACACCTTCGTGCCGTCGGCGAGCTTGCCGAAGAGTGACTTCACCGGGCGCCCGCCCGCCGTGGCGTGCGCGGTGCCGCCCGTCAGCCCCGCCGTGATCCCGGCGGCTGCCGCTCCTGCGATGACCGTGCGTCTGCTCAGTTCCATGTAGCGGCTCCCATGAATCCCATAAAGGTGGGGCCCCGCCGGTCGGCGGGGCCCGAGGAGTGTTACGAACCGACCTTGCGCTTGTTCCACACGTCGAAGCCGACCGCGGCCAGCAGGGCCATGCCCTTGATGACCTGTTGCCAGTCGGTGCCGACGCCGAGCAGGTTCATGCCGTTGTTCAGCACGCCGAGGACGAGGCCGCCGATGATCGCGCCGAGGACGGTGCCGACACCGCCGCTCATGGACGCGCCGCCGATGAACGCGGAGGCGATCGCCTCGAGTTCGTAGTTCAGGCCCGCCTTCGGAGACGCCGCGTTCAGACGGGCGGCGACCACCAGACCCGCCAGGGCCGCGAGCATGCCCATGTTCAGGAAGACATAGAAGGTGACCTTCTTGTCCTTGACGCCGGACAGCTTCGCCGCCGGGAGGTTGCCGCCGATGGCGTAGATGTGGCGGCCGAAGATGGAGTTGCGCATCACGTAGCTGTAGCCGACCACCAGCACGCCCAGCACCAGCAGGACGATCGGGGTGCCCTTGTAGCTGGCGAGCAGCATGGTGACCGTGAGGATCGCCGCGGTGATGGCGACCAGCTTCAGCAGGAACAGGTTGCGCGGCAGGACGTCGAGGGAGAACTCCTGCTGGCGCCTGCGGTCCCGGATCTCCTGGAGGACCACGGCCGCGATCAGGATGAAGCCCAGCAGCAGGGTCAGGTTGTGGTAGTTGGTCTCCGGGCCGACCTCCGGCAGGAAGCCGTTGCCGATCTTCTGCTCGCCCTTGGGGAACGGGCCGAGGGTCTGGCCCTCCAGGAAGATCTCCGTCAGACCGCGGAAGACCAGCATGCCCGCGAGGGTCACGATGAACGACGGTATGCCGCCGTAGGCGATGAAGAAGCCCTGTACGGCTCCCGCGACCGCGCCGATGGCCAGGCACAGCACCACGGCGATCGGCCAGGGCATGTCGTTCTTGACCATGAACACGGCGGCCACCGCGCCGACGAACGCCGTCAGTGAGCCCACCGACAGGTCGATGTGGCCCGCGATGATGACGAGCATCATGCCGATCGCGAGGATCAGGATGTAGCTGTTCTGGAGGACCAGGTTGGAGACGTTGCGCGGCAGCAGCAGGTCGCCGTCGGTCCACACCGCGAACAGCGCCACGATCAGGCCGAGGGCGATCAGCATGCCGTACTGCCGCATGTTGCGGCGCATGCCGTCCAGGACCAGTTGCAGCAGTCCGCCGCCGGTGGCCGCCCCGCCCCTGCCGGGCGGCGCGGGGGCCGGGGTCTTGGCGCTCACATCGGTGCTCATCGGGTTACCTCTTTGTCCTTAGTCATCTGACGCATCAGCGATTCCTGCGAGGCCTCGGCCCGTGAGAACTCACCGGTCAGCCGCCCGGCGGCCATCGTGTAGATGCGGTCGCACATACCGAGCAGCTCCGGCAGCTCGGAGGAGATGAAGACGACCGCCTTGCCCTGGGCGGCCAGTTGGTCGATGACCGTGTAGATCTCGTACTTGGCGCCGACGTCGATGCCGCGCGTCGGCTCGTCCAGGATCAGCACATCGGGACCCGCGAAGATCCACTTGCTGAGGACGACCTTCTGCTGGTTGCCGCCGGACAGCTTGCCCACCGGCTCGAAGACGGTCGGTGCCTTGATGTTCATGGACTTGCGGAAGCCCTCGGCGACCTGCCGCTCCTGGTGCTCGTCGACCACGCCCCGCTTGGCCACCTTGCCCAGGGCACTGAGCGAGATGTTGCGGTTGATGGTGTCGATGAGGTTGAGGCCGAAGTGCTTGCGGTCCTCGGTGACGTAGGCGATCCCGTGCCCGACCGCCTCGGCGACGGTCTTGGTACGGATCTCCGTGCCGTCCTTGCTGACCGTGCCGCCCGCGTACCGGCCGTAGGTGCGCCCGAAGACGCTCATCGCCAGTTCGGTGCGGCCCGCGCCCATCAGGCCCGCGATGCCGACGATCTCGCCGCGCCGTACGTGCAGCGAGACGTCGTCGACGACCTTGCGGTGCTGGTCGATGGGGTGGTGCACGGTCCAGCCCCGGATCTCCAGGGCCGGGGACGCGCCCTCCTCGGGCTCGTGCGGGGTGCGCTCCGGGAAGCGGTGTTCCAGGTCGCGGCCGACCATGCCGCTGATGATCCGGTCCTCGGTGGTCTCCGCGGACTTCACGTCGAGCGTCTCGATGGTCTGGCCGTCGCGCAGGATGGTCACCGAGTCGGCGACCTTGCGGATCTCGTTGAGCTTGTGGCTGATGATGATCGAGGTGATGCCCTGCTTCTTCAGCTCCAGGATCAGGTCCAGGAGCTTTCCGCTGTCCTCGTCGTTCAGGGCCGCGGTCGGCTCGTCCAGGATGAGCAGCTTCACCTTCTTCGAGAGCGCCTTGGCGATCTCCACGAGCTGCTGCTTGCCCACGCCGATGTCGGCGACCCGGGTCTCCGGGTGGTCGTCGAGTCCGACCCTGCGCAGCAGTTCGGTGGCGTGCTTGAGGGTCTCGTTCCAGTTGATGAACCCGCGGGAGGCGTGTTCGTTGCCGAGGAAGATGTTCTCGGCGATGGAGAGATACGGCACCAGTGCCAGTTCCTGGTGGATGATGACGATGCCGTGCCGCTCGCTCGCCCGGATGTCCCGGAAGTGGCAGACCTCTGACTCGAAGAGGATCTCCCCCTCGTAGCTGCCGTGCGGGTGGACGCCGGAGAGGACCTTCATCAGGGTCGACTTGCCGGCGCCGTTCTCCCCGCAGATGGCGTGGACCTCGCCCTGCCGGACGGTCAGGGTGACGTCGGACAGCGCCTTGACGCCGGGAAAGGTCTTGACGATCGAGCGCATTTCCAGGACGGGTCCCGCCATGGTCGTGCCTTCCAATCAGTAGGGGGTGGCGGTTACTCGCGACCGGTTACTTGAGGTCGCTCTCCTTGATGTAGCCGGAGTCGACCACGGTCTCCTGGTAGTTCTCCTTGTCGACGGCGACCGGCTCCAGCAGGTAGGCCGGGACGACCTTGCTGCCGTTGTCGTAGGTCTCGGTGTCGTTGGTCTCGGGCTTCTTGTCGTTGAGCAGCGCGTCGACCATGTTGGAGGCGACCTTGGCCAGCTCGCGGGTGTCCTTGTAGACGGTCATGGACTGCTCGTCCGCGATGATCGACTTCACCGAGGCGACCTCGGCGTCCTGGCCGGTGACGACCGGCAGCGGCTTGTTCGCGGTGCCGTAGCCGTCGGACTTCAGCGCCGACAGGATGCCGATCGAGATGCCGTCGTACGGCGAGAGGACCGCGTCGACCGGGTCGCTCTTGTAGGACTTGGTGAGGATGTCGTCCATGCGGCGCTGCGCGGTGGCGCCGTCCCAGCGCAGGGTGGTGACCTGGGTCAGCTCGGTCTGGCCGGACTTGACGACGAGCTGCTTCTTGTCGATGTAGGGCTGCAGGACGTTCATGGCGCCCTGGAAGAAGTAGCGGGTGTTGTTGTCGTCGTTGGAGCCCGCGAACAGCTCGATGTTGAAGGGGCCCTTCTCGCTGCCGTCGGCGAGGCCGAGCTGCTCGACGATGTAGGTGCCCTGGAGTTCGCCGACCTTCTCGTTGTCGAAGGAGGCGTAGTAGTCGACGTTCTCGGTGCCGAGGATGAGCCGGTCGTAGGAGATCACCGGGATGTCCGCGTCGGCGGCCTGCTGGAGGACGTTGTTGAGCGACTTGTTGTCGATGGCCGCCACGATCAGGGCGTCCACGCCCTGCGTGATCATGTTCTCGATCTGCGAGACCTGCTGGTCGGGCTCGTCCTCGCCGTAGACCAGCTTGGTCTCGTAGCCCTTGGACTCCAGGTCCTTCACGACGTTGTTGCCGTCGGCGATCCAGCGCTCGGACGACTTGGTCGGCATCGCGATGCCGATGGTGGCACCCTCGGAGCTGCCCTTGTCCTCCTCGCTGCCGCCCTCGCTGTTCTGCCCGCAGGCGGTCAGGGTCAGGGCGAGGGAGGCGGCGGTGGCTATGGCGGCGAGTGAGGCTCGGCGAGTACGCATGATCATCATCCTTGATGTGGTGGTGGCCCCGGAAGGTGTGTCGGATTCTGTGCGCCCGCGTCGACTTTTGTGAAGGGGCGTTGGCAGGAACGTTATGAGGGCGTTTCGAAGCGGCGCAGGTCGCCGGGCAGTCGGGACCCCAGCGGAGCCATGTCGCCGTCCGCGCCGTGCCGGGCGAGCAGGTCGAGCGCGAGCCGTCCGCGCCGCACCCGCTCCCGGGCGGTGTCCAGCGTCAGATCGCGCACATGGGTGCCGTACGGGTAGATCCCGGGGGCCTTGGACAGGCCGAACTTCAGGTACAGCGGGGCGCCGCGCCGGATCAGCTCCGCGACCTCGTACATCCGGACATAGCCGCCCAGGTCATCCGGGGCCTCGATGTACATGTCCATGGGCGCGGCGGAGACCCGGCGTATCTCGGTGAGGTGGTCCAGGGTCAGATCGCTGGGCACGTTGACCGAGTCGGCGCCCAGTTGCTCGTACACCTGGTACGAGGCCGGGTTGACCGGGCCGATCAGCGCCGACACCTTCAGCGTGGTGTCGGCCGGGATGATCCCGGCGGTGCGCGCCCGGTGCAGCGTCCACAGCACGCCCTCGTCGGCCACGAGCAGGCACTTCACACCCAGCTCGGTGGCGCGCACGGCGTCCTCGACGCATCCGGCGACCGCGTCGTGGCCGCGGGCGCGCAGTCCGGCGCCGCGCGAGTCGGTGCGGGTGGAGGCGCCGATGTCCCAGGTGCCGCGCGGCCCGGTGAACAGGCACAGCTCGATGTCACGGGCGGCGGTCGCCTCGACCATCTCGGTGATCTCGGCGTCGGTGAGCATCCACACACCGCTGCCCTGGCTGATCCGGTGAATCGGTACGTCGAGCCGCGAGGCCTCCTTCAGGACCACCGCCAGCGCCTCGGGACCCTCGCACGAGGGGATCTCGGTGCGCCAGCGGCCGCCGCCGGGGAAGGAGTGCGGCGAGGCGTCGGCGGGGTCGAGGGCCGGGGCGCCCAGACCGAGGGTGGTGAGCGCCTGCTCACCGGGCCTGCGGGCCGCCGTGGCGGAAGCGTCGGTCACAAGTTGTCCTTTGTGTTCGATATTTCGGACGAAGTTCGCGGCTCAGGGTGCACTCGTGTGGTCCGGGTGCTGGTGGTACGCCGGTGCGGGAACGGACAGGTGCCCCCGCACCGGCGCACGGCTAAGGACGGAGCAGCACCTTGCCCACCTTCGGGTCACCGGAGCCCACCAGGTCGATGGCCGCGGAGAACTCGGTGAGCGGCAGCTCGTGCGTCACCAGCGGCACCGGATCCAGCAGCCCGGCCCCGAAGACCCGCACGGCGTGCGCCCAGGCGTCCGGCGGCGCCCCGAAGACGGTGTGCACCTCCAGCTGCCGTACGACGAGATCCGTCGGGTCCAGCCCGTCCGCGCCCGGCGCCGGGATCCCGGTCAGCACCAGCCGCCCCCCGCGCCGCAGCAGGGCGGCGGCGGTCCGGGCGGCGTCGGCGGACCCGGCGGTCTCGATGACCACGTCGAAGTCGCCCGGCAGCTCCTGGTCCTTGGTGCGGAACCCGGTCGCCCCGAACTGCCGCGACAGCGCCTCCCGGTCCGGCCGGGTGCCGACGACCAGCAGCTCGGCCGGGGAGGCGGCGCGCAGGAACTGCACCGCGAACATCCCCAGCGTCCCGGTGCCGACCACGGCCACCCGCTCACCCGGCACCGCACGGGCCTTCAGCGCCGCCGCCGCGATGCACGCCGCGGGCTCCAGCAGGGCCGCCGCCGTCAGGTCCGCGTCGTCCGGCAGCACGTGCAGCAGCCGCGCGGGCAGCGTCAGGGTGGTGGCCATCGCCCCCGGCTGGGTGAACCCGGTCTCCTCGTACCCGTGGCTGCACAGGGTGGTCTCACCGGCGTGGCAGCGGTCGCACACCTGGCAGTTGCGGAACCCCTCCCCGACGACCTTGCGGCCGACGATGCTCCCGGGCACCCCGGCGCCCACGGCCTCCACCGTCCCGGACCACTCGTGACCGGGGGTGAGCGGGTAACGGACGTACCCCTCGGGCCGGTTGCCCTGGTACACCTCGCGGTCGCTGCCGCAGATGCCCACGGCGTGCACCCGTACCAGCGCCTCCCCGGCCTCCGGCGGGCGCGGCGTGTGCTCGACGACCCGGTGCGTGCCCGGCGCCTCGACGACGACGGCGGCGGCCCCGCTCACGCGCCGGTCCCCTTCGGCTTGCGCTGCTCCCACCCCTCGGCCCACAGGTCGAAGCGGGCCTGCTGCTGCGGGAACTCGGCGGCGGCGTCGGTGTCCAGCTCGACGCCGAGGCCGGGCGCGTCGGAGAGGTGGAAGCAGCCGTCCTCCGGGTTCACCTGCGGGGCGCCCTTGACGACCTTCTTGATGTCCGCGTCGGCGAAGTCGTTGAAGTGCTCGAGGATCTTGAAGTTGGGGGAGGTGAACCCGACCTGGAGCGAGGCGGCGGTGAGCACCGGGCCGCCCACGTTGTGCGGGGCGACCAGCATGTAGTGGGTCTCGGCGGTCGCGGCCAGCTTCCGCGTCTCCCAGATGCCGCCGATGTGGCCGACGTCCGGCTGGATGATGTCCACGGCCTGGCTCTCGAACAGCTCGCGGAACTCGATCCGGTCGTGGATGCGCTCACCGGTGGCGACCGGCATGTCCACCTTCGCGGCGACCTTCTCCAGCGCCTTGAGGTTCTCCGGCGGGCAGGGCTCCTCCAGCCACGCGGGCTTGAAGGGGGCCAGCTCGTGCGCCAGCCGCACCGCCGTCGCCGGGGAGAAGCGGCCGTGCATCTCCAGCATCAGCTCGGCGTCGGGCCCGATGGCGTCCCGTACGGCCTCGATCAGCGACACCGCGTACAGGGTCTGCTCGTGGTCCAGCTCGAAGTGCCCGGTGCCGAAGGGGTCGATCTTCAGCGCCCGGTACCCGCGCTCCATGACGCCCTGCGCGGCCTTGTGGTACGCCTCCGGGGTGCGCTCGGTGGTGTACCAGCCGTTGGCGTACGCCTTGACCTTGTCGGTCACCTTGCCGCCGAGCAGCTGCCACACCGGTACGCCGAGCGCCTTGCCCTTGATGTCCCAGCAGGCCATCTCGATGACGGCGATACCGGACATCACGATCTCCCCGGCGCGACCGTAGTCGCCGTACTTCATCCGCCGTACGAGGTCTTCCACCGCGAACGGGTCGGAGCCGAGAATGTGATTGGCCTCGGCCTCCTTCAGGTAGCCGAGGAGGGCGTCGGTGTGGCCGAGCATCCGGGTCTCGCCGACTCCGGTGAGGCCCTCGTCGGTGTGCACCTGTACGTACGTCAGGTTGCGCCACGGCGTCCCGACCACGTGTGTGCTGATTCCGGTGATGCGCACGGTTTACTGCCCCTCGTGAACGTCGGCTCTGACTGGGTCTGTTCGAAATTTCGTCACACGTTCGAAATGCTGGCGTGACAGTAAGGAGGGGGCGGCGATGGTGTCAATGGGTCGAACGCGTAACGGTTTCGACACTTTCGAAAGCAGTGTCGGAAATCCAGTTTCGACGCGTAGACGTGGGATGCCCCGGCCTGTGCTCAACTCCGGCTCCGGAAGCGGCAGTTCCGCACAGAACATTCACAGGTGCGACTAGGAAAGTTACGGACCCGGAATTTAACCTTCCCGCGTCATGGACTACTGCCACCCGTGCCGACGGCACCTGAATGGCGCCCTCGCCTGCCCGGGGTGCGGTACCCCGGCCGAGCAGCTTCCGCCCGAGGCGGAGGACTACGAGGGCGAAGCGGACGCTCCCGGCGTCGACACCGGCGACGACGAGCGAGCCGAGGCGGCGCCTCACGGTGGCCGGGAGAGCCGACGCGACCGCAAGGCCGCCGCCCACCGCAGACGGCGCCGCCGCGTCCTCCTCGTCGCCACCGGCTTCCTGCTGGCCGTCGGGGGGTTGAGCCTCGCCGAGCTGGGCCTGGACGCTCCGGGCTCCGCCGCACGTCCCGCGGCTGCCGGGGGCCCCTCGCCGGACGGTGGCGCGGCGGAGGGGACGACGACGGGGCCGACGGCCCCGACGACCGGCACGGCCCCCACGGGCACCGCCTCGGCCTCCGCGTCCGCGTCCCCGGACGCGTCCCCCTCCAAGTCCTCCCAGGAGAAGGACAAGGACAAGGACAAGGAGAAGGAGAAGGAAGAGGACGACGAGGAGACGCCCGAGGACTCCCCGACCCGCGACCCCCAGACCTCCGAGGCCGACCCCCCGCCCCCCGCCCCCTCCGACCCGCCCCCCGCCGACGACCCGGACCCGACCCCGACGCCCGGCACACCGACGGTGGAGCCCACGCCGGACCCCACCAAGACGTGCGACCGGTTCCTGTGGTGGTGTACGTGACCGGGGGGCGGTAGCGCGGCCAACTGCCCACTGCTGCGGGTGAGTCGAACCTCTGTTGCGGGTGAGTCGAACGGGGTAGGTCTCGCCGTACCGATCTCAGGAAGCCCGGAGGAGGTACGCGTGCGCACCACGAGAACCACCCCTGCGAGACCCGTCCTGATGGCAGCCCTCGTCGTCACCACGGCGAGTTCGCTCCTCCTGACCACCGCCCCCGCCAGCGCGGACCCTGGCGCCCCCGTCACCCGCGAGGACGCGCACCCCGCCCTCGACCGCCGCCCCGCCACCGCCTCCGAGGACGCCACCCGGCAGGCGCTCGCCACCCGTGCGCCGCAGGCCCCGGACACCGGCCGTGGCTACCCCCGCACCCGCACCCTCCCCCCGGACCCGGAGAACCCGGCCGACAAGTCGCTGAAGCTCGGCCTCACCCCGTACCACGCCATCGCCCCGAAGCTGAACGAACTGCAACGCCTCGGCGACCGGGTGAGCGTCGAGGTCGCGGGCCGCTCGGCGGGCGGTCACCGCCTCTACCTCGTCACCGTCACCGCCCCGGAGACCGCCCGGCAGACCCGCGCCCAGGACCGGATGCGCGACCTCATCGGGAACGCCCCCGCGCTCGCCGCCAAGGACCCCGGCCTCAAGTCGGCCTACAAGGCACCGGTCTTCTTCAACAGCAACATCCACGGCAACGAGTGGGAGGGCACCGACGCCGCCCTGCGGCTCATCGAGCGGCTCGCCACCGCCAACGACGCCCGCACCGAGGACCTGCTCGCGCACAGCCGCCTGTACTTCAACATCACCGCCAACCCTGACGGCCGCATCGCCGGAACCCGCGCCAACGCGAACGGCTTCGACCTCAACCGCGACTTCGTCACCGGCTCCCAGCCGGAGACCCGCGCGATGCGCCAGATCATGACGGACCGGCAACCGGCCGTCATGCTCGACCTGCACGGCTATGTCAACGGCACCCTGATCGAGCCGACGACCCCGCCGCACGGCGAGAACTACGAGTACGACCTCTTCCTGAAGAACACCTACGCCAACGCCCTCGGCATGGAGGCCGCCGTCAACGGCCTCGGCTACACGCCCGAGAAGGACGGCGTGGAGCCCGCGCAGATCCCCTTCCGGGACCAGGAGGAGGGCTGGGACGACTGGCCGCCCATCTTCACCCCGCAGTACGCCGCCTTCCACGGCACGGTGGCCGCCCACACCGTGGAGATCCCGCTGCGGGTGAACAACGCCTCCTACGACACCCTGTCGGAGGCCGAACTGCGCCGCCGCTCGGCGGTCAACGTGGCGGTGGCCGGGGCGGCCATGGACGCCACCCTCGACCATGTGCGCACCCACCGCACCGGGCTCATCGCCGACCAGATCGAGGTCTTCCGCCGGGGCGCGGCGGGCGCGCCCCAGGTCCCGGTGTCCCCGGAGACCGTCCCCGGCGTCCCCGGCATCGGCCCCGAGGACGTCTACACGACCAGGTTCCCGCGCGCCCACGTCATCCCCGCGGGCACCCGGCAGCGCTCGGCCCCCGCCGCCGCCCGCCTGGTGGACCACCTGCTCGCCAACGACGTCCGCGTCACCCGCGCCGCCCACCCCCTCCGGCTCGGCGACCGGACGTACCCGAAGGGCAGTTACGTCGTCGACATGCGCCAGCCCAAGCGCGGCCTGGCGAACGTGTTGCTCGCCGACGGACGGGACATCAGCGCCGACGTCTCGGTGATGTACGACATCTCGGGCTGGAGCCTGGGCAGGCTCTGGGGCGCCACGGTCGACCCCGTCCGCTCGGGTCAGCTCCCCACCGCCCTCCTGCGGCCGGTCACCGCCGCCACGCCCGTCGCCCAGGTCGCCCCGCGCGGCGACCTGCGGCTGCGGCTGGACGACCCGCGCGAGATCGCCGCCCTCAACTCCCTGCTCCGGCAGGGTGTGCGGATACGGCAGACCACCGACGGCAGCGCGCTCGTCCCGGCGTCGGCACGCGCCCAGGCCGTCACCGCGGCCCGCGCCTACGACGTCGCCTTCGAGGCCACCGACCGCGGAGGCGGCACCCCGCTGCGCCACCTCCGCATCGCGGCGGCCGTCACCCCGGGCGAGCTGTTCGCGCTGCGCGAGATGGGCTTCGAGGTGACGCCGGTCTCCACGGCGGTGCTGAACGCGGGCTTCGACTGGTCGGGCACGGACGTCCTGTTCGTCTCCACCGGCCTCACCCACGGCTCCCTCACCCCGGCCGCCCGCACGGCCCTGGACGCCTTCCTCGCGGACGGCGGTTACGTCGGCCGGGGCACGGCGGGCGCGGCGCTCAACTCGGCCGCCGGGCTGCTGCCGGTGACGGCGGTGGCGGGCAACGGCGACGCCAACGGCGTGGTGCGGGTCGCCCGGGAGGGCCGGGTCACCACCGGGTTCGTGTACGCGCCCGTGTGGTTCACCGGGCTCGGCGACGGGGTGCGCGTGGAGCAGTCGTACGCGACCGGGAACCCTCTGCTCTCCGGCCACTGGCGCCCGCGCCCCGACGGCACCGGCGGTCCGGCCGCCGCCGCGGGCCAGGCGTCCGTGGTCAGTGGCGAACGGGCCGTCCTGTTCGGCACGGAGCCCCTGTTCCGGGCGCATCCGAAGGGGCAGTACGCCCAGTTGGGCCGGGCGCTGTTCGGCGTCGGGTAGCGGCCCGGTCGTCGGCTGAGGACATGGCGAAGGCCGCACCCCACGTCCAAGGGTGCGGCCTCCGCCGTGTGCAACGCCCGCACTCAGGCAAGCGTCACGGTGATGTCGCCCCGGGTCGCCTTGGAGTAGGGGCAGACGGTGTGCGCCTTCTCCACGAGCGCCCGTGCCGTCGCCGGGTCCACGCCCGGGAGGTCCGCCGAGATCTCGACGACGAGCCCGAAGCCGTCGCCGTTCCTGCCTATCCCCACCTTCGCGGTGACCGTCGAGCCGGAGACGTCGGCGTCCTGCTGGCGGGCGACGACGGCCAGGGCGCCCTGGAAGCAGGCGCTGTAACCGGCGGCGAACAACTGCTCCGGGTTGGTCCCGGCGCCGCTGCCGCCCATCTCCTTCGGCGGGTTCACCACGAGGTCGAGCCTGCCGTCGTCGGTGGCGACCCGGCCGTCACGGCCGTTCTCCGCGGTGGCGACGGCGGTGTAGAGGACGTCGGTCTGCTGGATGGGCATGCGGTTGTCTTCCTCCTCGGCCCGCCCGGGACTCGCGCCCACGATCCCAGACGGTTTCGGAAAGAAGTTACCGCACTGCGGAAATCCAGGGAACCGGTCAGAGCTTGACGATCATCTTCCCGGTGTTGTCGCCCCGCAGGACCCCGAGGAACGCCTCCAGGTTGTTCTCGATGCCCTCCACCACCGTCTCCCGGTACTTCAGCGCCCCCGAGGCCACCCAGGGGCCCACCTCGGCCACGAACTCCGGCTGGAGGTCGTAGTGGTCGCCGACCAGGAAGCCCTCGATCCGGCCGCGGGTCTGGATCAGCCGGGCGAGGTTGCGCGGGCCCGGCGCGGGCTCGGTGTTGTTGTAGACGGAGATCATTCCGCAGACCGCGATCCGGCCGCCCCGGTTGAGGGAGCCGATGGCCGCCTCCAGGTGGTCCCCGCCGACGTTGTCGAAGTAGACGTCCACCCCGTCCGGCGCGGCGGCGCGCAACTGCTGGCTCACCGGGCCGTCCTTGTAGTTGAACGCGGCGTCGAAGCCGTACTCCTCGACCAGCAGCTTCACCTTGTCGGCGGAGCCCGCGGAGCCGATCACCCGCGAGGCGCCCTTCAGCCTGGCGAGCTGCCCGACCTGGCTGCCGACCGCGCCCGCGGCGCCCGACACGAACACCGCGTCGCCCTCCTTGAAGGAGGCGGTGCGCAGCAGCCCGGCGTAGGCGGTGAGGCCGGTCATGCCGAGCACGCCGAGGTACGCCGACAGGGGCGCGGTCCCGGGGTCGACCTTGACGGCGTGCTTGGCCTCGACGGTGGCGTACTCCCGCCAGCCGCCGAAGTGCAGGACGTGGTCGCCGGGCGCGACGCCCTCGGCGCCGGAGGCGACGACCTCGCCGACGGCGCCGCCCTGCATGGCCTTGCCCAGCTCGTACGGGGCGACGTAGGACTTGGCGGCGCTCATCCGGCCGCGCATGTACGGGTCGACGGAGAGGTACGCGTTCCGGACCAGGACCTCGCCGGGGCCGGGCTGCCGGATCTCGGCCTCGGCCAGCTCGAAGTCCTCGGGCTTCGGCCAGCCGACCGGGCGGCTGAGCAGCCGCCACTCGCGGCTGACGGCGGGGAGTGTGGGGGTGTCGGTCATCGGAAGGCCTCTCCAGTTACTTCGGCACCAGTTTGTTTCAGTACCTGAAACAACAATGCTCTGTAATATTTCAGCGTGTCAAGTAAGCGGGTACCCTGGACAGCATGGCCACACCCCCCACCACGCGCCGTCCCGACGCGCTCACCCTCGAGGTGGTCGACCTCATCGGCTCAGTCGTCGCCCGCTACCACGACGAGTACGAACAGGCCGCCGCCGACCACGCCCTCACCGGCGCCCAGGCCAAACTCCTCGGTCTGCTCAGCCTCGAACCCCTGCCGATGCGCAAGCTCGCCAACAAGCTCAAGTGCGAGCCGTCGAACGTCACCGGCATCGTGGACCGCCTCGAATCCCGCGGCCTGGTCGAGCGCCGCCCCGACCCCGTCGACCGCCGCGTCAAACTGGCCGCGGCGACGGCGGAGGGCCGCCGGGTGGCCAAGGACCTGCGCGAGTCCCTGCGCTTCGCCCGCGAGCCCCTGGCCGGACTGTCGGAGCGGGAGCGACTGGCCCTGCGCGACCTGCTCCAGCGCATGCTGGACTCCTGACCCGACAGCAGCCCGCCCCTGGCCCTCTGGATAGAGTCCTGCCATGCGCGATCTCGGGGTGGGTTTCGGCTATCTCCTCAAAGGCCAGCGATGGGTGGCCCGGCACGGCAGGCAGTACGGCTTCGGACTGCTGCCGGGCCTGATCACCCTGCTCCTGTACGCGGCGGCACTGGTCTCCCTGGCCCTGTGGGGCGGGGACTTCGTGGCCTGGGCGACGCCGTTCGCCGACGACTGGTCCAGCCCCTGGGAGGGGCTGTTCCGCGGCTTCCTCACCGCCGTGCTGTTCGCGCTCGCCCTGCTGCTCTCCGTCCTCACCTTCACGGCCGCCACCCTGCTGATCGGGCAGCCGTTCTACGAGAGCCTCTCCGAGCGCGTCGACCGGGACGTCTCCCCGGACGGCACCGCACCCGAGTCCGGCCTGCCGCTCCACCGGGAGCTGTGGATCTCCGCCCGGGACAGCCTGCGCATCCTCTTCCGGGCCGTGCTCTGGGGCGTGCTGCTGTTCGGCCTCGGCTTCCTGCCGGTTGTCGGCCAGACCGTCGTCCCCGTGATCGGCTTCTTCGTCACCGGCTTCTTCCTCGCCGAGGAACTGACCGCCGTGGCCCTCCAGCGCCGCCGCGTCGACCTCCGCGAGCGCCTCGCCCTCCTGCGTGGCCGCAGGACCCTGGCCTGGGGCTTCGGGACCCCGCTCGGCCTGGCCTTCCTGGTCCCCTTCGTCGCCGTCTTCCTGATGCCCGGCGCGGTCGCGGGCGCCACGCTCATGGCGCGCGACCTGCTGGGCGAGGAGACGCGGGACGACGAAGCGGACCAGGCGGCCAAGGAGGAGATCACCCGCTGACGGCCACCCCGAGGATCGACCGCACCTGCGCGATGATGTCCAGCCGGTTGCGCACGAACTCCGGGTCGGTGACCTCGGTGGTGTTCCCCGCGCCGAACTGGAGCACCGGCGTGTGCACATGACCGCCGGGCAGCGTGGCGCGCAGGCCCAGCCGGTCCCGTAGCAGCGTCGCCCGGTAGGCGATCTCGTTGGAGAGGTAGTTGCCGCCGCCCCCGGCCCGCGCGGTCGAGCCCGGCGTCGGCCCCTCGGGGCGCACCACGGGCTCCGCGCCGCCCGCCGGTACCTCGGTGACCGAGGTGTTGTCGTAGACCGGGAAACGGCCGGTCCGCGCCGCCACGATCGCCGCGTACGGCAGCGTCGTCGACGTCCACTGCGGCTGGGAGGCCGGATCGGTCACCGGGACCGTCTCCGTCAGGCCGATGTCCTCGTTGTCCGGGAACCCGCCCCGCCAGGCCCCGTTGGTGCGCTCGATGTCGAACCGGCCCACCCGGCCCTGACTGACCGTCGCGAACAGATCCACCTTCGGCAGGTACGGCCGCAATGTCCGCTCCACGGTCCCCGCCGTGAAGTCCCGCCAGCGCACCGGGAACACCGCCGTCTCCACCCGCGCCGGACCGTCCGCCGTCTCGACCACCGTGCCGTCGAGCGCGAGCGCCGTGGCGCCGGACGGGTTGGAGATACGGATGTCCCGGTCCAGGGTGAACGGGTCGAAGCCGGTGAGCAGCACCCGCCGCGTCCCGTCCCCGCCGCCGTACCGGATGTCCGCCTGCCCGCGCGAGGTGCGCTCCAGGGCGTCGAGCAGCGCCGACCGCCGCGCCTCGGAGAGCGCGAACGACGGCTCCCAGCCGCGCAGTTCACGCGTCATGCCCAGCCGCGCCCAGTACAGCGGCCGGTCGTCGTCCCGGCTGAGGTCCCCGCCCGCCGGACCCCGCCCCTGGGCCCGGTCCACGGCCCGCCGCCACAGCGCCGACCCCTCGTGGACGACGATCCGCCGGGCCTGGGCGTAGGAGCGGGCGGAGTCCAGCCTCCCGGCCAGCTCTGCCGCCGCCGTGTCGAACCCGGAGCGGCGCAGGATCTCCCGCGGGACGGGGCCGTCGAGGCGCTGCTCCTCGACGGTGGGCGCGAGCGCCGGACCGGACATCGCCGTCGCCGGGGCCGACAGGGCGGTCAGCAGCAGGGTCAGACCGAGGGTGCCGAGCAGCCGTCCTCTGGTGCGCACACGTATGGAATTCAAGGGAGTTCGGGCCTTCCGTCGCCGTGGGGAGCGTGCGTGGTGCCGGACGGCGGAAGTATCGCAGGCCACCGCCGTACCGGAAGACCGTCTTCCGAAGGCCGTGTGGCCGTTTGTGAAGGGTTCGTACGAGATTCATCCGAGGGCGCCCGATAGCCGACCACGGGATCACCACGCCGGTTACCGTCGGACGCAGCCCCGGCCCGGTGACCTGACCACCGGGCCGGGGCTGGACCCTTTCGTCGTCAGTCGCGCACCCCGAACCCGTAGACGGTCCGCGACCGGTACACCTGACCCGGCCGCAGCACCGTGCTCGGGAAGTCGGGGTGGTTGGGGGAGTCGGGGAAGTGCTGAGTCTCCAGGGCGATGCCGGAGCCTGGGGCGAACGGGCCGGTCAGCTGGTCGGCGGTGTAGAGCTGGAGGCCCGGTTCGGTGGTCGCCACCGTCAGCACCCGGCCGGACGCCGCGTCGTACAGCTCCGCGATCTCCACGGCGGTCTCCGTGACCCCCTTGTCGAGCACGTAGTTGTGGTCGTACCCGGATCCCGTCTTGCGGCGCTCCCGGAAGTCGAAGCGGGTGTCCGCCACCTCCGCCACGCCCGTCGGGATCAGATCGGCGTCCACCGGCGTGTACCGGGAGGCGTCGATCCGCAGCTCGTGCCCGGCGGTGCTCTCCGCACCGGCGTCCACGCCGCCCAGGTTCCAGTAGGAGTGGTTCGTCAGGGCCACGACGGTCGGCGCGTCCGTGACCGCCTCGTAGTCGATCAGCAGCGCGCCGGACGCGTCGAGGGCGTAGGTCGCCGCCACCTCGAGACGCCCGGGGAAACCTTCCTCCCCGTCCGGACTGACCCGCGACAGCCGCACCGCGTGCGCCCCGGCCGGGACCACGTCCCACATCCGCTTGTCGAAGCCGCGCCCGCCGCCGTGCAGACTGCTCGGCCCCTCGTTGCGGGCGACCGAGTACGTCCGCCCGTCGAGGTCGAACCGGCCGCCGCCGATCCGGTTCGCGTACCGCCCGATCAGCGCCCCGAAGTACGGCCCGGAGTGCTCCTCGTAGCCACCCGGCTCCCCGAACCCCAGCACCACGTTCCCGGTGTGTCCGGTCCGGTCCGGCACCTCCACGGACTGCACGATCCCGCCGTACGACAGCACGCGGACCCGTGTGCCCGCGCGCTCCAGAGTCCAACAGTGCACCTCGGTGCCGTCGGAAAGTGTGCCGAAACGTGTGCCGGAAAGTTCATTCATGAGCGAAACCCTAGGTCACGGCCGCTACGACGGCGACTGCCGGGCCGTCACCGTGCGGTACGCGATCTCCGCGAGCCGCGCCTGGCCGTTCTTGCTGGGGTGGAACCAGTCCCACTGGCTCAACTGCGCCGGTCCGAACCGGTAGTCGTACACCGCGCCGCCGTCGAAGCGGCAGCGGCGGTCCTCGGCGCAGACCTCCTCCAGCACGGTGTTGTAGTCCTCCACCCGCTTGCTCACCGTCTCCCGGCGGAGGTTCGCCGCCGTGTCCAGCGCGTCCGCGTCGTCCAGCATCGACGGGCAGATGCCCAGCTTCCACACCTGCTTGCCCAACGGGCTGGTCCGGCCCTCCGACCACAGCCGCAGCAGGTTCGGCACGCTCGCCACGTACACCTGCGCCTTCGGCGCGGCACCGCGCAGGGTGTGCAGGGCGTCCTCGAAGTCGGCACGGAACTCGGCCACCGGGGTCATCTGCGACGTCGACGCCCGGCACGCGTCGTTCGCGCCCGTCATCACCGTCACCAACTCCGGCCCACGGGCCGCCGCGCGGGCCATCTGGCCGGGCAGATCCGCCATCCGCGCCCCGGTCACCGCGTAGTTCCAGCTGCGCTCCGCCGCACCGGCCCGCCCCAGCAGCCGCACCGCCAGGCTGTTCACCTCCGCGCTGCCGCCGGTCGCCCAGGACACCTCCGGACAGTCCGACAGCACCCGGCACGCGTCGAAGCCCCGGGTGATGGAGTCGCCCACCGCCGCGATCGACTCCGGGCTGCGGTCCCACAGCGGCGTCGGCTTCGGCGACGGCCGCGCACCGCTCGCGTCCGCCGTGGGGCCGGGGGAGTCACCGCCGACCGCGTCACATCCCGTCAGCGCCAGCACACCCGCGACCAACGCCGCGAACACACCCCCCGCGCGGTGGCTCCCACTCCGCATGCCCAGCAGATCCCCTCGGTCGACACACTTCCGCCCTGCTCGCCCCCACCCATAACAACGCGCGCAAGTTCCCGGCCGCACGGCGAACGCCACCGCATGCCGCCCGCACAGGCGTCCTGCCGGGTGAAAGGGCGGCGTTGTGAGCACCGGGACCGACGGTACGTCACACTCCTCGCGCCGCCGCACGGTAGCCTCGCCATCAGTGTGGCCCCGCTGCCACCGCCGCCCACCCGACCGCACACGTCACGCTCTGCCCGGAGGTCCCGGTGACGACACGTGGAGTTCTGTACGTGCACTCCGCTCCGCGCGCGCTGTGCCCGCACGTCGAGTGGGCCGTCGCCGGGGTGCTGGGCACCCGCGTCAACCTCGACTGGATCCGGCAGCCCGCCGCGCCCGGCACCTGGCGCTCGGAGTTCTCCTGGCAGGGCGAGGCGGGCACCGCCTCCAAACTGGCCTCCGCGCTGCGCGGCTGGCACCTGCTGCGCTTCGAGGTCACCGCCGAGCCCTGCCCGACCGCCGAGGGCGAGCGCTACAGCTGCACCCCCGA
This sequence comes from Streptomyces sp. NPDC057877, assembly GCF_042796855.1. Classification (NCBI taxonomy): domain Bacteria; kingdom Bacillati; phylum Actinomycetota; class Actinomycetes; order Kitasatosporales; family Streptomycetaceae; genus Streptomyces; species Streptomyces sp. NPDC057877. Next base: position 767,457 of record NZ_JBHVMS010000004.1, read on the forward strand.
CCTCGGCATCTTCCACGCCGTCACCGGCATCCACGGCGACATCCTCATCCCCGAGGACCGCCTGCGCGCCGCCCTGGTGCGCGCCCAGCGCGGCGAGACCGACCTGGAGGCCGAGATCGCCAAGCTCCTCGGCAAGCCCTGGGACGACGAACTGGAACCCTTCCGCTACGCGGGCGAGGGCGCCCCGGTGAGATGGCTGCACCAGGTGGTCTGAGGGGCAGGCAGTGTAAGGGGGGCCTTTTCACAAGGGCTCGGTGGACGCGCCCAAGGGGCGCGGGGAACCGCGCGACCAGCCACGAACCACCCGCACCCGGCACACGACAAGGACCCCCAACGGCGATGGCCCGAGCCCCCCAAGGGGACCCGGGCCATCTTCAGCTCAAGCGACGCGGTCACACCGTACGGAACGCCAGCACCACGTTGTGCCCACCGAACCCGAACGAGTCGTTCAGCGCGGCGATCCGCCCGTCCACGGGCAGCTTCCGCGCCTCACCGCGCACCACGTCCGCGTTGGCCTCCGCCTCCGGGTCGAGGTTCTCGACGTTGATGGTCGGCGGCGCCACCCGGTGGTACAGAGCGAGCACCGTAGCGACGGTCTCCACCCCACCCGCGCCACCCAGCAGATGCCCCGTCATGGACTTGGTCGCGGACACCGCCATGTGGTCGGCGTCATCGCCGAACACCTTCCGCAGTGCCTTCAGCTCGGCGATGTCACCGGCGGGCGTCGACGTCGCGTGCGCGTTGACGTGCACGATCTCCGACGGCTCCAGGTCGGTGCGGTCCAGCAGGTTGTGCAGGGCGTGCGTGATGCCCCGCCCCTCCGGCTCCGGCTGCACGATGTCGTGGCTGTCGGCGGAGATGCCCTGCCCGACCGCCTCGGCGTACACCCGCGCCCCGCGCTTGGCGGCGTGCTCGGCGGACTCCAGGACGATCACACCGGCGCCCTCGCCCATGACGAAGCCGTCGCGGGCGACGTCGTAGGGGCGCGACGCGCCCTGCGGGTCGTCGTTGTTCTTGGACATCGCCATCATGTTGCCGAACGCGGCGATGGGCAGCGGGTGGATCGCCGCCTCCGTACCACCGGCGACGACGACGTCGGCACGGCCGGTGCGGATCATCTCGATGGCGTAGCCGATGGCCTCGGCGCCGGACGCGCAGGCGGAGACCGGCGTGTGCACGCCCGCGCGGGCGCCCACGGCCAGACCCACGTTCGCGGACGGGCTGTTCGGCATCAGCATGGGGACGGTGTGCGGGGAGACGCGGCGTACGCCCTTCTCCTTGAGCACGTCGTACTGGTCGAGGAGGGTCGTCACACCGCCGATGCCGGAGGCGATGACGGCGCCGAGCCGGTCCGGGTCGACCTCCGACCCCTCACCGGCCTTGGCGGTGAAACCGGCGTCGGCCCATGCCTCCTGGGCGGCGATCAGCGCGAACTGCGCCGAGCGGTCCAGTCGGCGGGCCTGTGGCCGCGGGATGACCTCGGAGGGCTCCACGGCGATGGGAGCGGCGATGCGGACGGCCTGTTCGGCGGCCCAGTCCTGCTCCAGGAGCTTGACGCCGGAACGTCCGGCGACCAGCCCTTCCCAGGTCGAGGCTGCGTCGCCACCCAGCGGTGTGGTTGCGCCGATACCGGTGACGACCACGGTGCGATTGGTCGGGCTCACGGGAATTCTTTCTCCAACGGATTCGAGGAGGACAACCCCCGCCGAGGCGGGGATGACGGCGCCACCGCCGGGTGGCGGGGCAGTCAGCCCAGGGGCCTGATCGGTGGATCAGCCCTGGTGCTTGAGGATGTATTCGGTCGCGTCGCCGACCGTCTTGAGGTTCTTGACGTCGTCGTCCGGGATCTTGACGTCGAAGCGCTCCTCGGCGGCGACGACGACCTCGACCATGGACAGCGAGTCGACGTCCAGGTCGTCGGTGAAGGACTTGTCCAGCTGGACGTCCTCAACCGGGATGCCGGCGATCTCGTTCACGATCTCCGCGAGACCGGCGACGATCTCTTCCTGAGTGGCGGCCATGTTGGCGCTCCTTCGTAGATATTCAGAGGGTGTGGCGCCCGCCGCGTGAGCGGCGGGTGTTGCGGTTCCCGCACCGGACGCATCATCCGGCACGGAGTGCCTAGGGGAGGGTAACGACCGACGCGGCGTAGACGAGACCCGCCCCGAATCCGATGACGAGCGCGGTGTCGCCGCTCTTCGCCTCCCCGGTCGCCAGGAGCCGCTCCATCGCGAGCGGGATCGAGGCGGCCGAGGTGTTGCCGGTGGTGCGGACATCACGGGCGACCGTGACGGTCTCCGGCAGCTTGAGGGTCTTCACCATCGAGTCGATGATCCGCTCGTTGGCCTGGTGCGGGATGAAGACGTCCAGTTCGTCCGGGCTGATCCCGGCCGCGTCCAGCGCCTGCTGGGCGACCTTCGCCATCTCGAACACGGCCCAGCGGAAGACCGCCTGGCCCTCCTGGGTGATCGCGGGGAACTTCTCGACCTGGCCGTCGCGGTAGTCCGTCCACGGCACGGTCTGCTTGATGGTCTCCGACTTGTCGCCCTCGGAACCCCACACCGTGGGGCCGATCGCGGGCTCCTGCGACGGGCCGACGACCACGGCACCGGCGCCGTCGCCGAACAGGAAGGCCGTCGCCCGGTCCTCCAGGTCGGTCAGGTCGCTCAGCCGCTCCACGCCGATGACCAGGACGTACTCGGCGGAACCCTCGACGATCATGCCCTTGGCGAGGGTCAGGCCGTAGCCGAAGCCCGCGCAGCCCGCGGAGATGTCGAAGGCGGCGGCCTTGGCCGTGCCGAGCTTGTCGGCGATCTCGGTGGCCACGGCCGGGGTCTGCTTGAAGTGGCTGACCGTGGAGACGATCACCGCGCCGATCTGCTCGGCGGCGATCCCGGCGTCGGCGATCGCCTTGCCGGAGGCCTCCACCGACATCGCGGCGACGGTCTCCTCGTCGTTCGCCCAGTGCCGGGTCTCGATGCCGGAGCGCGAGCGGATCCACTCGTCGGACGAGTCGATCTTCTCCAGGATCACCTCGTTGGGCACCACCCGGGTGGGCCGGTAGCCGCCCACGCCGAGGATGCGCGCGTACGGGGCGCCCTTGCTGGGCTTGATCTTCGCCATTTTCCGGTCGGCTCCTTAGGGCGTCAGACGTGCTCGGCGACGAGCTGGCGGGCCGCGTCGAGGTCGGCGGGGGTCTTCAGGGCGAGCGTCCGGACACCGGGCAGGGCGCGCTTGGCCAGACCGGTGAGGGTGCCGCCCGGGCAGACCTCGATCATCGCGGTGACGCCCAGCTCCTTGAACGTCTCCATGCACAGGTCCCAGCGGACCGGGTTGGCGACCTGCCCGACCAGCCGCTCCAGCACCTCGGCGCCGGTGGCGACCGTGGCGCCGTCCTTGTTGGAGACGTAGGTGACCTTGGGGTCGCCGGGCGTCAGCTCCTTGGCGGCCCCGGCCAGCTTCTCCACGGCGGGACCCATGTGGTGGGTGTGGAAGGCGCCCGCGACCTTCAACGGGATGACCTTGCGCACGCCCTCCGGCTTGTCCTCGGCCAGCGCCGCGAGCTGCTCCAGCGTGCCCGCGGCGACGATCTGTCCGGCGCCGTTCATGTTCGCCGGGGTCAGGCCGAGCTTCTCCAGGTGCGCCACGCTGGTCGCGGGGTCGCCGCCGAGCAGCGCCGACATCCCGGTCTCGGTGACGGCGGCGGCCTCGGCCATCGCCAGGCCGCGCCCTCGTACGAGGCTCAGGGCGGCGGTGTCGTCGAGCACCCCGGCGAAGGCGGCGGCGGTGATCTCGCCGACGCTGTGCCCGGCCACGGCGCCCGGCGAGATGTCACCGAGTGCCATGCCGGAGAGCAGACCGGCGGCGACCAGCAGCGGCTGCGCCACCGCGGTGTCACGGATCGCGTCGGCGTCGGCCTGGCCGCCGTAGTGGGCGAGGTCCAGGCCGATGGCGTCCGACCAGGCGGCCACGCGGTCGGCGGCGCCGGGCAGTTCGAGCCAGGGGGTCAGGAAGCCGGGCGTCTGAGCGCCCTGGCCGGGAGCGACGAGTACGAGCACTCTCACACTCTCTCTTGTGGAGCCCCACGACCGCCCGTGGGGACAGGGACGAAGAACAGCAGGGGGTTTTGTGGCCCCCCGACAAAACACTAGGCCTGAAGGTCTCGATCGACGAGACGCCCCAGGATCAGCGCGATGCGCAGAGTGAACGCCGAGCGCACATCGGAGGGTGACCAGCCGGTGACGTCAGTCACACGTCGAAGCCGGTAGCGCACGGTGTTGGGATGCACGAACAGCATCCGCGCGGCGCCCTCCAGGCTGCTCGCCTGCTCCAGGTAGACGCTCAGCGTCTCCAGCAGCGCGGAGCCCGCGACCTCCAGCGGTCTGTAGATCTCCTCCACCAACTGCTCGCGCGCGCTGGGATCCCCGGCTATGGCGCGCTCCGGCAGCAGATCGTCCGCCAGCACCGGCCGGGGCGCGTCCTGCCAGGCGGAACACGCCTTCAGCCCCGCGGCGGCGGCCTGCGCGGACCGGGTCGCGGCCTGCAGATCGGGCACGACGGGCCCGGCGACGACCGGTCCGGCCGCATACGGCCCGATCAGCGACTTCGCCACCGCCAGCGGATTGTCACTGCCGCCCGCGATCACGACGAGCCGGTCCCCGAGGACCCCGGTGAGCACCTGGAGCTTGGCGTGCCGCGCGGCCCGTCGAATGGCCTCCACGGTCAGCTCGCTGTCCCCGTCGGGCGCGGTCCCGAGGACGACGCACACATGCTCCGGCGAGTTCCACCCCAGCGCGGCGGCCCGGCTGACGGCCCCTTCGTCGGCCTCCCCGCTGAGCACGGCGTTCACGACGAGCGACTCCAGCCGGGCGTCCCAGGCACCCCGTGCCTCGGCGGCCTGCGCATAGACCTGCGCGGTGGCGAAGGCGATCTCACGCGCGTAGACGAGGAGAGCCTCCCGCAGCACACTCTCGTCCCCGGGAGCCGCGACCTCGTCGATGGCGGACTCCATGACCTCGATGGTCGTCCGCACCATCTCCACGGTCTGCCGCAGCGTGATGGCCCGGGTCAGCTCGCGCGGCGCGGTGCCGAAGACATCGGTGGAGATGGCCTGCGGGGCGTCCGGGTGCCGGAACCACTCGGTGAACGCGGCGATACCGGCCTGGGCGACGAGCCCGATCCAGGAACGGTTCTCCGGGGGCATCGCCCGGTACCAGGGCAGCGACTCGTCCATCCGCGCGATGGCCTGCGCGGCGAGCGATCCGGAGGACCTCTCCAGCCGTTTCAGGGTCGCGGCATGCGGGTGGACGTCGGGCACGGTGGCGTCGGCGGCGCTGGTTTCGGGTTCGGGCACGGGACAAGACTGCCTTATCCGGCGCGGGGCATGCGCCGCCGGGTCAGCAGTGCGCACCGGGGAGGGACTCCGCCGGGGCTACGGTGGACCCCGTGATGGACGTACGGCGCGCGGACGAGCGCTACCCCGGCGGCGACCCGCAGGCAGGCGTCGAAACCCGCCACGCCTTCTCCTTCGGCCCGCACTACGACCCCGACAACCTCCGCTTCGGCCCCCTGATCGCCTGCAACGAGGAGCACCTCGCCCCCGGCGCGGGCTTCACCGAGCACCCCCACAGCCACACCGAGATCGTCACGTGGGTCGTCTCGGGCGAACTGACCCACCGCGACTCGACGGGCCACGAGACGGTGGTCCGCCCCGGAGACGTCCAACGCCTGAGCAGCGCCTCCGGCGTCCGCCACGTCGAACGCAACGACGGCCCGGAGCCCCTGACCTTCCTCCAGATGTGGCTCGCCCCCCGACACCCCGGCGGCGACCCCTTCTACGAGATCGTCCCCGGCATCGCCGACTGCACCCCGTACGCCCTCCCGGAGGCGGGCGCGATGCTCCACGTCCGCCGGTTGTCACCGGGGGAGCGCACGGCGGTGCCGGACGGGGCGTACGTGTACGTCCACGTGGTGCGCGGCGAGGCACACCTGGACCAGGAGCCCCTGGGGCCGGGCGACTCGGCCCGCGTCACGGACGCGAAGGACCTGGAGGCGGTGGGGGTGACGGCTGCGGAGCTGCTGTTCTGGGAGATGCGGCAGCCCGGGCCTGTCTGACAATTCCGCTGAGCGGGCGGGAACTGTCAGACAGGCCCTAGCCGCAATGCCGTTGTTTTAGCCTGCGGGCGTACGCTGCTGCGTAGTGCTTCCCGGGGGTGGTGCGGGTGTCTGCGGATATCGGCGAGTTATCGGGGCTGGGGTTGCTGACCTGGGTGTATCGGCCCGGGTTGGTGGATCGTGTGGTGGCTGCCTGTGGTCGTGCGGAGCAGCGCAGACGTCTGCTGCCGGCCCGGCT